>CAVVGF010000030.1:0-316856 GCA_963747705.1 uncultured Actinomycetes bacterium | reverse complement strand
CTGAATTCAGACCGCTGACCTGCGGTTTCTCGAACCCATCTCGCGTGAAGCGGGCCGCCAGGCCCACGAGTCTGGCGGCCCGTTTTCCTGTTCTGATTGTCCGGTTGATGCCGGTTATTTCCCGTCGTTTCCGGGCCGCGTGCTGAATCGGTGCTGACGCCTAGCGCTACTAGGCATGCCGATTGCCCTGGTCAGAGTGCCGGGGAACGGGGTGCCTGCGTGACCCGGTGCTGCGCCCCACGAAGGAGCGGGCGGCCCGCGCCCGCCCGGCAAGCGTCACGCTCTCCCGCACCTCAAGCTCAGCCATCACCGCACCCGCCCTTCCCCGGCTGCCCGGTCTTGCGCCCAGTTGCTCGCGGATGGCTGCGTCGGTGCCGGCGGCCTCCTCGCTGATGACGACGGCATCTGGCCACCGATCGCGGATGGCAACGATCCTCCTAGTCCCTTCGTCCGCATTGCCCTGGCACAGCGGAAGTCCGCTGGCCGCGGCTTGGCTCTGGCGGAGTGGCCGGGCGGCGCCTGCGCGGGTTGCGGAATCAGCGGCGCGGCGTTCCCGGCCCGGGCCGGAGGCTCTGGGCGTGGTGTAGGCGGAGCGCGGCTGTTAGGCGGCAACCTGGGTGACCGGACCTCAGCTGAAGTGGCATCGATCTGGCCTATCGCGAGGTCTAGCGCTGCCGCGAGCGCGCCGACATCGCGCTTGGCCTGGGTGAGCAGCAGTCCGCCTTGCAGGGCGGCGAGGGTTCCCAGCGCGAGCCGGTCGACGTTGGTGTCGTCCTGTAGCTCGCCCCGGTCGCGCATCCGCCGGAGCCCGTCGCGGATCGGGGCTTCCCATCGGTCGAAGCCGGCGGCGAGTGCCGTCCGTGCGGTCTCCTTGGTCTCGGCGAGCTCGCCGGACAGTGACCCGAGAGGGCAGCCGCCCTCGCAGTGCCGCTGCCGTTGCAGGCCGACGAGCATGTCGCGCCACTGCTTGAACGCGGCGAGGGAGTCCAGCTCGTCGAGCAGCGGGCGCTGGCTGTCGATGATCTGGTCGGCCTGGCGCTCGATCACGGCTCGTACGAGCGCGTTCTTGTCGCTGAGTAGTGGTAGAGCTGCGAGTTGCTGACCTGTGCGGCCGCGAGGACGTCCTCGGTGCTGGTGCCCGCGACGCCGTGGCGGAACATCCGCTCTGCCGCGGCTTCCACGATCCGGGCTCGCGTCGCGAGTCCCTTGCGGGTGAGGCGCCCGGCGGGCGCGTTCCCTGTGGCCATGACCCACTCTACTGATTCTGGCCTTGACAAGCCAGAAAACCTGTGGTCATTATTGGCTTGTTCAAGCCAAAATCTATGAAGGCGGTTTCACGTGACCTCCACCAGCCCCACCCTGTCCACCGCGCTGGTCACCGGCGCCACGAGCGGCATCGGCCGGGCGACCGCGGTCGCCCTCGCCGCGTCCGGGATTCACGTTGCGGTATCGGGACGCGACAAGGCCCGCGGTGACCAGACGGTGGCAGCGATCCGGGCGGCCGGGGGCCAGGCTGATTTCGTCCCCGCCGACCTGAGCGACGCGGCGTCGGCGACTCGCCTGGCTGAAGCGGCCGCGGCGGTCCTCGGCCACGTTGACATCCTGGTCAACAACGCCGGGTCTGGTACCGCCGGCCCCACTGCCGATACGACCGAGGCCGCGTTCGACGAGCTGTTCGCGCTCAACGTCAAGGTGCCTTACTTCCTGACCGCCGCCCTGGCCCCGGGCATGGCCGGGCGCGGCGCCGGGGTCATCGTCAACGTCTCGACGATGGTGGCCGAGTTCGGGCTCGACGGCATGGCGCTCTACGGGTTGACCAAGGCCGCGCTGGAGCTGCTGACCAAGGCGTGGTCGGCCGAGTTCGGGCCGAAGGGCATCCGCGTCAACGCGGTCGCTCCGGGCCCGGTCAGCACCGAGGGCACCGAGGGGATGCGGGAAGCGCAGGGCTACCTGGCCTCGCTCGCGCCGGCCAGGCGGCTGGGTACCCCGGAGGAGATCGCCGCGGCCATCGTCTACCTGGCGTCACCCCAGGCGGCGTTTACCCACGGTGTCGTCCTCCCGGTTGACGGCGGCCGGGTCGCCGTCTGAGCCCGGCTCACCGCGAAGGCGCAGGGACCGGATCAACATGACCAGCGAGCCCGTCGCAGGTGACGCTAATACTGGCGAGCGTCAGGACGAGCCGCCGGCCCTGCCGGTAGGAGGGCTGCTTGCGCTGGCCCTGGCCGGATTCATCACCATCCTGACCGAGACGCTGCCGGCCTGCTGCCGCAGATCGGCGCAACGCTTGACGTTGCGCAGCCCGGTTCGCGGCCGGGGTGGCCGCCGGCCTGGTGTGGGCACTGCTGGCGGCCCACGCCCGCCGGATAGTGCCCCAGCCCCAGCCTGGGTCATCTGGCAGGTTCCGGATTTCCCAGCCCGGGAGCAGGCCGAACGGACCGGGGGCATGACCGTTGACCAGGACGTTGCGTCGTTCCAGGCCATGTTCGACACCAACGTGCGCGACACCTACTTCCTCACTGCGGCGCTCGTGCTTGGTTCCTTGCCGCTTTCAAGTGACCTTCGGCGATTTCTACAGACCATCCAGTCGCCTGGTCACCGTGTCGAGTGTCGGCCAAGGAGGACCCTCGCGCAGCGAGCGCAGGAATTCTTCTCCGAATCGCCTCCCGTTCGGAAACTGGTCGCCAAGGTCCCAGCGCCACGCTGCGACCATCGCGAGAACGAGCTGCCGGCACTCGTCCAGCAGTCCTTGGTTAACGCTCGGGTAGTGCTCGCAGACCGCCTCGGGAACATGGGCGAGATCGAACTCGACGGGTCCACGGCAGCACGTCTCAAGGTCGATGAACAACGGGCCATTCTTCGTGCTGAGCACATTGCCTTGATGCGGCTCGCCGTGGAGCAGCTGCTCCACGGCGCCGCGGTCGTCGATCGCCCGTCGCAGGCTTCCTAGTCTGCTGCTGAGGAACACGCGGTCTGCGTCGGCGAGCTCCGGCGAGAGATCCGGGTTGGCAACGACTTCCTCCGCCTCCGCGATTCGATCCGTGAACCGTGGGCTCGGCACATCAACCTTGCGCATGCCGGCGTGCAGCCGCTCCAGCGCCTTGGCGTAGTCGACTGGTGAGACGTGAGGTGTCACGGGCTCGTAGTAGATCCACAGCGTCACTTTGAAGCCATCGCGCGTGTACACAAGCGGGTCCACCCGAGGCTCCAAGGGGCCCACCGGGCATCCGACCTCGGCGAGCCGTTGAGCGAGCTCGACTTCGAGCTGTGCAGCCTCATGCCCCACATGGGCGACCCGGGCAAGGACGTCGCATGGCGTCAGCCGCAGCGCCAGCCTGTTCGAGTTGTGGAGAACGATTGCGTCGTTGGCTGGCAGGTCGAGCGATGCGGCGACCGAAGTCGCAGCCGCGATCGCACGCGTGACGTCGGACATCTCCACCCTCGAACCTTGGCATAGATGAGCGATGGAGAGTCACCCAGCGTTACGCTGACGCCATCCTGATCACATGCATCAACCGATGATCAGATGGGTGATCATCGACGCGTCGCCGCGAGCGTGCTTGGCGGCAACCTGATGTGACTGGCGAGCATGTGACGATCTTAGTCACTGGTAAATGCGTTGCCGCATGTCGGCGTGCAGTCCTACAGTGGGCGCGCCGCGGCAAGGTATGTCCTCTATATCAGGACGGAGGTGCTCGCGATGTTCGCTACTCGTCAGACGCCTCCACGGGTTGCTCTCTAGCAATCCTGGAGACGCACTGCGGGGCGCCCTCAGGAATCTGGCGTCAGCCAATCCTGAGGGCGCTCTGCGATACCGGGCTCGATGACGGGCAGGTCTTCGCCATCACCGCCTTCGTGGCCCTTCGCCTGGCGTTTTCTACGATCAACTACTGACTCGGCGTTCAGCCCGACGCCCAGCTCGTCCAGTCTCTGCCCGCGGGTACCGGGCGGTGCGCAGACCACCGGGCACCAGCCACTATCCAGCCTGCCCTACTGGCTCCGGGACAACCCGGCCACACCGCGTCTGGGCGCGTTTCGGCAGGCAGGACTAGAGGCACCGGGAATGGGCCGATACGGGACTCGCTGGCCTATTGACGCCCCGATTGTTAACGCTCACTATGGTCGCAATCCCTGATCATCCCAACTGCTCTGCTGCCAGCACAAATGTGACCGTTCACATGTGACCGTTCACACGCCAGCGGCCGGGGTGCCATCGAGGATGACCGCGCACGGGACGGCTGTGGTGCCGGACAGGCCAATCAGCCGTACCGGGCCTATCGCGCGGCGCCACAGCCAGGTGGCGCCGCACTGGAGGAGGAGTCGATGCGGACTTTAACCAGATCCACCCCCCTTGCGGTGGCGGCCGCCATGATTCTGGCGCTGGCCGTCCCGCTGCTGAGGCCCGGCGAGGCCCACGCGGCCGAGTCGCTGAGCGTGAACCTGCTTCCGTAACGGGGGCCGCGAACAGCGTCGGCGAGGGTTTCCTGTACGGGGTGAGCCAGGATGGCACGGGGCCGCCGGACCAGTTCCTGCCGCCGCTCGGCATCACCGGGTATCGCGGCGGCGGGCACGCGTCCGGCGGGCTGGATCGGGGACGGGTACACGTACGGTTCCGGCACCCAGGCCGACGTGGCCGAGGTGATCGCGCAGGCCAAGCGCCTGACCGAGTCGCCCTACCACGCGCAGTACCAGGTGATCCTGAGCGACATCTACGGCGCGGACGGATCGCCAGCCGTCCAACACGACGTATCCCGTGCGCCAGCGGGAACTGCTCGAACTGGGTCACCTTCGTCGAGTCGTGGTGGACGCGATCAAGGCGGCCGGGCTCACGGTCGACCTACGACATCTGGAATGAACCGGACGAGTCGATCTTCTGGCCGCCGGGCATGGACACCACCCAGTACTTCGAGATGTGGGACTCCGCCGTGCAGGAGATCCGGAGCATCGCCCCCAGCGCGACGATCGTCGGGCCGTCGCTCGCCGCCACCCCGGGGCAGAACCCGAGCGAGTGGCAGACGTGGCTCGCGCATGTCAAAGCCGCCGGGACAGTGCCCAACGAGATCAGCGACCACCACGAGGGCGACGGCGACGACCCCGTCGCCGTGGCGCAGTCCATCAACAGCGACCTGACGTCCGACGGCATCTCGCCCATCCCGCTGTCCGCGAACGAGTTCCTGCCCCAGGACCAGCAGACCGCCGGCCAGTCGGCCTGGTACCTCGCCCGTTTCGCCCAGTCCGGATACACCAACGCGATGCGCGGCAACTGGGCCTGCTGCCTGACGCCTAACCTGGGCGGGGTCATCGTCTCCAACGGCAGCGGCGGATATTCGTACACCGGCCACTGGTGGACATTCCGCACCTACGCCGACCTCACCGGTTCCCTGGTTTCCACCTCCGGCGAGGTGGGGACCACCGCGATCTCCGCGGCCGAGGACAGCTCGAAGCGGCGGGCGGTGGCCATCATCGGCGACGAGAACGGGTACACCGGCGCCGCGTGCGTGACCTTCAGCGGGCTGCCGTCGGTGCCGTGGCTGGCGAACAACGGCAACGTCAACGTCACCGTGTACCGGATCCCGGACCAGTCCCCGCTCAACTCGCCGCAGGTGGTCTCCAGCGAGATCGTGAGCACGTCGAGCGGCTCCATTACCGTGCCCATCACCTTCCAGGCCTCGCATGACGCGTTCGCGATCTACCTGACGCCGGGATTCGCGACCGGGTTCAGCAGCACCCTCGTCAACCAGGGCAGCGGCCGGTGCATGGACGAGAACGACTGGACCACCGTGGCCGCCGCACAGTTCCAGCAGTGGACCTGCAACGGCGGGACGAACCAGGAGTACACCTTCGTCCCCGTCTCCGCCGGAAGCAGTACGTACTACATCCAGCCGATGACCCCGGGCTACTGCCTGGACGTCTCCGGCGCTTCGACCGCGAGCGGTGCGGCGATCGATCAATGGCCTTGTAACTACAACAGCAACGAGCAGTTCACGCTCAAGGGGGTGAGCAGCGGCGTCTACCAGGTAGTCGCGGTGAATTCCGGGTTGTGCGTAGCACCTTCCGGTGACTCCACGGCCAATGCCGCTTCCCTCGTCCAGGTCGCCTGCACCACCGCGGCTACCCGGACATGGCAGATCTAGACGGCGTTTCCCCGTGGCAGCTACCACCAGTTGGTCATCGGCAACGATGGTCTCTGCCTGGACCTGTACGGGCCAGCATCACCGCCGGGGCGGCGATGGACCAGTGGACCTGTAACGGGCAGACCAGCCAGCAGTTCCCGGTTGGTGTCCGGGCGGCTGGCGAGTTACAGGTCAGCACCAAGGTGAAGGGAGGCCCCCGGGGTCTCGGTCGGAAACCGAAAAGCTAACCGGCGGTCGGGTAGCCGGGGCGCATTGCTGCGGCCCCGGCCCCCTCAGAACGTGCGTGCGAGCCTTCCCCGCCAAGCCGCAGGGGCGTGCTGGCGGGCCGAAGTGCTGGGCCGCTGCTGGTGGTGGTGATCCGTTTGCGTGCGGCGTGCACGAGGCGGAGCCGGTTGCCGGCAGGTTTCCCTTTCTGCCGCGTGCAGGAGATGCGCTGACGTGCGATCTCGGTTTTGCTGGCACGCAGCCATTGTGCCCATTCGTCAGGGGCGGGCGGCTGGGAAGCAGGGGTCCGGGAAGGCCGCGTGGTGGGCCGGGCCTGGGCTCAGCCCAGCCTGATCGGGTCGGTCCCGTCCCAGGTGAGGGCTTCGTCGTGGAACATGGTGTACATCTGCTGCATGACGTTGTTCATCTCGATGATCTCGATGAAGCCCGGGAGGTCGGCAGTGGAATCGACGTACACGACGCGGGCGCCGGACGGTACCCGGTCCTCGAAAGCGACCGGGTAGTTCATGGCGGCGAACCTGTCCAGATCCTGGTCGAGGTGGAGGGTCCCGATCGCGAAATGGTGGAAGCCGTGGCCGCGCCGCTCGATCATTTCCCGGTAGACCGACGGGCCATCATCGTGCTGCTGGATCAGCTCGATCATCGTGTCGCCGGCGAAGGCCCGCGCCAGCGTGATTGTCATCTGGGCGGGCTGATCCCGGTAGCGGGCCAGCGGCGGGGTGAACGGGCCGCGGACAAACCATGGGCCCACCCTGAACAGATCCACGTAGCGGCGGATGGACGCGTGGATGTCGGCAACGGTGTAGGCGTACTGGATGACGGCTCCCGCAGGCCTGCCGAAGGCCAGCGGCGTGGGTGGGAAGTTCATGGGTGCGCGATGGATCATCGCTGCCTCCGGATGGGTGAGGGTGCTGTCAGGGACTCGGAAAGCGCCGGTGGGGGAGTGTGTCTGGGCGGCGGTCAGCGGGCCGGCACCGGGCCTGCTGCCTTGTCGCCGTCGTACATGACCTTGGCGCCGCCGTGTGCCCACTGCCCACCATCGACCGGGATCTCGGCTCCGGTGATGAAACCGGACTCCGGCGAGAGCAGGAACAAGACCGCAGTGGCCACGTCGGCGGCCTGGCCAGTGCGTCCCAGTGGGGTGTTGGCGATGTTCACCGTGCGGAAGCTGTCAGGCGCCGCGTCGGTCATCGGCGTGTCGATGAAGCCCGGGTTGACGAGGTTGACGCGGATGCCGCGCTCGCCCAGCTGCATGCTCGCCGACCGGGTCAGGCCGCGCAGGGCCCATTTGCTGGCGGTGTAGGCAACCGCGGGGTGCGCGGTGAGTGCCGCCAGCGAGCCGATGTTCACGATCGAGGCGCCGTGTCTCATCAGCGGCAGCAGCGCCTGCATGCCGAGCAGGGGGCCGGTGGTGTTTACCGCGAAGACCCGGTTCCAGTCGGCGACGTTGACCTCGCCGAGGCGTGCCCGCAGCGTCACGCCGGCGTTGTTTACCAGCCCGTGCACTTCCCCGAACTCCTGTCTCAGCAGTTCCGCGGCGGCCGCCCAGCCCGCCGGGTCGGCCACGTCGAGGTCGCGCCGGATGACCTGGCCAGGCCCGTCACGCCGTCCCGGATCTGGGCCGGGGGCAGCGTCCCAGTGCTGGTCACACGCGAGCACCGCTGCGCCGGCCCGCAGCAGCTCCTGCACCTCCCAGGCGCCCTGCCCGCGGCCGGCCCCGGTGACCACGATGACTTTGCCGTCGAGGTCTGTCATCTCGCTCCGTTCGTCCTGCCCGCGATCGGGCGCTGGGGTCTGTGCATCAGGCCACTGGTGCGTTCATCACCGATGACCAGCCGCCGTTGACGACGAGATCGGTTCCGGTGACGTAGCGGGCGGCATCGGAGGCGAGGAACAGCGCGACGTTGGCGACCTCGTCCGGGGTTCCGACCCGGCCGAGGGGGATGTGGCGGGCCACGCCAGTCATCGGGTTGCCGGGCCGCAGCAGGGACTCGGCGGTGCCTTCCGTAGCGATCATCCCCGGGCTGATGGAATTGACGCGTATCCCGAGCCTCCCGCCCTCGCCAGCGAGCTGGCGGGTCAGCGCGATGACACCGCCCTTGGACGCCGAATGGGCCACCCGGCCGACGGTCATCGATCCGCTGATACCGGCGACGGAACCGACGTTGATGATCACGCCGTGTGATACCGCGAGGTGCTTCCAGGCCGCTTGGCTGGCCAGGAACACCGAGTCCAGCTCGGCTTGCAGAGTGAACCGCCAGTCGGCGTACGGCTGGTCGGCGATGCCGCCGAAGCGGACGGCCCCGGCGTTGTTGTACAGCACGTCGATCCGGCCGTGCTGCTGCACGGCGGTCTGCACCCACTCCGTCACCGATCTCTCGTCGGTGACATCGAGGTAGCCGCCCCCGCCGCTGCGGTACCCGTCGTCGTTGATCAGGTCCGCGGTTTCCTGCGCGGCCTGCACGTCCAGGTCGCCGCCGGCCACGACGGCGCCGGCGGCGGTGAAACGCCGGGCCGCGACCCGGCCGATGCCCCGGCCGGTCCCGGAGATGAGCACCACCTTGCCGTCGAGGCTCCCCATCAGGTCGCCGCCGGGAAGAGGCCGAAGTGCTCGCGGCTTTGCATCATCCGGTCCGGGCGGACCCGGAAGCGCAGCACCGCGGGCCGGCCGGCGGTGTTGGCGTCGAGCGCGCGCCCGAAGGCCTTGTCGATGTCGCCAGGCTCGGTGACGGACTCGCCGTAGCAGCCGCACGCTTGCGCGATCGCGGCGAAGTCCGGCTGGAACTCGAACTCCGTCGCCAGGTACCGGCCTTTCATGCGGAACTCCTGCAGGTCGCGGATGGAGCCCAGCGCCTGGTCGTCGAGGATGCACCAGGTCACGGCGAGGTGGTTATCGGCAGCCGTGGGCAGCACGGGCAGCACCATTTGGAACGACCCGTCCCCGACGAAGCACAGCGCCGGCCGGTCCGGGTAGACGATCTTGGCCGCTGGGACGGCTGACGCGGCGAATCCCATCCCATAGAAGCTGGACGGGGAGATGAACGACCGCGGCTCGAACACGCGGAAGAACGGGAACGACCCGGCAATGTGCTCGGCCAGGCAGCCGACGTCGGCAGCCACGGTCGTTTCCCGGGGAACACGGCCCGCGCGGCGCGGATCACCCGCAGTGGTGACAGCGGCGTGCTGTCGTCGGCCAGCGCCAGGTCCGTCTCGGCGTCAATCGCCGCGACCCCGTCGATGACCTCGCGGACCCGGGGATCGCTCGGCGAGCGCCGGCCCGCCCGCCGCGCGCTGTGGGCGGACCAGTTCCAGCAGCTGCCGCAGTACGGTGCGCACGTCCCCGATCACCGCCGACGTGCGCCGGGATGCTCCGGCCCAGCTCGGCGGCATCCAGGTCGACCTGGATGTATTTCGCGTCTGCGGCTGGGACGTACCCGGGCCGCCAGTTCGTCTCCATCTCCTCGAACCGCGTGCCCAGGCCGATCAGCACGTCGGCCTCGACCAGCAGCCGCTTGGACAGGTCGTTGCGGTGGGCGCCCAGACCCCCGGCCGCCAGCACGTGATCGTCGGGCAGGCTGCCCCGTCCGGACATGCTGGTCAGCACCGGTGCCCGCAGCAGTTCGGCGAGTTCGCGCAGCTCGCCGAACGCGCCGGAGGCCACGGTGCCGCCGCCGGCGACGATGAGCGGCCGGCGGGCGGCCAGCAGCAGGCTGGCCGCCCTGGTCACCGCGGTTTCCGGGCCGGCGATCCGGGCCCGCTCCCGGGACGGCACGTACGGCGGCATCTCGATCTCGCCGTCGAACAGGTCGCGCGGAATGTCGATCACGACCGGGCCCGGCTTGCCGGAACGGGCGAGGGCAAACGCCTGCCGCACCAGATCCGGCAGATAGTCGGAACGGTCGGCGCGGATCGCCGACTTGGTCACCGGGGCGAACATCAGGTTGGTGGGGACCTCCTGACTGGCGCCGCGGTGCGCGGTCGCGGTGATCGCACGGCCGGCCAGGATCACCAGCGGCAGCGCACCCACATACGCCTCGGCCACGGCGGTCAGCAGGTTCGTCGCGCCCGGCCCGGCCGTCACCAGGCATACCCCCGGCTCGCCGCTGAGCTGCGCGTAGGCCGACGCCATCGCGGCGGCGGTGAACTCGTGCCGGACCAAGACGTGACGGATCTCCGGCGTGTCGTAGAGGGCGTCGTAGATTCCCAGCACGTGACCGCCGGGGAGGCCGAAGACCACCTCCACTCCCTCGGCCCGCAACGCGCGGACGATCGCATGGCCGGGGCGGAGCGTGTCAGGCACAGGCTCACTTCCTTAGACGAGGGCTGGCGGTCAGACGGTGATGAGCGCGTCGGCCGTGACCGTGTTGGTGAGCTGGCCGATGGCGTCGCAGGCCACGGTGACCACGTCATGGGGGCTGAGGAACCGGGGTGGCCGCTGTGACACCCCCGTCCCCGCCGGGCTGCCGGTGCTGATCACGTCGCCGGGGCGGAAGGCAAACACGCTGGACAGCCAGGCGATCAGCTCGGCGATGCCCATCCTCATGTCCGACAGGTCGGCGCGCTGCATGACCGAGCCGTTCACCGAGGTCTCGAACGACAGCGCGGCCGGGTCGGTGACCTCATCGGAGGTCAGCACGGCCGGGCCGATCGGGCAGAAGGTCGGGTACTGCTTGCCGAGGTGGCTGTCGATCACCGACCGCTTGATGTCGTCGGGCGAGCCCGCTCCCTGGCCGGGACGCAGCCGCGCCGAGACGTCATTGACCAGGGTGTAGCCGCCGACGTAGCTGAGGGCGTCAGCGGCGGTGACCCGGTGGCAGGCACGGCCGATCACCACGGCGAGCTCGCCCTCGTAATCGACCATCTTCGGGTTGTCCGGCGGGATGACGATCCGGTCGCCAGAGGCGACGGTGCTGTTGCCGTTCTTGATGAACCAGGTCGCGCCGACCGACGAGCCGCCGACCTCCGCCTCGTGAGCGGGGTAGGTGAACCCGCAGCAGACGATCAGCTGTCCCGGACCGGTCGGCGGGAGCAGCCGCGCCCCGCTGAGCGGCGTGGCTGGCAGCATGTCCAGGCTGACACCGTGCAGCCGCGGCTGCAGGCCGGGCCATCCGGCGACCAGGTCCGTCACCGTGACCGGGCCTGACGCGATACCTGCGTCAGCGAGCACTGCCGAGGCGTCGATGAGGCATTCCTCGCCGCCGCGCCGGTGCACGAACGCGGCCGTGCCGCGCTCGTCCCGCTGATACATGGCCAACCTCATGGACACTCCTTGATGCGTATGCCACGCAGTGGACGCTCGGGAACTAGGCGACGACGGTGCTGCTGATACCAGCGCGGTAGCCGAGGGCCCGTGACACCTCGGCCGCGAGTTCGGCCAGCTCGCCGGTGTGCGCCACCAGCCACTGCTCGGTGATCCTCGATGTGGGGCCGCCGAGGCAGAGCGCGGCGATCACCGTGCTGCTGCTGTCGCGCACCGGCGCGGCGATGGACGCCACCCCCTCCGCGTTCTCACTGAAACTGATCGCCCACCCGCGCTCGCGGACCTCCGCCAGGCGGCCTCGAACGCGGCCGGGTCCGTCACCGTGTGGGCGGTCAGCGGGGCCAGGCCACGCGCCAGCACCGCCCTCGACGTCGCGGGATCCCAGGCCAGCAGGATTTTGCTGGGCGAACCTGCCTGCAACGGGTGAACGTCGCCTGGTTCTGAGCGCTGGGAGATGACGTGCCGGCTCGGGGAGGCTGCGACGCAGACACGTTGCAGGCCTTCCCGGACCAGCAGCGTCACGGTCTCCCCGGTGGAGTCGCGCAGTGCCTCCATCCGCAGGCGGGCGGCGTCCACCACGGACAGCCCGCGCCGGGCCGCTGACGCCCAGCCGATCAGGCCGAGGCCGAGCCGGTAGCGGTTGTCGGCGTGCGCGATGAATTCCTCGGCGACCAGGCTCTTCAGCAGCCGCTGCGTGGTAGTGAGCGGCATGCCGGTGGCGTGGGCAACCTCGGTCAGCGTCATCGGCCGGTTGTCGGGCAAGAAGCAGTCCAGCACGGCACGGGCCTTGCTCAGGACTCGGGTCGGCGACTCGGGCACCGGGACTCCCCTCTCAGCGAAAGCCGTTGATCACTTGGCCGGCAGGCCCGGGGCTTGCCACTGCGATGCCGGCGGCAGACTGCTGGCCAGCCCCTCCTGCTTCACAATGTGCCCCCAGGTGGCGGTGTCCTGGGAGGTGTAGGCGGTGTTGAACGAGCCGGAAATCTGCCGGACGCATGCTGACCACTGCGAGTCGCTGAGCGTAGGCAGGTTATAGCTGCTCTTGCGCAGCATCGCGGTGAGCGTGGCCTGGTTGCCCGGTGCCTTCGCCCAGGCGGCTGCCTGCTCGATCGACTTCTGGAAGCCGGTCACCGCCGACTTGTGCGTGGACGCCCACGACGAGCTCGACCAGTAGCCCAGCCCGGCCAGTCCGATGAGTTCCCGCACGTCGGCCGGGTAGCTCGACGGGCTGGCTGGTGGCTTGACGAAGTTCATGATCTCGGGATAGCCCTCGGCGGTCAGGCGGCACGCGCCGACCTCATCGGTCATCGAGGCCGCGACCTTGCCCGCCGTCAGCGACGCATTCGTCGGGTCCGCGACCAGCTGGATGTCCTGCTTGCTCAGCCCGTAGGCGGTGGCCATGGCGAGAACCTGCTGCGCGCCTGTGCCGGCCACCGAGGGGGCATTGACCGACTTGCCCCTGAGGCTGGTGATCGCCTGCTTCAGCGATTCCCCGGCCATGGACTTGTTGCCGACCAGCACCCAGAAGTTGGTGACGGCATTGACCAGGAGGGTGAATTTCTGTCCCTTGGCCAGCAGCGGCGCCAGGTTGTTGGTGTCCAGGACCGCGATGTTGACGCTGCCGCCGACCAGTGCCGCCGTGCCCTGCTGCCCGGCTGGCAGCTGGGTGAAGGTGACCGAGACGTGGTGGGCGCCGAAGTACCCCCGCTGCTGCGCGACATAGGCGAGCCAGCTGATGTCGCTGCCGGGATACTCCACCACCCGGATCGGGGTGGAGTCATTCGCGGCTGCTGAGGAATCTGAGGATGAGTTTGCCGATGAGGAACAGGCAGCGAGCATGGACGCCAGCACGGCGGCCGATGCCATGCACCAGCCGAGGCGGCGCAGGCGCGACGATGTCACGTGATTGTCCTTCCAGTGCGAACAGCAACTTGAACGAGGTAGGGGGGTCAGGAACCGAGGCCGCGTAGCTCGTGGCGCCGCCAGGCCAGCAGGCGGGATTCAGCGGCCTTGATGAGGCCGGACAGCAAGGTGGCGACGATCGCCATGAGGAGCAGGTCGGCGAAGATCCCCGCGGAGTCGAAGGTGGACGAGTACGTGGAGATCAACGCGCCCAGGCCCTGGCCGCCGGTGATGATCTCACCGATCACCGCGCCCATGAACGAGTAGGTGAGCCCGAGCTGCAGTCCGACGAAGATGGCAGGCACCGCTGCGGGCAGCAGGAAGGTGGTGAACAGCTTGCGCCGGGAAGCGCCGAGTACCTTCGCCAGCACCAGGTGATCCCGGTCCGCCGCGGAGAAACCGGCGTAGGTATTCATCAGCACCACGAAGAACACCATCGTGATGACGAGCGTGATGTGGGACCAGGTCCCCACGCCGAGCCAGATCACGAACAACGGGGTCAGCGCCAGCCGTGGCATGTTGTTCGCCGCGGTGAGGAAAGGGCGGCTGACCCGCTCCAGCAAGGAGGACAGGTAGATCGCGATGCCGCCGAGGATCCCCGCTGCCGACGCGATCACGAACCCAATGACCGTCTCCTCGAGCGTTATACCCAGGGCGGGCAGCAGTGGGCCGTCCCGCAGCCCGTCCCACAGGGCGGCAACGATCCGGGTCGGCCGGGACGTGTAGATGTCGGGCAGGGTGCCGCGGACGGCGAGCCATTGCCAGATCCCGGCCCCGATGAGCACGACCAGCACCTGCAGGGCAAGTACCGTGGCCCAGTGACGCCGGCCCCGGCGCCGCGCGGCGCCCGCCCGCGGGGCGGCGGGACGGGTGGCTGCGGGCCCGGGTGTTTCACGTGCGGGTTCCCCCGCCTCGACGGCGTTGCGGGTGTCGCTCCTGGCCATGTCAGGCGCTCCGGACGGTCTCGGTCTCGAGGGTGGCCGCCCGCTCCACCTCGCTGCGCAGGTCACGCCAGACAGCCTCGTAGATGCGGTGGAAGTCCGGGGACAAACGCAGTTCGGCTGCTGACCGCGGCCGCGGCAGCGCGACGTGATGGATTCCCTTGATCTGCCCGGGAGCGGCGGACATGACCACGACACGGTCCGCCAGGCAGACGGCTTCGCCCAGATCGTGGGTGATCAGCACCACCGTGGTACGCCGTCGTTCCCAGACCTCCAGGAAAGCGTCCTGCACCAGGACCCTGTTCTGCGCATCCAGGGCGCTGAATGGCTCGTCGAGCAGGATGATCTGCGGGGAGGCGGCGAACACCCGGGCGAGCGCCACACGCTGGCGCATGCCGTGCGATAGCTGGGACGGGTAATGCTCACCAAAACCGTCCAGGCCCATTGACGCCAGGGCGTCGTGCGCCTGCCTGGTCCGGGCCGCCCGGCTAGCGCCCTGCATCTCCAGGGCCAGCGCGGCGTTCTCGGTCGCGGTCCGCCACGGCAGCAGGCAGTCGCGGGCCAGCATGTACCCGACGTTCCGGGCGGCCGGCCCGGGGAGCCGCGCCACCGACGGCCACGCTGCCGTCCTGCAGTTCCTCCAGGCCTGCCACGACATTGAGCAGGGTGGTCTTGCCGCATCCGCTCGGCCCGACGACCGCGACGAACTCACCGTCGCCGACTGTGAGACTGACGTTAACGAGCGCTACCCGCTCACCGGTGCGGCCCGCCGGGTAGACATGGTTGAGGTTCTCGACCGTGATCATCGCGAGTCTCCCTTGACGCGGTCCGGGAAGATCGTCAGGGTGTCCGGCGCCCAGGCGGCGTTGCGGGCCAGGGCAGATTCGGTCCCGGCTGCCGCGGCGGCCAGGAGCGCGAACTCGTCGAGCCCGTCGACCAGGCACCGCCGGGCGAACCCGTCCAGCCCGATCGGGATGCTGACCTCGCCGTCGTGGGTCGTGGCGGTCCCGGCGCCCAGGTCGATGCGCATCGCGAGGCCGCGGTGCGCCGACAGGTGCGCCTGCAGCCGGTCACGGTCGGCGTGGGTGATGACGGCGGCCAGGATCTGGTTGCGGACGCAGTTGGACCGGAAGATGTCGCCGAAGCCCGGGGCGAGCACCGCTCGGATCCCGGCGCTGCGCAGGGCCCACACTGCTGTTTCGCGGGATGAGCCGATACCGAAGTCGGGACCGGCTACCAGGATCGGGGCCCCGGTGTAGGGCGCATGGTTCAGGATGAATTCAGGATCCTGCCGCCAGCGGCCGAAGAGCGCCGCCCCGTATCCGTCCCGCTCAGCGATGTCCTCCGCGCTGACCGGGAACATGGCGTCGGTGTCCACGCTCGCGTAGTCGAACGGGACAGCCACGCCGTCGATGACAGTGGTCATGGCAGCTCTGCAGGTGCGACGAGTCGGCCAGCGACCGCGCTCGCCGCGACGCTCGCCGGGGACATCAGGTGGGTCCGGGCTCCGGTGCCCTGACGGCCCTCGAAGTTCCGGTTCGTGGTGGACGCGCAGCGTGACCCGGCTGGTATCACGTCACCGTTCGCGGCGATGCACAGCGAGCAGCCCGCATCGTTCCAAGAGAAGCCGGCCTTCCGGAAGATCTCATCCAGCCCCTCGGCCTCGGCCTGGGCCTTGACGCTCATCGACCCGGGCACTGTCACCGCGGTGACACCGCGGGCTACGGTCCGCCCGCGCAGGACGTTGGCGGCCGCCCGGAGATCCTCAATGCGCGAGTTAGTGCACGATCCGATGAACGCGGCGTCGATCCTGACATCGCTCAGCCGTGTCCCGGGGGTTAGGCCCATGTAGGCCAGTGCCCGGCGGGCCGACGTAGCTGCCTCCTCGTCACCGAAGCTGGCCGGGTCTGGCACCCGGCCGCCCAGGTCGGCGGACTGCGACGGCGTCGTTCCCCAGCTGACATGCGGCGGGACAGCCCCCGCGTCGAGCGTCAGCGACCTGTCGAACCGGGCGCCGTCATCGGTGCGCAGCGCGGACCATGCCGCGAAAGCGGCATCCCAGTCCGCCGGCCGGGCCGGGCGGGTGCGCAGGTAGGACAACGTCGTCTCGTCCGGCGCTACGATGTTCATCCGCGAGCCGAACTCGATGCCCATGTTGCACAGCGTCATGCGGGCCTCGATCGACAGCGCCCCGACCGTATCGCCCCGGAATTCGACGGCGTAGCCGGAGCCTCCCCGGTTGCCGTGCCCGGCGATCAGGGCCAGTGCGAGGTCCTTGCTGGTCACACCAGGTGCCAGGGTCCCGGTGATCTGCACGTCCATGGTTTTCGGCCGGTCGGCCAGCAGCGACTGGGTCGCCAGCACGTGGGCGACCTGAGTCGTGCCGATGCCGAAGGCGATCGCTCCCAGGGCCCCGTGAGTCGAGGTGTGGCTGTCCCCGCAGACCACCGTCAGGCCGGGCCGGGTCAGCCCGAGCTCAGGGCCGACGACATGGACGATCCCCTGCCGCCGGTCGCCGTAGGGCAGGCAGGGGATGCCGTGACGGGAGCAGTTGGCAGTCAGCTGACGGGTGAACTCCGTAGCGCGCGGCGTCCAGCCGCCGCCCGGGCGGACCGGCACCACGTGGTCCATCACGCCCACCGTGCGTTCCGGGTGAGCCACCCGCAGGCCCCGAGCCTCCAGCTGCCCGAAGGCCTGCAACGAGGTGACCTCATGGATGAGGTGCAGGTCCACGGCGAGAACATCCGGGCCGCCTGGCATCGACTCGGCCACATGCGCGTCCCAGATCTTCGCGACCAGGGTTCGCGGGCCACCGCCGCAGGGGAGACGAGCCACACTCTATCCTTCCACTATGTGGAAATGACTTCCTGATACTGAAGGAAGGTTAGGGCTGCGGTGCGGGCAGGTCAAGAGGCTGGGTCGTCCACGTTACGTTCACATCAACCAGAGCTTTTGGCATCCACGGGCAGGCCACTGCCGCAGCCTTGCGAGGACCTCCCGGGCGCAGTAACCCGTTGAGCGGGTTCGGCGCGCAGGACGTCCGCCACGCGCCTGACTGCACCTGCGTGCCGTCGTACGCGTTGCTGCATCCGGCGCGGCCAAAGGCCTGATGCCATAGTCCGCATTGCCCGGGCTCCGTGAGGGCGGCCCGGGAGTCGGGCCATCTCCAGCACAAGCGCCCTCACAGCCCGCCGTCCCGGGGTCCGGCGCGGATAGTCCTAGTGCCGCCGGACCAGGTCGGCGTGCCAGCGCAGCACGGTGCGCGGGAGACCTGCTTCCACCAATGCCGAGCCTAGGTCCAGCGGGGTGACGGGGGCCACGAGCACGGCGGCACCGCATAGCAGCGACGGGTTGATCACACCGCGGAGGTTCGGATGCCGGCGCGGCTGAGATCCGATGAAACATCTCCAGCGATGTCTAATGAGTTATGACTGATTCATTGACTTAGTTAATAAGATTGCGTCTATCTGGTCATTTGCAGCCGTCTATGGACACCCTCTCAACCTCCGTGTTAGACACACATCGGATGTCTTTACCGGTGGAGGCGACGATGCCGACTCGATCCCGGCTGTCCCGGGTTGTTGTGCTCACCGCTGCGAGCGGGCTTGCTAGCGCACTGGCGGCCGCCAGCCTCGGCCCGGCGGCCGCTACGGCGAGGACCGTCTTAACCACCTCCGGTGCGGTCACCACGGCCTGGCACGACGGCAGGTTCGCCGAGAACACCGGCGGGGTGGTGAGCCGGTCGGACATCGTCTTAGAGCAGCCGAACAACCAGCCCGCCCAGTACATGCCGCTGGGCAACGGCAGACTGGCCGCCGCGGTCTGGGCGGCGGACGGGTTCACCGCGCAGCTGAACCGGACTGATACCTTCCCCGACCGCAAGTCGCCTGGCCAGGTGGTGATCCCGGGGCTGGCGAAGATGACCACCGCGCCCGACTTCACCGGCAGGCTGGACCTCTACGACGGAGTGCTCACCGAATCGGGCGGCGGCATGACCTTGCGGTCGTGGGTGCTTGCCAACACCGATGAATTGGTCGTCGATGTGACGGGCGCTGACCCCGCCGCCACCCAGACCGCGACCATCCACCTGTGGACCGGCCGCTCCCCGCAGCCCAGGCGTCTGGCGCAATCGGCACTCTCGCGGAGACCTGGCAGGACGACGTGCCGGTAACTGGCTCGGGCGAGACGTTCGGCACGCTGGCCGCCATCACCGCGGGCGGCCGGGACGTCCATGCAAGCGTCACCAGCCCGGTGTCCGTCCAGGTCAGCTTCAAGCCCAGCCCGGACGGCTCGTTCCGCGTCGTTGTCGCGGCGCCGCACTGGGCAGGCGGCAACGCCATGGCCACCGCAGGCCGGCTGCTGGGCCAGGAGGCGACGCGCAGCGAGGCATCCCTGGCCACGGCGCACCTCGCCTGGTGGCACAACTTCTGGGCGCACTCGGGCCTGATCGAGATGAGTTCCGCCGACGGCTCGGCCCAGTACCTTGAAAAGTTGCGCGCCATCTACCTGTACACCGAGGCTGCATCGATGCGCTCCGGGCTGCCCGGGTCGCAGGCGGGGGTGGCTGACATGTTCAACTTCTCTGAGGACAACGCGGACTGGTACCCGGCCGCGTACTGGTTCTGGAACCTGCGCATGCAGATCGCGGCCAACATCAGCTCAGGTAACTTCGCGCTGAACCTTCCCATGTTCAACCTCTACCTGCCGAACCTGCCCAACCTGGAGGCGTGGACAAGGAAGTACATGGGCGGGCGGCCGGGGATCTGCGTACCCGAGACGATGCGCTTCAACGGCAACGGTTTCCAGAACGACACCACGCCTTTCAGTGACGCCTCCTGCGACGAGGACATCCCGCCGACCTGGAACGGCGAGACCGTCACCACCGGCGCCGAGATCAGCCTGTGGGTCTGGCAGCAGTACCAGGACACCGGCGACCTGAACTTCCTGCGGAAGTACTACCCGCTGATGAGCGCAGTCCGCCCAGTTCCTCCTCGCTTACGCGACCAAGGGCACGGACGGGCTGCTGCATACCGACGGCGAACGCGCACGAGACCCAGTGGGACGTCCAGGACCCGACCACCGACATCGCCGCCATGCAAGCGCTGTTCCCCGCCGTGGTGGCAGCCGCCGGGATCCTGCACACCGACGCAGGCCTCGCCGCGCAGCTGGCGACAGCAGAAACCGAACTGCCGCCGTTCGCCCGCACCGACGAGGCCACCCACACCCAGCTGCTCACCGCCGGCGGCCGATGCCTCGGGCACCGACGTCTTCGCGATTCTTACCAGCCGACCGCGCCGCTCCACAACGAGGAGAACCCGGCCTGGAGGCCGTCTGGCCGTACGGCGTCATCGGCGACAACACGGTCGTCAACGGGGACAACCTGACCGCGCTGGCCGACCGCACCTACGATTACCGGCCGAACGTGAGCAACCCGGACTGGAACTTCGACGCGGTCAACGCGGCCCGCCTGGACATGGCCAGCCAGGTGCGCGACGACCTGATCGCCAGCACCAAGGCGTACCAGGCTTATCCATCCGGGATGGGGTCCTGGCAGGGGGGCCAAGGCGACGAGCCGTACATCGAGCAGTCCGGTGTGCTGGCCACCGCGCTGGACGAGGCGCTGGCCACCGACTATGACGGGACGCTGCGGTTCGCCCCGGCGTGGCCCGCTGACTGGGATGCTTCCGGCACGGTGTACGTGCAGGACGCCACCAAGGTGGACGTCCAGGTGCAGGGCGGCACCCTGGTGACGGCCGCCATCGAGGCGGGCGCGACGCATCGCATGCTCATCCGTAACCCGTGGCCCGGCCAGCAGACGCAGGTGGTGGACGGCCGGACCGGGGCCGTGGTCATGCGACCGGCCACGGCACAGATCTTCGCCCTGCCCGCCCAGGCCAGCCACTCCTACCTGGTCGAGCGGGTCAGCGATCCCACCACAGCCCGGCCGTTCGCGCCGGTGACCGGGACGGCCGCCACCTCGGCCAGCCATCTGGGCCCGGTGCAGATCGGGCTTGACCCGGCCGCGCATTACTCTTCGCTCGCCGCCTCCTTCGACAACGTTGGCGTCACCGACGACACTGACACCGCCCCAGGCGACTTCGACGGCAATGGCGCCAGTCTCTCCGCGCAGGCCCTTGCCGCTGCCGGGGCATCGCCCGGGTCCTCCGTCACCTCCTCCGGGATTACATTCACCTGGCCGGATGCCGCCTCGGGCACGGATGACAACACGGCAGCCGGCGGCCAGTACATCAGCCTCACCGGATCGGGCGCCGATCTCGGTTTCCTCATCTCGGGAAGCTGGGGCCCGGCTACCGGTACCGGTGAGATCGTCTACACCGACGGCACGATCCAGAGCTACAGCCTGACCGCACCGGACTGGCAGGCCCTGAGCCCGCCCAGCGGGGGCGCGGTGGCGGTCTCATCGGCCTACCAGAACCGGCAGGGCAATACCCAGTACGGCCATGCGGCCGATGTCTACTCCGTCGCCGTCCCACTTCAGGCAGGCAAGACCGTGAACGAAGTCCAACTGCCCAACGTCAGCACCGGCGTCACCAACGGTCAGGGCGCCCTGCACGTCTTCGCCCTCGCGATCGGCGGCTAGCCGGACCTCCGGGCGGCCCGCTCGCCCCGCCCGCCGCCCTCGGCGCGGCGGTGACCCAACGGGCGCATATCGTCGATCACTGGCCGGGCCGGACGTGGCGCTGACCGCCGCACAGCGGTGGCGTCAGCCGGCACCCATCCGGCCGCGGCCATCGACCCGGGCGCTATCGACGCGGCCGCCCGGCACGGCCTGCCGCTGCCTCGCCGGCGGCCCCGCCACATTGCCGAGGTCCAGCACCACGGGGACCTGGTCGTCACGGTCTGCGACCTGGCCTGCGAAGAACTCGGCGACCTGGTCGCGGTGCACTGGTCCGTTCCCGACCCGGTCCCGGCCGGCGACCCCGGCAGCTTCGGCGCGGCGCTAGCCGAACAGATCCACCGCGTGGACCGCTTCGCGCCGCGCCTGGCCGCCTCCTAGCCCCTGGACCGCGGGTCCGGGCGGCCTGCCCCAGACACCTGATGATCCGCCGGGGATGAGTTGGCCGGCGGGCGCGGATGACTGCCCGCGCGATGAGGGGCGCCGCGACTGCGGAGGGGAGCAGCCAGAACGCCAGCGTCGGCAGGCGATCCCAGAGGGGCAGGTGGGGCCCGTTGTCGACGTAGAACGCGGTGAGCATCGCGGTGTAGCCGATGCCCATGCCGGCGATGTGGCCAGTGTCACCCGGACGATGGCGGCGGCGGTGCTGGTAACCGATGGTCGCGGCGGTGAAGGCGATGGCACCGATGATGACCAGGTAGTAGTCCTGCCGCCAGCGCATGATCGCCAGAGCGATCGCGGTGGCGAAGACGACGGTGACGGCGCGGTAGAACCAGCGTCCGGCCCGGATGTGCCGAGGGCTTCCCTTGCGGGTCAGGGCGGCGATGGCCCCGGTGATCACTGCGGTCAGCCCGGCGATGACATGGATGGCAAGGAACGCCAGGAACACCGGTGCGGTCGAACCTACCTGGTCACCCAGGAAGCGGCTGGCGGTCACCATGTCACCTGCTCCCCTCCATCCCCGGCTGTGTTCTCAGCAATAGGTAGCATTGCTACGTATAAGGTCTACCCTACGCGGTGGATTGCCTGGCCGGAAGCCTTGAAGTAGCGTTACTACGTATGCGGGCCGAGGAGCTGAAGGGTCACCTGGACGCGATGCTGCTGGCCGCGCTGGAAGACGGCCCGCGGCACGGGTACGCGGTGATCGAAGCCCTGCGGCAGAGCACGGGCGGACGCCTTGACCTGCCGACAGGGACGATCTACCCGGCGCTGCGGCGGCTGGAGCAGGCCGGGCTGATCGCTGGATCGTGGTCGGTTGTGGGCGGCCGCCGGCGGCGCGAGTACCGGCTGACCGCGGCAGGAAACCGGGCGCTGACGGGCAGGCGGGCTGACTGGCGGGACTTCTCCGCGATGGTCAGCGCCGCACTGGAGGGCAGGCCATGTCCGGACCCCGCCTGATCCAGAACTACCTGGCCAGCTTGTCCGCGCAGCTGCCCGCGCAGACTCGTCGAGGAACTGGCTGATGGACTGGACCGAGACGTACCAGTTCTATCTCCGGCAGGGCCTGGCACCTGACCGCGCGGCCGAGTCGGCAGTGGCTGAATTCGGTGCGGCTCACGTCATCCTGGCCGGTTTCAGCCGCGCGAATCCCGCCCGCCGGGCTGCCCGCAGACTGCTGTGGATCGGGCCTGGCGTCGGCGCCTGCTGGGCCGCGGCACTGATCGCCAGCCACGCCTGGACGTGGCCGCTCCCCCTCCCGGTCCGCATCCTGCCCGGCCTGGCGCTCATCACCGTCATCGCCCTGCTCGCCGTGGCTGCGTTCGGTACCCGCTACCGGCTGGCCGCCCGCGCCGGAGTCGCTGGGTGCGTTGGAACTGTCGCGCTCGACACTTTGATGATCATCGGTGTGGCGCTCGCCATTCCGTCGGTGACGTGGGTGGCGGTCGGGGCCATGGCCGCCAGTGCCGGGCGCATCGCTGTGAGCGCGCGGAGCCTGCGCCCGGTCCGCGCCGGCTGACACGGGCGTTGTCGTGATCAGCGCCGCAGGCCCGCCCCGAGGCGCTCGTCAGCCTCGGCATCCTGATCGGCTCCCCATCCCGCTAACTCCCAGCTTTAGGGTCCGCCTGAAGCCTCGGTTGCGGCGGTACGCTGACGGCAGACTAGGGCGGGAGGCGTGATGGTCTATCTCGGTGGCCCGCGAAGACGCCGGGGAGCCGGTGGGGCCAAGGGGATCTACCTGCACGATCCTCCCCCTGGCTATCATCCGCCCCGGCGCAGGGTGCCGTTAAGGATCCGGCAGCGGCAGGCACGCGAGGACTATGTCCTGATGCGCGTCGTCACCGTCGTCCTGGCACTCGCGGTCGGCGCGCTCCTGGTGATGATGTTGATGATCATCGCGCAGCATCTTTAGCCCGGCCCGCTTCAGCCCGGCCCACGGGGGTCATAGGCCAGCCAGCTGGAGCAGGATGTCCTTGACCTCGGTGGCCGCGCACTGGGTGCGGGCGGCGGACGGGCTGGAGCAGAGCAGGACCGGGCCGTCGTCCGGGTCATCGGGCAGCCGGCCATGCGAGCCGCGCACCGCGGCGGCGCCCGCGTCCAGGCCCACCACGCTCATCAGGTAGCGCAGGCCGAGCTTCTTCCGTGCCAGCGCGACGGCCGCGCGCCGCTTGGCCGCGCCCGGCGCGGCCGGGTCGAAGAACAACTCGGCCGGGTCGTACCCGGGCTTGCGGTGGATCTCCACCAGCCGGGCGAAGTCCGGGGCGCGCGGTGTTGTCCAGCCAGTAGTAGTACGTGAACCACGCGCCGGGCTCGGCCACCAGGACGAGCTCCCCGGAGCGGGCGTGGTCCAGGCCGTGCCGGCCTGGCCGGCCGGTCCAGGACCTCGGCCACCCCGGGCAGCCCGGCACACACCTTCCGCACCGTGGGCAGGTCGGCCGGGTCGGCCACGTACACGTGCGCGATCTGGTGGTCGGCGACGGCGAAGGCCCGCGAGGTCCACGGATCCAGGTACTCCATGCCCGCCTGGGTGTACACCGACAGCAGCCCTTCGGAACGCAGCACCCGGTTGATGTCCACCGGCTGGGCCGCCGGGGCGATGCCGTACTCGGACAGCGCCAGCACGGTCGCGCCGCGGGCCTGGGCCGCCGCCAGCAGCGGGCCGAGCACCTCGTCCAGGCTGGCCGCGGCGGCCGCGGCCTGCGGCGCGGCGGGACCATACCGCTGCAGGTCGTAGTCCAGGTGCGGGACGTAGACCAGGGTCAGGTCCGGGCGGTGCCGGGCCATGATGTGCTCGGCGGCCCGGCAGATCCATCGTGACGAGGCCAGCCCGGCGCGCGGGCCCCAGTAGTCGAACAGCGGGAACGTGCCGAGCGCCCTGGTCAGCTCGTCGTGCAGGCCGGGCGGCTGGGTGTAGCAGTCCGGGTCCTTGCGGCCGTCGGCGTGGTACACCGGCCGTGGGGTCACCGTCCAGTCCACCCGGGCCCCCATCGCATACCACCAGCACACGTTGGCCACCGTGTAGCCGGGATACGCCCGCCGGGCCGCGTCCCATACCTTGTCCCCGCCCACCAGCGCGTTGTGCTGCCGCCACAGCAGCACCTCGCCCAGGCCACGGAAATACCAGCCGTTGCCGACGATGCCGTGCTGGCTGGGCAGCGCGCCGGTCAGCAGGGTGGCCTGCATGGAGCAGGTCACCGCGGGCAGCACCGGGCCGAGCTCGGCCTGCCAGCCGTCGTGGGCCAGGGCCGCCAGCCGGGGCATGTGCGCCAGCAGACGGGGGGTGAGCCCGGCCACGTCGAGGACGACGAGCGGGGCCGGCCGGTCACCGGACCTCCGCCGCGGGCGGCACCGGCTGCGCGGCGCGGGGCGGCCCGGGCGGGTGCTGGTCGGACAGGCCGAGCGCGAGCAGCTCAGACCGGGCGAAGCGCAGTTCGGCGGCGATGCTCTCGGCCAGCTGGGCCGGGCTGACCGGGCGCTGGGCCAGCGGCAGCACGCTCCAGGTGTAGGTCTCCACGTCGAAGTGGTCGCAGCACGCGCTCTGGCCACCGGCCAGGACGGCCAGCGCGGCCCGCAGCAGCTCCACGGTGGACCGCAGCGGCGGCTGCGGGGCGGCGTGCAGCGGCACGTGGTAGTGCACCCGCCACGGTCCGGGCAGCCCGGCCTCCAGCGCCGCGGGCAGGTCGTCCGCGGACTGGCCGGAGGCGCTGCGCACCTGGTGCAGGAAACGGGGCTCGGCGTAGCCGCGCAGCGCGGCGGCCGTGCCGGGTTGGCCCGGCTGGTCAGCCGCCAGCGCCGCGGACACCTGCACCTTGACCACGGGCAGCCCGGCGGCGGCCAGCCGGTCCACGGTGGCGGCCGGCTCCTCCCAGGCGCAGGCCAGATGCGCGAGGTCCAGGCATACGCCGAGATACTCGGTGTCCACGCCGGACAGCCCGGCGGCGGTCTGGCCGGCCGATTCCAGCAGGCAGCCGGGCTCCGGCTCGAACGCGACACGGACCAGGCGGCCCGTCTCCGCCCGCAGCGCCGCGAGCTGCCCGGCCAGCCGGTCCAGCTGCCGCCGCGCCGCCGACGACTGCTCCGGGGTCCACGAGGGCGTGCGCCAGGCCAGCGGCAGCGTGGAGACCGAGCCGCGGGCCGCGTCATCCGGTAGGAGCCCGGCGAGGATCCGGGCCAGGTTCAGCGTGTACTCCAGCCGCGCGGCCGTGAGCCAGTCCGGCCGGTACACCGCCTGCTTGACCACGGGGGCATGGAACGACTGGTAAGGGAAGCCGTTGAGGGTGACCACCTCCAGCCCCCGCGCGTCCAGGTCGCGGCGCAGCCGGGCCACCCCGGCCGGGTCCACGGCAAGCTGCCTGGCTACCGGCGCGGCCAGCCACAGCCCGACGCCCAGCCGGTCGGCGGGCAGCAGGCGGCGCACCGCCACCGCGTAGCTGTCCAGCTGCGTCATGATCTCCGGCAGGTCCTCGCCGGGATGGACGTTGGTGCAGTAGCTGAGGTGGATCAGCTGCCCGTCGGGATGACGCAAGCGCATCAGCTACCCCCGCGCTGAATCGAGTTGTCCGCGAAACTGGCGGCCGGCTCCGGCACCGCCGACACGTCGAGCCGCCCGGACTGGCCGAAGAACTCCACCGGGTTGCGCCACAGCACCTGGTCCACGTCATCGGCGGTGAACCCGGCCGCCAGCATCGCTTCGGCGGTGCGCAGGGTGAGCAGCGGGTCGCTTCGGCCCCAGTCGGCGGCCGAGTTGACCAGCATCCGGTCCAGCCCGTACTGGCGCAGAATCGCGGTCATCCGGGACGGCGACATCTTGGTGTCCGGGTAGATCGAAAAGCCCATCCAGCACCCGCTGTCCGCGACCAGGCCCACGGTCACCTCGTTCAGGTGATCGACCACCACCCGGTGCGGGCCGAGACCGGACTCCCTGACCACGTCGAGGGTCCGCTGCGTCCCGCGCACCTTGTCCCGGTGCGGGGTGTGCACGAGAGCCGGCAAGTCATGCTCGGCGGCCAGGGCCAGCTGGGCCGCGAACGCCTCGTCCTCGTCCGGGGTCATCGAGTCGTAGCCAACCTCGCCCACCGCCACCACCCCGTCCTTGGCCAGGTAGCGGGGCAGCAGGCCGAGCACCTCCCGGCAGCGCGGATCGTTGGCCTCCTTGGGGTTGAGGGCGATCGCGCAGTGGTGCCGGATGCCGAACTGGCTGGCCCGGAACGGTTCCCAGCCGATCAGCGAGTCGAAGTAGTCGGTGAACGAGCCGGCCCCGGTCCGCGGCTGGCCGAGCCAGAAGGCCGGCTCTACCAGCGCGCGCACCCCGGCCGCGGCCATCCGCTCGTAGTCGTCGGTGGTGCGTGAGCTCATGTGAATATGCGGGTCGAAGATCCGCATCGGCTTGCCTCCTCCGCAGCGCCGGACCGGGCGGGCGAACCGCCGGTCAGCTGGGCCAGCAGGGCGGCGGCGTCGGCGGGCACCGGCCGCCCAGCCGCGCGCCGCTCAGCGGCCAGGTCGGCCAGCATCCGGCCGAGCTCACCGTCGGCCCGCGCGGCCAGCCCGCTGACCTGGCTCAGCGGGATGTCCATGAACACGCACTTGAGCACGGCCTGCC
This sequence comes from uncultured Actinomycetes bacterium, assembly GCA_963747705.1. Taxonomy (GTDB): domain Bacteria; phylum Actinomycetota; class Actinomycetes; order Streptosporangiales; family Streptosporangiaceae; genus RYN-230. The sequence continues at coordinate 289,723 of CAVVGF010000030.1, read as the reverse complement.
GCCACATCGGGCCGGCCAGGTGGGCGGCGTAGGGGCCGAGCGCGGCGGCCACCAGCCGGGGGTCGTTGCTGCGGATCGCGTCGTGCAGCAACTCCACCCCGCCGTCCCCGATGTCCAGCCAGGGCAGCGCGCGGAGCACGGCACGCTTCTCGGCCGCGTCGCCGCACCGGTACAGCAGGCCGGCCTCGGCGGCCAGCGCCGGCCCGCGCAGCGGCAGGGCGGTCAGCAGCAGCGTGCGGCCCGCGTCGTCAACCGTCCAGCCGGCCAGCCCGGGCTGGCTGGCCGGCAGCGGACCGCGGCCGCAGTGGCGGCTCACCGCCGGGAACAGCGCGCCGATCGCGGCCGGGCGGGCCGATACCCGGTGTACCGCGTCGGCCAGCCAGGCCGGGTCGGTCACCGCGCCATCCAGCGCGGCGCGCAGATCCCGGTCACTCAGCTCGTCAGTCAAACCAGGGCCTCCTTCGCTTCCGCCGCGGTGAGGAAGGCGAGCGAGTCCCGCGCCACCGCCGGCGCGGCGTGCGCGTGCCTGGGCAACTCGACGCTCACCAGCCCGCGGTAGCGGACCGCGCGCAGTTCCCGCAGGGTGGCCGGGAAGTCAACCTCACCGGCCCCGAACTCGAGGTGCTCGTGCACGCCCCGCCGCATGTCGTCGATCTGCACGTTGCACAGGTACGGGCCGGCCCGGCGCACGCAGTCGGGCACCGGGCTGGTCTCCACGCAGCGGCAGTGCCCGATGTCGAGGGTGAGGCCGAAACGCGGCGGCGCGCCGAGCGCGTCGCGCAGCCGGAACCAGTCGTCGAGGGTCTGCACCAGCATGCCGGGCTCGGGCTCGAAACCCAGCGGCACGCCGGCCGCATCGGCCACGCCCAGCACCTGGTCGCAGCCGGCCACCAGCCGGTCCCAGGCCACCGGGCTGGGGACCGCCGGCGGCCGTATCCCTGACCAGCAGGAGACGGCCTCGGCGCCCAGGTCAGCCGCGATCCGGACGGCCCGCTGCAGGAAGTCCAGCCGCAGTTCGCGATCGTCGTCGAGCAGGGTCGGGGCGTGCTTGCGCCACGGATCGAGCAGGTACCGGGCGCCGGTCTCGATGACCACGGCCAGGCCCAGCCGGTCCAGCCGCGCCTGCAGCAGGCTGACCCGGCGGCCCAGGTCCGGGCCGTACGGGTCGAGGTGATGATGGTCGAGGGTCAGGGCCACCCCGGCGTAGCCGAGGTCCGCGATGACCGCGAGCGCGTCGTCGAGCCGGTGGTTGGCGAACCCGTTGGTGCCGTAGCCGATCCGCAGGCTCATGTCGGCGACCACCAGCGGGCCAGGCGGCGGCCGAGTGGCGCGGCCAGGGCCACGGTGGCCGCGGCCACCGTGGCCCCCGACCGGGCCATCAGCGCTCCTTGCAGGGCCGGCAGGCCGGTGATCCCGGCCGCGACCGAGGCCTGGATGTTGGCGGCGGTCGGCGCCGCCACCGCGCGGTACTGCGGCCGCGCATAACCGGCCGCGTACCCGGCGGCCAGCCCGGTGGCGAGCAGCCGCCGCCAGCCCCGGTGGGCGCCGCGGCCGGCCTGGTGCCGGGCCGGCTGGCACCGGTGTGACCGGCAGAGCGGCCACGGCCAGCGTGCCGGCCAGCGTCGCGGCGGGCAGCAGCGCATCGCTGCCGGTGACTTCCCGGCGGGACAGGGCGGTGACCAGGTAGGTATGCGCGGCGATGGTAAGCGCCGGCGGCGTGGCCCGCCGCACCGGCCCGGAACTGGCACCCAGCAGCACGTCCAGGCCCCGGCAGGCGGCCATGGCGGCGGGCCCGGCCGCGGTGCCCTTGAGCCGCAGGTCGTAGAACCACACCGCGCCGGCCAGCGGCGCCGCCACGCCGAGCGCCCGCCAGCCGCCGGCCAGGCCGGCCAGCGCCAGCCCGCCGGCGGTGAGCCCGGCCGCCACGCCGAGCGCCGTGCCGCGGCACCCGGCCGGACGGGATCGGCCGGCCGGGCCGCTCGCTGGCGTCCAGCTCCCGGTCGGCCCAGTCGTTGGCCGCCATCCCGGCCCAGTACAGGCAGACCGACGCGGCACACAGCCCGCACGCCCGCACGCCCAGGGTGCCCAGGGTGCCTGCGACGGCCGCCCGGCCAGCACGTCTCCGGGCACGGACAGCGCGGCTGGCGCCCGGACCAGCTCGGCCAGGTCGCTGAGCGTAGTCACTGGTGCAGGGCGGGCAGGCCGGCCAGGAATGCGCGCAGCGCCTGCCACTGATCGGGCAGCGCGTGACTCACGTCGCCCAGCGGATCCTTGAAGAAGAACGACAGCGCGGTCAGCGGGCCGGCCGCCCGGCCGCGTGGGCCGCGGCGGTGATCCGGGCCAGGTCGAGGACCAGCGGTGCGGCGAGCGCGGAGTCACAGCCGTGCCAGCTGAACTCCAGGCGCATCCCGGTGCCGAGGAACCCGTCGAAGGTGATCAGGTCCCAGGCGGTCTTGAAGTCCCCAAGGCCGGCCACGAAGTCGATGCGGGTCTGGCCCTCGGGCAGGTAGCCAAGGGTCTCGCCGAGCACCCGCTGCTTGCTGGCTGACTTGCTGGCGTTGGCCCCCGGATCGGCGAGGTTGGCGCCGTCGCCGCCGCCGAGCAGGTTGATTCCCGACCACGAGCGCACGGCCAGGTTGCGCATCGCGAACATTGGGGCCAGCACCGACTTGAGCAGGGTCTCGCCGGTCTTGCCGTCGTGGCCGGCGTAGGGCAGGCCACGCTGGCCGGCCAGCTCGGCCAGGGCGGGCAGCCGGGCGCCGGTGGACGGGGTGAAGTCCACGTAGGGGCAGCCGGCCGAGAACGCGGCGTAGGCGTACAGTGCGCTGGGCGGCAGGACCGGGCCGGGCCGGGCCAGCGCGCCGGCCAGGGCCGCCAGGCTGGCGTGCGCGGGATGCGGCTGGGCCAGCGGCTCGGTGGAGGTGACGTTGACCACGACGACGCGGTCCAGCTGGTGCCGCCGGGCGAACTCGCAGATGTCCGCCGCGATCGCGGCCGCGGTCTGGTCCTGGGTGGGCCGGTCCGGCGCCGGGCGGAGGTTGGCCTCGGCCTCGGCCAGATCGGGGCCGAGCGCGGCGGCCAGGCGGCCGGGCAGCACCCCGGCCGCGGCCAGTTGCTCGGCCCGCTTGGCCAGCGGGCTCGTGGTGACATCGTGACCGCCGAAGACCAGGTCGGCGACGTCGGGCAGGCCGGCCGTAGCCAGGCCGGGATGGGCGGTCACGCAGCCGACTGGGTCAGCCAGCCCGCTGCGCAGGGCCAGCGCTCCCACGACGGTTGTCACGGCAACCGACCCGCGGGCGCCGGCGAGCCAGATTCCAGCACGCATGTGGTCCTCCGGATGCCTCAAGGGCAGCGAACAAGAGAAACCGGGTGGCCGTCACCGAGCGGGGAGAGATGGCGGAGTACGCGGCAAGACGTGGCCACCCTAGCGAGGTGATCTTGTGTTCATGTCAACTTCCCGTAACTAACAGATTGCGGTCTGTAAGGTAACGGTCAAAACGGCCAGCGCGCTCATAGATTTGTCTCAACCCTGAATGCCTCACGAGCGGACGACCTTGATGCAGATCGCCGAGATCACCCAGCAGGAGACCGTCGACCGGGCCGCGCTGCTCCGGGTGGACAGCTATGACGTGCAGCTCGACCTGACCCAGGGCGATGAGGTGTTCCGCTCGGTGTCGTCGATCCGGTTCGGCTGCACCCGCCCGGGCGCGGACAGTTACGCCGACCTGGTCGCCGCGGCCGTGCACGAGATCACCCTGAACGGCAGGCCGATCGACCCGGCCACCAGCTATGCGGCGGGCCGGATCTCACTGGCTGACCTGGCCGGGCAGAACGAGCTGCGGGTGGTGGCCGACTGCTCCTACACCAGCGATGCGGCCGGGCTGCTGCGGACCGTCGACTCGGCGGACGGCCGGGTGTACACGGCCAGCCATTTCGAGCCCGCCGAAGCCCGCCGGGTCTACGCCAACTTCGAGCAGCCCGACCTGAAGGCGCAGTTCACTTTCCACGTCACCGTGCCCGCGGGGTGGACCGTGCTGTCCAACCAGCCGGCCCCGGCCCGGCGCCTGCCGGTGACGGCACGGCCGTCTGGCATTTCCCTGAGACACCGCGGATGTCCACGTACCTGACGGTGGTCGTGGCCGGCGAGTACCACGTGATCCGCGACGCGCACACCACCCCGGACGGCCAGCTGATCCCGCTCGGGCTGGCCTGCCGCCGGTCGCTGGCCGCCTGCCTCGACCCAGCCGACATACTTACCATCACCCGGCAGGGCCTGGACTACTTCACCGGGCTGTTCGGCCGCTACCCGTACGCCAAGTACGACCAGGTGTTCGTGGCCGACCACGTGGGCGCGATGGAGAACATCGGCTGCATCACCATCTCCGAGCAGTTCCTGTTCCGCTCCAAGGTCACCGACGCCATGTACGAGCTGCGCGCGATGGTGATCCTGCACGAGATGTCGCACCAGTGGTTCGGCGACCTGGTCACCATGCGCTGGTGGGGTGACCTGTGGCTGAACGAGTCCTTCGCCGAGTACTGCGCCACGCTGTCCAGCGCCGAGGCGACCCGGTTCACCGGGGCCTGGACCACGTTCTGCAGCGGGCGGAAGGTCCTGGGCTATATGCAGGACCAGCAGCCCTCCACCCACCCGGTGGCGGCGGACGTGCGCACGCTGGGCGAGGCGGTCGCGAACTTCGACGGGATCAGCTACGCCAAGGGCGCCTCGGTGCTCAAGCAGCTCGTCGCCTACCTGGGCCGGGATCAGTTCTTCGCCGGGGTGCAGGCGTACTTCGCCGAGCACGGCTGGGGCAACGCCACGCTGGCCGACCTGCTCCGCGCGCTGGAGGCCAGTTCCGGCCGCAGCCTGGCCGACTGGTCCAAGGCGTGGCTGGAGACCGCTGGGCCGAACACGCTGCGGCCCGACTTCGCCGTCGGCGAGGACGGTGCGTTCACCGAGTTCGCGGTGGTGCAGGAAGCCCCGGCCAGCCACCCCACGCTGCGCCCGCATCACATCGCGATCGGCCTGTATGACCGGTCCGTGGCACGATCACCCGCCGCCACCAGGTGACGGTGGATGTCGCCGGGCCGCGCACGGTCGTGCCCGAGCTGGCCGGCCAGCCGCAGCCGGACCTGATCCTGCTGAACGACGACGACCTCGGCTACGCGATCGTCCGGTTCGACCCGCGGTCGCTGGCCACGCTGGCCGTGTCGATCGGGCAGTTCACCGATTCGCTGGCCCGCACGGTGTGCTGGAGCGCGGTGCTCGACATGGCGCTGCAGGCGGAACTGTCGCTGGCCGCGTTCGTGGGGATCCTGGCTGCCGGGATGGGACACGAGCCGTCGATCTCGGTGCTGCAGGTCCTGCTCCAGACGACCGGCCGCCTGCTCACGATGACCGGGGACCCGCGCTGGATCCCGGTGGGCAAGCAGCAGCTGGCCGATGCGGCCCTGCCGCTGCTACGCGCGGCCGAGCCGGGCAGCGACCGGCAGCTGGCCTGGGCCCAGCTGCTGGGCTGGACCGCGGTCAGCGCCGACCAGCTCGACCTGGTGGCCGGACTGCTGGACGGCGGCGCCGAGGTGCCTGGCCTGGTGGTGGACACCGAGCTGCGCTGGGCGCTGCTGCGCCGGCTGGCCAGCACCGGCCGGGCCGGTGACGCGCAGATCGACGCCGAGCTGGAGCGTGATCACACCGACGCGGGCCGGCGGCACGCCGCGGCCTGCCGCGCGTCGATACCAGACGCCGAGCACAAGGAGGCCGCCTGGCAGCTGATCACCGGGTCCGGCGAGCTGGGCGTGGAAGGCCTGGTCGAGGTCGGGCTGGGCTTCAACCAGGCCGAGCACGCGGACCTGCTGGCCGGGTACGCGGACCGGTTCTTCAGCGAGCTGCTGGCCATCTGGGACTCGCTCAGCTCCCCGATGCGGCTGGTGTCCGGCCAGGTCCTGTTCCCCTACTCGGCCGCCTCGCCGGAGCTGCTGGCCCGGACAGACGCGGTGCTGGCGGTGGACGGCCTGGACCCCACCTTCCGGCGGGCGGTGATCGAGGGCCGCGACGTGGCCGAGAAGGCCCTGCGCGCGCGGGAGCTGCCTGCCTGACCACGGGCCAGCTGACCAGCGCGGCCAAAAATCCGGCTGGCCGGTGAACCTGGGGCGAGCCGGACGCAAAAGAGAAGCGATGGACGATGAGGCGCTGATCGCTGCCGTGGCTGGCGGGGACGACACCGCGCTGCGCGAGCTGTTCACCCGGCACGCGCCGTGGCTGGCCGCCCGGCTGCACACCGTGCTGCCCGCGGCCGAGGTCGAGGACGTCCTGCAGGAGACCTTTCTCGCGGTCTGGCGTGGCGCCCCCCGCTACCGGCCTGATCTGGGGTCGGTCGGCGGCTGGACGTGGGGCATCGCCCGGCGGCAGGCCGCGCTGTGGCTGCGCCGCCGCGGCCCGGCCGAGCTGTTGCTGCCCGCGGTGACCGGCACGGACGGACGGCCGCCCGGCGGCACGCCCGGCCCCGCTGAGCTGGACGACCCGGCCGAAGCGGCGCTCCAGCGGGCCGAACTGGCCGCGGCGGTCGCCGCGCTCGGGCCGGCCGGCGGCCCGCAGCGGGAGACCTGGCGGCTGATGTACCTGGAAGACCGTCCGGTCGATGAGGTAGCCGAGCTGATGGGAGTCCCGGTGGGCACGGTGAAGAGCCGCGCACACCGGGTGCGCCAGCTGATGCGGGCCGCGTTGCGGCACCGCGAGCCGGCCCGGGCGGGAGGCAAGCGATGACCGGAGACCCTGACATGACGGACCGCCCCGGGAACCGGCCCGGCCGCGGGCCGGACGGCATCGATCTGGACCGGGTCTGGACCGGAGTGGCCGCCGAAGTCTGGCGCCGCCTGCCGGGCCGGCGGAGCGGCTGGCCAGCTGGCTGCTACGCTCCCCGGGCCTGGCCAGGGCCCTGCTGACCACGCCGTCGCTGGTGCTCGGCTGGGTGCTGGCCACGATCGCCGTGCTGCTCTCCGGGGTGGCGTTCACGCTGAGCACCGGGACGCCGTGGGTGGCGCTGATCGCGCCACCCATCGCCGGGGCGGGCATCGCCTACGCCTACGGGCCGGGCATCGACCGGGCCTGGGAGCTGTCCCAGAGCATGGCGGTCAGCGACCGGATGGTGCTGCTGGTCCGGGCCCTGGCCGTATTTGGCCTTAACGCCATCTTGGGGCTGGCCGCCTCGGCTGCGTCAGGGGCCGTCGCCGCGGTGACCTTCAGCTGGCTGGTGCCGATGACCGCGGTCTGTGCGCTGGCCCTGGCGGCCGCGACGGTGAGCCGGTCAGCCAACGTGGGTGTGCTGGCCGGCCTGGCTGGCTGGCTGATCATCGTCCTGGGCGACCGGGTGGCGGCGGGCCAGCTCACCGCGGCCGTCACCAGCACTGCCCTGATCCTGCCCTACCTGGCCATCGCGGCCGCCTGCGTCGTGGTCGCCGTGTACGCGACCCGGACTCCGAGAGGAACAGCATGAACGTCGAGATCTCCGAGCTGACCCGGCGGTTCGGCCGGACCGAGGCGGTGGCCGGGGTGGACCTGCAGGCCGGCACCGGGGTATTCGGCCTGCTTGGCCCCAACGGCGCGGGGAAGACGTCGCTGCTGCGGATGATGGCCACCGTGCTGCCGCCCAGCTCCGGCACGCTGCGGCTGCTCGGCCGCGATCCGGGCAGCTACGGGCCGCGCCGGGAGATCCGGCGGCGGCTCGGCTACCTGCCGCAGAACCTCGGCTACTACCCCGGGTTCACGGTGGCCGAGTTCATCGAGTACTTCGCGCTGCTCAAGGACATGCCGTCGGGGCAGGTGCCGCGGGCGGTGGCGACCGCCATCGAGCATGTCGGGCTGGGCGGCAAGGCCCGGGCCAAGCTGCGCACGCTGTCCGGCGGGATGCTGCGCCGGGTCGGCATCGCGCAGGCCATCGTGAACCAGCCCGAGCTGCTGCTGCTGGACGAGCCGACCGCCGGGCTGGACCCGGAGCAGCGGGTGGCGTTCCGCACGCTGCTACGCGAGTTCGGCCAGCGCGGCACCGTGGTCGTCAGCACCCACCTGGTCGAGGACGTGGCCGCCGCGTGCAGCGAGGTAACCCTGATGGACGCCGGGAAGATCGTCTTTCACGGCACGCCGAAGGATCTGATCGCCCAGGGTGAAGGGCATGGGGTCGGCGACGCCCCGCTGGAACGCGGATACAGCGCCGTGCTGGCGGCGGCGCGGTCATGACCGCCACCAGCGTCCCGGTGCGGCCCGCACCGCAGGCCAGCCGGGCCGTCCCGCTCGGCCTGGCCCGGCTGCTCCGGGTGGAACTGCGGCGCAACGCGATGCCGCTGGTGCTGCCGCTGATCGCCCTGGTGTTCTGGTTCGACTCCTACCGGATCGCCGCCACCATGCCGCCCCTGTGGGCCGAGCGGCTGTTCTACATCTACGGCCAGGGTCACTCGCTGATCGACTTCGCCCCGTTCGTGGCCGGCGTGGCCGCCTGGATGGGCTCGCGGGACGGCCGCCGCGGGCTGACCGACCTGCTCGCCACCAGCGTCCGGCCGCGCTTCGCCGCCCAGTTCGCCACCTGGGCCGCGACCGCGATCTGGGCGGTGGGCGGGTACCTGGTGTTCATGGCCGCGACCCTCTGGGCCCTGTCCCGGTCCATCACGTATGGCGCGCCGCCGTACTGGCCGCTCGCGGTGGGCGCCGTCGGGGTGGCCGCGTTCAGCGCGGCCGGGTTCGCCGCCGGCGTCTTCTTCCCGACCCGGTTCACCGCGCCGGTGGCCGCGTTCGGCGGGCTGCTGGCCTGTGGCATGTCCTCGCAGATCGGGTTCCGGGAGGGCAGCGGCTGGGCGCTCATCCTGCCGACCAACTCGAACAGCAACTTCGGCCAGGACGCCGGGGTCTTCTACCAGTTCCTGCCGGACCTGCCGATCGCCCGGGCGATGTTCCTGGGCGGGATAGCGGTGGCGCTGGTCGCCCTGCTCGGCGTGCCGGTGACGGCCGGCGGACGACGGCTGCGGCACATCGCGGCGGTGGTCAGCGCGGCCGGGGCGGCGCTGGCCGTCACCGGGATCGTACTGGCCACCACCGCCCAGTTGACGGCCTACGGCGTGGCCATCCCGGCGCTGCACGACGCGGCCAACGACCGGCTGATCCCGTTCACCCCGGTCTGCGGGAATGCCGGGATCCGGGTCTGCGTACAGCCCGGCTACCGGCGCTGGCTGGCCGACGAGACCGCGGCGCTGCGCCCGGTGGAAGCCCAGATGACCGGCTTGCCGGACAGCCCGGCCCGGGTCACGCAGGCCGCCGCCGTGTTCGCCACTGCGGGCCCAGGCCTGGGCCCGCCGCGCGGCGTGGGCCAGATCGCGACGATCAGCGGCCAGCCGGCCGTGCTCTACCTGCCGCTGGGCGCGCTGAACCTGCCCGGCGCGTTCGGGCAGCACCGGACCGACTTCCTGGACGCGATCAAGCTGCAGACCGTGCATGCGTTCGTCACCACGGGCAGCGGCTACGGCGACCCGGCGCAGGTCGCGGTCGAAGCGGCGCTGATGAAGAACGCCGGGATCCCTCTGGCCACGCAGGCCGAAGTGGTGTGGCCCGACTCGCCCTGGGGGCTGCCCTTCACGGTGCCGGGCGGCAACGGGCCGCGCAGCCAGTTCAGCTATCCAGCGCAGTTCGCCAGGGCCGCCACCCGGTTCGCCGCACTGCCCGCCGCCACCCGGCACGCCTGGCTGGCCAGCCACCTGGCCGCGCTGCGGGCCGGCCAGCTCACCCTGGCGCAGCTGCCATGACCGCCGCCGACGTGCACCGGCCCGCGCCGGAAGCCGCACCGCCGCCGTCCGCCGCCCCCGTGCCCGGATGGCTGCGGCTGGCCTGGCTGTACCTGGTCAGCCGGCGCGCACCCGCCGCGGTCGCGGTGCTGGCCGGGCTGGGCGCGGTGCTCTGGGCGTCGCTGCAGTGGCACTGGGACGTGGCCGGCGGCGCGGCGGCGCAGCAGGCCATCCCGCTGTCCATCGAGACCGGCGCGGCCATGATTATCGCGGTCACGTGCTACGGCCCGTTCGGTGAGCCGGAGCGGGCCACCGGGCGCTGGCTGCCCTACCTGCGGCTGGGCGGGGCGGTGCTGCTCACCGCGGTGGCGTTCGGCACGCTGGCCGCCGGGGCGGCCGCGGGCGGGCTGCCGGACGGCATCCTGGCCCTGCTGCGCAACTTGACTGGGATGATCGGCACCGGCCTGCTGGCCGCGGCCATCCTGGGCGGCGCGCTCGGCTGGGCCGCACCGCTGGTCTACCTGGTGCTGGCCGAGGGCGCGCTGGCGAACGGCGCGACCACACCGTGGGCCTGGCCGGCCCGGCCGCCGCACGACCTCGGCGGCGCGCTCTGCGCGGGCGCGGTGTTCGCCGCCGGGCTGCTGGCCACCACCGTGCGCGGCGCACGGGAATCGGTCCGGGACTGACCCGCCCGGCTTGGCCCGATATTAAACATTAGCCACGGCTATTAGGGTGGTAAAAGCGGGACAGATTGGCCTTTTGCTGGACTGCGGATCGCCAAAGTGAAAGGCTCAGCACATGCACACTATTTTCGAGCTGCTGGTCGAGGAACTGCGGGCATGGCACTTGTTTGATGACAGTACGGACTATTCTCTCATTTGGGAACTCCCCGGGACCAGCTCACCCGAAAACGGCAGAACGCCCCGGCATCACCGGGAACTGCAGCCCGCCCCGCCGCAGCCGGGCGCGGTGTACTGAGGCGGCCGCATGTCATGGGTGGGCGGCCGGCGCCGGCGGGCGCAGCGCCCGCCGGCCGGCGGCCAGGATGTCCACGCTCAGGGCCAGGATCCAGGCCGGGAACAGCAACTCCACCCAGGCCGATATACCGGTGCCGATCAGCAGCACCAGCGCGGTGACCAGCCCGGCGACCACCAGCCAGCGGGACACGATCGAGGTCTTCCTGGCGATCGTCACCGTACTCAGGCAGAACACGGCCGCCATCCGCATCGCGTAGACGTTCAGCAGCAGCCCGGTGACGTTGCGGCCGAGGGCCAGCGTGCCGCCCCCACCGGAACCTGACGGCTGGGCCGCGGACGCGCCCGCGAGGATTCCGCCGGCCACCGCGGCCGCCACGAACAGCATGGCCACGAACAGCAGGCCGCTGCCCAGGAACACGGTGCCGAAGAATTTGTCTTCCCGGTCCCCGATCCGGTCCCGTATGACCCCAATGAACCAGAGGAATGCAATTCCGGCGAACGGCACCAGATTCAGCGCGACCGTTACCGCGGTGCGGCGTGCGGAATCAGACAGCCAGGCGCCCGGGACACCTGGATTGCGCGGCACCGAGATTCGCAGCAGCACGAGCGCGGTGATAAGCAGCACGGAAAAGACAATTCCGGCCACCGCGGCCGCCCGCGGTGTCCGCAGCGCGGTACGGTCCACGCTCAGCCGATCGGTGTACACAGCCGCCCCCCGTCGGTCGCCTGCCTAGGTCATTCCCGGACTGGGCCGGGGTCACCCGCCGTTCGGGCGAGGGGGGTACATGGACGGCGGCGGCCACCCAGGATCAGGGCCGGCGGCTGATCAGCAGGGCCTGGGCGCCCACGCCTAGCGGCCCGGACAGATCCGAGAGCACCGACGTGGCCAGCCCGGCGCCGCCGGCCGAGATGGCGGTCTGCGCGGCCAGGCAGATCCACTCCCCGGCCGCCTCCCGGTGCAGGTGCACGGTGAGTTCCGGGTTGATGAACAGCCACTTGGCGATGTCCAGCGTGCTGGACACGCCGTTGCCGCTGTCCGCCACGGCCAGCACCCGCTCCAGCGGCCCAGGCTCCTCACCGGGCACCAGCGGGTAGCGCAGCCGGGTCCAGATGGTGGCCGGGCCAGGCTCGGCGAAGTGGCCATGCACCGGCCGCCACTCGACCGCGGACAGGTAGCCATCCACCCAGCCACCCGGGGCCGGCCCGATGGCCTCGTCGGGCAGCGGTGGCGGCGGGCTGTCCGACGGCAGCACCGTCTCGCTGCTGGTGCGCAGCACCCGCCAGGCGCTGGCCCGGGCCACGTCCCGGCCATCCGCGCTGGCCACCGCTTCGAGGAACTCGACGCTCCGGCCCGGCCGCGCCAGCCGGGCCTGGACGGTCAGCTCGCCGACCGGGATAGCCCCGAGGATCTCGCAGGTGAACCGGACAATGATCATGTCGTCCCGCGGCTGGCACCGCTGGATGGCCCGGCCGAGCAGGGCGCTGGGCGGCCCGCCATGCTGGGCGCGCGGATCCCACGGGCCGGTGGTGTGCACAGTGGCCCGCCAGCGGTCGTCACCTAGGGGGACGTAGAAGCTATCGGTCACGAAGGGAGATGTTACTCACTGGTTCAGCGCTGGCCCGGGGGGACGACCCCCCGTAGGCCCCCGGATGTGGGCTCGATGATCACCTTCAGCCCGGTCCGTGCTACCGCGGTGCTGAACGCCTCGGCCGCCTTCTCGAGCGGGTAACGCGCGCTGACCAGAGCGGCGAGGTCAAGCCGCTGCGCGGCGGCCAGGCCGATCGCCCTCGGGTACACCTCGTTCATCCGGCGCACCATGGCGATGGTGAGTCCTTTGCGCCGGGCAGTGGAGGCGCGGAACGTCGTGCTGTCCTGGTCCGGGATCCCGCCCAGCACGACCCGGCCACCCGGGCGGGCCGCGTCCATGGCGAGCTGGACCGCCGGGTCGGTGCCGGCGATCTCGAAGACCACGTCCACCCCGCCACCGGTCAGCTCGGCCAGCGCGGTGGAGTCGGCCGCCAGGCCCGGATCCACGGCCGTGACGCCCAGTGCGGCGGCCGCCGCCCGGCGGTGCGGGAGCGGCTCGAACGCGATCACCGAGGCCGCACCGGCCACCTGGAGCAGCTGGCACAGCAGTAGCCCGATCGGCCCGCAGCCGACTACGGCGGCCGTGCCGGCCAGCTTGAGGTGGCCGAGATCGACCGCGTGGATGGCCACGCCCAGCGGCTCCAGGATGGCGCCGTCGGCGTCGGTCAGCTCATCCGGCAGCGGGTGCAGCAACTCGCTGGGCCAGGCCAGGTACTCACGCATAGCGCCGTCCTGGCCGCCATGCCCGGCGAACCGGATGTGCAGGCACAGGTTCCGGTACCCCTCCCGGCACAGGCGGCAGGTGCCGTCCACGATGGCCGGGTCGATGGCCACCCGTTCGCCCTGCCGGGGCCCGTCGGCGATGACCCCCGCGGCCTCGTGGCCCAGCACCAGCGGGCGGCTCAGGGTGGCGTCGCCGATCCCGCCCTCGCCCCACCAGTGCAGGTCCGAGCCGCAGATGCCGACCGCGGTGACCCGTACCAGGCTCTCACCGGGCCCGGGCACCGGGATCGGCTCGTCGGTGAGCCGGAGATCGCCTACCGTGTGCAGCCGTGCCGCTCTCATCCGTCTCCTTGGGGGTGTGGTGCGCCCCCCAGCCTACGAAACAGTGCGGCGACCCCGGCCAGCCAAGTACAGCTAGCGGCCGCGCGGCAGCTGCTTCATGTCAGCTGGCGAGCTGGACATGAGCAGGCTGGTCTGCTGGGAGCCGCCGATGGCGGTCTTGGACCGGGGCGGTTCGCTCTTGCGCGATCCGCCGGTGGCCAGCGACAGCGCCAGCGCGGGGCACATCTCGACGGCCTGCGACGCTTCCTTCTCCAGCCAGAACGGCACCGGCATGTCCAGGAACATCGGGTAGCCCTGGTTGTCCAGCTGGACCATCTCCGGCGCGATCCGGGCGCACAGCCCGTGCCCCGAGCAGCGGGCCCAGTCCACCTTGAGCCGCACCTGGGACTCTTCCTCCGGGCCGAGCGGCAGCAGGCCACGGACCTGCCGGCCGCAGGAGCCGCGGAACAGGTGCGCGGTCAGGTCATCGCTGAACACGTCCAGCGCGGACAGCACGAACCGGGACACGCCGTCCGGGTGCGAGCACGCGCCGCGGCCGCGGACCACCGAGGCGGCCCGGCGGGCCATGTCCAGGGTGTCGAGGCCGCCGGAGCCGTCGGCCAGCGCGCTCATCGAGCGGGCCAGGCCGGGCAGGCCGAGCTTGCACGGGCCGCACTGCCCGGAGGATTCCTTGGCCATGTACCGGACGATCCGGGCCACCTCGCCCATCGGGCAGGTGTTGGCGGCCAGCGGCAGGATGATGCCCGCGCCGATATTGCCGCCGGCGGCCTCCAGCCCGGCCCGGGAGACGGGCACCTCGTCAACGATGGCACCGGGAATCCACATCCCGTGGTACCCGCCGACCAGCACTCCTTCTGGGGCGGTGGCCTCGCAGATGTCCAGCACCGTGCCGAGCGGGACGCCGGGCGGCACCTCGACCACGGCCGGCCGGTTGGCGGATCCGCCCACGGTGAGCAGCATGGTGCCCGGCTCGTCCGGCGTGCCGTCCGAGGCGTACCCTTCCTCGCCGAGCATGGCCAGCACCGCGACCTGGGCGAACGTCTCGGCGTTGGACAGCAGCGTGGGCTGCCCGTCCACCCCGCTCTCCGCGGTGAGCTTGCGCTTGCCGGACGGCAGCGGGTTCTTGCCGTTGACCGCGTTGACCAGCGCGCTGCCCTCACCGGCGACGAAGCGCTCGGGCACCTCGACCACCCGGACCATCTTCTTCAGGTCGGGCTCGGCCTTGGCCGCGTCGGCCATCGAGGCGGCCGCGGCCGGGTTGGTCACGCCAATGATGACCATCCGGGCGTTCAGCGCCCGGGCGGCCAGCAGTGCCCCGCCCAGCACCAGGTAGGGCGAGCGCAGCATGAGCATCTTGTCCTTGGCGCTGCCGGGCTCGCCCTCAGTCCCGTTGATCACAATGAACGGGCGGGTCTTCTTAGCCGCGCACGCGTCCACCACCGCGCGCACCTTGCGCGCGAAAGGGAATCCGGCACCACCTCGGCCCCGCAAGTCGACCGCTTCCACCATTTCGATCAACTGCCGGGCGGTCACCCGCCGCATCGGGCCGAAGATCTCTTGGTGCGCGGCGAGATCGATACGCTCGTAGCGGTCCAGGCCCGCGGTCAGCCGGGCCCGGCCAATCCGCATTGCCTCCGGGACGACCGAGTTATGTACTAGAAGTCCTCACTGGCGATATCCGGTATTCACCGAGCTATTCAGCGGATCGGTGACGTCTTGTGGGTTGTAGGGCTGCCGGGCGCGGGGCGACCGCGGCCGGGTGTACGTGGCGTCCTGCTCGGCGAACGAGGCGTAGTGCTCCACCCGCTCGCGCTCGAACTGGGCGGCCCGGTCGTACGCGCCCGGCCGGGTGTACTGGTCGCGCGGGTCGTGTGCCACCGGTGGCGGCTGCTGGGGCTGCTGCGTGGTACTGGCCATGCCGGCAGGCGGCTGCTGGTACGGACCCGAGCCGTACCGTGGGTCGGCGGGGGGCGGCCCGGGGTACGGGCGGCTGGGCGGCGGGGTCATGTCGTACCCCATGGGGGGCTCGTACTGGGCCGGGCGCTGGTACGGCCCAGACTGGCCATAACCAGCTGGCGGGCCGTAGCGGTCGGGCTGGGCATAGGGCCCGGAGCCCTGGTACGGCTCCCGGTCGTAGGCCCGGTCGTACTGGCCGGGCCGGTCGGCCGGGTAGGCAGGCGGCGGCCCGTAGGGGCCGGACCGGTCGTAGTCGGCCGGACGGTCGTAGCGCGGCGCTGGGCCCCGCTGCTCGTACTCCGGCGGCCGCTGCTGCGGGTAGCCCCCAGACGGGTGCTGGTAGCGTGGCGCCGGGCCCCGCTGCTCGTACTCCGGGCGGCCGCTGCTGCGGGTACCCGCCAGACGGGTGCTCGTAACGCGGCGCCGGACCACGCTGGTCAGCTGCTCGGGCGGCCGCTGCTGGCGGGTAGCCGCCAGACGGGTGCTGGTAGCGCGGCGCGGGGGCAGGCTGGCGGTATTCGGCGGGCGGCTGCTGGTAGCCACCGGACCGGTCGATCTCTCCGGTCTGCTCATAGCGCGGCGCGGGCGCGTCCGGACGGCGGACGCCCATCGGCCGCTCGTAGGCGGCATGCCAGTCACGCTGCCCGGACGGGAGGGCCGGCTGGTTCCGCATCGGCCGGCCGACCTGGGGCAGCGGGCCGGACGGGTGATCCGGGCCGAACTGGCCGTACTGGTCAACCTGGGGCAGCGGGCCGGACGGGTGATCGGGCCCGAACTGGTCGAACGCGCCGGTGCGGCCAAACTTTGCCGTCTGGCCCACCGTGGTCTGGCCGAGCCGCCCGGTCGCCGTGAACTGGCCCGTGCGCCCGGATGGCGTGCGGCCGGAGGCCGAGCCCTGGCGCGGCAGGGCCAGCTGGGACCGGCCGCCGCGGGCCGCGGCCCCTGGCCGCCCGCTTTCCAGCGCGCCCGCCGAGTGCGGCCCGCCACCCAGCGCCGTCATGCCGCCACCCGACAGGCCCATGCTGGTAATCGCGGCCGCCGAGGACAGTGACGCACCGGCCGGCGGTTCCGCCACGACCTGGTCCGACAGCTCGTTGCGGGCCCGGTCCTTGGCCACGAAGCGGACCACCAGGGCCAGCGCCACCGCGACCACGCAGAACCCGTAGCTCCAGTAGACGAAGCCCTGGTAGCCGAAGAACGCCTTGGCGGGCCGCCCGGCCAGCAGGCCGTGCACCAGGCCGAAGATCCAGGCGACGTAGGCCGAGGCGTGCAGCACCCGCCAGCCGGCCGGGGACATCCGGGTGGCCACCCGGGCCCGGTAGACCCCGATCACCATGATGAAGATGAACATATCTGAGGCCAGTGTTCCGATCCCCAGATAAAACGCCTTGCTGCCGCTCGGGTAAAGGAACGGGATGATCGCGTCCAGCACGGTGGACCGCTGCGCCATTATCTCCAGGATAATGTGCGAAATCAGAAAAGCAATTGCACCGAATCCGGTCGCCCGGTGAATTGCCTGCATTGTTACCCGGCCGGCCGGCCGCATGAAAATACGGTCGGTGCAAACCAGCCCGATTCCTACTTCCGCGGTCAGCGCAATGAGCGCGAGCACGCCCATGTAGTAGAGCATGAAATGGTACGACGCGGACGCAACCGTGTGCCCGACCCTAGTGGACGCGAGGAACGCCGCGATGATGACAAAGCCGATGACGATCGCGTTGAGGATCCACAGCCATGCGTTGGACCTGGGCCTGGCGACCTGGTAACCACGTCGCCCGCCACCAAGAGTGACCCCTGGTGAACGACCCGTAGAACCCTCACCCTTCGCCGACACGTACGACCTCCCGGGAGGAGCAACTCAGGCTACCTACCATTGATGGCTACTAACACTGAATAGCTCGTGCATTGGCAACTTTGCCAAACCCGGGAGATCCCGCTTCTCTACCGGGCGAAGATGAGCTTATCGCGGGAGATTCCGGCTTCGCAACGGAACGATATAGAAAGTGCTGCGGCGCGTCGTTATCGCACGTCAGAGGCGGGTTTTCGGAGGGCCCGGCCGACCGCTGGGCGGAGGCCCGGGCGGGGGTCCCGGCGGCCCGGGCGGTGGCCCCGGCACCGGGATGACCCGGCGGCCCGCGAAGCCATGCTCCGGCTTGTGATACCAACCCAGTTCGTGTTCACCTTCCAGCCAGCAG
Organism: uncultured Actinomycetes bacterium; assembly: GCA_963747705.1. Taxonomy (GTDB): domain Bacteria; phylum Actinomycetota; class Actinomycetes; order Streptosporangiales; family Streptosporangiaceae; genus RYN-230. The sequence continues at coordinate 272,180 of CAVVGF010000030.1, read as the reverse complement.
AGCAGCACGGTCTCGCCATTCAGCGTGGCCGGGAAGTCCACTAACAGCGGCGCGACTCCCTTGACGTCCAGGCCGTGCTCCGGGAACCAGCCGAGCAGCTCGCTCAGCCGCGCTTCCAGCCCCTTGGCCTCGGGCAGCGTGCCGAGCGGCGAGGGCACGCCACGGTTCAGCGCGGTCTGCAGGTCAACCAGGTCAGCGCGTACCGCGACCAGCTCGGCCGCCTGCGAGAGCAACTCGGGGACGAGCCCTCTGGCCTCGTCGAGGCTGAATACGTGTGCCACCCGCCAAGCCTAAAACCAGATGCACCACGGGCGCGGCCGCCAGCACGATGGTGATTATGGCCTGGTTTCTGAGCGATAGCCTGCCCGAGTACTCCGCCACGGCCGAAGGCCTGGTCCGGGCCAACGCCGGGCGGAACACCATCCTGCTCGGCGTGGCTGAGACGCTGCGCGCCCGGGGGCCCGCCGCGGCCGGCCTGGGCCGCCCGCTGTTCGGCTGGTGGCAGTGGCCAGGGACCGGCGTGGTCAGCGCGGCCTTCCTGCACACCCCGCCGTTCCCGGTCGTGATGACCAGCATGCCGCCCAACGTCGCGGTCGCGCTGGCCCAGGCGCTGGCCAGCCGGGGCCGGGCGCTGGACGGAGTGAACGCCGACCTGCCGGTGGCCACCGCGTTCGGCACCGCCTGGCATGAGCTGACCGGGGACGCGGTCCAGGAGAGCATGCGGTCCCGGCTGTACCAGCTGGGCGAGCTCAGACCGCCAGACCCGTTCCCGCCGGGCCAGGCCCGGCTGGCCGGCCCGGCCGACCGCGGCCTGCTGATCGCGTGGAGCGAGGCGTTTCACGAGGAGGCCCAGACCGGCGACCGTAACGTCGGCGCGATGGTGGACGACCGGCTCAGCTACCAGGGTTACACGCTGTGGGAGCAGGCCGGCCAGCCCGTGTCACTGGCCGGGCTGACCCGGCACGTGGCCGGGCAGGTCCGGGTCGGCCCGGTGTACACCCCGCGCGAGCACCGCGGCCGCGGTTACGGCGGCGCGGCCACCTGGGCGGTGAGCCAGGCCGCCCGGGACGCTGGGGTGAGCCAGGTGCTGCTGTTCACCGACCTGGCCAACCCGACCAGTAATGCGCTGTACCAGCGGCTGGGCTACCGGCCGGTGGCCGACCGGCTGGTACTGGCGTTCGGGAAAAGTGATCGCTGAGCGGAGTACGGGCGGTCAGCGCGCCAGCTCGCCGGCCACCAGCTCGGCGATCTGCGCGGTGTTGAGCGCGGCACCCTTGCGCAGGTTGTCGCCGCACACGAACAGGTCCACCGCGCACGGGTCGTCCAGCGACCGGCGCACCCGGCCGACCCACGTGGGGTCGGTGCCGACCACGTCCGCGGGGGTGGGGAACTCGCCGTTCTCCGGGTCGTCGTTGAGCACCACGCCGGGCGCCTCGCTGAGCACCCGCTGCGCGCCGGCCCGGGTCACCTCGCGGGCGAACACCGCGTGCACGGCCACCGAGTGGGTCGTCACCACCGGCACCCGGACGCAGGTGGCGGTCACCCGCAGGTCCGGCAGGCCGAGGATCTTGCGCGACTCGTTGCGCACCTTGAGCTCCTCCGAGGACCAGCCGTCGTCCTTGAGCGAGCCGGCCCACGGCACCACGTTGAGCGCGAGCGGCGCCGGGAACGGCCCGAAGTCGCCCACCGCGGCGCGCAGGTCGCCGGCCCGCTGGCCGAGCGCGCGCGAGCCGGCCGTCTTCTCCAGCTGCGCGTAGAGCGTGTCGATGCCGGCCTGGCCCGCGCCCGAGGCGGCCTGGTAGGAGGCCACCACCATCTCTTCCAGGCCGAACGCCCGGTGCAGCGCCGCGACCGCCACGATCAGTGACAGCGTGGTGCAGTTCGGGTTGGCGATGATGCCCTTGGGCCGCCGCATCGCGTCGTGCGGGTTGACCTCGGGCACCACCAGCGGCACCTCCGGGTCCATCCGGAACGCGCCGGAGTTGTCCACCACCACCGCGCCGCGCTCGGCCGCGACCGGAGCCCACCGCGCGGACACCTCGTCCGGCACGTCGAACATGGCCACGTCCACGCCGTCGAACACGTCTTCCGCGAGCGCCTGCACCTCGGTGTCCTGGCCGCGGACGCGCAGCTGGCGGCCGGCCGACCGGGGCGAGGCGACCAGCCGGACCTCGCCCCACACGTCGTCCCGGGTGGACAGCAGGTCCAGCATGACGGTGCCTACGGCGCCGGTGGCGCCGACCACGGCCAGGGTGGGCTTGGGCTGCGCTGGCTTGGCGGTCACCGGCCGGTCCCCCCGTAGACGACCGCCTCCACCTCGCTGGCGTCCAGGTCGAACGCCCGGTGCGCGGCGGTCACGGCCAGGTCCACGTCCTTCTCGTCCACCACCACCGAGATCCGGATCTCCGAGGTGGAGATCATCTCGATGTTGACCGCCGCGTCGGCCAGCGCGCCGAAGAACGTGGCGCTCACCCCGGGGTGGGACCGCATCCCGGCGCCGATCAGGCTGATCTTGCCGATCCGGTCGTCGTAGAGCAGGTTCTGGTAGCCGATCTCCGGCTGGAGCTCGCGCAGCGCGGTCATCGCGGCCTGCCCGTCGTCCCGGGGCAGGGTGAACGAGATGTCGGTCAGGCCGGTGGTGGCCGCCGAGACGTTCTGCACGATCATGTCGATGTTGATGCCGGCCGCGGCCACCGTGCGGAAGATCCGTGCGGCCACGCCCACCTTGTCGGGCACGCCCGCCACGGTGATCTTCGCCTCGCTCCTGTCGTGCGCGACCCCGGAGATGATCGCCTGTTCCACCGCGGTTCCCTCCGCTACAACGTTCTGTTGACTGATCCAGGTGCCGGTCCGGTTGCTGAACGAGGACCGGACGTGAATCGGCATGCCGTACCGCCGCGCGTACTCCACGCAGCGCAACTGCAGGACCTTGGCCCCGCAGGCGGCCATCTCCAGCATCTCCTCGTAGCTGATCCACGGTATGCGGCGGGCGGTGCGGACGATCCGCGGGTCGGCGGTGAACACCCCGTCCACATCGGTGTAGATCTCGCAGAGGTCAGCCTCGAGCGCGGCGGCCAGGGCCACCGCCGTGGTGTCGGTGCCGCCCCGGCCCAGCGTGGTGATGTCCTTGCTGTTCTCCGACACGCCCTGGAAGCCGGCCACGATCGGGATCGCGCCCTGGTCCAGCGCGCCGCTGATCCGGCCCGGGGTCACCTTGAGGATCCGGGCCTTGCCGTGGGTGGAGTCGGTGATCACCCCGGCCTGTGAGCCGGTGAACGAGCGGGCCTCCAGGCCCAGGTTGGCGATGGCCATGGCCAGCAGGGCCATCGAGATCCGCTCGCCCGAGGTCAGCAGCATGTCCAGCTCGCGGCCCGGTGGCAGCGGGCTGACCTGGGCGGCCAGGTCGAGAAGCTCGTCGGTGGTGTCGCCCATGGCGGACACCACGACCACTACGGAATCGCCGGCCTTGCGGGTCGCCACGATGCGCTGCGCCACCCGCTTGATGCCGTCGGCATCGGCCACCGAAGATCCACCGTACTTCTGCACGACAAGCGCCACAGGTGGGCCGCTCCTCCCAATGGGGCTGCTGGCGGCTTGCAGTGTACCTACCGCTGGTGCAGACCCGGCCTGGATTTCGGGGGGCTCCGGGGGGTCGTCCCCCCGGGTCAACACCTCCCGGGGCCTAGACCTGGCTGGTTTCTTCCACCACGTCGAGCATGGCGTGCGCCAGCACCGCGTGCAGCGCGCGCAGCGCGGCCGAGCCGTGCGTCCCCCAGTGGTTCACGTAGGAGTACTGCCACCACCACACCGCTTCCAGTGAGCGGCCGGCCTGGTAGTGCTGCAGCCCGTGGATCAGGTCGGCGGCCACCGCGGCCAGGTCGTCGGACAGCCGGAACGCGGTGAGCTGGGTGTCGCTGTAAGGGTCGAACAGCTCCGCGTACTCGTCCACGTCGGCCAGCCGCCGGGCCAGGCCGCCGCGGAGCACGTCCAGGTCCGGGTCGGCGCCCACATCGGGCTCCCAGTTGTCCGGCAGGATGACGTCCTTGCTCGCGCCGAGCTGGGCGCCAGCCAGCAGGATCTGCGAAACTTCCAGCAACAGCAGCGGGACGGTCTCGTCACCGCCCTCACCACGGGCCAGCGCGGCGATCCCGTCCAGGAAGTCGCGCGCCTGCCCGGCGATCCGGTCGGCGAGCGGGTTCCAGCCCTCGCCGGTAGCCGGTCCGTTGTTCGTTGTGCTCATCGATTCCCTCGCAGCCTAGGTAGGGTCCTGCGCGGCCTCGCTCGTGAGATCCCAGCCTGCCCCTCCTCCGGTAGGAGTGTCATCGCCCCGCGGGTTGATTTCTGGGGGCGCACGCTAAGTGGCCGAGTTCTTGCCGAGCGTAATTGACGGTATCCGCCCAGCCGCTCAGACATCAAGCAGGCGCCGTCCTTCGAATGCCCGGCCCAGGGTGACTTCGTCCGCGTATTCCAGGTCCCCGCCGACCGGCAGCCCGCTGGCCGGCCGGGTCACCCGGATGTCGCCCAGCGGCTTGACCAGCCGGGCCAGGTAGGTCGCGGTCGCCTCGCCCTCCAGGTTGGGATCGGTGGCCAGGATCAGCTCGGTGATGCTGCCGTCGGACAGCCGGGCCACCAGCTCCCGTATGCGCAGGTCTTCCGGGCCGATCCCGTCGATCGGGCTGATCGCCCCGCCCAGCACGTGGTAGCGGCCACGGAACTCGCGGATCTTCTCGATGGCCGCGACGTCCTTGGGCTCCTCGACCACGCAGATGAGGCTCTGGTCGCGGCGCGGATCACGGCAGATCCGGCACTCCTCTTCCTCGGCCACGTTGCCGCAAACCCGGCAGAACCGGACCTTCTCCGTCACCTCGACCAGCACCGACGCCAGCCGCCGCACGTCGGTGGTGTCCGCTGCGAGCAGGTGAAACGCGATGCGCTGAGCGCTCTTCGGGCCGACGCCCGGCAGCCGGCCGAGCTCGTCGATGAGGCTCTGCACGATCCCTTCGTACACGGGTATTCCGCCGCCGCCCTCAGAGGTCGCTGTCGCCGCGCGGCTCGCCGCCATGCGGCTGGCTGGGGAAGTCGCCCACCCCGGGGATGGGCGGAAGGCTGCCCGGGCCCGGTGTGCCGGTGCCTGGTCCGCCTGCGCCCGGGCCGCCGAGGGCGCCGATGCCGGACGCGAGCGGGCCCATCTTCTCCGCCTGCAGGTCAGCCGCGGCCCGGTTGGCGTCGCGCACCGCCGCCAGCACCAGGTCAGCGATGGTCTGCGCGGTGTCGTCCGGGTCCTCGGCCTCGATCAGCGACGGACTGATGGTCAGGTCGACCAGGTCACCCTGGCCGTTGACCTTGGCCGTGACCAGCCCGCCGCCCGCGCTGCCCTCGACCACCGCGTCAGCCAGTTCCTGCTGCGCGTTCATGAGCTGATCCTGCATCTGCTGTGCCGCAGCCAGCAGCTGCTGCATATCGATCTGGCCGCCAGGATCCACTGTGCCCTCACTCATATAGCGTCGGTGCTGTCGCTTCGAGCCTACGGCCTGCCGGCCAGCCCCCGCCCCACCGCCGCACCGGCCCCCGCTTTTGGGTGCGTAGCGTGATCATGGCTTGCCCGGACGACGGGCTAGGCCTCGTCGATTTCGGCGATGATGCGGCCGCCAAGCTCCCGCTTGATGAGGTCCATGCCGGTGAGGTCGGCGCTGGGCGGCGCGACCGGGGCGCTGTCCAGCTGGGCTTCGGCCGACAGGGTCCGGGGTGGCGAGGTGTCGTGCGGCGGCTCGGGCGGCTGAACCACGGCTGGCGCCCGCGCGCTCAGCTCGTCAGGGCCGCCGTGCCCGCTGCGCGCCGCGCCGGGGGTCGCGGCCAGCTGGGCCGCGGACAGCGCCTTGATCCGCAGGGTGGTGCCCAGCACCGAGCTGAGCGCGCTGACCAGGTCGTGCTCGTAAGGACTGCCGGCGAAGCGCTTGGCCTCGCCCTCCCGGGCGAACAGCACGGTGAGCACGCCGTCTTCCACCGCGTGCACGGTGGCGTTGCTGACCAGCATCCAGGCCACCCGGCGCTGGCCCTTGACCGCCTCCAGGATCTCCGGCCAGCGCTGCCGGACCACCTCGGCGCTGATCGGGCCCGCCGGCGCCGGTGACGGCTGAGGCGCATCAGAACTTTTTGGCTGAACGGCTACCGGCGGCTGACTGGTTTCGCCAGACTCCGCGGCCTCGCGTGGGCGGGGCGCCGTCCGGGGCCGCTGGGCGTCCGGCCGGGGCCGCTCCGCTTCTGCCGGAGCAGGCTCGGCTGGGGCTGGCCGGGACTCGCGGCTGGACGGCTGCGCGGGGCGCGCCGGCCGGCCTCGGCGGAGTCCGGGCCCGCTGAGGCCGGCCGCGGCCCAGCGGGTTCCGGGGCGGCAGGGGCCGGTTCCCGGGTGGCAGGGGCCGGTTCCCGGGTGGCCGGGGCCGGTCCCGGGGCCGCGGCGGCCGGTGAGGTGGGCGCGGGACGCGGGGTGGCGGCCGGCGCCGGGCGCGGCGGGCTAGCCGGGGCGGCCAGGATGTCCCCGGTCTCAGTGCTCTCCAGCCGCCGCTCCAGCCGTTCCAGCCGGGCCAGCAGCGCCTTCTCCCCGGAACTCGCCCCGGGCAGCAGGACCTGCGCGCACGTCAGCTCGAGCAGCAGCCGGGGCGAAGTCGTGCCGCGCATCTGGATCAGGCCTTCGCTGATGATTTCCGCCGCGCGGGTCAGTTCCGCCTGGCCGAACCGGCCGGTCTGCTCGGTCATCCGGTCCAGCCGGTCGTCGGGCAGGTCGAGCAGCCCGGTCTGGCCCGCACCAGGCACGGCGGCCAGCACGATCAGATCGCGGAACCGGTCCAGCAGGTCGGCCGCGAACCGCCGGGGGTCGTGGCCGCCCTCCATCACCCGGTTCACCGCGCGGAACACGGCGCCGCCGTCCGCGCTGGAGAACGCGTCCACGACCTCATCCAGCAGGTTGTCGTCGGTGTACCCGAGCAGGGCCACCGTCCGGTCGTAGCGCAGCCCGTCCTCGCCCGCGCCAGCCAGCAGCTGGTCCAGGACGGACAGCGAATCCCGCACTGAACCGGCGCCGGCCCGGACCACCAGCGGCAGCACCGACGGCTCGTAGCCGATCTGCTCCGCGGCCAGGATGTGCTCCAGCAGGTCGCGCAGGACCGCGGGCGGCACCAGGCGGAACGGGTAGTGGTGGGTGCGCGACCGGATCGTCGCGATGACCTTTTCCGGCTCGGTGGTGGCGAAGACGAACTTGAGGTGTGGCGGTGGTTCCTCGACCAGCTTGAGGAGGGCGTTGAAGCCCTCCCGGGTCACCATGTGCGCCTCGTCGATGATGTAGATCTTGAAACGTCCGGACACCGGGGCGTAGAACGCCCGCTCGCGCAGGTCCCGTGCGTCGTCCACGCCGCCGTGCGAAGCGGCGTCGATCTCGATCACATCCAGGCTGCCCGGCCCATCCGGGGCGAGCGCGATACACGACTCGCACTTGCCGCACGGGTCGGGAGTAGGCCCTTCGGCGCAGTTCAGTGAGCGGGCCAGGATCCGCGCGCTGGACGTTTTGCCGCAGCCCCGCGGCCCGCTGAATAGATAGGCATGATGCACCCGGCCGGTGCGCAGCGCCTGCCGGAGCGGCTCGGTGACGTGGTCCTGGCCGCGCACCTCGGCGAACGTGGCGGGCCGGTAGCGGCGGTACAGGGCCAGCCGCGGCGGCGGGCCGCCGGGCCGGCCGGGTTCCACCGGGACCGTGCTGGCCGGGACTGCGCTGTCCGGGGCTGCACTGGCCAGCGCTGGGCCGTCCGGAGCCGGGCTGGGCGCCTCGCCTGTCATGACCTCACCCTCGCGGTCCGGGTCCTGGGGCGCCGGGTCCGCCGTGCCGGATCCTCGCGGCGCCGGTAAAAGGACCCCCCGCACACCCGCCAGAGCCCGCGTACCCTTGCTGCCTTCCGGCCCTGGGGGAGTTGGCGGGATAAGCGCCGTGCGGGGGGTCGCCGACCAGTTTAGCCACGTCCCGGGACCACCCGCGCCGCATCCCACCCGGCTGGCCGCACCACCTCCCAGCCGGCCGGCGGCACCGGTAAGCTTGCCTGCGGAGGATTCGCCTAGTGGCCTAGGGCGCACGCTTGGAAAGCGTGTTGGGGGCAACCCCTCAGGAGTTCGAATCTCCTATCCTCCGCCAGCGCGAGTGTCAGCGGCACCGTGGATCAGGCGGGGCCACACGGTCAGCATGACGGTGAAGACAATCGCGACCCAGGCCACGCCCAGCGCATATCCGCCCAGCACGTCGGTCAGCCAGTGGGCGCCCAGGTAGATGCGGGAGAAGCCGACGACCAGCACGACCAGGGCGGCCAGGCCCGACAGGGCGATCTTCACCCGGGCTGGCCGGCCCGCGCTCAGGAGCACGGCCAGCGTCGCGTAGCAGGCGACCGACTGAGCCGCGTGCCCGGAGGGGAACGAGGCGCCGGAGAAATGCCCGATCCAGATGGCGGGCGGCGGCCGGGCCTGCCGACCAGGTGTTTCACGATGTTGTACAGGCCGACCGCACCCGCGATGGAGACGGCCAGCAGGGCCACCGGCCACCACCGGTGCCCGCGCAGGACGAAGAACAGGCTGGCGATCACCCCGGCCGGGATGATGACGGCCAGCGACCCCAGCCAGGTGACGATGCGCAGGACGGTGGTGAGCCCAGCGGCCCGGTGGGCGACCAGCCACGCCGTGACGTGCGCGTCGGCCCGGGCCAGACCGTAGTGGCCGAGTACTTCCCCGGCCAGGCCGCTGGCGGCCAGGGCAGCGAGCAGCCCGGCCGCGATGGTGCACGCCAGCCAGAACGCCCGGTGCGGCCGGGCGGACGGCGGTCCGGTCTCCAGCATTACGTTCACCCTTGATCACTGCCTGCCACGGTAGCTTGCCGTCCGGCCCCAGAACTGGGTCCAGACCCGGTAACTGGCTGGTGTCGGGCGGCGCATACCGGGAAGAAAGCCGCCGTGACCTCACCAGCACCCAGGCGCACTCCGGCCCACGAATCTATGGCCCACGCAACCGGCCGCCGCCCAGACGACCATGTCATCGTGATGTTCGGCGCGACCGGCGACCTGGCCAAACGGAAACTTCTGCCCGGGCTGTTCCACCTGGCCGAGGTGGGCCTGATGCCGGAGCGGTACCGCATCGTCGGCACCGCCCGGCGGTCTATCACCGATGACCAGTTCCGCGAGCAGGCCCGGCAGGCGGTGGCCGCGTTCGGCCGGAGCAAGCCGGAGGGGGACACGTGGACCGCGTTCGCCCAGTCGCTGTCGTTCGGCAGCGCGCAGACCGGCGATTCGGGCGACTCCGGACCGCTGGAGGCGGCCGTGCGGCGGGCCGAGGCGGACCTGGGCGGCCGCGCGCGGCGGCTGTTCCATCTGGCCATCCCGCCGGTGTCCTTCGAGCCCACGGTGGCCTTGCTGGGCAGCACCGGGCTGGCCGAGGGCCGCAGCCGGATCATCATCGAGAAGCCGTTCGGCACCGATCTGGCCTCGGCCAAGGAGCTCAACCGCGTGGTGCACCAGGTCTTCGATGAGTCGCAGATCTTCCGGATCGACCACTTCCTGGGCAAGGAGTCGGTTGACAACATCCTGGCCTTCCGGTTCGCCAACGGGCTGTTCGAGCCGGTCTGGAACCGCCAGCACATCAGCTATGTGCAGATCGAGGTGCCCGAGTCGCTGTCCATCGAAGGGCGCGGCGGCTTCTACGACCAGACCGGCGCCTACTCCGACATGATCGTGACTCACCTGTTCCGGGTGCTCGGCTTCGTGGCCATGGAGCCGCCGCCGTCGCTGGACGCCAGGCACCTGCGGGCCGAGCAGGACAAGGTGTACGACTCGCTGCGGCCGCTCAGCCCGCAGCATGTGGTGCGCGGCCAGTACGAGGGCTACCGTGACGAACCCGGGGTGGCGCCGGGCTCGGACACCGAGACGCTGGCCGCGGTCCGGGTCGAGATCGACAACTGGCGGTGGAAGGGCGTGCCATTCCTGCTCCGCTCGGGGAAGAGCATGGCTGCCAGCCGCCAGGTGATAACGCTCGGCTTTCACGCGCCGCCGCTGCGCATGTTCCGGTTGGACCACCAGGATGCGCCAGCCGGCCAGGACAACGAGATCGTCATCGACTTCGCCGACCCGGGCTCGGTCACCATCGACTTCCTGGCCAAGGAACCGGGCGCCGAGGTGCGCCTGGGCGCCGCGCAGATGATCTTCCGCTACCAGGACGCGTTCCGCGAGTCCGACAGCCTGGAAGGCTACGAGCGGCTCATCCTCGCCGCCATGCTGGGCAATCAGGCGTTGTTCACCGACGCGTACGGGATCGAGCGGCTGTGGGAGGTGTCCGCGCCGCTACAGCAGCACCCGCCCAAGACGGTGCCGTACCCGCGCGGCTCCTGGGGCCCAGAGAACGAGCTGCGCCGGCTGGCCGCCCCGTACCGCTGGCGCCTGGAGGGCACGACGCCGGGAACCACCCTGAACAGGTGATTCGCGGCACCAGGATGGCCCCTAGCATCGGGTCATGACGACGCCGGAAGCGGCTCTCGGCCAGGTTCCGCTGTTCTCCATGCTGCCCAAGAAGGAGCTGGCCGGCCTGATGCGCAACGCGCACGACCGGACGTTCCCGGCCGGGGCGGCGCTGACCACCGAAGAGCAGGGCGGCGTGACGTTCGGGGTGATCGTGTCCGGCCAGGCCTCGGTCAGCGTGCACGGACGGCCTGCCCGCACCCTCGGCCCCAGTGACTACTTCGGCGAGATGGCGCTCATCGACCACTCGTACCGCTCAGCGACGATCACCGCCGAAACCGAGCTGCGCTGCCTGCTGTTCACCGCGTGGGTGTTCCGCCCGTTCGCCCTGCAGCATCCGGAGACCGCCTGGGCCCTGCTCGAGGCGATGGTGCAGCGAGTCCGCGAGGCCGAGGCCCGCTAACCCCACAGCCATCATGCTTAACGCCAGTGCCCTCAGGCGGTTATCCGCGGCTCCGCGGCCGTGATCGCGGCAGCCCGGTCGAGCAGCGGCTGGCAGCGGAGCCGGGTCGCGGTGCTGCGGGCTTCCTCGACCGCGCCTGCGGCTGCTTCGGTGTCGCCCTGCCGCATCAGGTGCTGGGCCTGGTCGAGCAGGCCGTGGGCCAGATGGTAGGGCGTGCTCAGCTCGCGCAGCCGGCCGACCGCGGCAGCCAGCGACGCGGTGGCCGCCGGGTCGCCGTCGCGTGCCGCGAGGCGGGCGTTGACCAGGTCATGTTCGGCCGACAGCATCGGTACCAGGTGCCCGGGCTGACTGCTGTCCAGCATGGTGAGCAGCTCACGGGTGGTGCCGCTGTCCGCCGTCTGGTACGCGATACGGGCGGCCAGCGGCCAGGTCCAGCGCGCGCAGTCATGGTTGATGCTCAGCATGGACGCCTGCTCAACTGCGGTCCGGGCGTGCCGCAGGGCAGTCGGCTGCTCACCCCGGGCGTCGGCCGCGAACGCGGCCACCACGGAGATCAGCGACTGGTCCTGCGGATCTTCGCTGACCCGCAAGTCACCTAGGCCGGCCAGGATGGTCTCGGCGGTGGCCGCGTCCCCACGCATCGCGGCCACCCAGCCCCGGTAGCAGTCGAGGAACTCGACGTCGGCCAGCCCATCAGCGTCCACGGCCTGGCCGAGAATGCCCTCGGCGCTGTCCCAGTCGCCCAGGCTGATCAGCGCGCCCACCTCGTTGGTGATGGCCACGGCCAAGAAGTCGCGGACCCCGGTCCGGCGCAGGTAGCCGGCCGCGCCATGCGCGGCTTCGGCCGCCGCGGCGGGGTGCGAGTAGGCCAAGGCGTCGGACAGGTTGACCAGCACCCGGCCCAGCCCGGCCGTGTCCCCGGCCTGCTCGCTGAGCCGCGCCGCCTCACGGAAGTAGGCGATGGATTCGGCCCGCCGCCCTGCGGTGGTCAGGTAGAGCCCGCGGGTCTGCAGCAGGTCGCTGAGCTTGCCGGTGCCCAGCGCCTGGCCGAGGGTGAGCGCCTGGGTGGTGAGCCCATCAGCATCGGGTGCGCCGGCGAACACCGCGACCGAGGCGAGTTGCTCCAGCGTGGTCACCGTGTCCCGGTCCGGTTCGTCCCGCAGCACCTCGAGGGCGCCGGTCAGCTGCTCACGGGCCTCGGCCAGGCGGCCCCAGCGGCGCAGCACCAGCCCAGCGGTGGCCTGGGCGCGGGCGGCCCCCCGGCGCAGGCCGGCTTGCTGATAGTAGTCGCGGGCCTGGTTCGCATGCGCCAGGGCCCCGGCCCAGTTGCCATTGTCGGTCGCGGCCTCGGCGGCACGTTCCCACATCATGCCGACGGTCGGCGCTCCGTCCGGGGCCGCGGCCCGCTGCCCGTCTGGGGCGTCCCTGCTCAGCTGGGCGGCGGTGGCGTAGCTGGTGGCCGCCTGGGCCGGGGCGCCGGTGCGCTGGGCGCGCTCGGCCGCCCGGAGCAGAGCCGCTACGGCCTGGCCGCGGATCTCGGCCGCGTCCTGGTCGTCCGGGACCGCGTTCAGCGCGTCCAGATAGTGCTGCGCGATCACGTCGGCCAATTCCTCGCCGTCATTGGCGAACGCGGTGCGCAGATGGTCGGCCACCTTGAGGTGCAGCGTCTTCCGGTCGCGGCGGGACAGCGTGTCGTGCGCGACCTGGCGCAGCATCTGCTGGGCGAACTGGTAGTTGCCCCGTTCCGGGGACAGCGGGTCGGCGGACACCACGAGCACCTCCCGCCGCACCAGCTCGGCTAGCGCCGCCCGGACCGTGTCCTCGTCCCGCCCGGACACCGCGATCAGCGCCTCGGCCGGGAACGTGGCGCCCAGCACCGCGGCCACCGTGACCAGCCGCCGTACCTTGGGGTCGAGCGCATCCAGCCGGGAGGCCAGCAGCGCGTGCAGGCTGTCCGGCACGGCCAGCTGCCCGACGTCGCCGACCAGCCGGTACGTCCCTTCGATCGGCTGCACGATGTCCCGGTCGATGAGCGCCCGCACCGTCTCCACCGCGAACAACGGCACCCCCTGGGCCTGTGCGGTGACGGCCGACCGGGCCCGGGCCGGCATACCCGGCACCAGCGCGTCCACCAGTTGGTCCATCGAGGCGGGATCGAGCGGGTCCAGGGCCAGCGTGATCCGGTTCCGGCCGGCGCCGAACCCGGGCCTTGTCTGGCCGAGCTCGGAGCGGGCCAGTACCAGCACGAAGACCGGCAGGTCGCGTCCCCAGTCGATGAGATGGTCCAGGAAATCCAGCAGCCCGGCGTCGGCGTACTGGGCGTCCTCGATCAGCAGCACGACCGGTGCCTGCGCCGCGAGCCGTTCGAAGAACAGCCGCCAGCCGGCGAACAGTTCCTCCCGGGACAGCGGCGCGCCGCTGTCCCCCGGCACGGTGACGCCGAGCAGGCGGCCCAGCCGGAGCCCGGCGTAAGTCCGCTCGGCCGCATCGGGGACGAATCGGTCCAATCCCTCGGCCAGCTTGGCCGCGGCCACGCTAACCGGATCCTCCTCGGCGATGCCGAGTCGCTGCCGGACGATCTCGGCCAGCGCCCAGAACGCCACCCCGTCCCCGTAGGACAGGCAGCGGCCCCGGTGCCACCACACCGTCTCGGCCAGGCCATCGGCGTACTTCTCGAACTCCCAGCCCAGCCGGGACTTGCCCACGCCGGGTGGCCCGGAGACCAGGGCGAGCCGCGGCAGCCGGCGATCCGCCGCGGCGTGGAACATCTCCCGGACGGTGCGCAGCTCGGCATCCCGGCCGACCAGCGGGGCCTCCAGGCCGTCGATCCGCAGCAGGCCGCCCACCCCGGACAGCACCCGGGTGGCCCGCCACAGCGGCTGCGGCTCCGTCTTGCCCTTCAGCCGGTGCGAGCCGGCCGCGGTGAACCCGATCCCGCTGCCGGCCAGCCGCTGCGTCGGCGCGTCGGTCAGCAGCGAGCCCGGTTCCGCCACGGACTGCACCCGGGCCGCGGTGTTCACCGCGTCGCCGGCCACCATGCCCTCACCCACCGCGCCGAGGGTCACCGCGACCTCGCCGGTCACCACGCCGGCCCGGGCGGCCAGGCCGGGCAGGCCGGCTTCGGCGCCCAGTTCGGCCACGGCCAGGACCAGGTCAAGGCCCGCCCGGACGGCCCGTTCCGCATCTCCTTCGCCGGCTACCGGGGTCCCCCAGACGGCCATCACCGCGTCCCCGATGAACTTCTCCACCACCCCGCCGTACCGGCCGATCACCGTCCGGGCCAGGCCGAAGTAGCGGGACAGCAGCTCACGCACGGCCTCCGGATCCCTGGCCTCGGCCAGCGGCGTGAACCCGGCCAGGTCGCAGAACAGCACCGAGCAGACCCGGCGCTCGGCCACCGGCCCCCGGGGCGACGTGGCCACCGCCGCGGCGGGCGCCGCAGGCGGCGGGGTGAGCCGCACCGCGTCCGGCGTGGCCAGCGGGGCGGACCCAGCGTCAGGCAGTTGCGCGCCACAGCCCCGGCAGAACCGCTTGCCCGGCGTGGCCTGCTCGCCGCAAGCCGGGCAAGCCAGCAGCGGAGCGCCGCAATCCCCGCAGAACCGGTCGCCCACCCCTAGCTGCGCGCCACACCCCGCGCACCTGTCCACCAGGCAACCTTACGCAGAACCGTACTATCGCTGACAAGCCCTAGGTCAGCTGCGGCCCAGGGGTGCGGGCCAGCCGGGCGCCGGCCACCGCGAGCAGCGTAGGGCTGGGCCGGCCGGCCTCCATGGCGGCCAGGAAGTCCGCGCCGCCGATCCGCAGCAGCGTGCTGTCCTGGCTGGCCCGGACCGTGGCGGTCCGGGGAATGCCCTTGAGCAGCCCGAGCTCACCGACGTAGCCGGGCGCGGTCACCGGGGCCAGCTCACGCGGCCCAGAGGCAGCACCGGTGACACACACCGATAGCTCGCCGCGGACCAGGATCCACAGCGCATCGGCCGGATCGCCCTGGCGGATCAGTACGCCGCCCGCGGGCAGCACGACCTCCTCAGCCGCGGCGGCCAGCCGTTCCAGGGTGGCCCGGTCCGCATCGGCCAGCAGGTCGAGCCCGGACAGCAGGCTGACCCGGGGCCGCAGCCGGGCGGCGACCTGGGCCGAGGTGCGGTCGGCCCGGAGCAGCGCGGGCAGCCCGAGCAGCGCGACGGCCGGTATCCCGGCACCCACCACGACCAGCGCGACCACGACGCTGGTGTGTGCCAGCAGGATGCCGGTGGCCAGGCTGGCCAGCAGGATGCCGCCCAGCACCAGCGTGTCGAAGATGCCGAGCACCCGGCTGAGCACGGTGCCGGGCAGGTCGCGCTGCAGGCTGGTCAGGGCCAGCACGTCCACGATGATCATGCCGACGCCGGAGACGGCCTGCAAGACGGCGGCCAGTGCGGGCGAGCGGACCGGGATGGTGACCAGGAACGGCAGCGTCTGCAGGCAGATGCTGCCCATGATGACCGGGGCCAGGCGGCCGGTGCCGCTCAGCCGGTTGGCCAGGCCCGCGCCGAGCACGCCGCCGAGCGCGCTGGCGGCCAGCAGGTAACCGTAGCCGTCGGTGCCGGTGCCCAGCCGGATGGACAGCGGGACGTAGAGCACGGTGCTGGCGCCGTAGACGGCGGAGTCGAGGGCGGCGAACAGGATGATGGCCACCGCCACCGGCCGCGCGGCCAGCGCCTTGAACCCGGCGGCCAGTTGCTGCCCGATACTGCCCCCGGCCGCCCCGCCGCGGGACCGGACGCGCAGCCGGGCGGTTATCGCCGCCGCCGCGGCGAAGCTGGCCGCGTTGATCGCGACACCGATGGCCGGGCGGCCGGTGAGCAGCAGCAGGCCGCCGATGCCCGGCCCGATCACCACGACCAGGTTTTCCAGCGCCGAGAAGATGGAGTTGGCCGCGGCCAGGTCCCGCTCGCCGACGACCTCGGGGAGCAGCGCGCCGGACGCGGGCTGATAGGGCGTCACCGCGGCCGAGGCGAGGGCGGTCAGCGCGAGCACCAGCCCGAGCGGGGCGCGGGTCGCGACCACGACCGCCATTCCGGTCATCAGCACCGCGCTGACCAGTGACGAGACGATGAGCACGGTGATCCGTTCGTAGCGGTCGGCCAGCACGCCGCCGTAGCTGGCCAGCAGCAGGCCGGGTCCCCACCGGCAGACCGCCAGCGCGGCCAGCCACTGGGTGGAGTGGGTGCGGTCGAACACGTACACCCCGATCACCACCAGGTAAGACCAGCTGCCGATCTGGTCGATGAGGAACGAGGTGATGAGCAGCCGCAGATCACGATGGCGCAGCGCGTCGCGGTACCGGCCGCGCGCGGCCATTCAGGCTCGGCTGGGCGATCGGGCGGGCGCGATGGCGGCCGCGCGGTCCAGCAACGGCTGGCAGCCCAGCCGCTCGGCGATGCCGCGGGCCTCCGCGATGGCCTGCTCGGCGGCCTCGTTGTCGGCCTCGGTCCCGGCCTCGGTTCCGGCCCGGCCCGCGAGGTACTGGGCCTGGTCGAGCAGGCCGTGCGCCAGGTGATAGGGCGTGCTCAGCTCGCGGAGCCCACCGACCGCGGCGCTCAGCGCAGCGGCGGTGGCCTCCTCGGCCGCGCCGTCGGCCAGCCGGGCCCGGACCAGGTCACGTTCGGCCCGCAGCATCGGGGCGAGGTACCCGGGCCGGTAACCGTCGAGCAGCGCAAGGAGGTTCTGGATCGCGGTCATGTCGCCCAGCTCATGGGCAGCCCGCGCGGCCAACGGCCAGCCCCACCGGATGCACTCGTGGCTCACCCCGATCGCGCTGGCGTGATCGAGCAGGGCCCGGGCGTGCCGCAGCGCATTCTCCGGCTGCCCACGGGTGGCGGCCGTCAAGGCTTGCAGGAGGAGCACTGTGGCCTGATCCTGTGGTGCCTCGCTGGCTCGCATGTCCCCTAGTCCCGCCACTCCGGACTCGGCGGTGGCCGCATCGCCGCGCAGCGCTGCCAGCCAGCCCTGATAGAGGGACAGGATGTCGGCCAATCCGTCTGAATCCATCGCCTGATTGAGCTCGTTCTCGGCCGCGTCCCAGTCCCCGAGCGCAAGCAGCGCCTGGACCAGGTTCCCGATGGCGAACGCGAGGTGGTCCCGGGCACCGGCCCGGCGCAACTGCTCAACCGCGGTGCGGGCTGCCTGCTGGGCCGATTCCGCGTCGGTGCTCCCCAGGGAGTCAGACAGATTCAGCAGCGCGCGACCCAGCAGATAGCTGTCGCCAACTTTGGTGGCCAGCCGCGCGCTCTCCCGGAAATAGGCGACCGATTCGGGACGCCGCTCAGTCATGCCCAGGTAGATCCCGCGCGTGAGAAACAGGCCGCTCAGCTGACCAGGGCGGACGCCGAGCGCCTGGCCGAGCATGAGTGCCTCGGCGCTGAGCCGGTCCGCGTCCGGCATGCCAGCGAAAATCTCGACGACGGCCAGCTCATCCAGGGCATGCACGGTGTCGGAGTCCGGTTCCTCGCGCAAAACGTCAACGGCGGCGGTGAGCTGATCACGCGCCTCCGCGAGACGGCCCCAGAACTGCAGAGCCTCACCAGCCATAGCCTGGGCGCGGGCGGCCGCCCGGGTGTGGCCACCCTGGAGGTGCAAGTGCCGGGCCCGGCCCGCCTGCTCGATGGCCAGCCCCCAGTGGGAGCTATTGACGGCCGCCCGTGCGGCTCGTTCCCACAGCATGCCCGCGGACTGCACAGGTGCCGCTGGCTGCGCGTCGATGGTGGCCGCTGAGGCCAGCTCAGCCGCGGTGGCGTAACTCGTGCTGGCCAGGGCAGGGGCGCCGGTGCGCTCGGCCCGCTCCGCGGCCCGGATCAGTGCGGCGATGGCCTGGCCGCGGATCTCGGTGGTGTCCGGCTCTTCGGGGATGGCGTTCAGCGCGTCCAGGTAGTGCCGGGCGATGACGTCGGTTACTTCTTCGCCGTCCCCCGCGATGGCGGTGCGCAGGTAGGCGGCCACCTTGAGGTGGCGGGTCTTGCGGTCGCGCCGGGACAGCGTGTCGTAGCCGACCTGGCGGAGCATCTCCTGGGCGAACTGGTAGCTGCCCCGCTCCGGGGACAGCGGTTCCGCGGAGACGCTGAGCACCTCGCGATGGACCAGCTCGTCCAGGGCGGCCCGCACCGCTGGCTCGTCCCGGCCGGACACCGCGATCAGCGCCTCGGCCGGGAAGGTGGCGCCCAGCACCGCGGCGTCGGTCACCAGCTGCCGCACGTCCGGGTCCAGGGTGTCCAGCCGGGCGGCCAGCAGCGCGTGCAGGCTGTCCGGCACGGCCAGTTCCCCGACGTCACCGACCAGCCGGTATACCCCTTCCACCGGCTGCACGATGTCCCGGTCGATGAGCGCGCGCACCGTCTCCACCGCGAACAGGGGGATGCCCTGGGCCTGGCTGGTCACCGCCTGGCGGGCCGACGGCGGCATGCCGGGGACCAGGGCGTCCACCAGCCGATCCATCGAGGCCCGGTCGAGCGGGTCCAGGGTAAGCATGATCCGGTTGCGCCCGGTACCGAACCGCGGCCGGGCCGTGCCCAGTTCCGGGCGGGCGAACACCAGAACATAAATCGGCAGGTCCCGGGCCCAGTCCACCAGGTAGTCGAGGAAGTCGAGCAGGCCGGCGTCGGCGTACTGGGCATCCTCGACCAGCAGCACCACCGGGTGCTCGGCGGCCAGCCGCTCGAAGAACAGCCGCCACCCGGCGAACAGTTCCTGCCGGGCCAGCGGCCCGCCGCTGTCCGCCGCGGCGGTCACCCCCAGCAGCCGGCCGAGCCGGACACCGATGTACTCCCGCTCGGCCAGGTCCGGGACGTACTGGTCCAGGCCGGCCGCCAGCTTCTGCGCGGCCGTGCTGGCGCTGTCTTCTTCGGCGATGCCCAGCCGCTGCCGGACGATCTCGGCCAGCGCCCAGAACGCCACCCCATCGCCGTACGGCAGGCAGCGGCCGCGGTGCCACCACACCACGTCGGCCAGGCCGTCGGCGTATTTGTCGAACTCCCAGCCGACCCGGGATTTGCCTACCCCGGCCGGCCCGGACACCAGCACCAGGCGCGGCACCCGACGCTCGGCCGCGGCGTGGAACAGGTCCTTGACCGTGCGCAGTTCGGCGTCCCGCCCGATCAGCGGCGCCTCCAGCCCATCCAGCCGCTTGAGCCCGCCCACGCCGGACAGCACCCGGGTGGCCCGCCACAGCGGCACCGGCTCGCTCTTCCCCTTCAGCGTGTGCTCCCCGGCGGCGGCGAAGCCGACCCCGCCGGCGGCCAGCCGCTGGGTGGCCGCGTCCACCATCACCTCGCCCGGCTGGGCGACGGACTGCACCCGGGCCGCGGTGTTCACCGCGTCCCCGGCCACCATGCCCTCGCCGACCGCGCCCAGGGTCACCGCGACCTCGGCGGTCACCACACCGGCCCGGGCGGCCAGGCCGGGCACGCCGGCCTCGGCCCCGAGTTCGGCCACCGCGGTGACCAGATCCATGGCGGCCCGGACGGCGCGTTCGGTGTCCCCCTCGGCGGCCAGCGGCGCGCCCCACACCGCCATCACCGCGTCCCCGATGAACTTCTCCACCACCCCGCCGTACCGGCCGATGACCGTCCGGGCCACGTCGAAGTAGCGGGACAGCAGTTCCCGCACCGCCTCCGGATCGCGTGACTCGGACAGCGGGGTGAATCCGACGACGTCGCAGAACAGCACCGAGCAGACCCGCCGCTCGGCTATCCGCTCGTGGCCCGTCGGGGTCGGCCGGCGCTGCGCCGCTGGCCGCTGGCGCGGACCCGGCGGCCTGGGCCGCGGCCGGGGCTCCGGGCAGCGCGGTGCCGCAGGCGCGGCAGAAGCGCTTACCCGCGGTGGCCGACTCGCCGCATGCCGGGCAGGCCACCAGAGGCGCGCCACAATCCCCGCAGAATCGGTCGCCCGCCCCCAGAGCCGCGCCGCACTGCGCGCACCTCTCCACCAGGCAACCTTAAAGCTCGGACTCCGGTTTAGGACAGCCCCAAGAGCCGGTAACGGCCCGGCAAGCTGGGCTAACGCGCCACGCCGCGGGCCGCAGGCCTGCCCCAGCGACAGGCCGGCCTGCCCCCCGGGACGGCCGCTGGCTCAGCGGGATTTCCTGGGTGGCCCTCGACGTCGTCGTCCTCGTCGCCGATGTCGTCGGCACCCCGGAACCTGTGATGGCCCTCGGTGTCGTCGGCCATGCTGTCCAGGCCCTCCACGTCGTCGCGCCGGGATGGCCTCGGCCGTGGCCTTCGGTGTCGTCGGTGACGTCTGGGTTCGGGTTCTGCTCGGTCATGATGTTTCTCCCCCTATGGGCGTGTCTTGCGAAATGTCCAGCTGCCCCCAGCGTGGCGCACCCCGGGCTGGCCGTCAGTCAGCCAGCCGACACGTCTGCTGTCAGCTTGCCGACATCTCGCCGCGGGCAAACGCGCCGAGCGCGGCTTCTTGCTGCACGATCACCGCCCGGTCCCGAACCCGGATCCAGCCGCGCCGCTCGAATCCGCGCAGCGCGGCGTTGACGCTCTGCCGGGTGCTGCCGGCCTGGTGCGACAATTCCTGCTGGCTCATCCGGCTGCGGATCCGGCCATCCGCCCCCCGGGGCTGGCTGAGCAGCACCTTGGCCACCCGCCGGGGCAGGTCCAGGAAGACCAGGTCCGAGGTGGCCTCGGTGAGCCGGCGCAGCGTCGCGGCCAGCGAACCGGTCAGCGCCTGGGCCAGGGCTGGCTGCTGCGCGCAGGCCCGCTGGATCGTCTCCCGCGGGATGAGCAGCAACCGGCTGTCCTCCAGGGTTTCCGCATCCGCCGACCGCGGGCCGCTGTCGGCCACGCTGAGCTCGCCGAACACGCCGTAGGGCGGGATGACGGTCAGCGTCAGCTCGGCCCCGTCCGCCGAGCGGACCACCACCTTGACCCGCCCGGACACCACCACGATCAGCGTGTCGCCCGGGTCACCGGCGCTGAACACGACCTGGCCGCGGCGGACGGTGCGCAGCCGGGCGGCCGCGGCGATAGCCGCCAGGTCCGCGGCGGGCAGCGCACCGAGCAGGTCGGTCCGCCACAGCACGGCGGTCAGCTCAGCCGTCATGGCGGGCCTCCCCGGCTTCGGCGTTGCTGGCCACGGCGCGCAGCACGGTCTTGACTTCGTACGGGGTGAGCTGGGGGTGCTTGCTGAGCAGCCGGGCGGCCAGCCCGGTGACGTGCGGCGCGGCAAACGAGTTGCCGGTGGCGACGATGCTGCCACCGGACAGCCAGGGCACCTCGACGTCGATGCCCGGTGCGCCGAAGTCGGCCGGCGGGGCCGGGTTGGCGTCCAGCGCGAACGGGTCCTGCCCGTCGTGCGCGGCGACCGAGATGACCGAGGAGAACTGGGCCGGATACGTCGGGGCCGGCACGTTGTTGGTGGCGCAGACCAGCACCACGCCAGCGAACGCCGCCTCGTCGGCGATGTCGTGGAACAGCTCCGCGTAGTCCTCCCGGCTGGTGCTCAGCGACAGGTTGACCACCTGCGCACCCTGGCCGATGGCCCAGCGCAGGCCGGCCGCGAAGACCGCGCCCTTGCCGCTCAGCCGGCTGCCCAGCACCCGGACCGACCACAGCGTCACGTCCGGGCCGGCCCGCCGGATGATCCCGGCGCACGCGGTGCCGTGCCCGAACAGGTCCTCATGGGCGCCCTCGGCGCTTACCGCCTCGGCCCGGTCGGCATCCCACCGCCACCGGACGGCCCGGTCTACGCGGCCAACCGCGGGGTGGGCGGCGTCGATGCCGCTGTCCACCACGGCCACCGTTACCCCGGCCCCGGACGCACCTCCCCAGGCCCAGTCCTTGTCGATGGGCAGGTTGATCCGGGGCACCGGGCGGAGCGCCGATGCGGCGAAGGCATCACTCCATGCCGGTCTTAGCGAGGCCGTAGCGGCCGCCTCCCGGCATACTCCGCCACGTCGCGGAGCACCGCGAGGGCCAGCCGGCGTTCGGCAGCGCCACGGCGGGCCAGGGTGGCGAACGCGGCGGCTAGCTCGGCGAGATCCTGGTCACCGTCGGGCAGCCGCCCGCCGGCCTGACGCAGCGCGCGGCCGAGGTCGGCGCCGGCCGCGGCGCCGGCTAGCGCGGCCAGCAGCACCCGGCCCAGGCTGCTGAACGCCTCGACCCCGGCCAGGGCCAGCGCGGCCTGGTCGGCGAACAGCGAGAGCAGCGCCATATCCTGCTCCGCGGCCGGCCGCCGGGAATCGCGGTCCAGCAGGCTGATCACGCCCAGCATCCGCTGCGCGGTCTGCACCGGCACGGCCAGGATGGTCTGCGGGATGTACCCGGTCTGCTCGGCGGTCTCCCGGGAGAAGCGCGGATCGCTGGCCAGGTCGCTGATCGCGATCGGCTGGCCGGACTGCACCACCCAGCCCGCGATGCCTTGGGAGGACGGGATGCGCATCCCGGTCACCTCATCGGCGCCCGCGCCCGCGGCGATCGTGTAGCGCAGTTCCGACTCGTCCGCGCTGAGCATGGCCAGCGAGCAGGCGGCCGCGCCGAACAGCCGCCGTGCGGTCTCGGCCAGCGACCGCAGCAGTTCCTCGGTCCCGGCCGGGCGGATGGCCGGGCCGAGCGAGGTGGCCAGCTCACCCAGTTCGCGTAGCACATCATCCGGGCTGGTCAAGGTGTCCCCCCGGAGCAGATCCTAACCTCGGCCCGCCCGGCCGCCCGGCCCGCCCGGGCGCGGCACCCGGTAGCGCAGTTCACCGTCCTGGCCCCCGGCCCGGTCCACCAGCCGGAAACCGGCCTTCTCCAGAACTCGCTGGGACGCCAGGTTGCTCGGGGCGGTGCTGGCCGCCACCGCTTCCACCTCCGGGTCGGCCCAGGCCACAGCCAGCATGGCGGCCACCGCCTCGGTGGCATACCCGCGGCCCTGCCGGGATGGCACGATGCCGTAGCCGAGCTCCACTTCGCCCGCCGCGCCGGGTGGGCCGGCGAACCCGATCCCGCCCACGACCAGGCCGGTGGCGCGCTCCACCACTTGCCGGTGCCCCCAGGCCTGGTTGGCCCCGGGCCAGGCCGCCGGGCCCGCCCGGAACAGCAGGCCCGCGATCATGGCGTCGCCCTCGGCCGGGTAGTCGTCGGCCCAGCCGGGCAGCCGCCGGCCCGCGGTGATCGCTTGCACCGCGTCCCAGGGCACCGGGCGCAGCACGAGCCGCCGCGACACGGTCCATGATCCGGTCGCTGCGGGCGGCTGCCGGGCAGCATCCATCGCCCGCCATTCTGGCTGAGCCGCCCGTCACTGTGGCGCCCCGGGGCATGCGCTGAGCCAGCCGTGCAGTGCTGCGGCCAAAGATGACAACGGCGCTTGGTGATACGCGTGGTTCATGCCCATTCATGCCTCCGGCCACCCGAGTGCGCTCAGTGTGCGGTTTCACTGCGGGCGGCCCTGGCGGCTGGCATTCTGCCGGAGGAATGGAGGACCGTCCGGCCCGGCGAACGGTGCGCGAATGCCCAGTACCCGGGCGAACCGCGGCGTGAGGAGCCTTGTGAGTTCAGTACCCAGGCATCGCAGGAAACGGAAGATCAGGCGGACCGGGCAGCACACCGCGCCCTCGCAGGTGGAAAAGGTGGCCCAGACGGCGGGTAAAGCGGCACCAGCCGTTGTCGTCATGGGCACCATCGCCACCGCGGCCCCGCAGATCCACGGTTCCACCACGGCGAAGCCAGCGGTCACCGCCCAGCACACCGGGCTGGCCCGGCTGGACGCGGCCGTCCTCCCGGCCCACACAGCGGCCCGCGAAGCCGCGCGCAGCGCCACGGGCCGCAGCTACACCGTACGGGCCGGGGACACCCTGTCCGGGATCGCGCAGCGCTTCTACGGCAGCGCCGACGACTGGCACGGGCTGTTCGCGGCTAACCAGTCGAAGATCAGCGATCCCAGCCTGATCTATGTCGGCCAGGACCTCCGGCTGCCGCGGCACCTGCCCGCCGGGATCAGCACCACCGCCTACACCCCGCGGCACGCCAGTTCCGCCGCGGCCGGCAGCAGCGGATCGGCGGCCAGCGACACCAGCCAGGCCGACACGACCACCAGCCTGTCCGGCACGCTGAGCTGCACCGGCCTGGAGCAGCTCTGGCTGGACGCCGGCGGGTCACCGGCAGCCGAGGTCACCGCGGCGTCCATCGCGATGGCCGAGTCCGGCGGGAACCAGTTCGCCACCGGAACCGTCGGTGAGCGTGGTTACTGGCAGATCAACCCGGTCAACGGCGCACTGTCCACTTACGATCCGTACGGCAACGCGCGGGCCGCGGTCATCATGTCCGCGGACGGCGCCAACTGGTCACCGTGGACCACGTTCACCAGCGGCGCGTACGTGGGCCGCTGCTGACCGGCAGTTCCAGGAGGGGAGCAGGGCGGGCGTCCGGGGTGGCCGCGGCCAGAGGTGAGGGCCGCGGCCAGCCCCCTTGTAGCTATCTATTGCGGCGCCTTACTGAACTACTGGGCCGGGCTCAGCCGCTCCGGGCGCCACCGCGGGCACCGGGGCCTGTGCCACCTGCTTGGCCAGCGGGCCGCGGCGGAACAGCAGGCCGACCAGCACGGCGCCGCCCACGAAGATCGCGGCCGCCCACCAGAAAGCCCGCACGTAGCCGTGCACCAGCGCCTGCTCGGTCAGCGCGTGACTGGGCCGGCCGTGGGCCAGCGCCAACTGGGCGGCGAGGTAGGCCGTGGTCGTGCTGGTCGCGATGGTGTTGAACAGCGAAGTGCCGATCGAACCGCCCAGCTGCTGCCCGGTGTTCACGCTGGCCGACGCGACACCGGCGTCGGCCACCGGGACGCCGAACGTGCCGGTGTTGATCGACGGCGCGATGATCAAGCCCAGGGAGAACCCGACCACCAGCAACGGCGGCAGCAGGTTGGCCGCATAGCTGGACTGCGGGCTGATCCTGGTCAGCCAGACCATGCCCCCGCAGGCCAGCAGCATGCCCAGGGTGACTACCGGCTTGGGCCCGAGCCGCGGCATCAGCACGATGTTGGACAGGTTCGACGCGATCATGATCATCGCGACCATGGGCAGGAAGGCCAGCCCGGTGATCACCGGGGAGAAGCCCAGGGTCAGCTGCATGAAGTACGTGACGAACAGGAAGATGCCGAAGATGCCGCAGCCGGCGATCAGGATGGCCAGGTAGGCGGCGCCCCGGTTCCGGTCCAGCACGATGCGCAGCGGCAGCAGCGGCGCCGGGTCGCGCGACTCCCACCAGCCGAAGATGAGCAGCAGTAGCGGCCCGGCGACCAGGAAGCCCCAGGTGGACGGCTCGCCCCAGCCGTGGATGGCGGCGTTCGAGAAGCCGAAGACGATGCAGAACATGCCGGCCGAGACGAACACCGCGCCCAGGATGTCCAGCTTGGGCCGCTCGCCGCTGCGCGGGTGACGGCGGAGCAGGATGGCGCCGCCGATGGCGGCCGCGGCGGCGAAGAACAGGTTCACGTACAGGCACCAGCGCCAGGACAGGTACTCGGTCAGTATCCCGCCGAGCAGCAGCCCGATGGCCCCGCCCGCGCCGGCGATGGCGCCGAACACGCCGAACGCCCGGCCCCGGTCCTTGGTCGCGCCGAACGTCGTGGTCAGCAGGGACAGCGCGGAGGGCGCCATGAACGCGCCGAACGCACCCTGGCAGGCGCGGGCGATCACCAGCATGGTGAAGCTGATGGCCGCGCCGCCTACCGCGGACGCGGCGGCGAACCCGATCAGCCCGCCCAGGAAGGTGACCTTCCGGCCGACGATCGCGGATACTCGCCCGCCGAGCAAAAGCAGGCTGCCGAACGCCAGTGCGTATGCGGTGACGACCCATTGCCGGTCAACCGTCGTGAAGTGCAGATCGCGCTGCGCGGTGGGCAAGGCGATATTCACGATCGTGGCGTCCAGCACCACCATCAGCTGGGCCAGTCCGAGGACGGCCAGGATCCGCCAGCGCCGCGGGTCTGGGGTATCGCTAGTGGGCGGGGCGGGCGGGTTCGCTGCTGTCATGGCATCGCGCCAATCTGGTGGAAACGCTCCGGTCCCAGTCAATCAACGTGGCTAACCAGCGCGCGAGCCGGGGCCTTCCCGTGAACCAGATGGCCGCCGGGTCCGTGCAATTCCCGGGAGGACCAGCACGTGGCCGCGGTGCCAACGTTGGCGGAGCCGGCAGCGCGGCCACGCCGACTGGTCACCGAGACGCAGATGCTGCCGCCAGATGCGGGCTGGCGGCAGCATCTGCCCCATCCTGGCCGCACTCAACTACACTCAAGCCGTGATCTTCAAGCAGGTCGGGGAGGGGCGGCCCTATCCCGATCATGCCCGGACCACGCGGGAATGGGCCGAGGTGCCGCCGCGGCCGGTCCGGCTCGATCAGCTGATCACCACGAAGGCCGTGCTGGACCTACGGCTGCTGCTGGACAAGGACTCCACCTTTTACGGCGACCTGTTCCCGCACGTCATCCAGTGGCGGGGCGAGCTGTACCTGGAGGACGGCCTGCACCGGGCGCTCGGCGCGGCGCTGCACCAGCGCACCGTGCTGCACGCCCGGGTCCTTGACCTGGATGCCGGGGACCAGTCCCCGTCACGCCGGCGGAGTAGCCTTACTGCGGACTGAGCGGCGCGCGGCCGCCTTGACCTGGGCCTTGTGGTTTGCCCGGGTGTGCGCCACCCGCGTCTTGCCGAGCTGGTGGAACTGTGACGGGTGCTCCGCCGCCTCGGTGAGCAGCGGGGTCATCCACTGCAGCAGGGCCGGCGTCAGGGCCCGCCAGGTGGCCATGGTGTGCCCGCCGCCGGGCACGATGTCCAGCCGGGCGGCCGGCTGGCGGGCGACCAGCAGCCGCTGGAAGTTGTGCGCGTCACGTAGCCCGAGCACATCCCGGCTGCCCACGCCCAGCCAGAACTGCGGGATCGAGTCGCTGACCGGGAGCGCGACGATGCGCAGCCGCGGCGTGTTCTGGTGCAGCGCGCGCTTGTCGTGGCCGAACGGGTTGACCAGCCGGGGTGGGTTGCCGAGCTGATCCTTGCCCGGGGTGAAGTAGCCGCTGAGGATGCCGGCCGCGCCCCAGTGGAGCCGGTACACCAGAGCCAGGTTGGCGGCACAGTACCCGCCTTCCGAGTAGCCCGCCACCCCCCAGGCCGGGCCGGCCGGCTGGACCCGCAGCACGGTCGGCAGGTAATTGGGCAGGTCGACGGCCAGGTAGGTGGCGTCCTGCGGGCCGTGCCGCACGTTCAGGCACTGCAGCGAAATCCGGTTCCCGCCGTTGGTGTCCGGCATGACCAGCACCGCCGGCTTGACCACCCCGTCGGCCAGCAGCGAGGCGTAGGCCGAGGTGAAGCCCATCACGTCGATCCAGTCCAGCGGGGTGCCCGGGAACCCGGGCAGCAGCTCGATGACCGGGAAGCGGAACCGGCTGTAACCAGCCCGGAAGTACTGCGGCGGCAGGTAGACGTACACGGTCCGGCTCAGGTGGCTGAGCTTGCCTGGCACGGTCATCCGGATCGTCTGCCCGTGGTCGGCGGCCGCTCTCAGGTTCAGCTTGCGGCCCAGGATGGCGCTGATCTGCCGGGCCGACGCGCTGTCCACGGTGGGCGCCATCGCCACCTGGGTGGCGCCCTGGCCGCCGAGGTCGGCGGCCATCGCGCCCCAGGTCTGGTAGTAGTCGTAGTACTTGTTGACCGCGGCCACCCCGAACAGCATGGCCGGGATGAAGGCCAGGCAGGCCGCGAACACCCGGAAGGCCGGCTGGCGGGCCAGCGCCATCCAGGCCACCAGGGCGACGAATACCACCAGGAGTAGCAGGAACAGCGCGGTGCTCTGCGGCTCTAGCACTCCACTCCCTCAGCCTTGGCCGTCCTGGCGGTGCACCAGTCCCCGCAGCTGGTAACTGCTCGGAAGCCGGGGCGCGAGCCCAGCCATGATGGCCGGGCCGGTCCCGGATGGGCGGTGGAGGTGGGATTTGAACCCACGGAGGGGTTGCCCCCTCACACGCTTTCGAGGCGTGCGCCCTCGGCCACTAGGCGACTCCACCCGCGCTGAGCCTACCTGACCGGGGCCGCTGTGCCAGTGCTACTGACCGAAGCCCGGCGCACCGAAGTCGGCCGCCCCTCGCCGCCCGGCGAAGAACTCCTGCAGCGGGCGGGCGCACTCGCCGGCCAGCACCCCGCCGATGACCTCGGTCCGCTGGCTGAGCCTGCGGTCGCGCAGCACGTCCCATACCGAACCGGCCGCCCCGGCGCGCAGATCCGCGGCGCCGTAGACGAGCCGGTCCACCCGGGCGGCCAGCACCGCCCCGGCGCACATCGTGCACGGCTCCAGGGTGACGACCAGCGTGCCGCCGCTCAGCCGCCAGCCGCCGGCCGCCCGGCCGGCCGCGCGCAGCGCGACGATCTCGGCATGCGCGGTCGGATCATCGTCCGCCTCGCAGCGGTTGCTGCCCCGGCCGATGATCTCGCCCGCCGCGTCCAGCAGCACCGCACCCACCGGCACGTCCGGAGGCTGCCGCGCCGTCGCCCCGGCCGCCTCGGCGAGCGCGGCGCGCATCGCGGGCTCGAAGCTGGCCAGGTACCCGGTGGCCATGGCGGCTCAGGGCCCCAGCGCGGCATCCAGGGCGCGGTCCAGCGCGGGGCCGAAGCCGAGCCTGCGGGCGATGCTGGCCAGCGCCTCGTCGGGGAACAGGTCCAGGTTGCCGGAGAGCGCGCCGAGATCCATCTCATCCACACCAAGGTCGGCGAAGATAGACATTTCCCCGGCGGGCAGTACCTGGTCCAGGTCGTCCTCGCCGGGGATCGGGATGTCCAGATACTCCAGCACCTGGCGGGCCAGCGGCCAGTCCACCGCCGCGGTCAGATCGGACAGGAACACCGACATCTGCCCGCTCAGCAGCCGGAGCGCGACGAAGAAGTCGTCACCCACCGCCACCAGCCCGATCGTGCCGCCTATGCTCGGCTGCTGGCGCAGTGCGTGGATCAGGCCAGCCAGGTCCTCGGTGAGCGCGACCGGCAGGACCTCGGTATCCCACGTATCGTCCTCACGGTAGACGATCACGGCGACGTTGCCGCCATTCACATCCGTCATCGCCCACCTCATCAGCGCTGTCTGCCCAAGGAATGGTGTCAGATCGGCAGCATGTCCGTGTGCGAATCCGCCGCGTCAGCGGGACCATGGAACCGCAGGTATTGACCCACTACCCCAGGCAGGCAGATGTGCACCTATAGTGAGCAAAACCACGAACTCACCCCAGGCGCACCACAAGTCTTCAATTTTCCTCCACGTGAGGCGAGTGACCTCAGCAGCGAGCGGGGATCAAGGTACGGTGGCTGCCTGCCGAACCTGAAGCATTGGTATAGAAATTACGCTGGGCTAAACTGGGTTAACAGTCTGCGGCCCGCGCGACCTGGGAGTTGACCATGAAGCTCAAGCAGATCCTCAGCTGGGCGGCCATCGCCTTCGTGGCGTTTTACCTGGTAACACAGCCGGCGGCGGCCGGACACTTCGTGCACAGCATCCTCGACGGCCTCAAGTCGGCGGGTAACTCGCTGGCTACCTTCTTCAACTCGATCTGAGCGCGCGATGAGGCTGATCACGCCGCGGAACGCGGGTCCCGCCTCGGTGAACAAGTACCTGCTGCCGCATGAGCATCAGGTGATCACAGTCCGCAAACACCCGGCCGTGCTGATCGGCCCGATCGCGCTCGCCCTCGGCGCCATCCTGATCTCGATCGTCCTCGGCAGCACAGTCTTGCTGCACGTGGACAACGCCGCCATCGTGCTGCTCGTCATCTGCCTGCTCTTCCTGGGCTACCTGGGCTTCAAGGCCTGGGAGTGGTCCGAGGACTACTTCGTGGTCACCTCGGACCGGATGCTCGAGGCCAGCGGCGTGTTCACCCGCAAGATCGCGATGATGCCGCTGGTCAAGGTGACCGACATGAGCTTCCAGCGCAGCACGACAGGAAGACTGCTGGGCTTTGGCTCATTCATCCTGGAGTCGGCCG
The DNA here is from genome assembly GCA_963747705.1 of uncultured Actinomycetes bacterium. GTDB lineage: Bacteria > Actinomycetota > Actinomycetes > Streptosporangiales > Streptosporangiaceae > RYN-230. The sequence goes on along the minus strand of CAVVGF010000030.1, from coordinate 242,270 downwards.
GCCAGGACCAGGCGCTGCGGACCATCGACCACGTGCCCTACCCGGAGCAGCTTTACCTGGAAATCTGTGCCCTGATCTTCCCCGCGGAGAAGATTCCCTGCCCGCAGTGCGACGGCCAGGGCGTACTCGTGCAGCGCAACGAGGACGGCGAGGAGAGCACCTACCTGTGCCCGCTGTGCAAGGGCCGGAAGACGGTGTCAGGCGACACCCTCATCGCCGAGAATAGAGACGTTGGCGACGACTGACCGTGCCAGCCTTGTGAGTTAGCCCCCTTCCCCGGGGTTCGTGCTGCCGGACGATCGGCGATCGTCCGGCAGCACGAGTCCGGATCAGCCCGGTCACATGCTGACCACCGCGATGCCGGCGATGGCCAGCAGCAGGCCGGCCAGCTGCAGCGGCCGGATCCGCTCGCCCAGCACCACCCGGGCCAGCAGCACGGTGACCCCCGGGTACAGCGACGTCAGCACCACCGCGATGCCGAACAGGCCGGCCCGGGTGGCCAGCACGTAGCAAACGTTCGCGATCGCGTCGAGCAGCCCGGACCCGATCACCGCGGCCAGCACCTGCGGGCTGGCGCCGCGCCAGGCCGGCGGCGCACCGGCCCAGACGGCCACGCCGAGCAGGACGGCCGCACCGGCAGCCCGGGACAGCGCGCTCGGCCACAGCACCCCGGAACGTCGCGGCCTCCCGGAGGAACAGGAAGAACAGGCCGAACATGATCCCGGCGACGGTGCCGTAAGCCAGCCCCCGGGCCACCGGTGGGTGCACCGACGGCGCACCCGGCTTACTGCCTTCCATGCTCACCAGCACGGTGGCCAGCACGCAGATGAGGCCGCCCGCGTAGACGGCCAGCCCGGGCCGCTCCCCGGCAGCGATCACGGCCCCCACCGGGAGGACCGTGGACACCAGGGCGGACACCGGGGCGACCACGCGCATCGGCCCCGCCGCCAGGCCGGCGTAGAACACGATCAGCCCGACCCCGCCGCAGGCGCCCGCCGCGACGGCCCACGGTATAGCGGCCACCGCGGGCGAGCCACCCGCCAGCAGCGCGGCAACCACCAGGACGGCCGCACCGACCGGGCCGGACACGGTCAGCACGGAGGAAGCCCGCAGCCGCCGCGATGCCGCACCGCCCAGGAAGTCGGCGCTGCCATACAGCACGGCGGCAGCCAGAGCGAAGACAATGATCACGGGACCTCCCTCGGACGGAAAGCGTCGGTCATTACGATGAACTACATAGTTCACTCTACCGACCGGCGGTGGCTTTGCGAAACGGATAAACGATGCCTGCACATGACATAACCGTCGCACTGGCCGGCACGCTGCAGCTCCTGCGGGCCGAACGGGGCTGGTCACTGGACCAGCTGGTGGCCCGGTCCGGGGTGAGCAAGGGCGTGCTGGTCGCCCTGGAGCAGGGCCGGTCCAACCCGAACCTGGTCACGCTGGCCCGGCTCAGCGACGCGTTCGGTGTGCCGGTGACCCGCCTACTCGAGGTGGCCGACCAGCCCGGCGTGCAGATCAGCGGGCCCGAGTCCAGCCGGGTGCTGTGGCGCGGCCCGGCGGGTGGGACCGGGACCATCATCGGGGCCACCGACGCCCCCTGGGCGGCCGAACTGTGGCACTGGACGGTGCAGCCCGGCGAGGGCTGGGGCGGCGACGCGCACATGCCCGCCACCCGCGAACTGGTCTGGGTGGAAAGCGGGACGCTGACGCTGACCGTGGCCACGGCGGTGTACCAGGTCACCGCGGGCCAGTGCGCCCGGTTTTCCGGCGGCCTGCCGCACTCCTATCGCAACGACGGTAAAGAGCCAGTAGCCCTAACCATGATCGTCGTAGTCCCACCCGCACCAGCTTGACCCTAGGGCGTAAAGTACGTAGACCGTAGTACCTCACCGTCCTTTACCGGTGCGGATATACGGGCCGGACTTCCTCGGGGAGAAGTATGCGAGTCGTGGTGACAGGTGGTGCCGGTTTCCTCGGTTCCCACCTATGTGACGCCATAATTGCCCGGGGTGACGCCGCGGTTTGCGTGGACAACTTCACCACTGGCCGGCCCGATAACGTCGCACACCTTATTGGCCTGCCTGAATTCTCCCTGCTGGAGTCCGACGTCAGCAGCAGACTGGACGTGCCGGGCCCGGTGGACGCCGTAACCCACCTGGCCAGCCCCGCTTCGCCCCCGGACTACCACCGACTGCCGCTGGAGACGCTCGCGGCCGGCAGCCGGGGCACCGAGAATGCGGTCCGCCTGGCCGAGCGCAACCAGGCACGTTTCGTCCTCGCATCCACCAGCGAGGTGTACGGCGACCCGGCTGTTCACCCGCAGCCCGAAGACTATTGGGGCAATGTCAACCCGGTGGGCCCGCGCAGCGTTTACGACGAGGCCAAGCGATTTGCCGAGGCGCTGACCCAGGCCTACGGTGAATCGCGCGGGGTCAACGCCGGGATCGTCAGGATCTTCAACACGTTCGGGCCGCGTATGAGCGCCCGGGACGGTCGCATTGTGACGAATTTCATTACCCAGGCGCTGAACGGCGACCCGCTGACCATTTACGGGGACGGCAGCCAGACGCGCAGTTTCTGCTACGTCGATGACCTTATCCGGGGCATCATGAGCATGATCGACTGCACCGAGCGCGGGCCGGTGAACCTGGGTAACCCGGAGGAATTCACGGTGGCCGAATTTGCCCAGCTCGTGCTCCGGATAACCGGGTCCGCCTCGACCGTGGAATACGTGCCGCTCCCGGCCGATGACCCGACCCGGCGCTGCCCGGTCATCACCAGGGCCAGCGACGTGCTCGGCTGGCGGCCGGAGATCCGGGCCGAGGACGGGATCCGCCGCACCGTGGCCTGGTTCCGCTCCCGGCCGGACGAAGTCCGGCTGGCCTCTGCGACGAACCTGGGCTGACCTGCGCTGGCCTGGGTCAGGCCCGCCGGGCCGCGCCCAGCGTGCGCGCGGTCCAGCCGGCCGCGCGCCACTGGCCGAGCGGCAGCACGTTACGGCCATCGAGCAGCCGCGGCGCCCGGACCACCGACTTGAGCTGGACAGGGTCGATCTCCCGGTACTCGCGCCACTCGGTCAGGTGCAGCACGACATCGGCCGCGTCGCAGGCCTTGACCGCCTCCGCGGCATAGTCCAGAGCCGGGCACACCTTGCGCGCGTTGTAGCTGGCCCGTGGGTCGTGCACGCGTACCATCGCGCCCTCAGCCTGGATCGCGGCGGCCACGCTCAGCGCGGGCGAGTCCCGCACGTCGTCGGTATCCGGCTTGAAGGCGGCGCCGAGCACGGCCACGTTGCGCCCGGCGAACGAGCCGCCGGTCAGGTCCCGTGCCGCGTCGACGGCCAGCCCGCGCTGGGCCATGTTGATCTTGTCAACCTCGCGGAGGAACTGCAGCGAGTGACCCACACCCAGCTCGCCAGCCCGGGCCAGGAACGCCCGGATGTCCTTGGACAGGCAGCCGCCGCCGAACCCGATCCCCGGGGTGAGGAAGCGCCGCCCGATCCGGGGATCGTGGCCGAGCGCGTCGGCCAGCGTCAGCACGTCCGCCCCGGCCGCGTCGCACACATTGGCGACCGCGTTGATGAAGGAGATCTTGGTGGCCAGGAACGCGTTCGCCGCCACCTTCACCAGCTCCGCGGTGACCAGATCGGTCGCGAGGTAGGGTGTGCCGGCCTCCAGGATCGGGGCGTAGACCGCGCGCAGCGTGGCGTCGGCCGCTCCCGATGTCGCCCCCACCACGATCCTGTCCGGCCGCAGCGTGTCCTGGACGGCGTAACCCTCGCGGAGGAACTCCGGGTTCCAGGCCAGCTGCGCACGCCGGCCAGCCGGGGCCAGCTCGGCGATCCGGGCCGCCAGCCGGGCGGCGGTGCCGACCGGCACCGTGGACTTGCCCGCCACCAGGCAGTCCCGGGTCAGGTGCGGGGCCAGGCCGTCGATGACCGACTCGATGTGGCTCAGGTCTGCCCCGGAGGCGGCCGGCAGCTGCGGGGTGCCGACACAGATGAAGTGCACGTCGCCGAACTGGCCTGCCTCGGCCAGCGAGGTGCCGAACCGCAGCTTCCCGTGAGCGACCGCCCGGAGCAGAATGTCATCGAGCTCGGGCTCGAAGAACGGTGCCCGCCCGTCGCGGAGTGCCGTGACCTTAGCCACGTCGCGATCGACGCCGAGGACGTCGTGCCCGATCTCGGCCATGCACGCGGCGTGCACTGCCCCCAGGTACCCGGTGCCGATTACCGTGATGCGCATGCCGTCCCCTCCGGAAATCGGGACCGCCCGGGTATGCAGCCTAGACGCCGGAAACGGATATATGTTTTTGACGGCTGGACATTAACTGAGGTTTATCTGCTTGTACTAATTCAGTTCAGCCAGCGGTCAGGAAGGCGAGAAAATTGCGGTTTGTGTTCAACCCGCCGACGGAGGAGGCGGCGGGCCTGCTCACCCTGCCGTGGACCCGGCCACTCGAAGAGTGGCAGGACCCCAGGCTGGTGGAGATCCGGCAGCGGGGCATCTCCCGGCACATCGTCCGGTTCGTCGCCGACAACGGGGAGTTGTACGCGCTCAAGGCCATCAACGAGGACCTGGCCCGGCGCGAGTACCGGCTGCTGCGCAAGCTGGCCGAACTGGGCGTGCCGGCGGTGCACGTGGTGGGCGTGGTGGTGGACCGGGGTCCGGATACGGACGCGATCCTGGTCACCCGGTTCCTGGACTACTCGACCACCTACCGGGCAGTCTTCTCCAACCCGCGCGGCCTCCAGCCCACCGACCGCCTGCTCGACGCCCTGGTCGAACTGCTGGTCCGGCTGCATCTGGCCGGGTTCTTCTGGGGCGACTGCTCGCTGTCCAACACCCTGTTCCGGTATGACGCCGGCACGCTGGAGGCCTACCTGGTCGACGCGGAAACCAGCGAGATGCACCCGACCCTCACCGCCGGGCAGCGGAACTACGACGTGGATCTGGCCGAGGAACGCGTCTACGGAGAGCTGCTCGACCTGCAGGCCGGCGAGCTGCTCAGCCCGGACGTCAACCCACTGGAGATCGCGGCCGAACTGCCCCGCCGCTATGCGCTGCTCTGGGGCGAGCTGACCCGGGAAGAACTACTGCACCCGGACGACCAGCGGTTCCGCATCGCCAACCGGCTGCGCCGGCTCAATGAGCTGGGCTTCGACGTAGACGAGGTAGAGCTGATCAGCACCCCGGACGGGAACCGCCTGCGGCTGCGCACCCGGGTGGCCGAGTCCGGGCACCACAGCCGCCAGCTGTTCCTGCGCACCGGGCTGACCGCGGAGGAGAACCAGGCCCGCCGGCTGCTCAACGACATCGCCAGCTACCGCGCCTACCTGGAACAGCAGCGCGGCCACCCGGTATCCGAGATGGTCGCGGCCAGCCAGTGGCTGAACGATGTCTACGACCCGGTGATCGCGGCGATACCCGAGGAACTGCGCGGCCGGCTACCGCCAGCGGAGATCTTCCATGAGATTCTGGAGCACCGCTGGTACATGTCCGAGGCGGCCGGGGCTGACGTGGGAACCGCAGGCGGCGGCCCGGTCCTACTTCCAGACGGTGCTGCCGGAGGTGCCGGAACTGCTCAGCGAAGAGGGCCCGGACGAGGACGCCGAGATGATGTCCTGACGGCGGCCGACCGCGATCAGCGGCACGCCGATGATCAGCGCCACCGCGGCGGTGCCCGCCGCCGCGATCAGCCGCCCGTTGGCCTGGCTGGTGCACACCGACTCGAGCTGGCGTTGCGCGGCGGGCGGCGCCTGCTGGCCGCCGCCGCCCCCGGTGTTCACGATTCCCGGGTCGGCCCGGACCTGCACCGCGTTGTCCGAGCTGAGGCCGGGCCCGCAGTACCCGACGATGCCACCGGTCACCGCCACCAGCCGCAACGGGATGAATAGCAGGGCCAGGGCGGCCGCCAGACCGCCCACGACGACGGCGACGCCGCACAGGCTGAGGAACGCGCGGCCAGATGAGCGCATGGTTGTCTCCTTCACCCCACCTGTACACAAGGTACCGCCGAGATGACGGTTGGCCACGGGCCCGGGCTCACCGGCGGGCTAATCCGCAGGTCGTCCGCTAGCTCGCGCAACTGCCCTGGGTCCGGGCCGCGGCCACGTCGGCGGACACGCTGCCGTGCCGGTACAGGCTCAGGTCGGCAGGCGAGATACCCCAGGACCCGGCCGCATAGACCAGCGTCTCGGTCAGCGTTCCGTGGTGCCCGCCGGCCAGCCCGGCGGTCACCGTGGCGGTCTTGCCGGCCACCGACAGGTGCTTGATCTTGTAGCTGGTGCCGGCGCAGGTCTGGTGCACGGCCACCCATGCCTGCTGGGTGATGTCCTGCCGGGCGCTGGCGCTGAGCATCTGGTAGGTGATGGCGAACTGGCCCGCCGAGGCCAGCGATAGGTAGTCGTCAGCGTCGGCGCGCACCGCGGCCTCGGTGGCCGGCTCGCTGAGCGGCGCGGTGTGCACTGGGTGGGCCTGCTTCGTGCTCTTGGCCGGGCCCGGGCTGGTCCCCGAGCAGGCCGCCACCGTCAGTCCCGCCGTGATCGCCGCCGCCGTCACGGCCATCGCCCGGTATCGCATTCGTGCCTTCCTCTCGCACCCCCCAGCGGTGACGCATACAAGACGCACCCGCGGCGGTTACGGTGCACAGGCAGGCGGCACCGGTTTGGGCCCTGACCGGGGCCCGGTATTGCCGCCTGGTGTCCATCATGCAATGATTGTCATATGGAAACGCTTGACAGGCGGCAGGAGTCCGCCGCGACCGAGTCCGCCACCGACGGTGACCTGCTGCAGCTCGTGCACTCGCTGCCCGCCGCCAGTAGCCGCCGGTCCGCCGCGTGTGAGCTGCTCATCAGGCGCTACCGGGGTCTGGTCCACTCCTGTGTCAACCGCTACCGGCGCAGCCCGGAACCCACCGAGGACCTGATGCAGGTTGGTTACCTGGGCCTGGTCAAGGCGATCAACAACTTCGACCCCAGCTTCGGCCGCAACCTGGCCGCCTACGCGCAGCCGTGCATCAGTGGGGAGCTGAAGCGCTACTTCCGGGACAAGCGCTGGCAGGTGCACGTGGAACGGCCGGTCCAGGAACGGCTGCTGGAAGTGCGCCGGGCCGCCCGTGAGGTGGCCCAGCAGCAGGGCCACCAGCCCAGTCACGCGGACCTGGCCGCCTCGGTGGGGTGCAGTGAAGCCGAGGTACGCGAGGCGCTGCAGGCCGACATGATGATGCAGCCCGCCTCGCTGGACGCGCCGCTGGCCGAGGCGCCGGACGCACCTACCCTGGGCGACGCGCTGGGCCAGGACGACCCGGCCATGGAGCACATGCTGGCCATGGAGTCGGTGCACGCACACTGGGCCGAACTACCGCAGCGTGAGCAGCGCATCCTGCTGATGCGGTTCTACGGGGACATGACCCAGGCCGAGATCGGCCGCTCGCTGGGTATCTCGCAGATGCACGTGTCCCGGCTGCTCGCGCACGCGCTCAGCCACCTGCGGCAGCGCATCGCCAGCCCGGCCCCGCAGGCCGCCTAGCGGGCACGCCAGCGGCGGGCCTGCTTGCGGGCGCAGCGCCGGCAGGCCGGGACGGTCCCGGCGACCGCGACCGCGGGTACCGACAGTAACCAGTGCCGGCGCAGGTACCGGCATGGCTCGCCGTGCGCCGGGACCGGGGTGACCGCCGCCAGGCAGACCTGGCCGGCCTCCCGGTCAGCGTGCGTCCACTGCGGCGGCTGGCCGGCCGCGGCCCAGCGCAGCGGGTGCCCCGCCGCCGCGCATACCACCCCGGACAGCTCCGGCACCACGGCCAGGCCCGGCGCCAGCCCCGGCGGCCCGGGCTGGGCCAGCTCGGCCGCGCGGGTCAGGTCCTGCTCGGCCACCAGCCCGGCGGCCGTGGCCAGCTGCCAGCGGGCGAGATGACTGCCGTCGGACGGGCAGAACGCACCGGGGTCGGCCTGGCAGGCCCGGCAGGGCATGCTGCGGACCGCTTCGGCCACGTCGGTGGGCATCGCGCCGTCCATCGCGGTCGCCACCGTCCCCCCCACTACGCAATCGTGCACTCACGCATAGTAGTCACCAGTTCGTATCCCTGATCACATTCTGCGATGAGACGTGCGCACTGGCTATGGGTGAGCTCGCACCGTCACCCGGCCGTCATTACCCTGCCCGGCACCTGCGATCCCATGATCGTGGTCAATAAGAGGCGCTATCTGGCACAAATCGACCACGATCATGGTGCCGGCGCGGCCGGGCGCAGGCGGCGCGCGAACTCCGCCGCGGCGGCGGCCGGGTCGGGCGCCTCGGTGATGGCGCGGACCACCACCACGCGGCGGGCGCCCGCGGCCAGCACCTCGTCCAGCCGGCCGAGGTCGATGCCGCCGATCGCGAACCAGGGCCGGGCCGGCTGGCCGCCGGCTACGTGGCTGAGCAGGCCGAGGCCGGTGGCGGGCCGTCCCGGCTTGGTCGGGGTGACCCACGAGCGGGCCGGCGCAGAAGTAGTCCACGCCGGGCTCGGCCGCCGCCGCGGCGGCCTGTTCCGGGCTGTGGCTGCTCCGCCCGATCAGCGCGTACGGGCCGAGGATGCGCCGGGCCACCGGCACCGGCAGGTCGTCCTGGCCGAGGTGCAGCACATCCGCGCCGGCCGCCAGGGCGACGTCGGCCCGGTCGTTCACGGCCAGCAGCCGGCCGTGCCGCCGGCAGGCCGCCGCGAACACCTCCAGCAACCCCAGTTCCTCCCGCGCCTCCAGCCCCTTCTCGCGCAACTGCACGATGTCCACCCCGGCCGCGAGCACCCCATCCAGGAACTCGGCCAGATCCCCCCGGTCCCGCCGCCCGTCGGTGCACAAGTACAGCCGCGCATCCGCCAGCCGCTCCCGCAGCCCCTCCGGGTCAGTCGTCACCGGGCCATCCAATCACTCGCGCTGAAGGCGGGAGGTCGCGCCCAAGGGGTTCCGACCGGACCGACGAGCGAGGAACGAGTGAGGAGGGGAGGGAGCCGCGCCAAAGGCGGCGCGCCGCCGACCTGGACTGAGGAGGGAGGGAGCGAGGCACGAGCGACCGACCGACGAGGGAAGCTCGGCGGAAGTGGGGAGGGAAGCAGGCGGGGCCGCCGGAGGCGCAAAGAAGCAGAGCGGGTATAGCGCCGCCGGAGGCGCAAAGAAAGCAGAGCGGAGGCGCAAAGCAAGCAGTGCTAAGCTCGCCAGCGTCGGCACGTACCGACCACGGGAGCCCCGCGGAGGGGCTGAGAGGGAGGCTGCACCGCCTCCGACCGTCGAACCTGATCCGGGTCATACCGGCGAAGGGAGCCCTTCATGGCCGTGACCGCAGACGTGATCATCGTGGGCGGCGGCGTTATCGGGACCGCGATCGCCTGGCGCGCCGCCGCGGCCGGGCTCGATGTCACCCTGGTGGATCCGCAGCGTGACGACGGCGCGTCCCTGGTCGCCGCGGGCATGCTGGCGCCGGTGTCGGAGAGCATCTTCGGCGAGGAGGCCCTGCTGCGGCTCAACCTGCTGGCCGTCCGCCGGTTCCCCACCTTCGCGGCTGAACTGGAAGAACGCACCGGCCAGCACATCGGGTTGCGCCAGGAAGGCACGCTGGCGGTGGCCTACGACCCGGGCGACCACGCGGCCCTGCTGCGGCTGACCGAGTTCCGCCGGTCGGTCGGCCTGGACGCGGCCGAGCTGGACAGCCGGGCCGTCCGCAAGCTGGAGCCGTTCCTGACCCCGGAGGTACGCGGCGGCGCGCTGTTCGCCGGCGACTGGTCGGTGGACAACCGGCGTTACCTGGCCGCGCTGCACCAGGCCGCGCAGGACGCCGGGGTGCGCACCGTGCCGGGCCAGGTGAGCAGGATCATCAGCACCGGCGGCCAGCCGGCCGGGGCCGAGCTGGCGGGCGGCGGCACCGTCAGCGGCGCCACCGTCGTGGTCGCGGCGGGCTGGGGGTCGGCCCGCCTGGCCGGCCTGCCGGGCCGGCTGGCCGAGGTGGTCCGCCCGGTCAAGGGCCAGCTCCTACGGCTGCGGCTGCCCGCGGCCATGCCGCCGGTGCTCGGCCACACGGTGCGGGCCATGGTCCGCGGCACCAACGTCTACCTGGTGCCGCGGGCCGACGGCGAACTGGTCGTCGGGGCCACCCAGGAGGAACGCGGCCCGGATCAGACGGTGACCGCCGGGGCCGTGCACGACCTGCTGCGCGACGCGCTCAGCGTGCTCCCGGTGCTGAGCGAGCTGGTGCTGGCCGAGACCTGCGCCGGGCTGCGGCCCGGGACCCTGGACAACGGCCCGCTGGTCGGCCCGGCCGGCGCTGGCCTGCTGCTGGCCACCGGGCACTACCGCAACGGCATACTGCTCTCCGCGGTGACCGCCGACGCCACGGTGGCCTGGCTGACCGGGCAGCCGCCGGCCGCGGAGTGGGCACCGTTCACCCCGGACCGGTTCGGCGCCCAAGCGAGGTCGGCATGAAGCTGACCGTCAACGGCCAGCCCCGCGACGCGCCGGCCGGCGCCACCGTGGCGCAGGTCGTCGCCACCGTGACCGGCCAGCGGTCCGGTGTGGCGGCCGCGGTCAACGGCGAGGTCGTGCCGCGCCGCGCCTGGCCCGGCACCACGCTCCAGGATGGTGACCAGGTCGAGGTGGTCACCGCCGTGCAGGGAGGATGACGATGACCGAGACCACGCTCCATAACGCTACTGACCTGGGCAGTGACCGCACCGCACCCGCGGGCCAGCCCGGCGATACCTGGCTGCTCGGCGGCCGGCGGCTGAGTTCGCGGCTCATCGTGGGCACCGGCGGGGTGACGAGCCTGGATGTGCTCGGCCGGGTACTGGCCGCCTCCGGGACCGCGGTGAGCACGGTGGCCATGCGCCGGGTCGCGCCCGGTGGGACCGGGTCGCTGCTCGGCACGCTGCAGCAGGCCGGGGTGCACATCCTGCCCAACACGGCGGGCTGCCACACGGCCAGCGAGGCGCTGTTCACCGCCCGGCTGGGCCGGGAGGCGCTCGGCATCGACTGGGTCAAGCTGGAGGTGGTGGCGGACGACCACACCCTGCTGCCCGACCCGGTGGAGCTGCTGGAGGCGGCCCGGCTGCTGGTGGACGACGAGTTCACCGTGCTGCCCTACACCAACGACGACCCGGTGCTGGCCCGGCAGCTTGAGGGCGTGGGCTGCGCGGCGGTGATGCCGCTCGGCGCCCCGATCGGGTCCGGGCTGGGCATCAGGAACCCGCACAACATCGCGATGATCGTGGAGCAGGCAGGCGTCCCGGTCATCCTGGACGCGGGCATCGGCACCGCCAGCGACGCCGCGTTCGCCATGGAGCTGGGCTGCGCCGGGGTGCTGATCGCGTCGGCCATCACCCGGGCCGCCGACCCGGAGCGGATGGCCCGGGCGATGCGGCAGGCCGTGGCGGCCGGGTACGACGCCCGCGCGGCCGGGCGGATCTCCCGGCGCTGGCACGCCCAGGCGTCCAGCCCGCTGGCCGGACTGCCGGAGGGCCCAGGGGCATGACCATCCCGCGGGTCCTCACCATCGCGTCGTCGGACTCCGGGGGCGGCGCGGGCATCCAGGCCGATCTGAAGGCGTTCGCCCGGTGCGGCGCGCACGGCATGTCCGCGATCGTGGCGCTGACCGCGCAGAACACCGTGGGCGTAACGGCCATCCACGAGGTGCCACCCGAATTCGCCCGGGCGCAGATCGACGCCGTGCTCGACGACATCGGCGCGGACGCGGCCAAGACCGGCATGCTGTTCTCCGCGCCGCTGATCGAGACGGTCGCGGACGCGCTGGCCTCGCGCCGCCTGCCGCTGGTGGTCGATCCGGTCATGGTGGCCAGCTCGGGTGCCCGGCTACTGCAGGAGGACGCGGTGGAAACCCTGATCGGCCGGCTGTTCCCGCTGGCCACCGTGGTGACCCCGAACCTGCCCGAGGCGCAGGCGCTGACCCAGCTGAAGACCGAGGACCGCGCCGAGCTGGCCGAGCGGCTGGCTGAGATGGGCGCGCCCGCGGTGCTGATCACCGGCGGGCACGGCACCGACCCGGTGGACCATCTGTTCGACGGCTCGGCGCACCTGCCCATCCCGGTGGCCCGGTACCCGGCCGCGGCCACGCACGGGGCCGGCTGCACCCATTCGGCCGCGCTCGCGGCCGGCCTGGCCGCCGGGCTGCCGCTGGCCGACGCCGCCCGCCGGGCCGCCCGGATCGCCGGCGACGCGGTCGGCCACGGGCTCACCTCGATTGGCGGCGGTGATGGGCCGGTGCACGTTCTGCACGATGTGCCAGACTTCGCTTTCAGCCGTTTACCGCCCGCAGGGAGCCCGCCATGAGTGACCGGTTCAGCACCGAGTTGTGGGCTGGCATCACCGGCATCTACGACGCCATCCTGCTCCACCCGTTCCTCCTCGGGCTGGCCGACGGCAGCCTGCCGCAGGAGGCGTTCGGCTTCTATGTGGTTCAAGATGCGCTCTACCTGCAGAGCTATGCCAAGGCGCTGGCCATCATCGCGGGGCGGGCGCCGGATACCGCGGCCATCGAAATGTTCGCCCGGCATGCCGCGGACGTGATCGCCGTGGAATCCACGCTGCACGGCACGCTGCTGGCCGATCTGGGCATCGACCCGGAGGTGGCGGAACAGGCTCAGCCCGCGCCGACCACGGTGGCCTACACCAGCTACCTGCTCGCCACCGCGGCCACCGGCTCCTACGCCGAGGGCGTCGGCGCGGTGCTGCCGTGCTACTGGATCTACTGGGACGTGGGCAAGGAGCTGCTACGCCGCGGCTCGCCGGAACCGCGCTACCAGCGCTGGATCGACATGTACAGCGGGGAGGAGTACGGCGAGGTGGTGCAGTCGGTGCTGGACGTGACCGACCAGCTCGGCCCGGAGCTGTCCCCGGCCGAGCGGGCCAAGGTGCACCGGCACTTCCGTACTACCAGCCAGTACGAGTGGATGTTCTGGGACATGGGCTACCGCGAGGAATCCTGGCCGGTCTGATATTGACCAGTTACTGACCTCAGGCTGAGCCTCAGGTGGGCCGCGGCGCGGCCGCCCGGGAGGGGACTAGGCGCCGCGCCGGCCGGGGCTATCTCACTGCATGGTCAGGGTCCCCATGAGCACGGTAGCCGTGCCCCCGGACACTCCGGTGCTGCCACCCAGGTCAACGTTCACCGCGCTGGCCAAGGTGCCCGGTTGAATCTGTCCGGCGTCACCGTCTAATAGTTGACACTGACTAGTCAGTCATGGATACTTGGATTCGACCACAGCGTCGGTGATTGCCCGATTCCGAGGAGGAACACTGAGATGAACACCACGCAGACCAGCACCGAGACGGTCCGGGTCGCGGCCAACTACGCCGTGACCAAGCGGCTGGGCAACTGGACCACCGCGGACCGGTTCCAGGTGCGCTCCCATCGCGGGCACGCCGTCCTGGACCTGCGCTCGCCGCAGATCCAGGCCGACGAGATCAGCGTCGATCTCGACCTCGACCACGCCATGCTGAAGCTGCTCGTCCCGGAGGACGCCGTCATCGACGACTGGGACCTGCAGCGCACCGGCCGGGGGCGGGTCAAGGACGCGGAAGGCGGCCGGGCCACCGGCGGCAAGCGCATCGTGCTCACCGGCCAGATGCGGCACGGCGAGATCCGGGTGCACCGGGGCGGTATCGCGATGCTGTCGGCCATGTTCTCCCGCGAGTACGTGGCCGACCTGCGCCGGGCCCGCCGCGAGGGCGGGTTCCCGACCGTAGACGATCCGGCCCGCACGGCCTGAGCATCCAGCAGAGTAGAGGGGCGTGCCGCGGCGGCGGCATGCCCCTCAGCAAGTCCGGAGGCCCCGATGGCGCAGAAGCGCAAGGTCGGCAACCTGCTCGCGCTGGCCGTGCTGTCCTACCTGTCGCAGCAGCCCATGCACCCCTATGAGCTGTCCCGCACGCTGCGCGAGCACGGCGACGACCGGAGCATCAAGTTCAATCACGGCTCGCTCTACATGGTCGTACAGCAACTGGCCAGAGCGGCTTCATCAGCGAGGTGGAAACCAGCCGGGACGGGCAGCGCCCGGAACGCACGGTGTATGCGCTCACCGAGGCCGGCCGGGCCGAGTTCCGGGACTGGCTTCGCGACCTGGTCGCAGAACCGGCGCACGAGTACCCGCAATTCGTGGCCGCGCTGTCGCTGGTCGCGGCGCTGCCACCGGGCGAGGTGCTCGACTTGCTGCGGCAGCGGCTGGACCGGCTGGCCGCCGCGCGGGCCGAGATCCGTGGCCTGATCGACAACTCGCTCGGCCGCGGCGTGCCTGAGCTGTTCCTGGTCGAGGAGGAGTACCGGCTGGCCCTGCTGGACGCCGAGACGTCCTTCGTGGAGGAGTTCACCAGGAAGATCAGCGATCCGCAGACGGGCTGGGCACCGATGTGGGCCGAGTTCCACGGCCAGCCCGCACCCGGCGGCTGAGCGCGCCCGGTTACCCGGTGGGCCTGCCGTGCTGGCTGGCCGCCCAGCTGGGCCTGCCGTGGTGCGTGGGCAGGGTGGACGGCTTGCCGTGCTGCGGGTGGGCCGGATGGCCGTTCGCCGGGTTACCCGGGTGGACCAGGCGCGCGCAGTACGCCGTCACCCGGGAGGCACCGCCGGCCGCCGTGGCCAGCCTGCGGAACGTCACCGGGTTGTGCGCCGGATGACTCTGGGCCAGGGCCCGTTGGTAGGCACGGCACAGGCCGTAGGCCGCGTTCCCCGGGATCGGTGCCGCCGCGGGGCGGTCCGGGGCGGGGTGCGGTACGCCCTGGGGGGCCGGGGGTGCGCCGATGACGGCGTGCGCGACCCGCTGCATCGGCGCGGGCAGGTCGCCCGCGTAGGCCGCAGCGGCACTGCCCGCAGTCAGTGCTATGGCTGCGGCGGCTAGCCCGATCCTGATGCTGACCAGCCGCGACCGGACCCACCGGCCGGGGCCCGGGCGCGCGGCGGCCGTCCCGCGGCCGGCGGCGGCCAGGGCGCGGAACGCGGTCATCGCGCTCGTCTCGGCGGCGGGACCGGTGTGCGCCGGGGCCGCGTACAGCGCCGCGAAGCTCTCCGCCACCAGGCGCAGGCTGGCCACGGCTTCCTCCGGCCGCAGCGTCCAGGCCAGCAGCGCGTCGTAGGCGGGGTCCCCGAGCGGGGGAACGTCGCCTCGGTCTGGCCTCAGTGAGATCGGCATGTCGCCATCCGGAACGCCGCTGCCGGTCACCGTGTTACACCCCGCGCGACCAGGGTCTGCGCCAGCCGGCGTAGCCCACGGTGCGCGGCGATACGGACCGCGCCCGGGCTGCGGCCCACGATCCGGGCCACGGTCTCGTTGTCCAGGTCGGCCAGGATCCGGAGCAGGATGATCTCGGCCTGCTGCGCGGGCAGTTCGCGCACCGCCTGGACCAGTTCGGCCGCGGCTAGGTCGCCCAGCGCCCGCGCGGCCGCGTCCGCGACCGCTGGCTCGGCGCCCGGCGGCAGCTCCGCATACGGCGCTTCGGGGTGGCGCGCCCGGCGGCGGTGCTCGTCCAGCATGCGCCGCCGGGCGATCGTGAACAGCCAGGACCGCCAGGCCTGCTCGTCGCCGCGGAAGGTAACCAAGCCGCGGACTACCTGCAGCCACGTCTCGGCCGCGACGTCTTCGGCGCAGTCCGGCAGGGCAGCCCGGAGGTAGCGCAGCAGGGTGGTGTTGCCGTCCCGCCACAGCCGGGCGAACGCGGCCTCGCTGCCGTTCTGGGCGGCGGCGAGCACCGCCGGGAACTCGTCGCCGATCACAGTGGGCAGGACGGAGACTGGCCCGGCCAGCCCGCCGCGGAATCGCACCTCACCGGGCAATCCCGGGTGGCCGGCCGGGCCACCGGCGTCAGCCGCTCACCCCCACGGCGGGCTGACCCAGGTCACTGGTACCGCGCGCCTCAGTAGACAATGCCGGGCGGCGGGGTGCGGTGCGGCAACGCGCCGTGGTACACCGGGGCAGGCGGGGCACCCCACCCGGCCGGCGCCGCCGGATCATCCGGTCCCGATGCCGCCCCGGCGGCCGGCCGGTCACCGCCCGCCGCGACGACCCCGACCAGTTCGGCATCCTCGTTGCCAACCGGCCCGAACTCGGCCGCCGGATCGGCCATCCGCCAGGCTCGCCACCGGGACGGGACGAACAACGGGACGATCATCGCCAGCCCGGCCGCGGCCAGGATGCCCCGGGCCAGCAGGGTCTCGAAGCCGGCCCGAACACGTGTGACCGCAGCGGGATCAGCTCATCCGCGCGCCGGACGCTGACCAGGTAGAACGCGGTGAGCCCGAGCAGCAGCAGGCCGGGCAGCCCGGCCGCGAGCGGTGAGATCCGCGGCGCGGCGATCAGGATCCCGGCCAGCAGCCCGGTGCCCGCCAGGGCCCCCAGCGCGAACAGAGCCCGGTGATCCGACAGCAGCGAGGCGCCGGGCGCCAGCCGGGACGACTGGGCCAGGAACTGGACGTATCCCCAGGTCGCCGCGCAGAACACCGCCGCACTCATGGCGACGGCCAGGACTATCCCAATCAGGTGCCGCATTGACCGTCCTTCCGTCAGCCGGGTGAGTCATAGCTACGCCTATAAGAACGCCACCACGCGCCCGGTGTTACGCGGTCCAGCGACGGGCTGGCCTGCTCGCCCAGCAGGCTCATCTCATAGGCCACGCTGCCCAGGTCGGACTCGGGCGTGGCGAGCACGGCGAGCACCGAGTTGCCGGTGAGCGCCATCGTGATCAGCGTGCCCTGCTCCATGACCACGACCGCCTGCGCGACCGGCCCGGCACGGAAGATGCGGGCCGCGCCCTGCACCAGCTTGATGAGGCCGGAGGTCACCGCGGCCAGCTGGTCAGCCTGGTCGCGCGGCAGGCTGTCCGAAACGGCCAGCGGCAGGCCGTCGGCGGACACCACGGCGGCGTGCGCGACGGCCGGCACCTGCTCGGTGAACGACGTGACTAGCCGGTTCAGCTCCTGCACAGGGATCACCTGGTCCTACTGGAAAGTGGGTCAACGGCAATCCGGGCCTACCGGGTGTTAAGCGGCCAGCCACCCGGATCTGTTACGCCGCTACGGCGTCACGCCGGACAGGTTGAGGCCGATGACCCCGCAGAGGATCAGGCCGATCGACACCATCTTCATAGTGGACACCGGGTCACCGAGCACGGCCATGCCGACCCCGGCCGCGCCCGCCGCGCCGATCCCGGTCCATACCGCATAGGCCGCGCCCACCTCGAGATGCTTGAGCGCCAGCGTGAGCAGCCCGAAGCTGATCAGCGCGCAGATGGCGAAGCCGACCGTGGGCCAGAGCTTGGTCAGCCCATGGCTCATCTTCAGGAACACCGCGAACCCCGTCTCGAAGATGCCCGCGGTGATCACGACTACCCAGGCCATCGCGTCGTCACCCCAACCGTCGCCGACCGGTCGTCCAGTTCAGCCGCCCGTTCCGCCACCGTGCCCGGCGGGTGGACCTGGTACCGCCGGCGCCGGGCTTGCCACTGCCAGACCCGGCGGCCGATCTCGATCAGCACGCTGACCGCGAGCCCCAGGCCCAGGCCGAGCAGCAAGCCGATCCACAGCTGGTCCTCGAAGAGCTGGCCGCCCAGCCGGCCGAGGAAGAACGCGTAGCTGGCCCACAGGATCCCGGCACACGCGGTGGCGGCCAGGTACCTGCGCCGCGGGTAGCCGATCACACCGCAGGTCAGCGTCACCGCGGTGCGCCCGCCGGGGATGAACCGGCAGAGGATGATGACGCGCATACCGTAGTGGCCCAGCGACCTCCCGGCCCAGGCCCGCCGGCGCGCACCCTTCTCCCCGCGGAACAGCCGCCGGTCCACGGCCGGGCCGAAGCGCCTGCCGACGAAGTAGGCGGCGTTGTCGCCGAGAAAGGCGCCGCACGCGGCCAGTACCACCAGCACCCCGATCCGCGGATCGGTGCTGCCTGCCGTCACCGCGCCCAGCGCGATGATCACCGACTCGCTCGGCAGCCAGGGCAGCAGCGCGTCCAGGGCGGGGACCAGCACGGCCACGAGGTATGACAGCACCGAGCCAACGTCCAGCGCGTACGTGCTGAGCGCCCCCATGAGCAGCCTCCGTATCCCAAGCCTGTGACGTGCACAGTGCACCCTGCCCAGCCGCACACCAGTCGGAGACGGTGTGGATACCAAGTGGAGAAACGCTCCATAAGGACTCCATGGGGGACGCACGGGGGTTCCAGATCGGCCCGGTTGGCTGGCACTTGATGAGTCCGGCAGGCCGCGCCCGGCGCGGCCACTGACCTGTGGAGCGAACGGATGAGAGCGTCACAACGAATCCGCCGGGCCGCGCTGCCCGCCGCGCTGGCCGTGGTTACCGGGGCCGGCGGCGATGCCTGAGCACGCGGCCGTGCCGGTCTGGGTGTGGGCCGCGTTCGCCGCGTTCGTCGTGGCCATGCTGGTCCTCGATCTGCTGGTGCTGCACCGGCGGGCGCACGAGGTGGCGCTGCGCGAAGCGGCGGTCTGGACCGCGGTCTGGCTGACGATCGGGCTGGGCTTCGGCGGCCTGCTCTGGCTGTGGCAGGGCAGCGGCACGGCCCAGGCGTACCTGGCCGGCTACCTGATCGAGAAGAGCCTGTCGCTGGACAACATCTTCGTGTTCGCCGTCATCTTCGCGGCGTTCGCGATCCCCGCCCGCTACCAGCACCGGGTGCTGATGCTCGGCATCGCCGGGGCCCTGGTCATGCGGGCGGCGTTCATCATGGCCGGGGTCCATCTGCTGGAGTCGTTCCACCCGGTGATCTACTTCTTCGGCGCCATCCTGCTGGTCGCCGCGGTGAAGATGCTGCGCGGCGAGCCGGACCCGCGGCCCGAGCGCAACCTGGCCGTGCGGGCCCTGCGCCGGGTCCTGCCCTCCACCGACCGGCTGCACGGCCAGCGGTTCCTGGTCCGCGACGGCACCCGGCTGCTGGCCACGCCGCTGCTGCTGGCCCTGCTGGTGATCGAGACCACCGATGTGATCTTCGCGGTGGACTCCATCCCGGCCATTCTGGCCGTGACCACCGACCCGTTCGTGGTCTACACCTCGAACGTGTTCGCGCTGCTCGGCATGCGGGCGCTGTATTTCCTGGTGGCCGGCGCGACGGCCCAGTTCCGCTACCTGCGGCCGGGGCTGGCCGTGATCCTGGCCGCGGTCGCGGCCAAGCTGCTGCTGGCCGACGTTTACACCGTCCCGCCCTGGGCCTCCCCAGCGTTCATCATCATCGTGCTGGCCGTGGTGGCCGTCCTGTCCATCCGGCACGCCCGGCGCCAGCGAAACGGCCATCATGCCGAACGCCAGCACCCGCCTCATCAGCCCGCCCAGCCCCCGGAACGTCCGGGGCGAGTCGGCACCCCTGACGCTGCGCTGATCATGGTGCGACAATTCGACGGTGACGACCAGCATGCCCGCACCGACGCTGTACCACCGGTGGCTGGGCTGGCACGCCACCGACATGCGCCGCGCGCTCACCGTCCTGGCCGCCGGGCTGATCGCGGCGCTCATCCTGGTGTGGTTCATGACCTGGGGCCTGGCCCTGGTCGGGGGCTGGGACGCCGCGGCCCTGGCATTCCTCCTGGCTACCTGGCCGATCATCATCCGGGCCGAGGGCACCCGTGCCGCCGAACTGGCCAGCCGCGAAGACGACACCAAGAACACCGCGCGGGCGCTGCTCCTGTCGGCCAGCATCGCCAGCCTGCTCGGCGCGGGCTATGCGCTTCACCTGGCCGGGCAGCACAGCGGCCTGATGCGGCTGGCGCTGATCAGCGTGGCCGTGCTGACCGTCGTCCTGTCCTGGACGCTGGTCAACACCAGCTACACCTTGCGGTACGCCGACCAGCACCACGCGTCGACCCACGGGGGCATCAAGTTCGGCGGCGACGAGCCGGGAATGCCCAGCTACCGCGACTTCGCCTATGTCGCGTTCACCATCGGCATGACCTACCAGGTGTCGGACACCACCCTGCGCGACCCACTGATCCGGCGCAGCGTGCTCGGCCACGCCGCGCTGTCGTATCTGTTCGGGGTGGTCATCGTGGCCGGTTTGGTCAATCTCATCGCTGGGCTGATCCAGTGAGTACGCGCCGCACGTCCCGCTGCTTGACGCCGACACCGGCCGGGAGATCACCGCGGACGGCTGACGCTGGTCAGAGGTCGCTGGCCGCCTTTGGCAGCGGTACCGGGCCGATAGTGTCCGTGGAAACGAGTGCGTCAGCCGATCCGGCCGCGGCCGGGGAGAGGTCAGGCAGCAGGCCAAGTGCGTCGGCCACGGCGAGGGCCGCAGCCCGGTTGCGCACCCCCAGCTTGCGGAAGAGGCGAGTCTGGATGTTCTCCACCGTCTTGGGGGCTATGCCGAGCGCCCGGGCTGTCTGCCGGATCGAGTAGCCCTGGGCGACTGATCGCAGGATGTCGCTCTCCCGTGCGGTCAGCTCGGGCAGCTCATCGCTGTCCGTCGTTCGCTGGCCGGATCCCGCTCGTACCACCCCAATGAGTGACCGCATCGGTAGCGAGTCGGCCACCAGATAGCCCTGGCTCACCATTCGCAGCATGGCGAGAAATTGGTCGTTTATTTTATCGGCTGGTACCAGCGAGTTTGCCCCGCTCGCGAGCGCCCTGGCGAACTCAGGTGGATCGAGCGGCTGGCTGTGTACCACGATGGCCGGCACGCCGAGCTCATCGACGAGGTCCCAGTCGGCCGGCCCGGGATTGACCAGCGCGGCCACGATCGGACCGCGATTCCACTGCGCCCAGTGTGCGCCAGCCAGCAGCCCGGGCTCCCGGGCCAGGACGAACGGCAGCCCGGCCGCGATCAGGGCCGCCACCACCTGATCGAGAGCGGGGCACGGCTGGCCGGACACCACCGTGAGCGTCGCGAAGCTGGTGCTGCTTGGTGGCGGCTGGGTAGCGGGCTGGTGATCGGCGCGCAGGCTAAGCATGCCGAGCGACGCGGCCCGGGCGACTGCTTGCGCGCTGCTGTTGACCCCCAGCTTGGCGTACACCCGGCGCTTGAGGTTCTCCACCGTGAGCGGGCTGATCCCGAGCAGGACCGCCACCTCGGCGACGCTGTGCCCAGAGCTGGTCAGCATCACGAGCTCGAGCTCCCGGTCGGTCAGGCTGCCGCGGCGGTGTCGGCGCGCAGCACGCTGCTGCGCCGCAGCAGCGCCAGCACGCCTGCGAGCCCATGCGATTCAGGAACGAGGGCGGTCACGCCGGCCTGGCAGGCCGCCGTCAGGTCCGGCCCGGCGGCATCCCGGTAGATGACGATGACATTCAGCCCCGGGAAACGCTGCAGTAGCTTCTCCGCGAGTACGGCGAACTCGCCCAGCCTCCGCCCCGCGTCAAGGATCACCGTGTCTGCCCCGCCCAGCTCGCACAGCGCCGGGAGTTCTTCTGGCTGTGCCACCTTGCCCACGACGATAAGGTCTGGCCGGGCCGCAAGACACGTAGCGAGCGCGTCGCGGAGCAGCCGCCCCGACGACTGGACGGCTACCCGGACGGTGACGCGAGGGGGAGCCGCAGTCATCGTTGAGCCCAGGGGTCTTGGGTTTTCCGGCTATAGCATGTGCGTCCGCCTAACGTACGCCTTTATCACTTCTTACCGGGTCATTACAGGGTTTTAGGCATGTTTGTACCCTTTTGCCGGGATCTCCCCGCCGCCTGCCGTGGCGGCTCAGCCCGCCTGAGACGGCGAAGCCAGGACCTTGCGGATGAGCTTTACCTCTTTCTGCACGGCGACGCCGGCCACGTCAACCCGGCGGTTGAACGACCTCAGCTGGACTAGCGAGGTCGACTGGGCCTGCTTGGCGGTCAGCACGGCGCGGGCCTTGTTGGCCCGGATCAGCGTCTCGGCTATAACCATGACGGCGGGCGGGAACGTGATGCCGCCCACGCTCGTATCGAACGTGTGCTCCGACGTCACTTCGGACATTAGGGCGATCTGGGCCGCAGCGACGTTCCCGCGCCTCACGTCCACGTTGTAGGCGGCTTGGTCAGCGCTGAGTTGCTGACGGGCCGGAATCATGATCGCCAGAAACCGCTGGGTCAGCATCTGCGCGGTGGTGCATTGCACACCGGCGGGCGACAGGCTGGGCTCGCATCCGGCGGCGGCCAGCGCCGCTCTGTGCCTCGCCGGGGTGCCTGCGGCATAGATCAGGCCCGCGAGCACCAGGACAGCGGCCAGGAGGGAGGCAACGACGAGGATGAACCCGCCGGCACCCGTGTTCTCCTGGCCGCCTCTGGCATACGTCTCGCTCATATCGCGGCCTTATTCGGAGCTGGGATTCTCGGTGAAGGAGTCAATTCCCTTGAAGAACTCCTCGTTGACGATGTAGATAAAACCGAACACGAATAGCACGAAAAGCGGCGCGACGGTCACGTAGACCAGCCAGTTCCGGCCTTCCTTTTGGCGGGCGGCTATCCACCGCTTCACTGGTGGTAGCCGGAGGGTGAACAGGAAGAGGCTGCACGCGCCGAACTGGTAGAGGCGCTGATGGAAGACGGGGTCACCGTCACCAGGGAAGCCGGAGCCATTGGTCGTGCCCCCAGGCTGGAACCCGATTCCCTCAAGCAGGATCAGGTGGGCGAAGAGCAACCCCCAGATGACATAAATGAGCCGGTGCAGCCGCTTCCAGTACCTGCCCAGTTTGCGCTGGGCCCACGGGTTACCGGTGAGCAGGAGCGGGATGACCAGCATCGCCATCATGAATCCCATGAGCTCGAAAACGTGCCCGGTCAGCCGGCCGAACACGCCTCCGGCGAAGTTATCGGTGATACCGGCGGAGATCATGTCGCCGAGGGCGGTGCACCCCATCATGATCCCGTACCAGCGCCGCAGTGGGACGAACCACCGCTGCCCGGTGATCGTGACCATGGGCGTGACGAGCAGGCACAGGAACAGGCAGATCATGGCCCCGGTCCCCAGCGTGTCATCGACCGACACACCGATGGTGTTCTGGTTCACCGTGAGGTAAGCAGGCATCATCAGGAAGAAGGGGATCAGCGCGGGGGCGCCGAGAATGACGAGCGCGACCGCTTTCCGCTTGATCTTGGAGCCGCCGAACTTGAAGGTCACCTCCATCCATTCGTCCAGGCGGCTCTTATCTGCCTTCAGCGGCTGGCTGGGCGGTTCTTTCACCGGCCGCGGAGCTACCGCAACGTCGGGGTACGGGCCGGGCTCGTAGCCAGCCGGGCCGTCGTCATACGGAGCCGGCGGGTAGTAATCCGCGGCCGGCCCTTCGCCTGCCCGTCTACCCACAGGTGTCCTGGCCATCGTGACTCTCCTTCCTGCCCCGCTCGCTGCTATTAGCCGTTGTGCACGGTGCCCGTGCTATGCGGGCTCGGCTGTACCTTGATGTGGCTGGGCGTCGGCTTAGGTGCATCCGGCTGGCCCGGGCCCTGATTTTCTTGCAGGCCGTTTCTCGAGGTCTCACCAACACCGGTCGCCCGGAAGACAAAGAACTGGAACCCATGCAGATGGATCTCGATAACGCCCGCGACGACCGCGACCAGGAACAGCATTGTCGTCGCGATCGTGGCGAAGCGGATGGCGGCCACCTGCCGGCCCTTCCCGGCCGACGGCTTTCCGGCTGGCCGCGCGGCGCGGCCTTTCCGGCGGGGCGCGCCGCGGGCCGTCCGGCGGGCGGCGCCATTGGCCCTCCGGCCGGGCGGGCCGCAGGACCAGTGGATGGCCGTGCCGCAGGGCCGCCGGCTGGCCGGGCCGCCGGCCTGCCCGCGGGCCGCTCAGCCGGCTCGGCCGCGGGCCGTCCGGCTGGCATGCCTGTGGGCCGCCCGGGCGGCCGCTCCGTGGGTGCCGGCTGCGGCCGTTCCTTCGGCCGGGCCGGCGGGCTGGCCACGCTGGCCGCCGGGGAGCTCGGCCGGGGGTGTCCGGGTCACCGCCTGGTGCGGGAGCGTGTCCGTAAGGCGGGCGGCGAACTCGTTGAGCTCGGTCCGCATCGACATGACCGCCGTGTGCACTTCGGCCACTTCGAGCTCAGCTGCCTGGCGTACGGCTTGCGCCTGGTCAGCCGCCTCCTGCTTCATCTGCTCGGCTTCCCGCCGGGCGGCGTCACGTATCTCGGTCGCCTCGTAGGCAACCTGTTTCGTGATCGTGGCGGCCTGGTACGCGGCTCGCTGCGTTATCGCGGTCGCCTCATAGTCAGCGACCGAGAGGATCCGTTGCGCTAGGGAAACTGGGTCCTCGTTGTTCCGGAGTTCCACGGCCCCGCGCGAGGCCGGATAACCCTGTAGCGCCGGCTCGTCCCGGGCCAGGTACGCCCTCTCCAGGCTGTGCGCGCCCGGGCCGTTGCCCTGGCCCCGAGCGGGGCGCGGAGCATCGGCCGCCATGATCTCGCGCCTGGCGTGCGCTCCGGTGCCAGGGGGGCCGGGGTCGTTGTAAGGGCCAGGGCCGTACGGACCGGGGGTGTCCGGACCAGGGCCGTAAGGGCCCGGGGTGTTGTACGGAGCGGGGTTGTCCGGACCAGGGCCATAAGGGCCCGGGGGGCTGTACGCACCGGAGTCGTAACGAGCGCCGTTGCCGGAGCGGCCGGCGTCGTAACCAACCGGGCTGCTGTACGGACCGGAGTCGTAGCGAGCACCGTTGTCGTACGGGCCGTTGTCATACCTGGCCGGGGGGTTGTACGGACCGGAGGGGTGCTCAGCCGGGAGGTCGTAAGGGCCGGACGGGCGCTCAGCACCGTTGCCGTACGGCCCAGCGTCATACCCAGCACGGGTGTTGTACGGACCGGGGTCGTAACGCGCACCGTTGTCGTACGGGCCGTCGTCATACCTGGCCGGGGGGTTGTACGGGCCGGAGGGGTGCTCAGCCGGGAGGTCGTACGGGCCGGGGCGGTCAGCACCATTGGTGTACGGGCCGGGGTCGTAACCAGCTGGGGTGCGGTAAGGACCGGACTCGTGGCGACCAGGGTTGTTATAGGGGCCAGAGTTGTACGAACCGGCGCCGCCACCGACGTTGTCGTAGCCGTAGCCGGGATCGTCTCTCCAGTCGCCGCCGCTGTAGGGCTCGTTGAACATGTCATCTGCCCTGGCCGGCTGCGCGGGCGGCTGGCCCGGGCCGCCGGCTGCGTGGCGGGCCCGTGCCGGAGCCCATGACCCCGGCCGGACGCCGGGGTCGGTGTCATGTAGTGCCACGTCCCCGGCCGGCCCGGGAGAGCCCGCTGCGTTCCGGGACTCCCAGTCCCGCTGGAACTCCAGAGGCTCCATCAGACCACCTTCCTGATCCCGACCCAGGTTCCGCGAGCGAATACCGTCACCAGTTAGCGCTGGCGAGGCAGCCCGGCCACGATCGGGTGATCCTGGTGAATCTTGCCGACTCTGGACGCGCCGCCCGGCGAGCCGAGATTCGTGAAGAACTCCACGTTGATCGCGTAGAAATCCTTGTACGGGGCGGCCACGTCAGCCTCGTAGGTGATCGCATCGACCGGGCAGACCGGCTCGCACGCACCGCA
Source organism: uncultured Actinomycetes bacterium (assembly GCA_963747705.1). Classification (GTDB taxonomy): domain Bacteria; phylum Actinomycetota; class Actinomycetes; order Streptosporangiales; family Streptosporangiaceae; genus RYN-230. The sequence goes on along the minus strand of CAVVGF010000030.1, from coordinate 216,820 downwards.
GTCCACGCACTCGTCAGGGTGGATGTACATCATGCGCTCGCCCTCGTAGATGCAGTCCACGGGGCACTCATCGACGCAGGTCTTGTCGAGCAGATCAACGCAAGGCAAAGCAACAACGTAAGTCATGCGGGGGCTCCCTCCGTGCCGGACCGAGCGTGAACGTACTGCGCGTTCCGCCCCGTGGCACGAACTAATCTCGGATCGTAAACCCTGAGAAAAAGGAAAGAAAAGTCAAATTAATGGCGCGAGGTCGGGTCGTGTAAGCAACCAGTCAGGCATTCCTCCAGATGGGAGAAGGTCAACGCCGGTCCCCTCGCTCACCAGCAATATAGGCCCATACGGGCGACTGCCGGATTGGATTGCCTACCGCCTGGGGGACGGAAACCCCTTAGGGGGGGACGACGGGCGACCGCCACGGAGAGGTCATAGCGTGACCGCTGGGGCACGCTCCGGGAGCACGCCAGCCTCATCTGCCACGCAGACCTGGGAGCCCGCGCGGTGCGCGCGGACTCCCAGGTGAGGAGCGGAGGCTCGGGGATTTGAACCCCGGAAGGGCGATGAACCCTAACCGCATTAGCAGTGCGGCGCCATAGACCGGACTAGGCGAAGCCTCCCCGACCAAGCGGTCCGCATCAGCGTACCGGCCGACCGCCTCGCACGCCAAAGCAGTTCGGCATGATCAGCGCGGAATCTCAGCGCGCCCGGCCCTCGACCGTGACCACCTTGTAGTCCCCGCGGGCGAAGGCGTCCCGCATCCTGGTCTTGGCGAACTTGCCGACGCTGGTCTTGGGCACCTCGTCGATGAATGCCCAGCGCTCCGGGAGCTGCCAGCGCGGGACGCGGTCGGCCAGGAACGCGCGCAGTTCCTCGGGCGTCACCGTGGCGCCCTGCGCCACCACCACCGCGGCCAGCGGCCGCTCACCCCACTTGTCGTCGGGCACCCCGATGACCGCGGCCTCGCTGACGTCCGGGTGGGCCATCAGCTGGTTCTCCAGTTCCATCGAGGAGATCCACTCCCCGCCGGACTTGATCACGTCCTTGGCCCGGTCGGTGAGCGTCACGTAGCCGAGCCGGTCGATGGTGCCCACGTCACCGGTGCGCAGCCAGCCACGGTCGAACTTGGCCGGGTCGTCGTCCTTGTGGTACGAGCCGGTGATCCACGGGCCGCGCACCTGGACCTCGCCGACCGCGACGCCGTCGTTGGGCAGCACGGTGCCGTCGTCGCCGACCAGACGGCCTTCGACGGTGCAGAACAGCCGGCCCTGGGTGTCCCGGTACTTCCAGGCCTCATCCCCGGTCAGCCCGCGCGGCGCCCGGGCCACGCTGCCCAGCGGCGAGGTCTCGGTCATCCCCCAGGCCTGCAGGATGTTGACGCCGAGTTCCTTCTCGAACGCGGCCATCAGCGAGTGCGGCACGGCCGATCCGCCGCACGGCACCAGCCGGAGCGACGAGACGTCCCCGCCGTGCGCCCGGATGTACTGCAGCAGCCCGGTCCAGATCGTCGGCACCGCGCCGGCGATCGTGGGCCGCTCCGCCTCGATGAGCTTGACCAGGTGTTCCGGCTGGAGGAACCGGCCCGGCATGATCAGGTCCGCGCCGGACAGCACCGACGCGTAGGCCAGCCCCCACGCGTTGGCGTGGAACATCGGCACCACCGGGAGCACCCGGTCCAGGTCCGACAGGGCGAACACGTTGCCCAGGCAGACCCCCATCGAGTGCAGGTAGGTGGACCGGTGGCTGTACACGACGCCCTTGGGCATTCCGGTGGTGCCGCTCGTGTAGCACATGGCCGCGGCGGTCTTCTCATCAAGATCTGGCCAGCTGAACGCCTCGTCCGCGGAACTGAGCAGCTCTTCGTACAGATGTACTTCGCGGCCGGGGCCAACCAGCGAGTCGGCCGCGCCGCTCTCCGGGCCGGCCGGCGAGCCGGTCAGCAGGATGTGCCGGACCGTCTTGAGGTGCGGCAGCACCTGGGCCAGCAGCGGGGCCAGCGTGGGCTCCGTGATGATCACGTAGTCCTCGGCGTGGTTGGCGATGTAGCCGATCTGGTCCGGGGCCAGCCGCACGTTGAGCGTGTGCAGCACCGCGCCCATCGACGGTATGGCCAGGTACGACTCCAGGTGCTCGGAGTTGTTCCATAGCAGCGTGGCCACCCGCTGGTCGCCGGTGACGCCGAGCTGGCGCAGCGCCCCGGCCAGCCGGGCCGCGCGGGCGCCGGTCTGCGCGTAGGACTGGCGCGTCACGCCGTCCCCGGTATACGTGACGACCTGGCTGTCGCCGTACACCGTCGTGCCGTACCGCATCAGCGCGGTCACCGTCAGGGGCACGTCCATCATCGTGCTGAGCACGACCCACCTCCATGTGATGTCGCCCGGCGCGAACTGCACCAGTCTGGCTGCGGTTGTGTGGATCGTGTCACGCCAGCGGCCAGGACGTCACCCTCCGAGCAGGTCGGCGTCGATACGCAGCTTGGCCACGGCCCGGGACACGGTGCTCTTGACCGTGCCCAGGCTCACCCCGAGCGCCTCGGCGACCTCGGCCTCGCTCATGTCCTCGTAGTACCGAAGGACCACGGCGGCGCGCATCCGCTGCGGCAGCCGCTCGATGGCCCGGCGCAGCGCGTCCTGCATCTCGCTGTCGCCCGCGTGGTCCAGGACCGGCTGGTCCGGGATCTCATCGGTGGGGTACTCCTCCACCCGGCGCCGGCGCCACCAGGAGATGTGCGTGTTGACCATGGCCCGGCGGACGTAGCCGTCCACCGCGCCGCGGTCCTCGATCCGGTCCCAGGCCTGGAACGTCTTGGCCAGCGCGGCCTGGACCAGATCCTCGGCGTCGGCCCGGTTGCGGGTGAGCAGCAACGCCATCCGTAGCAACGACCCGCTCCGCGAGGTGACGTACTCGCGGAACGCGATATCACCGCCCGCAGCGGCGCCATCCTGACCCTCAGTCCCGTCCTGACCCTGGCGGGGCACAGCCCCAGTCCCCCGCGCCCCGGTCACGACGTGATCGCCCCCGACGCTCACACCCCAACCGTACCCAGGGAAGACTCTCACCCCACGGTTCCCAGCAGCCGCCGGCGAGGCGTCGCCCTCTGCAGCAGTCTGCCCCTATCTACGCCCAGGCCTAGAAACCGCGATACTCCGCGAGACCGTCGCCGTCTGGGGATTTCTTGAGCCGTCTAGCAGTGACGGTAGAAAGGGGTATGGACGGCTAGGCGGGCTGGCCGCGGAGGAAGCGGCCGAAGTGTGGCACGGTGAACGCGATCAGGCCGCGCTCTGAGCTGTAGATCAGGCCCTTCTTGATCAGGCCGTCCCGGGCCGGGGACACGCTGGACGGCTTGCGGCCCAGCTGCTCCGCCACCTGGGAGGTCTGGACCGGGTCGTCGCCGAGCAGCGCCATCGTGCGCATGTACTCGCGTTCGGCCTGGGTGGCCCGTTCGTACCGGCTGCCGAAGAAACCCACCGCCAGCTCGGCCTCGGCCTGCGGGCTGGCCACCGCGACATCCTGCGCGGTCACCGGGCTGGCCGCGGCGACATCCCAGGTGACTTTGCCGTAGGCCTGGACGAAGTAGGGATAGCCATCGGCCGCCTGGTACAGGGCATCCAGCGCGCCGGGCTCGAAGTCAGCGCCTTCCCGCTGGGCGGGCGCAAGCAGGGCTTGATCAGCCGCGGACCGGTCCAGCCGGTCTATCGACACGTATCGGAATAGTCGTTCTGAATAGGACTTGCTCGCGGAGAGCACGGACGGCAAGTGCGGCAAGCCCGCCCCGACCACAATCAGTGGGCCGCCGTTCTGTGAGAGCTCGTGCGTGGCCGCGCACAGCGCGGACACGTCGTCCGCGGGCACGTCCTGCATCTCGTCGATGAACAGCGCGATGCCGACGCTCAGGTCGGCGGCCACCGACGCGGCGTCGGTGAACAGCTCCATCAGGTCGATCTCCAGGTCCCCGGAGTCGGCCCGGCCGCGGACCGCGGGCACGTCGATGCCCAGATGCGGGACGAACGTGCCCTTGGGCGCCTTCGGGTCGCGGCCGGCGAACGCCTTGAGCACGCCGAGGAACTGGTCGATGCGGTCCGGGGCACGGTGCCGCGGTGCGAGCTCGCGGACCGCCATGTGCAGCGCGCCCGCCACCGGCCGGCGGATCGACTGGCCCGGCCGGGCCTCGATCTTGCCGGTCCCCCACAGCCGCTGCAGCGCCATCGAGCGGAACGAGTTGAGCAGCACGGTCTTGCCCACCCCGCGCAGCCCGGTGAGCACCATGCTGCGCTCCGGGCGGCCGCGGGCGATCCGCTCCAGCACCACCTCGAACTGGCTCAGCTCGCGGTCCCGGCCGGCCAGCTCGGGCGGCCGCTGCCCGGCGCCCGGAGCATAGGGGTTGCGTACAGGGTCCACGGCCTAGCAGCCTATGCGGGGGTCTAGCCCAAACCGTAGATTCACGTAGAAAGCGCTGCCGGCGTGTCGCCGGCAGCGCTTCCTCCTACCCCCGTTCCCCGTGCGGCTCGGAGGGTGGACCGGCGCGCGCCCCGCCCCCCGGTAGGGGCGCACGCCGGCAGACCCGGTGCTAACTCAGTGCAGCAGGCGCAGCGTGTTGACCGCGTCGTCCACGTAGTAGACGCCGTTCCCCTTCGGGGTCAGGGCCAGGCCGAACAGCGCACCCGCACCGGGCGGGCTGCCCGACTTGTCGAGGAACCGGGAAGCGACCTGCATGCCGCCCGGCGTGGTCTCGACGATCCGGCCGTCCCCGCCGTTGACGGTCAGCACGTTCCCGTTCGGGGCCAGGATGAGGCCGAGCGGAGCGTTCAGCTTGCCGCCGGAGGTGACCACGACGCCGGTACCGGCGCTGCTGTGCCGGAACACCGCGTTCGGGATCGCGTTGATGCTGCTGACCAGGCTGTTCGCCACGAACAGCGTGCCGTGACGGTTCAGCGCCACGCCGGTCGGGCCGATCACCAGCGCGGCCGGGTCGGTGCGCTGCGGGAAGCCCGAGCCGATCTTGGTGATGTTCTTCACCACGGGCGGCTGGCTGCCGTACAGGGCCAGGGTCAGCCGGAGCACGGTGCCCCGATGCACGACCTTCCCGTTGGCCGCGACCGTGCCGTTGAGCACGTTGGTCACGAACAGCTGGGCCAGGTTGCCGAAGCTGACTGAGGTCATGTCCCACGGGCCGTTGATGCCGTTGCCGGAGATGGTCTCCCGGACGTGACCGGTGTTGTCCAGCACCAGCAGGCAGCCGGCCTGGGCGGTGGCCGACGTTCCCATCCGTGGTGGGCAGGCTGCCGACGACCACCCAGCCACCGGGCAGCACGGAGAGCGCGGTGGTCAGGCCGATCCCGCCGGGGCACGGACCGGGCAGGTGGTTCGGGTTGATCTTGGCGAAGACGCTGAGCTTGCCGCCCGGGGTGATCTGGACGATGGTCCGGCCGGTACCCTGCAGATTCTTCTTGTTGTTGAAGTTGCTGATGAGTACGCTGCCGCGCTGCAGGTCGCCCTGGGTGTGCCGGATGACGACGGTGCCGTACGGGTTGACGTCTCCGTTGCCCGGCACCGTGGACGCGATGGTCTTGAGATGGTGGAAGTGGCCAATAAACGAGGATCCACTGGATCGCGCCTGCGCCCCCGCGGCAGGCGCTAGGACGAACGCCGCCGTGGCGACGGCCGCCGCCCCCGCAGCCGAAGCCACGACGGCACGGTGAATGACTGACATCTCCCGCTCCCCTTCCCCTGGTGGCCACGGCGGCCCTTCATTGGGCACCGTGGTGCAGCGCGAGAGCAGGCAGAAGTCGTGCAGCGAACGCCCCGCTCCGCGTGCTGCACCCTCTGTCACGGGTATGGCGTTCAGTGGGTTCAGCCTGGGGGGAGATATTTGTCTAGCGGGCCTGGGTATTACTAGCGGTCGGCCGGGCCGTGACCGGACTCGTTCAGCCGGGCCAGGTAGTCGTTGTACGCGGCGAGGTGCTCGTCGTCGTCGATCGTGCCGTGCGCGGCGGCCGCCGGGCTGACCGTGGCCGCGGTGGTGTGCTCGAAGCTGTTGGACCGGACCTTCTCCAGCCAGCCCAGGCTGGACTCGCCGCCGCGGTCCGACCGGGCCCACATCAGGAACACCAGCATCATGAACCCGAACATGAGCGCGTCGCCGGCCACCCACATGATGGCCCCGGCCCAGTGCACGTCCTGTAGCGGGTTCGGCGAGCCGGGCGGCGCCGGGCCGTCGGTGGCGTGCAGCGGGGTGCTCTGCATGCTCAGGATCAGCCCGGTGAACGTGTCCACCGGCATGGCCACGGCCAGCAGTACGAACCGGACCGGGTAGGACAGCCGCCAGCGGATCGGCTCGCTGCCCACGATCGGCAGGAAGAAGAGGTAGCCGACCACCAGGTAGGTGGCATGCTCGGCGTCGTGCCACACGGGGTGCGTGATGGTGGTGGTGATCAGGCCGGTGAGGTGGGTGGACACGATGACCGCGGCGTACGCGGCCAGGGTGAACGGCGGCCAGGTCAGGAACGTGACCACCCGGGACCGGATGACCCGCTTGGTCCAGGTGTGCAGCGGGTTCCGGCTGGCATGCAGCAGCAGCGTGACCGGCTGGCCGGCCACCAGCAGCGGCGGCGCCACCATGATCAGCATGAGGTGCTGCACCATGTGGTCCCAGAACAGCACGTCGTCGTAGTCGCCGATGCCGCTCTCGGTGGCCAGCACGATCACCGCCAGCCCGGCGAAGAAGAACGTGGTCCGCCACCACCGCCACGGCCGGGCCGGGTGCCGGCGGCCGACCCGCCACACGCCCCACAGGTACAGCGCGGCCAGGACGGCGGCGAGCACCGTTACGACAGGCGCGAACTGCCACTGCTCCAGCACGGCCTGCCAGCCAAAGGGCGGCAGCATGGATCCTCCTCCTTACCGGTGAGCCTACTCACTACTGCGCGTAGGAGAAGTCCCCGCCTGGCACCTTCGCGGCGCGGGCGCCCGGCCCCCGGATCGCGGCACTATGGTTGTCCGCGGGAGGGTTCGCCTAGTGGCCGATGGCGGCGGTCTTGAAAACCGCTAGGGCGCGTGAGTGTCCTCGTGGGTTCGAATCCCACACCCTCCGCCCAGCCAGGACACCTGGGACGGCGCCGCTTGAGGACCATTGACGTTATCAGCGCGGAAAAACTGCGCGGCGGTTTCTACTCGCCGCCCACTCTGGTGCACGTATGCCTCGACCGTATTGCCGCACTCAGCAGCGGAGCACCCGGGCCGTTGCGGATCTTCGAGCCGAGCGCGGGTGACGGCGCGTTCATCCGTGGCCTCCGCGACCACTCAATCGCGGACCGGGTAAAGGACCTAACCGCGGTCGAGCTGAATCCCGGGGAGGCGGCCAAGTGCCGGCAGGTCCTGGCGGCCACCGCGTTCGGGGGCACCGTGCTCACCGGCAGTGTGCTGAACGGTGCGCGGCCGGTGCCCGGCGAGTACGACGCCGCGGTCGGCAACCCACCGTTCGTCCGGTTCCAGTTCCTGACCGGGGAGGACCGGGCCGGTGCGCTCGCGGTAGCTCAGGACAGCGGCCTCACGCTGACCGGCGTGTCGAATCTGTGGATCCCGGTTCTGCTGACCGCGCTGACCAGCCTGCGGGCCGGTGGGTCATTCGCGTTCATCGTGCCCGCCGAATGCTTCACCGGGATTTCCGCGCGCAGCGTGCGGACCTGGCTGATCCGCAAGGCCGGCGACCTGCAGGCGGATCTCTTCCCGCCCGGCTCGTTTCCCGGCGTACTGCAGGAGGTAGTCGGTGCTCAGCGGGCGGCTGAACCGGTCGCCGGCCCACCGCGCGGCCGCGCCGCTCACCGTGGTGGAGCACCTGCCCGGGAAGCCGCTCGGCTGGATGCACGAGGTGCAGGAATCCGCGCCCACCTGGACCCGGTACCTGCTTACCCCGGCCCAGCTGAGCGCGCTGCATCAGGTGACCGGGCTGCCCGGGTTCCACCGCCTGGCCGAGGTGGCCCGGCTCTCGGTGTCCACGGTGACCGGCGCCAACGAGTATTTCTCGGTTGGTGACGGCACGCTCAGCCGGTACCGCCTCGATACCTGGGCGCTGCCGCTGCTGCCCCGGATCCGGCATGCTGCCGGGCTCTTCTTCAGCCAGCAGGACCACGGTGAGCTGGCCAAGCTGGACTGCCCGCGGTGGCTGCTGAGTTTCGGGCCGCAGTCGCCAGATCCAGAGCAAACCCCGGCCGCGGCCAGCTACCTGCGCCACGGCGAGGAACTCCGGCTGCACCAGCGCTACAAGTGCCGCATCCGGGACCCGTGGTACCGCGTGCCCATCGTCCAGCCCGGCAGCCTGCTGCTGTCGAAGCGCTCGCACCGGTACCCACGGCTGGTGCTGAACCCGGCCGGGGTCACCACCACCGACACGATCTACCAGGGCCGGATGACCACGGCCTTCGAAGGCCGGGAAGCGGACCTGGTCGCCGGCTTTCATAACACGGCCACGCTGCTGACCGCGGAGATAGAGGGCCGCAGCTTCGGCGGCGGGGTGCTCGAACTGGTGCCGACGGAGATCGGCCGGGTGTGCGTTCCCATGCTGCCCGGCCTGGGCCAGGCCCTGGGCCAGCTGGATGAGCTGGCCAGGAGCGCCGGGCCGGACTCCGATGACCTGGTGCGGCGCACCGACGCACTGCTGGCAGAGGCGACGCCCAAGCTCACCCCGGACCTGCTCGGGGAGCTGCGCGCCGCCCGGGCCGCGCTGCTGCAGCGCCGGATGGACCGGACCTAGCCCCGGCGGCTGCCTTTACTGGTGCTGAGCACCCGGCGACCTAGGGTGAGGGTATCCGCCACTCCATCGGGGGTCACCCGAGTGAATCTAAGCCACCTGATCGCCAGCTACGGCTACTGGGTGCTGTTCCTGCTGGTGGCGGCCGAGAGCCTGGGTGTGCCGCTGCCCGGTGAGACGGCGCTGATCATTGCAGGCACGTACGCGGGGCACACGCACAAGCTGAACCCGTGGGTGATCTGGCTAGTGGCTTCAGCGGCGGCGATCATCGGTGACAACATCGGCTACTGGCTCGGTGACCAGGGCGGCTACCGGCTGGCCCGGCGGTACGGGCCGAAGGTGCGGCTCGACGAGCGGAAGCTGAAGACGGCCCGCTACCTGTTCGACCGGCACGGCGTGCCGGTGGTGTTCTTCGGCCGGTTCGTGTCGGTGCTGCGCGCCTACGCCGCGTTCCTGGCTGGCGTCAGCAAGATGCGCTGGCGGGTGTTCCTGCCCGCCAACGCCGCGGGCGGCATCCTCTGGGCCGGGATCTACACGCTCGCGTCGTACCTGGCGGGCGACGCCCTGCAACGGGCCGACAAGACCATCAACTGGATTCTGGGCGGCGCGGCCATCGTCGCGTTCGTCGCGGTGGTGCTGGTGGTCCGCCACCAGTTCAACCGGCTGGCGGACCGGGCCGAGGCCGCCTACCCGGGTCCGCTGGACGAGCGGCCGGACCACGGCCATCGCCATCATGACGGCCACCGCCGCGGGGACGTGCCCAGCACGCCCCCGCGGCAGAGTGACCCCGGCCCTGGCGAAACGGGCTTAGGTCAGCCGCCGAACGTCACCTCGATGGTCCGCTCGTCGGCGCCCCGGACCACGTTCAGCTGAATCGTGCCGCCCGTAGCGGATGCCTGCAGCGCATCGAACAGGTCGTCCGGGTCGCGCATCGGCCGGCCCGCGGCCGCCACGATCAGATCGCCCTGGGCCAGGCCGGCCCGGGCCGCCGGGCTGTCCTCTTCTACCCCGCGGATGAGCACGCCCTCGGTCTCGGGCAGGCCGACCGACCGGCGCAGCCGCCGGGCCACGTGCCCGGGCGCCAGCGCCACGCCCAGCCGCGGCGGCGCGGCTGACTCACCGCGGCCCAGCGCGTTGACCCGGCCGCGGAGCGCCTCATCGGCCGGGATGGCCAGGTAGAAGCCCTCACCGAGGCGGTTGGTGTTGATGCCGAGCAACTGCCCGGCCGCGTTCAGGACCGGGCCGCCCGATGAGCCGGGCAGCAGCGGCGCGGTGTGCTCCAGGCTGCCGGTGATGCGACGGCCGCGGGGCCCGCGGAACGTCCGCTCGATGCCGGACACGAACCCGAACGTCACCCGCAGCCCCCGGCCGCCGGGGTTGGCCAGGGCGAACACGGCCAGGCCGAGTTCCGCCCCCGCGCCGGCCGCCCAGGGCAGCGCGGCCGCCCCGGCCGTGTTGACGTTGATGACGGCCAGGTCGCCGTCGATGTCGTGCCCGGCTACGCTCCCCTCGGCGGTGCGCCCGTCCGCGAACGTGACCGTGACCTGATCGCCGCGCACGTTGTGCGCGTTGGTCAGCACCCGCCCGTCGCCGAGCACGACGCCCGAGCCGACGCCCCAGCGCTGGCCGATGCCCACCACCGATGCGCCAGCCCCCTCGGCCAGCTGCCTGATGTTCGTCTGTACCTCGTCCAGAAGTGACATGGCCGCCCTCCAGCAGGCTCCCTAAGTCCAGTAACTAGTAACTTGCAACTTACTATCAACCCGCGGAGAGTCAACGGGATACGATTCCGCTCATGGCCGAACCCGAATCCGGTCCCGCCGGTCCCGCCGGTCCTCCCGGTCCTGCCGGTTCCGGCGACCGTTCCTCACCGCTGGCCGAGGCACTGGCCCGGGTGGGCGACCGGTGGACGCTGCTCGTCGTTGAGGCGCTGCTGCCGGGTCCGCGCCGGTTCAACGACGTGCTCGGCCAGATCCCCGGCATCGCGCCGAACATCCTGTCCGAGCGGCTCAAGCGGCTGGAACGTGCCGCTCTGCTGGTGGCCCGGCCCTACTCGGAGCGGCCGCCGCGGGTCGCGTATGAGCTGACCGCCGAGGGCAAGGACCTGGCCGGGGCGCTCCGCCTGCTGGCGCACTGGGGAGCACAGCACGCCGACCCGGCTGACGCGCCACGGCACCACAGCTGCGGCACCCCGGTCGAGGCCCGCTGGTACTGCCCCACCTGCGACCAGCTCGTCGAGCACGAGCCGCACGACGGCACCGAGCTGCACTACGTGTGAGTAGCCGCCAGGCGCCGCCGTCCGGCCCGGTCAGGTCGCGTGATGTAGCGCGGCCAGCAGCACCAGGACGAAGGTGGCCACCGCGAACACACCGTGCAGGATGACGACCGATACCGGGAAGTGGCGTTCTGGCGGAATGGCCGCCCGGTGTCCCAAAGCGGCACGTGTGGCGCCGTAACCGGCGCCGACCGGTACCGGGACTGCCGCGTGCGCATGGCGCGAGCGGGCCCCGTACGCGCGGTACACCCCGACCCAGCGCACCGCCATGGTCAGACCGAGGATCGCGACCACAGCGAGGATCCCGGTGACCAGCCAGTCCAGGTCATGCGCGCCGGTCATGAGGAAGACCGTCCACAGCACCATGCCGGTAATCGCGAGCAGGGCGTGGGTGCTGATCACCGGCACCGGCAGCCGGGTGGCCGCGACCGACTGGAACTCGCGGTCGTACTCGATCAGCCAGATGGTCAGCAGATAGAGACCAGCGCCGGCAGTCACCACCCAGGTGAGCATGGCGGCAAGAGGCATCGGCAATCCCATCGTCGGCAATGCACGAGGACCCGTCACCGTGGGCTGCTACTGAGGCCTGCGCGGCGGCCCGGCGGACGGTACGACGAGGATTCCGTGGCACTGGGGCCACGGATCCACTCGTATCCACGAGCCCGCCCGTCTGCCAGTTCAACGGAAACAGAGCTAAAACCCTGAGTAAACGCTGAGTGCAGGTCAGCCAGCAGATGACGCCCTTTAGGTCGGCTGGAAAGGGTGCAGCGGGCAGCCGAAAGGCGGCCCCGCATGTCAGCCGCAGTTCAGGCCGGGCCCGGACGGGTTGCCGCTGTCCACGTTCTGCCCGGTCTCCAGCACCCGGTTGCCGTGCCGGTGCCAGCCGTCGGTCGGGCCGCCGTCATAGGGCGGCCAGGGGCGCTCGAACCACACCCCGAACGCGCCGACACAGCCGGAGGCCAGCGTGCTGAACGAGTTGTCCACGTACCGGATGTCGGTCACGCTGAAGCCGCCGGTGGCCTGGAAGTTAGGCGACGAGCCGTCCCCCGGGTTGTAGTCCTCCGCGTAGATCGCGAACCCGCCCCCGGTGAGCAGGTTGTCCTTGACCAGGATGTCGTGCGAGCTCTTCAGCGAGTCCCAGATGGCCAGCGCGCTGTCCGCGATCGTGGTCATCTTGACCGTGTTGTGCTGGATGACCCCGTAGCTGGCGCCCTCGGTCTGGAACCCGTCCTCGTGACCGTTGGACGTGCGCGTGGTCAGGTTGTGGATATAGCTGTCCCGGATCACGAAGTGATCGCCGGTGGTGTGCGAGTAGCCCATGTCGGCCCAGCTCCAGATGCCGTCGTCGCTGCCGAAGCAGTTCACCGCCTCGACGACTTCGCTGGTGCCCTGGTCCCAGACGCAGGCCATCACGCCCTTGTCCCCGTTGATCTTCACGTGGTCCACGACCGCGCTCGCGCCGTCCTCGATCTTGATGGCGCCGGAGCCGTTGGCCGCGATCCCGGTCTTGCCGCTGTTCGCGATCACGATGCTGTTCTTGATGGTGAAGTTCGGCGCCTCAACGTCGATCATGCCCTCGACGTGCTCGCAGCTGATCACGGTGTTCGGGGTGGTGATCCGGATGGTCCTCGTCACCGGCCCGTCGTTCGGCGTGAGGCCGTTGGGGCACTGCGCCATGTCCGGCCCGGTGTTGCCCGGCCCGGGCCAGCCGCAGGTGGCCAGGCTGGCCCACAGCCTGGCCCCGCCGTGCTGGCACCAGCCGGGCGGCGGCGCGGCCGGGGTCTCGCTCGGCACCGCGGTCGGGGTGGCGGGTGCGCTGGCCGTGCCGGACGGGCTGGCCGACGCGGTCACCGGTGGCTGGCTCGCGGCCGTCCTGGGCGCGGGACTCGAGCAGGCGGCCAGCAGCACGCCCGCGCTCACGACGACGGCCAGCTGGACCGCGATAGCGGCCGGCCGGGCCGCGCGATGCCCACACGCCATGACCATGGCCCCCCTCGCACCAGCCGCGTTACGTCGCGGCGCGCTCCCGAGAGGGCACTGTAACGGCCGGAACCGTGACATGAGTGGCTAATGGGAGATCGCATTACCAGCCATCGAACCGCCACGCAACCAAGGCAAGCTGGAGTAAACCTGGCTGCCCGGCTGAACGTCACCCCAACATGGCAGCTCCGGTCATCCTGATGTACCACTCCATCAGCCCCGGCGATGACGACCCGTTCGACATCACCGTGCGGCCGCCGCGCTTCGAGCAGCAGCTGCGCTGGCTGCGCCGCACCGGCCGGACCGGCACGTCGGTCGGCCAGCTGCTGGCGGCGCGTGATCGCGGCGATGCACGCCGCCTGGTCGGGCTGTCCTTCGACGACGGCTACGCCGACTTCATCGAGCACGCTCTGCCGGTGCTGCGGCGTTATGGCTTCTCGGCCACCATGTTCGTGCCCGCCGGCCAGCTCGGCCAGGCCAACGACTGGGACCCGGACGGGCCGCGCAAGCAGATCATGACCGCGCCGCAATTGCGGGAGATAGCGGAGGCCGGCGTCGAGATCGGCTCGCATGGCTTCCGGCACCGGTCGCTGCCGGGCGCCTCGGACGCGGAGCTGGCCGAGGAGATCGAGACCAGCCGGGCCATGCTGCGGGACATCACCGGGCAGCCCGTCACCGGGTTCTGCTACCCCTACGGCCACCTCGACGAGCGCGCGGTCAGCGGCGTCCAGGCGGCCGGGTACGGCTACGGCTGCTCGGTCTGGCCGACCGAGTTCGCCGGCCAGTACGCGCTGGCCCGCGAGTACATGCGGGAGTCGGACTCGGCCCGGTCACTGTGGAACCGCGGCCTGCGGCACTGGCTCAAGCATGAGTACCGCGGGCCTGGCGCTGGAGCACTGCGCGCGGCCACGCAGCGTAACCAGCCAACGGTGGCAGCGTTAGTGTCAAGCCCGGGCAAAAGCGGCGGAAGCAGTTAGTTTGGCTCACGCAACGGAACCGGTACTCCATAGCGCTACCTGGCGCGTCTATCCAAGACCTACTCACAAATTCTGAGCATCTTCATAGGAACGCGGCGTGCTCACTAGGGGGAGATGCCCATGACGGGCGGTGCTTCGTCATCGCTGCCCGGGCCGATCGACGTCAGCGTGGTCATGCCGGTGCGCAACGGGATGCCGTATCTGGCGCAGCAGCTCGCGGCACTGGCCCGGCAGACCTATCGCGGCCAGTGGGAGGTGCTGATCAGCGACAACGGGTTAACTGATGACAGTGCGACCGCGATCCAGGCCATCGCGGGCCAGGTGCCGGTGCGGGTCATCGACTCCAGCGACGCACCCGGGGCGGCGGGCGCGCGGGCCAAGGCGGCCCGGGCCGCCGAGGGCCGGCTGCTGCTGTTCGTCGACGCGGACGATGTCGCCGCGGACGACTGGGTGGAGCGGATGGCCACCGCTCTGGCGGAGTACGACGCGGTCGGCGGGCACATCGACGACGTGTCGCTGAACACCGGCTCGGTCGCCACCTGGCGGCCGCCGCTCACCCCGGGCGAGCTGCCCCGCCCGTTCGGCCTGCTGCCGCACGCGCTGGCCGGCAACTGCGGGCTGCGCCGCGCCGTGTACGAGCAGATCGGCGGGTTCGACCCATCGTTCAACTACGCCGCCGAGGAGACCGACCTGTTCTGGCGGGTCCAGCTGGCCGGGTACACCCTCGGCTACGCGCCGGACGCCGTGGTGGCCTGCCGGCATCGCGGCGACCTGGGCTCCATGCTCAGGCAATGGCGCAAATACGGTCGCGGCCGGGCCCGCCTGGTGGCCCGTTACCAGGCCCTCGGCCTGTTGCCCACAGAAACCTGGCGCGACGCGGTGGCAACCGCGGGCTGGCTGGCCCTGCACTCCGTAGACTGCCTGCGCGGCCAGGCGCGCCGCGCCTGCTACCTGCGGGTGCTGGCGCACGTGGCCGGGCAGGTCCAGGGCAGCCGGGAAGTCGGCGTCCTGCATATCCGCCGCGAGGATTCGCAGCGATCCGCGGCACGCAACGTCGAGGACGTGATAGCGACCGATGGCGCCGTCGCCTTCGCCTCTGGTGACACCGCCGGGCTGGCCACCTAGCATGCGCATCCGTCGCACCGGCCCGCGGCCGGCCACGGCCAGCCATTTCCTGCCTAACGCCAGTGCCCGCACCGTGATCTTGGCAACAGCGCGGTGCCGGCGGCCGGGTCAGCCGACCGCGCCGCTGGTGAGCGGCAACATCGGTAGCTGCGCGGTCTTCACAGAAAGCTTCGGTCTTGATATGAACCGGGTGAGATAAAGAAGGATATTGCCGTAAGATTCCAGACTGTCCATAACCGTCTGGTTACTAAATGTGAAAGGGAGATTAGCCCGGCGCAGCCGGATCGATCGTCCCGCGGGCCGCATCAGGGAAGCGCTCGCGGTGTTTGGGGGGAAGGCGGGGTAGTGAGTTTCCGGTTGCAGCGCATTTCGCATCCAGTACGCGCCGCTCGGTGTGCGTCAGGCAGGTTGCGCCGATCTGCCGCACGTCCCAAAGGCCGCCCCGCTACGAGGCCAGGCAAGCTAAGTGGAGGCGAGCGGTGCTAACTTCGCCCGAGATCGTTGCGTTGATGCGTGAGGCGGTACCTCCGGGCCAGCAGACGCTGGATGAGCAGTCTCTGCAGCGGCTGGGCGAGCTGACCCAGCAACTGCTGGCGGCCCGGAGCGAGGCCCAGCAGGAGTACGCACGGTTCCTGGGTATCAGCGAGCGCGCGATCCCACTGCCCGAGGATGACCTGGCCACCTGGCTGGACGGCAAGAACGTGCTCGTGGTGGGCGGGACCGGCTGTATCGGCTCCAAGCTGATGCGCCAGGTGGCCAGCCGATGTCCGCGCCGGCTGGTCAGCGTGGGCCGGGGCATCACCGACCAGTACCCGGGCCTGCCTGAGGCCGAGTACATGCAGGCCGACATCCGCGACCGGTGGGCGCTCAAGTCAGTGTTCGACCAGGTCCGGCCGGACGTGGTGTTCCACGTGGCCGCGCAGCGCGACCCGGGCCTGGCCGAGTACGAGGTGCACCGGACGATCAGCACGAACATCTTCGGCACCCGGAACGTGCTCGGGGTGTCCGCCGAGTTCGGCGTGCCCCAGGTGGTGTGCGCGTCCACCGGCAAGGCGCTGCGGCCCTACTCCCCGGACGTGTACACCGCGTCCAAGCGCATCGCCGAGTGGGTCATCTCGGACGCCGCCGCGGGCAGCACCACGACTGTCTACTCCGCGGCCCGGTTTACCCACGTGGTGGACAACTCGATCATCCACAACCGGCTGGTCGACTGGAGCCGCGGTGGCGGGGTGATCCGGCTGCACAGCGCGGAAATCGGCTTCTACGGAGAATCGGCGCTCGAGTCGGCGCAGCTGATGCTGGCGGCCGGGCTGGGCGGGCGGCCCGGCGAGATGCGCATCCACGCCATCACCGACCTGGGCTGGCCGGTCACCCTGCTCGACGTCACGCTCGGGGTGCTGGCACGGAACAACTCCGCGACGCCCATCTACATCAGCGGTTACGACCGCGGCTACGAGCCCATCCCGTTCCCCGGCCTGTACGACCCGCTGACCGCGGGCGAGGTGAGCCCGCTGCTCAGCGCGTTCGAGGCGGCCAAGGCGGACGCCATGCCGGGCGGCGCGGTGGATGCGTTCCCGCTGATCGTGACCCCCAGACCAGAGCTGCAGCAGCGGCTGCAGGCGCTCGACGAGGCGTGCCAGAGCACCGAGGACCCGGCCGTGCTGCGGCCCGCCCTGGACCAGCTGTCCTGGACCTTGCTCGATGGCATGCTCGGCGCGGTGGACAAGCGGGTGCTGACCCGGGCGGCCCAGCTCACGGCCAAGCATCAGGGCGGCCTGATCCCGGAGCATCAGCGGATGCTGGCGGCCATCATGCGCGAGGCCGGGATCAGCGAATCCGCACTGGTCTGAGCTGCGGAATCCGTCCTGCTGAAGTTGAGACCCTTCTGATACGCTGCCGTGTGCACCGAGAGCGACCGTCGCGCGTCTCTTAGTTAGAGCGTAGTTACGGCTGGGGGGGGAACCTGGCCGGCCGTTGATTAGACCCCGCTGATCAGAAGGGCCAGGGCATGTTACTGATGCGCGAAGGCGTCCGCGACCGCCTACGTAACCAGCTGACCACCACCGCCAAGCATGCCCGCCGGTTCCGCGGCCGGGTACTCGGCGTCATCCTCAACCGGGTCGCCACCACCGAGATGCATCACGCCGCGCTGCTGCTCGGCTATGACATCGCGCTGGGGCATGGCCGCGAGGGCATCTTCCGCTACCTGCCCGAGTTCACCGTCGGCACCGAACTCGGCCAGACGGTCCGGTACGGCAGCCCCGAGGAACGTGAGGGCGCCGTCGAGGCCCTCATCATGGAACTCTGCCTCTTCAACTGAGCCCCCGCTCAGGTAATAGGCGGTAGCCGCGCGCCTCAGCGCGGAATACCGCGAGAGCGGGCCGGTCATCCTGCAACCGATAGTTGCCTAGCCGGTCGCCGTAGTTGAACCAGACCAGGCCCACCACGCCCGCTGTGTGCTCGACGCCGTGAAACACACTGCGGACCCACCCACTGGCTGCCCGGATGTTCGGTGCGCCGGTCTCGCCAATCAGCACCGGCAGGCCGGCCAGCTGCCGGGCGGCGCGGATGGTCGGCGCGAGCGCATCGCCGAAACTGTCCCCGTGGCCACGCCAGTAGCCGTTGACCCCGATCCAGTCCACGTACCGACGGCCGGGCCAGCGGGCGGCCAGCGGGCAGGTCGCGTGGTAGATCCGGTTCACATCCCAGGTCCAGATGATGTTCCGCGCTCCTGCGCTGGCCATGACCTGGTGGATGTGCCGCCACGCGGCCACGTAGGTCCCGGCCGGGGTGTGGCGGCAGCCCCAGGAATAGAACGGGCCGTTGGCCTCAGGGCCGAACGACACAGCCACCGGCCAGCGGTAGGCCCGGACCGCGCGGGCGAACGCCCGCAGGTAGGTGTCGGACGCGCCGAGCGCAATGCTGGCAACGCCGACTCCGGTTGGTTCCATCTGCACGAACGGCACCGCGCCACGTTTGTGAGCCCAGCGAGCGAAGTGAGCCTGGAACGGGTCGCCCCATCCGCTGTAGTAGGTCACGAGACCGGGTGGCGCGCCGGTCAGCCTCGCCCAGGCGTCCACCGGCCGGTACGAGACGGTCGCGCCAGCGACGAACACACCTACGCCAGGCCGAAGGCTGGTCGCGACGGTTGAGCCATCCACCACCGTCAGCGCGTCGCGGGTTGATCTGGGTGCGGCGGCCCGGCCGGCGATGTCGAGCGCACAGCTCGCCAATAACACGGCCCCAATACCCGCGGTCACGACGCCGAGGACCCGGCGGCGCATGTGCCGCGGGCGGTCTCGGTCCTGCCGCGGGAGCGGGAGCAGACGAACGAGCGCCGAGGCAGTGAAGACGATCACCACGATGCGAACCTCGCGCCAGATCCCGGTTCCGAGGACCGAGTTGACGACGTTCATCAGGCGCTCTCCCCAAGGTGGCCCCACGCGATCCGTGCCGCCGGATCTCATCCCAGATCGCGCGGACGAAGACGCCCATGCGCCAGGCGTCATAGGCGAACTCGGGCACCATCAACACCGACACGAGCATTCCCGCCCGGCCGGCCTTGCGGACCGTCCAGAGCCGTTCGGCGAAGTTGATGCCTAAGATGGCCGCGGTCCAGGCGACGTTGAAGCCGGGGTGGCTGGTGAACGCCGAGCCCATGATCGCCCAGCAGGTGACCGACGCGAACAGGCCGAAGTAGATGATGGCCTGACGGAACCAGTAGACGCTGGTGACTGCCGTTAGGCCGTAGCCGCGCAGGTCGCTCAGCGCGCCTTTCTGCCAGCGGAGTCGTTGCTTCCAAAGGTCCCGGAACGTTGGCATCACCTCGGTCGTGGTCTCGCAACCCTCGACCGCGAAGCACCGGTGGCCCAGGGTCTTCATGGCCAGGGTGATCTCGTCGTCCTCGGTGATCGACCGGCTGCTGTAGAACTCGCCTGCGATACCGGGCAGCCTGTTCCCGCGCTCGGCTGCGATCTGGCGCAGTGACGACACCCGGAATAGTGTCCCGGTGCCGGACAGCACGGGGACCTGACGGCGGCGCGCGACCTGCCGCGCGTACCGGATGTACTCGTTGCGCTGGATCTGGCCGACGAGGCCCGCGCCGGGCTCCCCTAGAAACACCCCGACACCGCACCAGCCGACCGGCGCCGGTCCAGCGCCTCCGCTGCCTCCTCAAGCCACCCCGGTTGAGGCTCGAATCGGCATCCATGACGAGTACCTGATCTGTATCAGGCATATATGGAAGCAGCTGCGCAAGGACCTGGTTCAGCGCTCCGGCCTTCTTGTGCGTGTTGCCAATCGTGGTCATCACTTCCGCACCGGCGAGCAGTGCGAGGTCTGCGGTTTCGTCCGTGCAGTTGTCGCAGACGACGATGATGCGGTCTGGCGGCCGAGTCTGTGCCTGCAAGGACCAGACGGTCTGCGTAATGGAACTAGCCTCGTTGTGCGCCGGCAGTACCGCTATGAGCTGTGGGCCGCCCGCCAGGTCTGTCATCCGGTCAACCGGGCTGGGCCGCTCGCTAAGTGCGATTGACCCGTACACGTCCCAAATAGCAGAAGTTGACGTATTCAAGATTCCCCCCAATATCCGACCAACTGCGTGAACTTCACATTGATGCAGTCGGCTCCTCCCCATGATCTCCGATTAGTCGGACAGGCTCAGTAAAAGCCATAACGGTGACGCATGGCGTACCTGCCCGGAGTACAGATATCTTGTCCGAAGTTTGCCAGGGCGTTATGACCTGCTAAAACTAACTACAGTTAATCTTAACGGACATCGGGGGATGCCTTGTAATCCACCCTTTATTAGATATTTTGTGCAGAATGCCTGGAGGCCACACTAATCTGCGGCTATAGAGTCATAATTAATGATTAGACGATTGATGTCAGCCAAGATCCGCTCGGAGGGCGTTCGTGATCATGAGTTTGGTGTTACTAGATGCACACCAAACTCATGATCACGAAGGAGGTGCAGGCGAATCAGCCGGTGGGCTCGCCGGGGATGCGGAACAGCGGGCGCCACGGTGATCCGGACGGGTTGCTGAGCACGGCTCCCGGGGCGACGCCCTGGTTGCTCCACTTGGCCACGTACGGCTGGCCCTTGTACAGCACCTTGTTCCCGGCCGTGTACGTCCGCCGCAGCCCCCAGGCCGGGTACGTGCCCCGCTTCAGCCGGTGGATGACCGGAGCGTGGTCACCGGGCAGCACCGGCCCGAGCAGTTCCCACGGCGTCTCGTAGCTGAACTGCACCTGGGCTTCCGGATCCTGGCCGGTGTTGTACCACTTGGCCTGGTAGATCTCGCCGTTCTCGACGACCTTGTAGTTCTGCGGGTACTGGGCGGCCGGCGACCACTGCGGGTAGGGCGCGTCCTTCGGGTTCAGGTTGGGCTTGGGCAGCAGCACGTTGGCTGTGGGGCTGCGCCCGGCCGTGGCCTGGCCGTGCACGGCGCTGAAGATGTGCGAGAACTGCAGGCTGGACTGGGCCGTGCCGCTGCACGTGTTGGACAGCAGGCCGTTCTCCGGGAAGGCCGATCCGCACTGCGTATCCCGGTTCAGCGACCACAGGGAGACCCGGCCGAGATGCACCCCGCGGCCGAAGCTGAGCAGGCCCTGCGCGTCGGGCACGGTGAACCGCTCACCCTGGATGTCGTTCTGGCCGATCATCACGGTCACGCCGATCCGCTGCCAGACCTGCGCGGCGGTGAGCTGCAGGCCGTAGCGCGGCAGCAGCGTGACCAGCTGGTTGTGCGTGGCCTGCAGCGCGCTCTCCACCTCGGGCAGCATGCTGCCGCTCGACGGAGCCTGGCTGAAGTCCATGGCCATGATGTTGATCCCGGTGATGGCGGCGCGGGCCCGGAGCATGGCCTGCACCACGGACAGCGCGTTGTCCTGCAGGCCGTCCGGCTCAACCGGGAGGGTCAGCCACACCGAGAGCTTGCGGTGCGCCGCCTTGGCCGTCTGTTCCAGCGCGGCCACCGCGGCCGCGCGGCGCTCGGTGGCCTGGAAATTGCCCAGCGCGCTGCCCTCGACGTCCAGGTCGATGGTGGACAGGTGGTACTGGCTGATCACCGTCTGGTAGGCCTGGGTCAGGCTGGCCACACTGGGGCAGGCCACGTCCAGGCTAGTGTGCGACTTGCCGCCGAACGACGCGATGACCTGGGCGCCGTCCTGCTGCAGCTGCGCGATCCGGGAGGCCAGCGTGAGCGACTGGCTGGCCTCGGCCAGGGTGTAGGTGCCGCCCCAGGTCGGCGTGCACTGTGCGTTCGGGCCGGCTACCACGAAGCCGAGGATGGACTGCTGGGCCGGGTTGGCCGACGCGTTCTGGAACTGGTAGGTCGGCGGCAGGGTCACGTCCACATAGGGCGCGAACCAGGTCTGGTGCGGGCTGGTGATGACCGTGGCTTCCCGGTGCTTCCAGCCCAGGTACCCGCCGTAGCCCAGGCCGGCCAGCAGGCAGCAGGCGACCAGGACGCGCAGCAGGGACAGCCGCCGCCGCGGCTCCTCGGCCAGCACCACCGGGGCACTGGCCGGGCGCGGCCCGGCGCCGCCCGGCCGCAGTTCGGTGCCCGGCCCCACCACCGTGCCGGCCACCACGGCCGTGCCCGGCCGTGGCGCGAGGTCGCCGGCGCGCCCATCACGCCCGTCGCGGCCGGGGAAACCGGCGGGCAGTGACCACTGGCCGGTATCGGTCAGGCCGACCTCGAGCACACTGCGCCAGTCGGTCGGCTGGGGCGGGGGCACCGCCACCCGCCGGCCGGGCAGCCCCCGCCGGTGCGCCCGGGCTGGCTTGAGGAACAGCCCGGTGAAGTGGATCCACGCGTCCACCACCGAGTTGCGCAGGCCGATGAACGCCAGCACCGCGTACCCGGCCAGGATGACGTTCAGCGCGGCATAGCCCATGTTCTCGATCTGGTGATGCCGGTACGCGGAATACAGCGTCCACGCGGCCAGCCCGATCACCAGGTACGGCGCGATCACGAAGAACGGCGGCGCGACGGTCCGGTTGCGCACCTTGGGCGTGCGGGCGAACGCGGCCTTGGACGCGGTGATGCCCTGCACCAGCGAGGACACCGTGCCGGCCAGGTTGACCGGCAGCAGGATCAGGTTGAAGCCGTAGATGCGGAAGATGTCCACCCGCTTGTAGCCGCAGTACCGCAGGTCGCTGGCCATGGCCATGAAGTAGGGCAGGGCGACCAGGCCGAGCAGCGGGCTGATCAGCGTGGCGTTGAACGGGAAGGCCAGCAGGATCAGCAGGCTGAACGAGCTCCAGCAGATCGACGCCATGTAGTTCCAGCGCAGGAACAGCTCGCCGAACCGGGTCCGCTCGCCACGGGACTTCCGTGCCCGGGACTGCTGGCGCAGCTTGGGCAGGATGAGCAGGCCGCCGTTGGCCCAGCGCTGCCGCTGGATGCACAGCGAGCCGAAGTCCGGCGGGGTCGCGCTGTAACTCATCCGCTCCGGCACGTTGTACAGCCGCCAGCCGTGGATGCCCATGTCGATGGTGGACTCGGTGTCCTCGATGACGGTCCGGTCCCGGATGTAGTGCTTGATCTCCCAGTCGCCGATGTACGCGGTCTCGGCGATGTCATCCAGCGCCCGCTTGCGGATCACCGCGTTGGCGCCGACCCAGAACGTGGCGTCGTAGTAGGTCAGCCCCTGGTGCACGATGTGCTGCAGGTCGGTGGTGGCACCGGCGATCCGCTCGATCCGGGTGGCCGCCCCGGGGAACGAGCTGTACGGGGTCTGGGCGATGGCCGTCTGCCGGTGCTCGCCCTGCTCCAGCAGGTACACCAGGCGCAGGCAGTACTCCGGCAGCAGCACGCTGTCCGCGTCCAGCGTGACCACGTAATCGGGGTCGGGCACGATCAGGTCGCTGCGCTCCGGGCTGGCCGGCACGAGGGCCAGCCCGGTCGGGGTCTGTGCGCGCCGGTAGGTGCCGCCCATCAGGCCGATGTAGCTGTTCAGGTTGGTCGCCTTGTTCGGCTCGTGGGACAGCGAGACGTACTGCTTGCGCTCGAAGCCGGTCACCTCGGCGCTGAACGTCCAGGACAGCCGGCGGTACAGGCGGCGCAGCTGGGACGGGCTGAGCACCACCCCCTCGGCCAGTGACTCACGCAGCGCCAGGGCGATCGCGCGCAGCGACTCGGACAGCCGCAGCACCACCTCGTTGGCGAAGAACGCATCGGCGTGGTCGGCGATCTCCTGCTGGACGGCCAGGTTCTCCAGCCAGCCGATCGCGGCGTCGTAGTTCTGGATCAGGTCCACCATGACCGGGAACCCGGGCCGGGCCCCGCCAGCGAACTCGGCCTCGAACGTGTGCAGCGCCCGGGTGAACCGGGCCGCCGGGGCGGCCAGCAGGTGCTCGATCTCGCCGGGCAGCGCCCGGGCCGCGCGGAGCAGGTCGCGCGCCTTCTCGGTGCGCGGCGTCGGCGGGTCGTCGATCAGCAGCACGATCCGCTTGCTCGGGTACTCCTGCAGCGCGGCCGACAGCAGCGTGTTCCTGATGACCCGGGCGTCCTCTTGATAGGACGGCACGATCGTGGTCAGCGTCGGCGAGGTGACGTTGTAGAACCGCTCCAGCACCGCCCGGCTGGTCCGGTGGTGGCTGCGGGTGCGGTAGAAGTAGCCCAGCCGGCTGAGCAGGTAGGCCAGCGAGGACGCGGTCAGCACGGTGACGATGACCAGGTACATGATCGACTCGGCCCGGTTGACCGTGGCCGAGTACTCCTGGTTGAGCAGGTCCTTGAGCAGCCACCAGACGAAGTAGCCGACCCAGGCGGTCACGGTGAGCATGATGGCCAGCCGCCCCATGGCCAGCCGCCGGTCGCTGACCGGCCGGGCCACCACTGGCATGGCCCGGGTGCGCCGGTCGTGGCCCCACTGGCGGCGGCGCCGGCGGGTGCCGTCCCGGTGCGCCCGGCGCGCTGCCTGCTGGGCCGGCGCCGGCCGCGGCGGGCCGCCTGGCTGGCGCCCAGGGCCGTACGGCTGCTGCTCGGGCCCGGCTGGCTGGTGCTCCGGACCGTACGGGACCGGGTAACCGGTCCGCGGGTCGGGCACCGGCGCGAACAGCGCTTCCATGCTCTGCGCCTCGGATGCGGCCCAGCGCGCTGATCCCTCGGGACCGAACGGGTTGACATGCGCCGAATCCGGACGTGCCGACGTCATAGTCGAGCTTCCCCCCTCCAGGCAGGCCGACGCGCGCCGCACGTGCACCCGGGCCGACCCGCGAACCGGGCCTACTTGCCTGGACCCGCAACCCCTTACAAGACGCCCGCTCCGGCTCGGCGGTTGTCCGCCCTACGCCAAGTTGCCCCGGATTACTCCGCTGGGCCGCCGCTGACCGGGCAGAGCCGGGACTCGTCCCGCAGCACCAGCACGTCCTCGCCGAGCCGGAATTCGGTGCGGAAATCGCCGACGGCCCGGTAGAAGGCCCGGCTGCAGCCCGGCTTGAACCGGTCATGCAGCTCCAGGCAGATCGCGTCCACCCGGCCGATCCACGAGTCGGCCATGGCGAACAGCTCTTTCTCGCTGCCTTCGATGTCCACCTTGAGCAGGTCGATGGTGTCCAGCTGGTAGTCGCGCAGCACTTCGTCCATGGTGATGGCCGGCACCGTGGTGCCAGCGCCGGCCTGCCCGGCCAGCCGGAGCCCCCACGGGCCGCACCCGGGATCGGCCAGTGCCACCGAGCCGCCCTCCACCCACAGCGCGGCCCGGACCGCCTGCACGTTGGCGAACGCCGCGGTATTACGGAGGAGCAGCTGGAAATTGGCCTCGTCCGGCTCGATAGCGACGATCTTCGCGGCCGGGTAGCGGAGCGCGAAAAATGCCGTGGACAGGCCGGTGTACGCGCCTGCGTCCACGATCACCCGCGGCGACTCGGCGAATTCCCAGGCGTATTCTCCCCACCGGAATATATGGACGAAGACGTTGATATCGGAAGTACCGAGGCGTACCTGCAGTTGCCGGGCCGACCCGGGCACCGGCACGTCCACTAACCGGCCGCGGCTCCCCGGCCAGCAGCGCACCATGGCCAGCGCGGCCAGGCCGCGGGCGGTACCGAAGCACCGGGCATACGAAGTGAACTCCGGGCAGGCACGGGCGACAAATTCCCGGGAATTAGTTAAGACTCGTCCCGATGACGACATGGCGGGAGCCTATTGCATAACCTGGCCGATCCGCGCCGCAGCCGGCCGAACCAGCCTTCGCGCAGTTCCCAGCGCATGTCCGCGACGTTGAGCACGGCGAAGTTGCGCAGCCGGCCGTCCGCGTCCAGGCCGGTCACCTGGACCGGCCCGTAGCCGAAATCGCAGCTGCGCTGATAGGCCCGGTGCAGGTGGCCATGCATGATCCGGGACGGCTGGACGGCATCGGTGATGCGCTGCAGCCGCCACCGGTGCGCGTCGTTGCGGGCCAGGTCGGCCGGATCCCACTCCGGCGGCGGGCGGCCGAACGTGTGGGCCACGCCCGCCGGGCAGTCGTGGCTGGCCAGCACGTCCGCGGGACCGCCGGCGATGACCTCGGCCTCCTGCGCGCCGGTGATCTCCTCCTCCGGCCACCAGTCCACCCCCTCGGTGCGCAGCGCCCGGTCCAGGCTCACCGCGCCGCCGCAGCCCAGCCAGCGCAGCCCGTGCCAGGCCCAGCGGTAGCCGCGGGGCAGGTAGAAGAGCCCGGGCCGGACCACGACCCGCCCGTCCGGGGTGCGGTCGCGGGCCAGCTCGGCCAGTTGCGGGAAGTCCTCGTGGTTGCCGTCGATGAACCAGAGTTCCGCGTCCACCTCGGCCAGCAGCGCGCCGACCCGGTCCAGGTAGTGCTGGCCGGCCTGGTCGGGCCAGATCCCGAAGTCACCCAGCTGCAGGATCAGCCGCCGCGGCTCCTGGCCCAGCATGCTGGGCACCCGGCGGATCACGCTCAGCGCCCAGTCCTCGTTGCCGTGCCAGTCCCCGGCGACCAGGATCCGCCGCGGCTCCGGCACCCCGGATTCAGCCGTCATGCCCAAGGTTGTAGCGCTTACGCGGCCGGTGTGCCCAGGTGATCTCACAATGGTTCGGTTATGCTCGCGGCGTGCTCGGGGTGCTGGCGCTCCTACTGACCGCGGTGGCCCTGCCCCCGCTGCTGGCCCGGCTGACCGGCGGGCACGCGCCGGGCCCCGGCCCGCAGCTGGCCGCACTGGCCCCGGCGGCCACGCTGCCCGCGCTGGCCGCGGTCGCGGTGGCGGCGCTCAGCGAAGGCGGGTGGTGGCTGGCGCTGCTGCTCGCGCTCCCGGCAGCACTCCTGCTGGCCTGGCAACTACCCCCCATCCGGCCTAACGCCAGCGCCGGGCCGGTCGGCCCAGGCGGCGCGCCGGGATCGCGGCCGGGCCCCATGACCGTGCGGGTACTCACGCTGAACACCCGGGGTGGATCCGCGGACCCGGCCGCCGTGGCGGACTGCGTCCGCCAGCACCAGGTGGACGTGCTGGCCCTGCAGGAACTGACCCCCGGGCTGGTGGAGCGGCTGGACCAGGCCGGGCTGGGCCGCGTGCTGCCGCACACCCAGCTCGACCCGCGGCCGGACTTCCCGGGCGCGGGACTGTGGGCCCGCTGGCCGCTGACCCCGCTGCCGCCGGTGGCTGGCCTGGTGGCCGCCGCGCCCCGGGCCCGGATCGAGCCCGCCACCGGCCTGCCCGTGGTGCTGATCACGGTGCACCCGCTCACCCCGCTGCGCGGGCGCGGCTATCCGTGGCAGCGGGACCTGGCCCGGCTGGCCACGCTGGCGGGCAGCCCCGAGCCGCAGGTGGTGGCGGGCGACTTCAACGCCAGCCGGGATCACCGGCCGTTCCGTGAGCTGCTCGCGGCCGGGTTCGTGGATTGTGCCGACGCGGCGCAGCGGCGGACCTGGCCCGGGTTCACCTGGCCAGCGTCCTGGGACCTGTACTCCGACCGGGACAAGCCGGCCCTACCGGACCGCCGGGCCGTGCCGCTGATGCGGCTGGACCACGTGCTGGTCAGCCCGCCGGACACCACGGTGCGCGCGGCCCAGCCGGTACGGGTGGCCGGCACCGATCACTACGCCGTCCTGGCCGTCATCGAGTTCGCCTGACGCCGGGCTGGCCGGCTAGCCCGGTAAGGCGACGAACAGGACCAGCACGACGGCGATCAGCACGGCCAGGCAGGCCATACCGACCAGCAGGCCGGCGCGGGCACCACGACGCTGGGCCGGCGGCCGGGACCGGGCCGCCGCGCGGGCCGGGCTGGCTGACGCTGGGTACAGGTCGGCCGGGTCCGGCGCGGGCGGGAACGGCGCCGCCGGATACCCCGCGGCGGCCTGGCGCGCACCCGCGGCCGGGTACTGCTCCGGGCCGGCGGTGGGATCCTGGTCCCAGGGAGGGTGCCCGACGCCGGGCGGGGCGCCGGCCGTGGCGTGACGCGGGCCGGCTGGGCGGGCCGGGCGGGCCGGGCCGCGCGCCCGGCGCGGGCCGGGCCGATCGGACGGCTGGCGCCGGCCGGGCGGGCCGGCTGATTCGGGTTGGCTGGGCCGGGCAGGCGGCGCAGGCGGCTCGTCGATGCGCGGCCAGTTGCCGGCCGGAGCGGCCTGGGCCGGCTGCTGCCAGGCGGCCTGGGCGCTGGACATGAAGACCTGGGTCGGGAAGTCGGCTGGGTACCGGTCCGCTTCCGCCTGGTACGAGCCAGCCGGGCCACCCACGGCGCCGGTCGGCCGGACCGGCTCGTCCTGGGTATCCGGCTTGCCGGTGTGCCACGGAGCTGGCTGTTCCCGGCCGGGCCGCTCCCGGGCTGACCGCTCCCGCCCCGTCACCTCCTGAGGCGGCTGCCCCCGAAGCGGCTGATCCGGGGATGACTGCTCCCGGGCTGACTGCTCCCGAAGCGGCTGCTCCCGGGCTGACTGCTCCCGCCCCGTCACCTCCTGAGGCGGCTGCCCCCGAAGCGGCTGATCCGGGACTGATTGCTCCCGGGCTGACTGCTCCCGAAGCGGATGCTCCCAGGGCGGCTGCGCCCGGACTGACTGCTCCCGAAGCATCTGCTCCCGGGGCGGCGGCTCGCGAAGCATCTGCTCCCCGGCTGACCGCTCCCGAAGCGGCTGCTCCCGGGGTGGGTACTCCCCAAGCGGCTGCTCCCAGGGCGGCTGCGCCCGGGCTGACTGCTCGCGAAGCATCTGCTCCCGGGGCGGCTCCCGAAGCATCTGCTCCTGGGCTGACTGCTCCCGTGGTGAGTGCTCGCGAAGCATCTGGTCTCGGGGTGACTGCTCCCGAAGCGGCTGCTCGCGGGGTGGCTGCTCCCAGGCCGTCGCGGCCCGGGCGGTGGGCTGCTCACGCAGCGGCAGCCGCTGGCCATCCGCCGGCGGCGCAGCGTGGCTGGGCGCAGCCTGGTTCGGGCCCGGCCCGGCTGGATCCCGGTCGTCGGCAAAGTTGCCGTTGGAGTTCCACCAGCCGAACGCGCTGCCGGGCGGCGCCTGGTCCGGGTCCTGGGAGGGTGCCGGGTTCGGCGGCGGGAACGGATCGCGGAGCGGATCCGGCCGCGGCTCGGCGAACGGCTCGCTGGCCGAACCCACGCCGGGACGCAGGTAGGGCCCGGGACGGAGCGGCTGTTCCGAGCGCGGTAGGTACGGATCTGGCGGCTCGGGTTTGGCTCGCCGCGGCCGGTACATGCCAGGCTGAGCTGGAGGCGCATCAGCGGCTCGTGCCCAGACACCAGATTCCGGCTGGCCTCTTTCATCACCCACGTCGCGGCTCCCTCCCTGACAAGGGGGACGCAGCGCCCGGGTCTGAGGTTTACGGACATAGCGGTCGCGGCGGGCAAATATTCGGCCCGGCAGGCTGGCGCGAGGCAGGGTAATCGGCTGTGCGCGCGGTCCAGTAAGCTCTCCCGGCCCAGCCGGAACAAGCGCAGCCGCCACCAGCGTGGCGGCGCCCAGCGCTGGCAAGTGCACAACGCACACTCGGTACCGGACCGGTAGTGGGTGTGCGCGTCCCGGTCATGGCCGCACCAGCACTGCGCCGGTTGCCGCTGCCGTTTCATCGCATGCCTGCCGGGCCGTTGGAACTCCGGTGGAGTTGTCTGCAAAGTCGATCCCCTGGCTCGATCATGCGGCAACGAAAGCGAATGCGGAAGGTGCCCCATCAGCGCCACCAGCGTGATCGCCTTACGCAGCAGGGGTTGCGGACCAGAAGGTGGGGAATTCACCCGTCTGGAGCGGAACTGAACCGGGACGCCAGTTGTTATCGTTCAGTGGGGGTATGTATGCGAGGCGTGAGGGGCGCACTGAGCAGATGGCTGGGATGACCAGCAAACTGACCAGATTGCTGGTCGGAGCGGCCATGGGGGCGGGCGCGGTAGGCGTGATCCTGGCTCTCGCTGGTGTGCACTCTCCGATACGGACCGTGCTGGTGCTGCTGTTCCTGGCGGTCGCGCCGACGGCGGCCATTGCCGGGCTGCTCCGCAGCTTCGACCCGTTCGCCCGGCTCATCCTGGCCGTGGTGACCGCCATCGCGGTGCTCAGCATCGTGGCCATGATCCTGCTGTCCGCGGGCCTCTGGTCCCCCATCGGGGAGCTGATCGGCGTCGCGGCGATCACGGTGATCTGCCTGGCCGCCCAGGTTCCGTCGGTCCGGGCCCGGGTCGCGGCCTGGGCCGGGCCCCGCTGGCGGGCCCTGCTCCAGCGCATCCCCGTGGCCCGCACGCTGGCCCGGGCACCGGGGCCTGCACCGGCCGGGGTGCCTGCCGGAGTGGCGGCCGGGAACGGTCACGCCACACCGCACGGCACCGAGGCGGAAACACCCGGAACCGCCCCGGCCGAGGTGGGCGGCGAGGCCGAGGCGGCCGAGGCGCAGGTGGACGCCGTCGAAGTGGACAGTGCCGACCTGGACCGAGCCGACCCCGACGGGGCCGAGAACACCGCCGAGGCCAAATCGGCCGGCCCCACCGAGGTCACCACCCCGCTCCCCGCGATCCACATCCGCGACTGACCCGCACCGCCGACGGCCCCGTCACTCACTCATCACGTCGATGGTGCAAGAAAGCGCCCGTTTTGCCCGGAATGGGCGCACCAAACCCGTGACAAGTCGCCGTACTGATGATCGGCACACAGGCGGGGCAGCAGCGGCGGCGCCGCTTAAGCCGGCGACATTGCCCGCGCGCTGACTTTTCACCCACCTGCCCGGGCGTCCAAGGTGAGGCCGACGGTACTGATGTGCCCACTGTTACGGTCCTCGCACGGCCAGGGCTGCATCAGCGCGGTGCGCTTTAACAGCGCGGTGACTTGTGGCACTCATAGCGCCTATAAGTCACCGCACTGTTAAAAACAACCGCGCTAGCGCAGGCGGTCGCCACGTCGGCCGCCAGTCCAGCGGCGCCCGCATCAATAAGCCAACAGAGTCTCACGGTCGCCCAATTCTGTACAAATCAGACATCCGTCGGGCATCTGGGGTGAAGAGTGGCGGAACGCGTCGCTGAGGTGAGACGGCCGACCGACCGCGCAGGTGCGCTGAGGGCCGACGCGGCGCCGTAGGGAGTGAGAGCCGACGGCGGCGCCCGCAAGTGCGGTGGCGCGCCTGGTGAGTGAGAGCCGGCACCCGCACACGCAGGCGCGCTAGGGCACCGACGCCGCGCCCTGACGGGCCGAGCCGGCGCCCGCACGCCCAGGCGCGGCCGGAACCAGCGCAGCACCCCGACGAGCCAGAGCCAGTGCCCGCACGCCCAGGCGCGGCCGGAACCAGCGCAGCACCCCGACGAGCCAGAGCCAGTGCCCGCACGCCCAGGCGCGGCCGGAACCAGCGCAGCACCCCGACGAGCCAGAGCCAGTGCCCGCACGCCCAGGCGCGGCCGGAACCAGCGCAGCACCCCGACGAGCCAGAGCCAGTGCCCGCACGCCCAGGCGCGGTGGGTCTGACGCGGCGGCCGGTGAGTGAGGGGTGGCCGACGGCGCCTAGGTGCGCGGGGGCTGACGCGGGCAATGGTGGGTGGGACGGGCCGACGGGGCGCGCGGGTGGGTGGTGGGAGGTCGCTGGGGTGGATCGGGGCGGTGGGTGAGGGAGGTGGGCGGGCGGTGCGGGTGGGGGTGGGGGTGGCGTAGGCCGGCTGGGTGGGGTGGGTTGGGGGCTGATCTTGCCCAACATCTGGTGAAGTTGGGCTGAGCATCGGCTGAACTGGGCGGCCGGCCAGGGACATACCGGGCCGGCCGCGCCTGCTGAGCGGTGGGCCGGCGCTACGTAAATAAGCTGAGTACGGATTACTCACCCCTGAGCAAAACGGCGTACCTCAAATGTATGAGGTGTTGGCCAGATTGCGTGGTAACAGTGGGGGTCCCCAGCTAGCACCAGGCAGAACAGGACAGCGCTGCCTACAGCAAAAAGGTGATGACTTCTGCTCAGCCGATTAGGTTAGGAAATTCCGTCCTTACGCCATCCGGCTACGTGTTGTAACCTGTCTGCGTATCGGGGCTTGATTACTTGAAGTAATTGGGTGAATGCGGTCGGTTAGCACTCAGGGGGCCGACTGATACAAACGCCGGCGTACCGGGAAGTGCGGAACGCCGATGAGTGGGGGGAACACTTCAATGTGCGCATTGGCGTACCCGGGCGGAAGCACGCCCGAACTGCAGCGGGCTTCCAGCACAACTATGAGCCCAAACGGTTCGGGCGGCAATACCGCAAAACTTACGCGTAGCCAGTACCGGCCGGTCGATGGGGGTTTTGCTATTGCCCCGGCGGTCAGCGTGGTCATCCCATGCAAGAACGAGGCGCGGAACCTGCCGATCGTCTTCGACACGCTGCCGGAGTGGATCAGTGAGGTCGTTCTGGTGGACGGGCGGTCGGTAGACGACACCGTCGCGGTGGCCAAAGAGTGCTACCCGGAGATCAAAATCGTGCACCAGATCGGCGCGGGCAAGGGCGATGCGCTGCGAGCTGGCTTTGCTGCCTGCACCGGCGACATCATCGTGATGATCGACGGCGACGGCTCGACCGACGGCAACGAGATCGTCCGGTTCGTCGCGGCCCTGCTGGCCGGGGCGGATTACGCCAAGGGGTCTCGCTTCGCCAGCAGCGGCGGCAGCGACGACATCACCTGGCACCGGCGGCTGGGCAACCGCGTCCTGTGCGGCATGGTGAACGTGTCCCTGGGCACCAGGTACACAGATCTGTGCTACGGCTACAACGCATTCTGGGCCCGGGTCCTGCCCGAGCTGCATCTGGATTGCATCGGGTTCGAGATCGAAACCATGATGAATATCCGGGCCGCCCGAGCCGACCTGCGGGTACAGGAAATACCGAGCCACGAAAAGTGCCGGGTGCACGGCACGAGTAATCTCCGTGTCGTATTCGATGGCTGGCGGATCTTCAAAGTGATCGCCGCCGAAACACTGGCGAACCGCCGCACCCGGTCCCGGGTGCGCCGCGAAGTCACCACTTCTGAGCCCGAACTTTCCGTGCCGTCGGTCGCGGTCACGGCCGACGTGAGCAAGGACTAGCGTGTCCAGCAGCCTCGGCATTTCAGTGGTCATTTGCGCGCACACTCAGAAACGGTTCCAGGAGACGTGCGCGGCCGTGGCGTCGGTGCGGGCGCAGAGCCTGCCCAGCCAGGAAATCGTGGTGGTCGTCGACCATAATCCGGCCCTGCAGGCCAGCCTGGCCGAGGCGCTCCCGGACGTCACGGTGGTGGCCAACCAGGAGGCGCGTGGGCTGTCCGGCGGCAAGAACACCGGCGTCGCGGTGTCGCCACGGCGACATCGTCGCGTTCCTCGACGACGACGCGGTCGCGGACCAGGATTGGCTGAAGTACTTCGCCGACTCCTACGCCGACCCGGCCGTGATCGGGGTGGGCGGCCGCACCCTGCCCAACTGGCAGGCGCCCCGGCCATCCTGGTTCCCTGACGAGTTCGCCTGGGTGGTCGGCGCCGCCTACCGCGGCATGCCGGAGACCCGCGCGCCGGTGCGCAACCTGCTGGGCGGTAACGCCTCGTTCCGCCGGTCGGCGTTCGGCATCGCGGGCGGGTTCCAGAACGGGATCGGCCGGTCCGCGGCCAAGCGGCCGCTCGGCTGCGAGGAGACCGAGTTCTGCATCAGGCTGAGCCAGCACTCCCCAGGCGTGGTGTTCCTGTACGACAACCGGGCGGTTATCTGGCACGTGGTGCCGGCCGAACGCTGCCGGTTCAGCTACTTCCGGTCCCGCTGTTACGCCGAAGGGCTGTCCAAGGCGCAGGTCACGGCCAGCGTCGGGGCGGGCGACGGGCTGGCCACGGAGCGGCGGTACACCACCCGGGTGCTGCCCAGCGGGGTGGCCCGCGGCCTGGCCGACGCGCTGCACGGCGACCGGGCCGGGCTGGGCCGGGCGGGCGCCATCGTGGCCGGGATGACCGCGACCGCGACCGGTTACGCGGCCGGGTCTATCCAGCAGCGCAGGCAGCGGCGGGCCAAGAGGCGGCCGGGCGGCGCAGGCCAGCCGGCTGGTGCAGGCCAGCCCGGTAGCCCAGGGCGGCCGGCATGATGGCCACATCGCGGCCGCCGGTGCCGATCCTGATGTATCACGAGATCGCCGGCCCGGCCGAGACCGACAGCCAGCTGGCCGTGCCGCCCAGCAAGTTCGCCAGCCAGCTGGCCTACCTGCACGACGCGGGCTTCCAGACGGTGACCGCGGGCAGCCTGGCCGAGAGCCTGAACGGCGGGGCCGGCCGGCTTCCGGAGCGGGCCGTGGTGCTCACGTTCGACGACGGCTTCGAGGACTTCTACCGGCAGGCGCTGCCGCTGCTGGACCGCTACGGCTTCACCGCCACGCTGTACGTCACCACCGGGTGGGTCCAGGACGCCGGACCGCTGCCCGCCGGGCAGCGGCCCGGCCGGATGCTGTGCTGGACCCAGGTCGCCGAGGCGGCGGGGCAGGCATCGAGATCGGCGCGCACAGCCGGCTGCATCCGCAGCTGGACCAGCTGCCCCGCCAGCAGCTCCGCGAGGAGCTCCGGGTCAGCAAGGCCCAGCTCGAGGACCGGCTCGGCCTGCCCGTACCCGGGCTGGCCTACCCGTTCGGGTACTCCAGCGCCGCGGTGCGCGAGGAGGCCCGCGACGCGGGCCACGGATATGCCTGCGCGGTCGGCAACACGCTGCCCGGCCCGGGCACCGACCCGCTCGCGCTGCCCCGGCTCACCGTGCGCCGGTCCACCACCCTGCAGGTGTTCCAGCAGATCACCGACAGCAGGAACATCCCGATGATCTTCCGCAAGGACCGCGCCCTGACCAAGGGCTACGCGATGGTCCGCCGGACCAGGGCAGCTCTGGGCCAGGTGCGCCGTGGCCACTAGAACCCTGTCCCCGGGAGCCTGGGGAAAAGACGGACTGCGCCGCCAGTGGGCCGACCCGCTGTCCCGTAACGGGTACGCACTGGTGGCCAACACCGGGGCGACCGGCGTCTCCGGGCTGATCTACTGGGTCCTGGTGGCCCGGCTGTACCCGACCGACGCGGTCGGCCGGGCGACGGCCGCCTACGCGGCGATGAATCTGCTGGCCGGCTTCACCGCGCTGAACTTCAACGGCGCGCTGACCCGGTTCCTGCCCCAGGCCGGGCGGCACACGGCCAAGCTGATCAAGCACTCGTACCT
Source organism: uncultured Actinomycetes bacterium (assembly GCA_963747705.1). Lineage (GTDB taxonomy): Bacteria > Actinomycetota > Actinomycetes > Streptosporangiales > Streptosporangiaceae > RYN-230. The sequence goes on along the minus strand of CAVVGF010000030.1, from coordinate 182,142 downwards.
GGTCAGCGCCATCGCCTCGGTGCTGGTGACGATCCCCTTTCTGCTGAGCATCCACCTCTGGGGCCCGTCCTATTCGGAACTCGGCAACCCGATCACCGGCCTGTTCTTCATCGGCTGCGTGGTCTGCTGGGCCATCTTCACGCTGCAGGACAGCGTGCTGGCCGGGCTGCGCAGCGCGCACTGGGTGCTGCTGGAGAACACCGTCTTCGGCATCACCAAGGTCGTGCTGCTGATCATCTTCGCGTCCCGCTTCACGCACATCGGCATCTACCTGTCCTGGATGGTGCCGTGCGTGCTGGTCGTGCCGCTGATCAACTCGCTGATCTTCAGTCGTCTGGTGCCCCGGCACACCGCGGCCACCATCGACGTTGAACCGCCGAGCAACCGGCAGATCGGCCGGTTCCTGGCCGGTGACTATTCCGGGGCGATGTTCCTGCTGGCCACCAGCAACCTGGTGCCAGTCCTGGTCGCGGCGATGATCAGCGACGTGAAGAACACCGCGTACTTCTACATGGCCTGGCTGGTCGGCGGCATCCTGGACCTGGTCGCGGTCAACATGGCCATCTCGCTGACCGTCGAAGGCTCGTTCGACGCGTCGTCACTGGCGCAGCATTGCCGCCGGGCGCTCAAGAAGATCGGCCTGCTGGTCGTGCCGGCCGCCGGGCTGATCGCGCTGCTGGCGCCGTGGGGCCTGGGCCTGTTCGGGCCGGGATACGCCAAGGAAGGCGCACCGATCCTGCAGCTGCTGGCCCTGGCCACGCTGCCCAAGACGCTGACCGAGGTGTACCTGGGCGCACTGCGGGCGCAGAGCCGGACCCGGATGGTGGCTATCGTGCAGGGCATCCGCGCGGTACTGATGCTCGGCCTCACCGTCTGGCTGGTCGAGACGATGGGCCTGATCGGCGCGGGCGTGGCCGCGGTGGTGTCGCAGCTCGTGGTGGCCGCGATGATCAGCCCGGCGCTGTGGCGGGTGCTCACCGCTGACCGGGTCCGGGCCACCCAGCCCGCCATCGACCCGCTGGCCGCCATCGACGCGGTGGCCGCGCCGGAGGTTGTCGCCGCCCCGGAGGCCAGCGCGCCGTGACCGCCGAAACGGGAACCACCCGGGCACCCGCTGCCGGCCCGCCGGGCCGGTCTGCCCCTGGTTGGTTCTGGCTGGCTGCCCGGCTGGCCAGCGGCGCTGGTCGGGGTGCTGGCCGCGGCCGGGTTCGTGCTGTTCTTCGGCTCGCTGCGGCACGTGCAGCTGGGCCGGATGGACGGGCTCGGCCTGCTGTCGGTGCTGCCGCACCGGGCGCTGGCCGGGGTGACCCTGCTGGCGCTGGCGTTCGTGTTCGGCCTCACCCTGCGCAAGGTGCACCCGGTGCTGCTGGGCGCCGCGCTGGTCGGCCTGGTCATCTGCCTGGACGGGGTGACCAGCTTCATCGAGCCGGCCGCCCGGTTCGCCACCTCGTACCAGATCGCGGGGTACGTGCAGTACATCAGCGCGACCGGGAAGGCCGCGCCGGACCTGGCCGCGTACTTCAGCTGGCCCGGCTTCTTCGCGCTGATCTCGTTCATCCGCGGCGCGGCCGGGATGCACAGCGTGCTGGAGCTGATGCGGTTCTGGCCGATGCTCATCGACCTGCTCACGCTGCCGCCGTTCTTCCTGCTCATGCGCAACCTGCGGATCTCCTGGCGGGCCAAGTGGCTGGCCGGGTTCCTGCTGGTGGTGGGGAACTGGGTGGGCCAGGACTACTTCTCCCCGCAGTCCCTCAACTACGTGCTCTACCTGACGTTCCTGGCCATCCTGGTGAACTGGTTCACCGACCCGCGGCTGAGCCGCGGTGCGCAGGAGCGGCCCGGCGGGCTGAACCGGGTGCACCGGTTCGTGTTCGGCCGCCTCGAACCCGGCGAGGTAGGGCCCAGGCCCGCCAGCACCGGGCAGCGGGTTTTCCTGCTGGCCGTGCTGATCGGCATCTTGCTGGTGTCGGTGATGAGCCACCAGCTCACCCCGTTCTACATGACCGGCGCCTGCCTGGCCCTGGTGCTGATCCGGCGCTGCCAGCTGTCCGGGCTGTGGATCCTGTGCGCGGTGCTGGTGGCGACCTGGCTCAGCTTCGCCGCCGTGGACTACTGGTCCGGTCACCTGTCCAACATCTTCGGCGGGGTCGGCAACCTGGGCGGCAACCTGACCAGCAGCGTCGGTGGCCGGCTGGCCGGCAGCACCGCGACCCACCTGCTGACCCTGCACGCCCGGGTCGGGGTGGCCGGGGTGATCGTCGCCCTGGCCGTGCTGGGGCTGCTGCGCCGCCGGTTCCGCGGTTTCGACGACCGGCTGCTGATCGCGCTGTTCATCCTGCCCATGCTCACCGTCGGGCTGCAGAGCTACGGCGGCGAGATCGCACTGCGCATCTACCTGTTCCTGCTGCCACCGGCCTGCGTGCTGGCGGCCTGCTTCTTCTTCCCGAACCCGGCGGCCAAGGCCAGGGCCAGCTGGCGGCTGTTCCCGGTACTGGCGTTGTGTGCGGTGATCTTCCCGGTTTCGTTCATCCTGGTGCGCTACGGGAACGAGGCGTTCGAGCGGGTGCCGCCGGAGAGCTGGCCGCCACCGACTGGATCTACCAGCATGACACGCACGGGATCCGGCTGCTCTGGCTCAGCTCGTCAACCAAGATCGACGTTACGCCGGAGATGCCCTGGGCCTACCAGGACATCAGCCGGGTGCTGTACGTCCCGGTGCAGGCGCCGCGGGATCCGGCCGCGGTCAAGGACGTGTGGTACGAGCTGCACGACGCCGGCCCGGGCGCGTACCTGGTGGAAAGCCGGACCCAGGACACCTACCTGCAGCAGGCGGCCGGTTACTCGGCTGGCTGGGAAGACACGTTCCGGCAGCAGTTCAGCGCCCAGCCCAAGGTCAGAGTGGTGTTCGCCAACAGCGACACGGTGATCTACGCATGGCACTGGCCGCACCACGCCAAGCCCTATCCACTGCCACCTAACGGTTCCGGCCACGCCAGCTACCCCGCATTGCTGGGCGCGGCCGAATTCCTCGTCGTGCTGGCCACCATCCTGGTGCTGGCGGCACGCGAGTTCGCCCGGATCGGCGGCCCGGCCGCCCGCCAACTGGTCCGTCCACTCACCCTGGCCTCGTACCCCCTGTTGTTCCTGACGCTAGCCGTCGTGGTGGTGCGCTTCGCGCTGCTGCCATCGATTCACGGGGGGTTGCTGTGAGCCCGCAAAACAGACAGATCCCGGCGCTGATCCTCAAGATCGGCCACTATCCACTGCATTCCGGCGGAGTCGGGGCCATCCGCACGCTCGGCCGCCTCGGCGTGCCGGTGTACGCGACGGCCGAGGACCGGCTCACCCCGGCCGCGGTCTCCCGGTACTGCACCGGCACATTCCGCTGGCGGACCACCGGTCACGAGGACCCGGCCGACCTGGTCGGCGGGCTGGCCGAGATCGGGCAGCGGATCGGCCGGACGGCGGTGGCCGTGCCGGTGGACGACGAGGCGGCGGTGCTGCTGGCCGAGCACGCCGACGTGCTGTCCGAGTACTTCCTGTTCCCGCGGATGGCCGACCCGGGGCTGGTCCGCAAGCTGGCCAGCAAGCACGAGATGTCCGCGCTGTGCCAGGAGCACGGGTTTCCCGTGCCCGCGTGGGCGTTCGCGGCCACCGGCGAGGAAGTGGCGGCGTTCGCGGCCACCGCGAGATTCCCGGTCGTGGTCAAGAACGCCGCGCCCTGGGTGCGCCGCCGGGCGCCCGCTGTCGCGGGCACCACTGTGGTCGGCTCGGCCGCGGAACTGATCGAGCTGGCCTCGTCGACCCGGGAGACCCCGGCCCTGCTGCTGCAGGAGTACATCCCGCACCAGGTGGCCGAGGACTGGATCGTGCACCTGTACTGCGACGCCGACGCGAACTGCCGGGTGCTGTTCACCGGGGTGAAGACCGGGTCGTGGCCGCCGAACACCGGGGCCACCGCGTCCGGCATCGCGGTGCCCAACCCGGCGCTTTCCGATCTGGTGGAGCGGTTCTGCAAGGCGGTGGGGTTCCACGGCATCGCCGATCTCGACGTCCGGTTCGACCGGCGCGACCAGCAGTACAAGCTGGTTGATTTCAACCCGCGGATGGGGAACCAGTTCCGGCTGTTCGAGACGCCGGCCGGGATTGACGTCATCCGCGCTCAGTACCTCGACCTCACCGGCGAGCCGGTGCCGCCCGGCGACCAGATCAACGGCCGCCGGATCGTGGTCGAGCACATCAACCGGCTATCCCGGCTGGGCGAGCGCGGCAGCGGCTACCGCACGCCGTCCGCGCCCGGCCATGCCACCGAAACGGAGCTCGCCTGGCTGGCGCCGGACGACCCGTTGCCCTTCCTCGCCATGTTGCCGAGGTTCGCAACACCCGCAATGTCCTATCTCACCGGCCGCCTGTTCCGGCGGCGCAAGCACACATGACAGGGACGGAACACACCATGCCTACGCACACTCCCGCAGTCGTCATCGGCGCCGGGCCCTACGGGCTGTCGGTCGCCGCCAACCTCAGTGCCCGGGGCACCCAGCCACGGGTGTTCGGCTCGGTAATGTCGAGCTGGCGCAGGCACATGCCGGCGGCATGTGCCTCAAGTCCACCCCGGACGCGTCCAACCTGAGCGCGGCCAAGCCGGGCTACCGGCTGGCCGACTACTGCATCGGCCAGGGCGTCCGGCCCCTGCAGGACGAGAACGACGACATCATCCCGATCGAGCTGTTCAGCCGGTACGGGCAGTGGTTCCAGGAGCAGCTCGTGCCGCAGGTCGAGCCGTCCGTGGTGACGCACGTGGAACGGGCCGGTACCGGCTTCGTGGTCAGCCTGGACACCGGTGAGGAGATCCTCACCCCGACCGTGGTGGTGGCCACCGGGGTTAGCCACGTTGACTACGTCCCGGACGAACTGGCCGCGCTCGCGCCGGGCGGGCGTCCGTCGGCGGACGGCCCGGTCTCGCATCCCGCCCAGCACAACCAGCTGACCGGGTTCCGCGACCGCCGGGTGGCGGTCATCGGGGCCGGGCAGTCCGCGCTGGAAAGCGCCGCCCTGCTGCACGAAGCCGGGGCCGACGTGACCGTGCTGGTCCGCTCGACGGCCCGGTGGGGCAGCCCGCCCAAGCACCCGACCGGGCTGGCCGGGATGCTGCCGCAGCCGCATTCCCCGCTGGGGCCGACGTGGCGGATCTACCCGTTCAGCCACGCCCCGGGGTACTTCCACTACCTGCCCGAGGAGACCCGGCTCAAGCTGGTCAAGCGGGTACTCGGCCCGCTGGGCGCCTGGTGGCTGCGGGAGCGGGTGGACGGCGTGCTGCCGGTGCTGAACCAGCACGCGGTGCGGCAGGCGTCGCTGGATGGCAGCGAAGTGGTGCTGTCCACCACCTGCTCCGACGGCCAGCACACCGAGCTGCGGGTGGACCACGTCCTTTCGGCCACCGGCTACCGGGTGGACCTGGCCAAGCTGGGCTTCCTGGAGACCGGGCTGCAGCAGCGGATCCAGCTCACCGGCACGTTCCCGGCGCTGAACCGGTCGTTCGAGTCGTCAGTGGGCGGCCTGTACTTCGTCGGGCTGCCCGCAGCGGGCACGTTCGGCCCGGTCATGCGGTTCGTCTGCGGCGCCGATTTCGCGGCGCACCGGGTGGCCGCGGCGGCCGCCCCGGCGGGATAGGGCGGGGACGGCCTATGCGTATCTCCGTCATTCATCCCAGTGAGCTGGGACCAGCCGAGATCACCGCGTGGCAGGACATGCAGCTCCAGTCCAGCGGCGCCGCCGGGCTGCGGAATCCGTTCCTCAGCCCGGAGTTCACCCAGGCGGTCGGCCGCCACCGGCCGGACGCCCGGGTCGCGGTGCTGACCGACGGGGGCAACACTCACCGGGTTCCTGCCGTTCGAGCAGCACCGGGCCGGGCTGGGCCTGCCGATCGGGGCCGGGCTGACCGACTGCCAGGGCCTGGTGCACGTGCCCGGCTTCGAGTGGGCGCCCCGTGAGCTGCTGCGCGGCTGCGGGCTGGCCGTGTTCTCCTTCGACCACCTGGCCGCGGAGCAGCGGCCGTTCCGCCCGTACCTGGCCGCCACCGCGCCGTCGCCGGTCGTCGACCTGGCCGACGGGTGGGCTGCTTACCAGGCCAAGCTCAAGGTGCGGTCGGCTTCGTTCCTGCGCTCGGTGGGGCGCAAGGCCCGGAAGATGGAACGGGAGGTGGGCCCGCTCCGGCTGGTCACCGAGTCCCAGGACCGGGCCGCGCTGCAGGCGCTGATGGCCTGGAAGTCGGACCAGTACCGGCGCACCGGGCGCAGCGACCGGTTCGCCCAGCCGTGGATCGTCGGCCTGATCGAGGATCTGTTCCAGACCAGGGGAAGCCACTTCAGCGGCCTGTTCTCGGTGCTGTACGCCGGGGACACGCCGGTCGCCGCGCACCTCGGGGTGCGGAGCGGGCCGGTGGTGGCGCACTGGTTCCCCGCTTACGACACCCGGTTCGCGCAGTACTCGCCGGGTCTCATCGAGCACGTGCGCATGATCGAGGCCGCGGCCGGCATCGGCGTGCAGCTCATCGACCTGGGCAAGGGCGCCAAGCGGTACAAGGAAGAGCTGAAGAGCAGCGACCTCTACGTCGGCGAAGGAGCGGTGACGGCCCGCTCCCCGCTGGGCCTGCTGCACCGAGCGCACATCGCCCCGGCCCAGTGGGCGGCGCGCACCATCCGGGCCTACCCCCGGCTCTACGAGCCCGCCGATCACCTGCTGAAGCGGTACGGCGCGGCACATGCCGCGGTATCGCGGCGGGTGCGGCGGCCACAGGGTGGTGGGGTACGGCGCGGGCACGCGCCGGCGACTGGCCCGCCCGGGCGGGCCAGTCGCCGGTTGGTCAGCCGGGCGGTCAGCTCCCGGGGGAGAAATGAACGGCACCAAAATGCCGCTGCGTGGTGCCGACCTGGGTAATGACATTGCCGGCTACCGCGACGGCCAGGCTGCCCGCCCCGGCGCTAAAGGAAAGGGCAACGTCACGCGGGCCCGCGCCACGAATCGCGTTCCCGTAGATGGCGACGTTGCCGGTACGGCCGTTGACCGACGTGATGCCAATGTAGATGTGCGTGGCATCGGCGGTCTCGCCGAGATCGTTGAAGATCCGGTTTCCGTCGATGGTGGATCCGTTACCACCCTGGGCGGTACCCGCTATGCCGTACCACTGACCCGCCGTACGCTGGCTGGCGAAGTCCTCGATGTAGTTGCCGGATATGGTCGTGCCATACAGGCGGTTCGCCATGATCGCGTCAGACTTGTCATTATAAAGATGATTACCGGATATATTCCAGCCTGCCGCGTTATCCATCAGGACCGCGTCGCCGCCGGAGTCAGCGATCCGGTTATCCAGCAGGAAGCCGTCGGTCACCGAATTACCGTGGTCGATGACCCGGAAGCCACTGGCGCCGCTGCCGGTGATGAAGTTATCCTCGAACCGGCTGTTCACGCTGGTATTGCCAATGGTCGCGCCGTTCGGCGTCTGGCTGGTGTTCACGATCCCGGAGCCGCCGCAGTTGCTCACATCTACTTCCTGGACGTCGGCCTGCCAGTTCATGATGATGATTCCGTCGGTATTGCCACGGCCGGAGCAGGCCACGGTGAGCCGCTGGATAGTCAGCGGGGAACCGGTGGTGGACGAATTATCCACGTAGGCCGAGGAGGCCAGGACATAGGGCATCGCGGCGTCCTGCCGCAGCACCGTGCCAGTACGGCTGGCCCCGGTGTAGGTGCGGTTGGGCAGCAGCACGATGCCCCGGTCGAGCAGGCAGGTGCCGCCGATCTGAATCACCGAGCCGTCCGGGCTGGAGTCGATGGCGTGCTGCAGTGTGGCGCCGTCGGCCGCCGTATCACCGCAGCTCACCTGGGTCACATAGGCCTTACTGGTGGAGCTGGGCGGATGCCGGTGCGAACTGGCCACGGACGAGGCGGTCGGCGAACCAGCGCCGGGACCCGGCACACTGCAGCCGGCCGCCGCCACGGACACGACGACCAGCATCGCGGTGACCAGTCGTGCTCTCACGAGTAACTCTCTCTCGCCGGCCACGGATCGCGCGGGCTGGCCACTGTAGGCCCAGCCGGGCTGCTTTGCCGCTGGGCGGCCACAAGACCATGCGGACTGATATTACCCGGTCGCTACATAGCAGCTGCCGGGCTCGGGGGTACACAATGAATTCTACGCGGAATCTAGCTCGTTCGAACCTGGTGTACAAGATGGCTTTCGCTGCCCGCCATCCGGATCAGATAACGCCGTACATCCGGCGGGTATGCGTAGACGCGTGGCTGCGGGCAAGGGCCACCGATCACGTCACCTACTACCGCAAGATAATGAAGTACAAAGCCTCGGCGCACGGCGTCGAGGTGGCGGTGGGCAGCCGGAGCCACGAGCAATGGCTCGAGTTCGGCAAGATGCAGTTCGACTATCTGGTCAAGCATGGCCTGGGGCCTGCGGACCGGGTACTGGAGATCGGCTGCGGGAACCTGCGGGCCGGCCGCCTGCTCATCGACTACCTGGAGACCGGGAACTATTACGGCATCGACATCTCCGGTGACATCCTGATATCAGCGGAGCACGTGCTGAGCCAGGCCAGCCTGCAGGACAAGCTGCCCCGGCTCGCGCTGACTGGGGATCTGACCTTCGACTTCCTGCCAGATAACCACTTCACGGTCATCCACGCGAACAGCGTTTTCACGCACTGCCCGATCGAGATCATCGACGAGTGCTTCGCCAACATTGGCCGCATAATGACGCCGGACGGCTTCTTCGATTTCACCTTCTACGCGCACGACGACCGGGACTACCAGGTGCTGCGGGAGGACTTCTACTACCGTCCCGAAACGCTCTTCGCGCTGGCCGAGCGGCATGGGCTGCGGACCCAGCTGCTCGACGACTGGTACGACCCGTGGGACCACCAGCCGAAGATCCGGGTGACCCATGCGGGGTGAGTGAGCTGACCGGACGGGGCGCGGCCGCAGGGGAACCGGCCGCCGAAGAACAGGCAACAGGGGAACAGGCCGCAGGGGAACGGGCCGCAGGGGAAAAAGATGGGGGAACCGGGATGCGGATTGTGGTGACAGGCGGGGCGGGATTCATCGGATCCCACCTCACGGATGCGTTCCTGGCCAGGGGCGACGAGGTGACCGTGGTCAACGACCTGTCCGCGGGCGGCCGGCCCGGCTGGACGAACGGGCCACCGTGCACAAGGCCAGCGTCTCGGACGCGGCCGCGCTGCAGGCGATCGTGTCCCGGGCCGAGCCCGGGCTGATCTGCCACCTGGCCGCGCAGATCAACGTCCGGGTCTCGGTGACCGAACCCGCACACGACGCGCAGATCAACGTGGATGGCACGGTCAACGTGCTGGAAGCGGCCCGGGAGGTGGGCGCGCGGGTGATGTTCGCGTCCTCCGGCGGCGCCCTGTACGGCCGGGACGCGCCGGTGCCCTCGCCCGAGGACGTGCCGCCGCAGCCAGAATCGCCGTACGGCATCGCCAAGTACTGCGCCGAGCAGTACATCGGCCTGTACAACCGGCTGCACGGGACCCGGCACGCGGTGCTGCGGCTGGCCAACGTGTATGGCCCGCGGCAGGATCCGGGCGGCGAGGCCGGGGTGATCCCGATCTTCTGCGCGGCCGCCCTGGCCGGGCACGACCCGTCGGTCTACGGGGACGGCCGCCAGACCCGGGACTACGTGTACGTCGGCGACGTGGTCCGGGCGTTCCTGGCCGCGGCCGACACCGGGCAGCCGGGCAACTGGAACATCGGCACCGGGGTGGAGACCAGCGTGCTGGACCTGGTCCAGATCATCTCTGGTGCGTCCGGCCGCCCGCTCCATCCGCAGCTGCGCCCGGCCCGGCCCGGCGAACTGCAGCGCAGCGTGCTCGCGGTGGGCCTGGCGGAAGCGGAGCTGAGCTGGCGGGCGGCGACCGGTCTGGCCGACGGCATCGGCGCGGTGTACGGGTGGATCGAGGCCGGCGCCGACGACCGCACCCCCTGCTACGGCCACCGCGCGCATGGTCTGGTGCGGCAGGAGCAGCGCGGTGAGAAGGTGGTCACCGGCGACCACAATCTCACCGCGCTGACGAAAAGAGAGCCCCCATGCGCGCCATCGTGATTACCGAGCCGGGTGGGCCCGGCGTACTCAGCTGGGCGGAGGTGCCCGACCCGGTGCCGGGCCCGGGCGAGGTGGTCATCGACGTCGCGGCCGCCGGGGTGAACCGGGCCGACCTGATGCAGCGCCAGGGCTTCTACCCGCCGCCACCGGGCGCGCCGCCCTACCCCGGGCTGGAGTGCTCCGGCCGGATCTCGGCGCTCGGCGACGGAGTCACCGGCTGGCAGACCGGGCGACGAGGTGTGCGCCCTGCTGGGCGGCGGCGGTTACGCGGAGCAAGGTGGCCGTGCCGCAGGGCCAGCTGCTGCCGGTCCCGGACGGCGTCGCGCTGGCCGACGCGGCCGGCCTGCCCGAGGCGGCGTGCACCATCCAGGGCACCGTCTACCAGCAGGCCCGTCTCGACGCCGGGCGAGGTGTACCTGGTGCACGGCGGGGCGGGCGGGATGGGCAGCTTCGCGATCCAGCTGGGCAAGGCGGACGGCGCGGTGGTGGCCTGCACCGCGGGCACCCCGGACAAGCTGGCCCGGTGCCGCGAGCTCGGCGCCGACCTGGCCATCTCCTACCGGGACCAGGATTTCGTCGAGCCATCCTGGACTTCACCGACGGCCGCGGCGCCGACGTCATCCTGGACGTCATCGGCGGCCCGTACCTGGCCAGGAACATGGCCGCGCTGGCCACCTGGGGCCGGCTGGTGGTGATCTCGGTGCAGGGCGGCCCGCGGGCCGAGATGGACCTCGGCCTGCTGATGCACAAGCGGGCCAGCGTCTGCGGCGCCACGCTGCGCGCCCGGCCGCCCGCGGAGAAGGCCGCCGTGGTGGCGGCGGCCCGGCAGCATTCCTGGCCGCTGATCAGCGCGGGGAAGATCCCGCCGGTCATCGACCAGGTGCTGCCGATGGCCGACGCGGCCCAGGCGCACCGGCTGTTCGAGGAGGGCACGCACACCGGCAAGATTCTGCTGACCAACTAGTCAACTGGCCGATCTGGTGGTCCGGGCACCCCGGCGGAGGCGCAAGACTAAGACCATGAGCGAACGGAACCCGGAAGCAGACCAGGGCGCCCGAGTCGTCGTGCTCGGCCCGGACGGCATACCGGTGGAAGCCACCGGCGACGCCGCCGGCGGGCGAGGCCGGCGGCGAGCGCCCGATCATGGAGATGGTCGAGCAGCCGGCCAAGGTGATGCGGATCGGCAGCATGATCCGGCAGCTGCTGGAGGAGGTCCGGGCCGCGCCGCTGGACGAGAAGAGCCGGGCCCGGCTGCGGGAGATCCACCAGAGCTCGATCAAGGAGCTGGAGGACGGGCTCGCGCCCGAGCTGGTCGACGAGCTGGAGCGGCTGTCGCTGCCGTTCGCCGAGGACGAGGTGCCCAGCGAGGCCGAGCTGCGGATCGCGCAGGCCCAGCTGGTCGGCTGGCTGGAGGGCCTGTTCCACGGCATCCAGACCACGCTGTTCGCGCAGCAGATGGCGGCCCGGGCCCAGCTCGAGCAGATGCGCCGCGCGCTGCCGCCGGGCATGCCCCCCGGCATGATGCCCGGCCGGCGGGGAGGACGGCCAGCCGCAGCAGGGCCGGGTGTCCGGCCCGTACCTGTAATAACCCGGCCGTAGCGCAGCCGGGACAGCCAGGCGGCAGCCTGCGCGAATTCGGCGTCTGACGTGCCCGCCCGGACCTGGGTCGCGCCCGCCGTCGTGCCGCGGGTAGCTGCCCAGGAACCGGACCTCGGCGCAGACCCGGCGCAGGCCCATCAGCGCCTCGCCGACCCGGGCGTCGTCCAGGTGCCCCTCGCAGTCGATGGAGAAGCAGTACCGGCCCAGCCCATCCCCGGTCGGCCGGGACTCGATCCGGCTCAGGTTGACCCCGCGGACGGCGAACTCGGTGAGGATCTCCATCAGCGCGCCGGGGTGGTCCTCGCGGAGGAAGGCGACCAGCGAGGTCCGGTCGGATCCGGTGGCCGGCGGCAGCGGGCCGGGCTGGGTGACCACGACGAACCTGGTCACCGCGTCGGCCCGGTCGTGCGCGTCCGGCACCAGCACGGCCAGGCCGTACTTGGGAGCCGCGAACGCGCCGGCCAGCGCGGCGTCCAGCTCCCCGTCGGCCACCTGGCGGGCCGCCTCGGCGTTCGACGCGGCCGGCCGCCAGGCCGCGTCCGGCAGGTTGCTGGCCAGCCAGTGCCGGCACTGCGCCTGCGCCTGCGGGTGGCCACCCACGGTCTTGATGCCGGCCAGCTCGGTGCCCGGCCGGGCTAGCAGCGCGAACGCGATCGGCAGCGGCTGCTCGGCGCAGATGATCAGGTCTGGCCCGGTGGCGAGTTCGTCCAGGGTGGCGGTGACCGCGCCCTCCACCGAGTTCTCGATGGGCACGATGCCGCGGTCCGCGGCCCCGCTGCGTACCGCCTCCAGCGTGGCCTGGATGCTCACGCACGGCAGGGCCTGCCCGGCCGCCGCCGCGTCGTAGGCGAGCAGGGCCGCTTCGGTGAAGGTGCCCTCCGGCCCCAGGTATGCGTACCGCACCGGGGTGACGATACCAGCGGCCCGGGCCCTACTGGCCTTTCACGTCTCGGCTATCGTGATACCGTGATATCACGATAGCCACGAGGAGGGCTGGTGCGGACGAAGAACATGGTGCTCCGGCTGGATCCGGAGCTGGCCGAGCGGCTGGAAGCGGTAGCCGAGGTGGAAGGGCGCTCGGTGTCCAACGTAGTGCGCGAGGCGATCACCACGCTGGTCACGGCGCGGCAGCGGGACAGGAAGTTCATCCAGCTGCTGGAGGACAACCTGGCCCGGCACCAGCGCATCCTGCAGATGCTCCGGGACGACCAGTGAACCCGCTCGACGTGGCCGACCTGGTCGTCATCGCCGGGAAGACGCTGGACCTGGGCAGCCAGGCCGCGCTGGACCGGCTCGACCTGGGCGCCGCGCAGACCGCGGTGTCCGAGGCCGCCGCGGCCGCGGACAGCGGCGACCCGGCGCTGGCCGCGGCCGCGCTGCTGGCCGCGCTGATCCAGCACCGCCCCTGGGACGGCGACACCGGCCCGGTCGCCGTGGCCGCGGCCACTACGTTCCTGGCGCTCAACGGCTGGCAGGCCGATCTCGACCCGCCGGAGGCAGTCCGCGAGGTGGTCGCCGCGCTCGGCGCCGGCCGCCTGGATGTGGCCGGCCTGACCGAGTGGCTGTCGCCCCGGCTCTCACAAACCTGTGTCAAGGAGGCACCGATGCACGGATGGATACCTGGCCGGAGCAAGTCCGGCCGCCGCAAGGGGACGCTGTTCCAGCGGTTCAGTCATGAGGCGCGCCAGGTGGTGGTGGGCAGCCAGGAGGAAGCCCGGTCACTGCGGCATGGCTACATCGGCACCGAGCACCTGCTGCTCGGCCTGCTCCGCCAGGATTCCGGGGTGGCGGCCCAGGCGCTGCACGCCGCCGGGGTCAGCGCGGAAGCGGCCCGGCAGGCGGTACTGGACATAATCGGCCGCGGCCACCAGGTGCCCCACGGGCACGTCCCGTTCACCCCGCGAGCCAAGAAAGTGCTCCAGCTCTCGCTGCGTGAGGCCCGCCAGCTCGGCCACCTGTACATCGGCTCCGAGCACCTGCTGCTCGGCCTGCTCCGCGAAGGCCAGGGCGTGGCCTGCCAGGTGCTGTCCCAGCTAGGCGCGGACGCGGATGCGGTCCGCGAGCACGTGGCCGAACTGTCCGGCCAGCCCGAGGTCCCGGCGAGCCGGTCATCCCGCCCGGGATCCGGGACTACGACCTGCGCATCGCCCAGGCCCGGCGGGACAAGGACGCCGCGCTGGACGCGGGCGACGCCGCGCAGGCGGCCACCGCGCGCGGCGCCGAGAAGCAGCTCATCGCCGAGCGGGAGCAGCTCATCGCGGACTGGTCGGCAGGCACCGACGTGGCCACCCTCGGCCGGGAGATCGACCGGCTCCGCGACGAAGTGCGCCGCCTGCAAGATCTGCTGCTCCGGCACGGCATCGGCCCGGAAGAAAACACCGAACGATCCGCCTGAACGAGGTGCCCCTCTTGCGCCTCCGGGGCCCCGCCCGCCTCCCCATTCCCCCTACTGTCGCAGTCGGCGGCGCGCGCGGCCTTCGGCTGCGGTCGCGGATGGCCAGCGCCCCGGCCACCCCGGCGAACTGCCGGGCCCGGTGCAGCTGGGCCTGCCAGTCGGTGCCGGTGGCCCGGTGCGCCATCGGCACCTCCACTTCGGTCACCCGGAAGCCCTGCCGTAGCAGGTCGATGGTGAGCCCGGTCTCCACCCCCCAGCCCGCGGCCAGCGGCCGGGCGGCCTCGAACGCGGCCCGGGTCAGGCAGCGCTGGCCGTTCAGCGGCTGGGCGGGTGACCAGCCGGTGGCCCGCTTGATGCCGGCCCCGGACAGGCCGACCACGAAGCCGTGCCCGCCCGCACCCGGTCGGTGAACACCGCGATCGTCATGTCCGCCCGGCCGTCCCGCACTGGCTCGACCAGGGCCCCCGCACACCCGGCCGACTCAGCCAGATCGCCATCGAGAAATAGCAGGTAGTGGCGTTCGGAATGGCCGTCCTTCTGCTCCAGCAGCCGGACCGCCTCGGCGCCCGTCTCCAGCGCGGCCCCCTTGCCCCGGCTGCGGGCGTGGCGCACCACGATCGCGCCCGCGCGTTCGGCTACGGCCGCGGTGCCATCGTGTGACCCGTCGTCCACCACGACGATGAGGTCGGCGCCGGGCACCCCGGCGGCGGCTTTCACGGTCGCGCCAATCCGGTCGGACTCGTTTTTGGCTGGAATGACGATGGCAACGTCACCGGGCGCAGGCATGCGGCGATCCTCGGACGGCGCGGTCACTGGCCGGAAACGGCTGCCCCGCTCTCCACCACGGTGAACACCGACTCAAGCCCGGTCACCTGGAGGATCTTGCGCACGGCCGGCCTGGGCCCGCTCAACTCGATGTTGCCGCCGTGCTCGCGGGCCAGCCGCTGCGCGGCGAGCAGCACGTTCATGCCGGTGGAATCGCAGAAATCCACCCCGGACATGTCCACCACGAGGCGCACCGCATGGTCCGTGTTCAGCGCCTGGGCCAGCTGACTCTGCAGTCTGGGAGCGGTGTACAGGTCGATTTCGCCGGACAGCGCGACAATGACACGATCACCTTCAGCGCGGCTCGAGACCTTTAGCTCCACGAGCCGCACCCTACCGCCCTGGGCGCGCCAGGACCAGATCCTTACCAGAGCCACACTGCGAAACCACAGGCGGACTGGGCAATTGTGCGTCAAGCTGGAGGGGACGTACCCAGCACCAGCGAGGTGGGTCCCCGGATGTACCCCTTGCCCGAGCAGTCAGAACCACAGCCGGCCCGATTGCGGCCGCTGCTGCCCGACGTGCCGTCGGCGGCCCAGGCGCCGCTGTCCGCGCCGCTGGCTGGGGACTTGTTCCAGCCGCGTCGCCGGCCCGAAGCGGCCGAGCCCGAGCCGCCCCGTCTGCCGGCGCCGGCCTGGGCGCCGGACCAAGACCGGCAGCGCGACCAGATCCGGGACGAGATGGGCGGGCTGAGCGACCGGGCGCTGGCCGCCTCGTCCTGGCTGCAGAGCAGCAGGCACTACGGCGAACTGCTGAACCGGGACGGCGTGGTGCCGGTGACGGCCCGGATGAGCGCGAGCGACCTGACCTTCCTGGCCGAGGCGCGGGAACAGATGCTCCGGTTCAGCGAGCTGACCGTGCGCCTGATCGACCTGCACCAGCCGCTGGACGCCGGCGGCATCAGCACCGACCCGGCCAGCCCGGTGCGGCGCTGCCGGAGCTGCATGTGGCGCTGGCCGTGCCCGACGTTCAGCATCCTGGCCGAGGTCGTCGGCCAGCCCCCGGCCACCTAAGCGCACTGGAACAAACCCGCGCACCGGCAGGCCGCGCGGGTCGCTGACCGCGGGCACCGGCCGCGGCATGGGCGGCAGGCCACGGGTGGCCGCCTGATCCGGCCGTGGCGCCGCCGGGACCGGCGCCAGCTGGCCGGCCGGGTCGCGGGCGACCACACAGCACAGGCAGCGCGGCCCGCCCCGCCCGCTGCCCAGCTCACTGGCGGGCACGGTGATGACCTGCACGCCCGCCGAAGCCAGCCGGTCGTTGGTGGCCCGGTTCCGCTCGTCGCACACGGCCAGCCCGCGGCCGAGGGACAGCGCGTTGCCGCCGTCATCCCACTGCCCGCGCGGCGTGGTCACCGGGTCGAGCCCGGTGCCGATCACCGTGAACCGGTCCAGGCCGGCCGCCTGGGCGGCGGCGGGCAGGAACGGCTGCGGCCGGGAGACCCGCAGTTCGTCGCCGCGCCAGGTGATGGTGTGCGCGGTGAGCGTGTAGGCGAGTGCCGGGGACATCACCACCACCCCGGTATCCACCACCGTGCACACGGTGTCCAGATGCACCGTTTCGGCGCACTGGATCGGCACGGCCAGCACGGTGTGCGCCAGGCCGGCCGCGAACACCTGGCGGGCCAGCCGCTCCACACCGGCCGGGCTGGTCCGCTCGCTGACCCCGGCGGCCAGCACCCCCGGGGCGAGCAGCACGATGTCCGCGCCGGCCAGCGGCTCCAGGTACGGGCCGTACAGCATGCCGGTCCCGGCGAACCTGGGGTGGTGCCGGTACAGAACGGCCAGCAGCGCCGCCTCCCGGTCCCGGGCCGGCGCGGCCAGGCTGGCCACCGCCACCTGATCCCCGATCCAGGCGCTGGAATCGCGGGTGAACACCAGGTTGGGCAGCGGATCGACGACGAAGTCGTGCCGGCCGAGCAGCTCGTAGACCAGGCCCCGGCCGCCGCGCAGCTCGGCTGGGGCCAGCCCGGCGATCAGCGCCTGGGCCAGCAGCTCCGATTCCAGGCCATCCAGGTGACGGCGGACCACCCCGCGCAGCGTGTCGCCCAGCTGCGGGCTGGCCAGCACGGACGCGATGGCGGCCGCCCGGGCGTCGGCGTACTCCAGCACCTCCTGCAGCAGCTCCGTGAGGTACAGCACCTCAACCCCGTGGTCGCGTAGCAGCTGGCTGAACGCGTCGTGCTCCTGCTGGGCCCGGTCCACCCAGGGCAGCCGGTCGAACAGGACGTGCTCCCGGCTGTGCGGGGAGATCCGCCTCAGTTCGTCTCCGGGCCGGTGCAGCAGAACGGTCCGTAGGCGGCCGACTTCACTGTCCGCGCCGTGGGTGTGCGCCACGATCCCCCCTGCCATCCCGCCGTGCCCCCAGGCGCACGGATGACCCCTCGCTGGGAGTATCACCGCTTCCGCGGCCGATTACGCATGCCCATCCAATGATTACTAGACGTAACCATTACGGGCCTGGCGCAGGCCCTGGTCCGGGCCGCCGCCCTGGCTGGCCCGGGGCGCGGGCAGCACGGCCCACACGGTGGTGCCGCGTTCGCCGGCCCGGACGCCCCAGCTCGAGCAGAGCTGCTCGACGATGCTCAGCCCCCGGCCCCCGATTGCGGAGAGTGACGGCCGGGGTGGCTTCCTCCCGCGACCGGGAATGCCCCGCCAGGCAGCCCTGGAAACCGCCCCCGGCGGTCGCGGCGGGCACCGGGCGAGCACCATTCGGGCGCAGTCTGGATGCAATCCCGTTTAGCATGAGTGGCACTGATGTCGCCGTAAGCACAAAGTGGTCGCGGGGGGCGGCCCGGTTCCCTGCGTTCCGCTGCGGCGCGGGCCTGCGTGGCCAGGCCAGGCCGATGGACACTGGACGGGGTGAACCGATGAAGCGAGCGGGCCATGACCCGCTGACTGCCGACCGGGCCCCAGCGCAGCCAGCCGGGGACGGGACGCAGCCCGGCAGCACCCCGGCCGCCGGTGACCGGCCCGGCAACGGGTGGCGGCGGCTGCGCACGCTGCACCCAGCCGTGGGCCAGCTGTTCCTGCTGCTCTGCTATCTGGCCGCAGGGGTGGCGGTGACCTGGCCGCGGGCTACCTACCTGGCTGGCCAGCTACCGTCGTCGCGGGACTCGGCCTCCTACGTGTGGGGCTTCTGGTGGGTCGCCCACCAGGTCAGCCACGTAGGCAACCCCTGGTTCACCCACTACATGGCGGCGCCGGTCGGCGTGTCGCTCGGCTACCACTCGCTGATGGTGCTGCCCGGGCTGATCTTCACCCCGGTCACCCTGCTGTTCGGGCCGAGCGCGTCGTACAACCTGCTGGTCATCCTGGTGCCCGGGCTGTCCAGCTACGCGATGTACCGGGCCGCCCGGCTGTGGCTGCGGTCGCAGACCGGGGCGATCGCGGCGGGCGCGTTCTTCGGCCTGTCAGCCATGCTGTGCCAGGAGGACTGGTACCACATCAACATCGCGGTGGGCACGCTGTTCCTGCCGGTCACTCTGGAGCTGGCGGTGCGGCTGCGCCGCTCACCCGGGGTGCGCCAGGCGCTGCTGCTCGGCATCGCGCTGGGCGCGGCGGTGCTCACCGACTCCGAGTCCGCGGTGCTGGCCGCGATCCTCACCCTGTGCGTGCTGCTGCCCTGGCTGCTGCGCCGGCCGTCACTAGCGCGCCTCTGGCCACTCGCGCTGGCCGCCGGGATCACCGCGGTGGTGGCCAGCCCGCAGCTCATCTCGATGGCCCAGGAGACGGCCCGCGGTGGCCTGGCCATCAACCCCATCGCTGCTGGCCGTGACGGACAAGCTGTACGGGATCGGGCTGCCGGGGATGTTCGCGCCGTCGCCCCGGGTGGCGGATTTCGGGCTGACCGGGCTGGCCCAGCCGTTCCTCCACAGCCGGAACAACGAGAACCTGCCGATGTTCGGCGTCACGCTGACCGCGCTGGCCCTGATCGGCCTGGTCGTGGCGTGGCGGCGGAAGAACACCAAGTGGCTCGCGCTGCTCTGGGTGGTCAGCTGCGCGGTCGCCCTGGGCGCCTCACTCTGGGTGCTAAAGAGCCAGTATGTCCCGTTCGCCCAGGACTGGAACGGGGTCACCGTCTCGCCGGTCATGCCGTACACCTGGTTCGTCCGTATTCCCGGGCTGTCCAGCTTCCGGGAGGCGGACCGGCTGGCCATCCTCGGCCTGGTGCCCGCGGCCCTGCTGGCCGGGGCGGCGGTGGACTGGATGCGCTACCACGCACGGCTGCTTATCGTCCTGGTGGTCGCGCTGGGCGTGCTGGAGTCCGGGTACTCGGGCAACGCGCGGGTGGGCACGATGCCCACCGCGCTGCCCCGGCTGGACGCGCGGATCGCCGCGGATCACTCCAAGTCCATCGTGGTCGATGTGCCGTACGGGCTGCGCGGCGGCATTCCGGAGGCCGGCGGGCGGTTCGCCGCCGAGGCGCTCGTGCTGGCTACCGCGGACGGCCACCCGCGGTCGATTGCCTACGTGTCCCGGCTGCCCTATCCCACCATCAACGGGATGTACCGGCAGCCGTTCTACGCGCACCTCGTGCATACGCAGCATTACACACCGCCGGCCCGCCAGGCACCGCTCGTGCCCAGCGCGAAGCTCCCGCTATTCGACCGGATACCGTCCGCCTATACGCCGCTCAACGCGGCCGAGATGGCGGCCGCCCACCGGAACGCGCGGCGGCTGGATATCGGCTGGGTGCTGCTCTGGTACAAAAATCCCGCGCTTGTCCAATATCTTAGTCAAACCGGCTTCCGCTTCGACTATCGCATCGATGGTGTTTCGGTATACCGGCCCGCTAACAGCTAATAAATCCGTAAGAATTTCATTCTCGATCTGTAAGTGGAATTGCCCGCCTGATGTTCCGCAGGCTTCCATAATCAATTGCGTCAGTACGGCGCAATTGATGACGGACCCGGAACGGGGTGGCGATGGTTCACGCGGGCGACGCCCCGGCTCAGCCCGCGGCCCCGGCGCGCCCGGCCGCTCCCGCTCAGCCCGCCGCCCCGGCCCGGCGCCCCGGCCCCGCCCCGGGCCCCGGTCGGCCCGCGCACCGGCCAGCTGCTGCTGCTGGCCAGCTATCTGGTCACCGGGCTGGCGGTCACCTGGCCCCGGGTCAGCTATCTGTGGGGCCGGCTGCCCAACACCCGGGACGTCGGCGGCTACGTCTGGGACTTCTGGTGGGTGGCACACCAGCTCGTCCACCTGTCCAGTCCGTGGACCACGGATTACCTGGCCGCACCGGTCGGATCGAGTCTCGGCTACCACACCCTGATGCCGCTGCCCGGCGTGGTCATGGCCCCGGTCACCCTGGCGTTCGGCCCCAGCGCCAGCTACAACTTGCTGTCCGTGCTGTGTCCCGGGCTGCTCTGCTACCTGATGTACCGGGCCGCCCGGCTCTGGCTGCGCACCCAGTTCGGCGCGATCGCGGCAGGGGCGTTCTTCGGGCTGTCCCCGGTGCTGGCCTGGCGCAGCTGGTACGAGCTGAACCTGGCGCTGGGCGCGCTGTTCCTGCCGGTGGCGCTGGAGGCGGCGGTCCGGCTGCGCCGCGGCGGCCGGCCCGGACGGCGGTGGCGCTGGGCGCGGTGCTCGGCGCGGCCCTGCTCACCGACCAGGAATCGGCCGTGCTGGCCGTCATCCTGGCTGGGCTCGTCCTGCTGTCGTCCCGGCCGACCTGGGTTCGGCTCCGCCTGCTGGCGCTGACCGGGCTCGCCGCGGTGGCCGTGGCCAGCCCGCAGATTGTGGTGATGATCCAGCAGGCCACGAACGACCGGATCCCGGCGGACCGCTCCACGCTGCTGGCGCGGAACTACGTGTCCTCCGGCGCGGGCCTGCAGCAACTGTTCGCGCCGTCGCCGCGGGTGGCCGAGTACGGGCTCACCGCGGTCAGCCGGTTTTACTACCAGGGCCCGTACAGCATGGCCGTGGTCACGTTCGGCGCGGTGCTGACCGCGCTGACGCTGTTCGGCGCGGCCGTGTGCTGGCGCCGCCGGACCGCGCGGGCGCTGGCCCTGCTGTGGGCCGGCTGCGCGGCCCTCTCGCTCGGCTCCGAGCTGTGGATCGGACGGCACGGCTACGTCCCGCTCGCGACCGTCATGCACGGCGTCCGGGTCTCGATGATCATGCCGTTCACCTGGTTCGTGCACCTCCCTGGGCTGGCCGACTTCCGCGAGGCCAACCGGTTCACCGAGCTCGGCCTGGTGCCCGCGGCGCTGCTGGCCGGGGCGGCGGTGGAGTGGCTGCGAGCGCACGCCAGGGCGGCGCTGTTCCCGGTGCTGACCATGGCCGTGCTGGAGGCCGGCTGGCCCGGCAACCCGGGCATCGGCACCATGCCCACCGGGCTGCCCCGGCTGGACGGCCCGATCGCCGCACAGCACACCAAGTCGATCGTGGTGGATGTGCCGTTCGGCATCCGCGGTGGCCTGCCGGTGATCGGCGGCAGTTTCCCGGCCGAGTCGCTGGTGCTGGCCACGGCCGACCAGCACCCGCTGGCCGACGCGTTCATCTCCCGCATCCCGGCCAGCACGCTGGCCGGGATCGAGCACAACCCGTTCTACGCGGCGCTGCTCAACGCCCAAGGCGGCCACCACCGGACCACGGCCGCGCAGTTCGCCGCCGCGGCGGCCAGCGCGCACCGGATGAACGTGGGCTGGGTGCTGGTCTGGCGGCCGACCAAGCCGGAACTACGGGCGCTCCGGCTGACCGGCTTCCGGTTCGCCTACCAGGCCGACGGCGTGCGGGTCTACCGGCCAGCCAGCCGGGCGCCGTCCGCCGATGGGTGACCCGCGCTGGCTATCCGGGCGGCGGGTCGCCCGCCGACCGCTCGGCGGCCAGCTCGCGGATCAGCCCGCGCAGGCCGGACGCGAGACCTTCCCGTTCCCGGCCGGACAGCCCGGACAGGATCCGGGCCTGCCGGGACTGCCAGGCCTGCCACACCACAGCCGCCACCCGGCTGCCTTCCGGCGTGAGGTACAGCCGGATGTAGCGCTGGTTGGCCTCGTCCCGGCCACGCTCGATCCAGCCCTTGCGCTCCAGCCCGGCGGCCAGCCGGCTGACCGTGCTCTTCTCCAGGCCGAGCAGCGTGCCCAGCTGGCCCTGGGAGATGCCACGGGCCGCGACCAGCTCGATGAGGGCCCGGGCTTCGGACGTGGACAGCACCGGCAGCGGAGGCTGCGCGGCCTCGCCCGGCCCCGCGGGCGCCCGGGGTGCGTCCGGCGGTCCAGAGCCGCCAGAACCAGAGCCGCCAGAATCAGTGCGGCCAGAAACCGGGGCACCCGCCTCCGCGCGGGCCGTCCCAGCGTGGCCGTTGCCCGCGGCCGGGTTCCCTGGTCCAGTACCCTCGGGGCTGACCACCCGGAGCAGCTGGGTCAGCAGCTGGACCAGTTCGGAATCCTCGGCGTAATCGTTCACTCAACAGTTGTACCGCACAACTGGCCTGGTGGTACATTT
The DNA here is from genome assembly GCA_963747705.1 of uncultured Actinomycetes bacterium. Taxonomy (GTDB): domain Bacteria; phylum Actinomycetota; class Actinomycetes; order Streptosporangiales; family Streptosporangiaceae; genus RYN-230. Next base: position 159,752 of record CAVVGF010000030.1, on the reverse strand, counting down.
CCAGAGTGATAGTTGCCCCATACAACTCACCGGCTGACCCCCCGCCGGGATGCCCCGGATGCCCGGGAGCGGACCCGCGCCGCCATATTCCCGCCGTAGGCTCACGGTCGTGAGCAACCGAGGCCGGCTAAGCGCGCCGGGCAGGCTAAGCGGCCAGCCGGAGGGTGACGGCAGCGCCGGCACCGCGACCGCCGACCGCCCCGAGGAAAACCACCTGGTGCCGTCCGGGTCCCTGCGTGACCTGGCTATGCAGTACGGGCTCCAGGAGGCCGCGGTCCGGCCGCCGCTGCGCAGCTACGCCCAGGAGCTGTGGAAGCGGCGCTACTTCATCAGTGGCTTCGCCACCGCGCGGAACATCGCGATGTACACCGAGGCCCGGCTCGGCCAGCTCTGGCAGGTGCTCACCCCACTGCTCAACGCGGGCGTCTACTACCTGATCTTCGGGCTGCTGCTCGGCACCAACCGCGGCGTACCGGACTACATCTCGTTCCTGGTCACCGGCGTGTTCGTGTTCAACTTCACGCAGCGGGCGTTCATCACCTCGTCACAGGTGATCAGGGACACGCTGCCGCTGATCCGGGCGCTGCACTTCCCGCGGGCCTGCCTGCCGCTCGGCTACGTGCTGATCGAACTGCAGCAACTGGTGCTGTCCTTCGCGGTGCTGTTCATCATCGTGGTCATCGCCCGCGAGCCGGTCACCCCGTACTGGCTGTTCATCGTCCCGGTGCTGATCCTGCAGAGCATCTTCAACGTGGGCTGCGGGTTCATCCTGGCCCGCTGGGGGGCCAGCTTCGACGACGTCAGCCAACTGCTCCCATTCCTCGTGCGGACCTGGATGTACACCTCGGGTGTGATATTCAGCCTGCAGTCGCTGACGCTGACGTTCGCGGGCAAGCTGCACGCATCACCCGGCACTCGCCTACCTGCTGCAGATCAATCCGGCCGCGGTGTACATCACGCTGGTCAGATGGGCACTTCTGGCCGAGTACCGCGATGCGCTGCCCGGGGCCAAACCGTACAACCACGCCAACTGCGTGCTGTACCGGACCCTCCCGAGCAAGTACCCGAGATACAGCGCGTACTGCCATCCGAGCACGCTGCCCAGCATCCCGAGCCTGTGGGTCTGGGCCGCCGTCTGGGCCGTGATCGTGGTGGTCGTCGGGTTCGTGTTCTTCTGGCGCGCGGAGGCGAGGTACGGCCGTGGCTGAGGATCGCCCCATGGTGGTGGTGGATGACCTGCACGTGGTCTACCGGGTGTACGGCGGCAACGCGGACAAGGGGACCGCGGCCACCGCGCTGCTCCGGCTGCTCAAGCGGCAGCGGCGGCCGTCCATCCGTGAGGTGCACGCGATCCGCGGCATCTCTTTCGTGGCCTACCGGGGTGACGCGGTCGGCGTCATCGGCCGGAACGGCTCCGGCAAGTCAACGCTGCTGCGGGCGATCGCCGGGCTGCTGCCCGCCGAAGAGGGCATGGTGTACACCGACGGGCACGGCGCGCTGCTCGGGGTGAACGCGGCGCTGCTTGACGATCTGACCGGCGAGCGGAACGTGGTGCTCGGCTGCCTGGCCATGGGCATGACCACCCAGGAGACCAAGGACGCTAAGCCGCGGATCGTGGAGTTCTCCGGGGTCGGCGACTTCATCAACCTGCCGATGAAGGCGTACTCCACCGGCATGGGCTCCCGGCTGCGGTTCGCCATCGCGTCGGCCAAGAGCCACGACATCCTGCTGGTGGACGAGGCGCTGGCCACCGGGGACGCGGAGTTCCAGCGGAAGAGCCACGACCGGATCGACGAGCTGCGCCAGCAGGCGGGCACCGTGTTCCTGGTCGCGCACCAGCTCAGCGAGATCTTCGAGACCTGCAACCGGGTCATCTGGCTGGAGAAGGGCCAGATCGTCAAGGCCGGCGACGACGTGCCCGGCATCCTGGACGACTACCTGGTGGCTTCCGGCAGCGAGCCACGGTTCCGCGAGCTGGCCGCGACCGCCGCCGACTAGCCGGCCTTAACCGCGAGCAGATACCCCTGCGGGGAGCCTTCTCCCTCCTCGGCCGGACGGCCGCCCCAGAACATGGGGGCGAAACCGGCGCCGGTCACCTGGCGTTCCATCTCGTCCGGCGACAGCCAGTAGACGTCGAATTCGACGCCCAGGCCAGTGCTGTGGCCGGCCCGCCGGAGCTGGCTGTCCCCGGCCTTGAACGCGGTCACCAGATAGCCGCCCGGCTTGACCACGCGGGCCAGCTCGCGGAACGCGGCCGGCCGGTCGGACGGCGCCAGGAACATGAGGGAATACCAGCACACCACCCCGGCCAGCGAGGCGTCCGGCATCGGCAGGTCACGCACGTCGGCCACGTCGAAGCGGAAGCCGGGCTGGTCACGGCGGGCCACCCGGATCATTTCCGGAGACAGATCGGCCCCCCATACCGACAGGCCCTTGGCCGCCAGGTAAGGCGCCAGCCGTCCCGTGCCGCAGCCGATGTCCGCGACTGTGGCGCCGAGGCCCGCGGCCAGCGTCAGCTCACAGAACAGGCCGAGCACCGCCTGCTCGATGGGCATCCGGTCCAGGGCGCCGGCCAGGCGCTCGGCGTAAAACTCGGCGAGCACGTCGTGCGCGGCCCGTAGTTCCTCGGTCTTGGCGTCCATGGAGGCGGACAGTACCCGGCCGGGCCGACAGCGCGGGCCGGCGCAGATCCAGCTAGACCTCGGCGGCGGCCGGGCGGAGCTGCAGGCGCATGCACGTGCCGCCGTCCGGCCGGGACGACGCGGTCACCTCGCCGCCCTGGGCCCGGGCCAGCTGGCGGACGATGTACAGGCCCAGGCCGATGCCGCCGAACCGGCGCCGGTCCCCGGTCTCGCCCTGGACGAACCGGTCGAAGATTCGCTCGTGGTCGCCGGGGGCGATGCCGATCCCCTCGTCTTCCACGCTGACCTCGATCCACGCCCCGGCGTGCCGGGCGGTCACGTTGACCGAGCCGCCGTTCGGCGAGTACTTGAACGCGTTCTCCAGCAGCTGGCCGACGATGATGTCGGTGGCCATCGGGTCACCGTAGGCGGGCGGCAGCCCGTCCGGGATGTCGGCGGACAGCGTGTGCGCCTCGGACAGCGGGCGGAACGCCATGACCGTGCCGCGGAGCAGGGCGGCCAGGTCGAACGGGCCGTTGGTGACGGTCAGCTGGTCGGCCCCGGCGCGCGAGCCGAGCAGCAGCTGCTCGACCAGGCGGCCGAGCACGCCGGCCCGGTCGGCGATGGTCTGCACCGCGGTGCGCCGCTCCGGGTCGGCCAGGTTGTCCCAGCGCCGGGCCAGCGTGCTGGCGAAGCCCTGCACCACGGTGATCGGGGTACGCAGCTCGTGGCTGGTGGTCGCCAGGAACAGGTCCTTGGCCTCTTCCAGTTCCTTGGCCGCGGTGACGTCCCGGAAGTTGACGACCCGCTCGTCGCGGCCATCCAGGTCGTTACACAGCACGTCCAGCCAGCGGCCGCTGGGCAGCCGGTGGGTCAGCTTGCCGCCGCCGGGCTCGGGCACCGGGAACGGCGGCGGCCGGCCGGTGACCTCCCGGGCGGACAGGTCGGTCAGGTCGTGCGCGGCCGGGTTCCACTGCTGGATGAGCCCGGTGCTGTCCAGCACCGCGATACCGTCCGCGCTGGCGTCGATGACCGCGCGCTCATGGGCCCGCTGCCGGATCAGTTCCTCGAACGCCATCGCGTTGCTCAGCGCGACGCTGGCGTGCCCGGCCATCAGCTCCAGCAGCTCCAGCTCGACATGCCCGACCTTCCGCCCGCTGTACAGCGCGTACAGGCCGCCGTAGGGGCGGCCCGCGACGTGCGACAGGCTGAGCGCGATCGTGTGCAGGCCGGGCAGCGCGGACCAGATCAGGTCGTCGAACTCGCCGGACTCCCCGGTCGTCATCATCACCGTCTGGCCCGACCGCATCAGCTGCCCGACGAGACTCGACTCCAGGTCCGCGGTGCGGCCGCGCAGGCTGTTAGGCAGCCCATCCATGCTGACCAGGCGCAGCTTGTCCTCCTCGATGAGGACAAAGCCGCCCGCGTCGGCGCCGGTCAGCTCGCGCAGGCTGGCCGCGATCCGGTCCAGCACCGCCTCCAGGTCGCGCTGCGCGTTCATGTCGGCCACCACGTCGCCGAGCTTGCGCACCACCCGCGCCCGCTGCGCGATCTGGTACCGGGCCGCTTCCTCCGCGCCGATCCGGTGGCACACGTTGACCCAGCCGAGCATCTCGCCGTCCCGGCCGGTCAGCGCGCTGGTGTCGATACGCAGGTCGATCAGCGCGCCATCACTGCAGGCCCGCCGGGTGGCGAAGGAGATCTGGCCGCCACTGCGCACCCGCTCCAGCACCGCGTTGTGCTCGGCCTGCAGCTCATCCGGGATGATCGGCGGCTCCAGGCCGAGCACCTCGGCGGCGGGCCAGCCGAACATCCGCTCCGCCGCCGGGTTCCACAGCAACACCGAGCGATCCGTGCTGAACGCGACGATGGCGTCGGCGGCACTTTCCACCACCGCGCGCGCAGTCGCATCCACCCGGTTCTGTCCGGTTTGCTGGTCCAGGGCCACCACCTCATGGTGCCATCAAGCCACGGCGCCGGCCCGGCAATCGGCGGTGAGCAACGTCACGGGAGCCGCCAGGCGGTGCCCGGGTCACCTCCTGTGCACGCCGCGATGACCAGCTGTGTCCCGTTGACCGTGCGGTCACTGGGATCGGCCAGGCACAGCCCGGACTGCGGGTTCTCCAGCTGCTGGCCGGCCCCGGCCAGGTTGAGGTGCCACTGCTGGCCCGGGCCGCCAGCACAGGTGGCCAGGTTGACATCGGTGCCGCTGGCCGTGCCCGCCCCGGTCACGTCGAGGCACTTCCCGGCCTGCCGGACGGTGCCGTCCGGCTGGGCGGTCCACTGCTGCGCGGCCAGCCCGCTGCACGGTGCTATCTGCACCACCGCCCCACCGGTCTGACTGGAACTGGCCACGCACTGGCCGGGCAGCTGAGACCGCACCGGCCCGGCCGGCAGCGTCCAGGCCCGGCTGGCCCCGGTGGAGCACGTGCCGAGCCACACCCGGCTGCCGTTAGTCCCGCTGGCCGAGCCGCTCAGGCACAGTCCGGCGGCGCCATTGACCAGATGCGCGCCGGTGCTCACGGTCCACTGCTGGCTGGCGTAGCCCGCGCACGGCTCGAGCACTTCCTTGGCCCCGCTCCTCTTGGCCGAGCCAGCGACCGACAGGCACAGGCCGTGAATGCGCAGCGTCCGGTCGGTGGCCGCGGTCCACTGCGCCGCGCTGCCGGTGCAGCTGCCCAGCGCGACCGGAGTGCCGCTGGCCGACTTGCTGCCCACGTCGGTCAGGCATTTACCGCCCACGCCGAAGCGGACCGGGCCGGCCGGTCCCGAGCCGGTGGCCGCGGTGACGGTCCAGGTGAACGACTGGGACTGGGTCGCACCGGCGGCGTCGGACGCGCTGACCTGCACCGGGTAGCTGCCCGCCCGGGTGAGCCAGCCGGTGAAGTTCCCGTCCGTGGTCAGCGACACCCCGGGCGGCAGCCCGGTCGCGGTATAGCTCACGGTCTGGCCGGGGGTGGGGATGGCCTGCTGCAGCTGGAGGCCGGCCTGCGACCCGGCGGCCTGGTCCTGGGTGCCCGGGTTGAGCAGGCCCAGGAACGTGGCGCTGGCCTGGTCGAGGTCCGTGTCAGCCGAGGTGATGCCGTTCACTGTGCCGGTGCCGGAGTACTGCCAGACCGTCCAGTTCGCCCAGCCGTCCGGCAGCACCGGGCTGCCGGTGGTGATGGATGGCACCCACAGCGGGTCCGGGCCGAACCCGGTGCTGTCGCCGGTGCAGGAATCCCACCAGGTGGGCGGGGTGTAGATGATCGGCATCCGGCCGGTCTTGGCCTGGATCTGGGCGTCGAACGCGGCCACCCAGGCGACCAGCTTGCTGCCCTTGAGCCCATAGCACTGACCGCCGGAGTACGGGTTGTACTCGATGTCCAGCATGACCGGCACCGATGTCGCGTAGCTGCCCAGGTACTTCGCCAGGTAGTTGGCCTGGGTGACCGGGCTGTTGCTGCTGCCGTTCCCGTTCGGGATGGCGAACGCGTAGGCCACCACCGACAGCCCGGCCGCCTCCGCCCCGGCCAGGTCGGTCAGTGCATACGGGTTCTGGTAGTAGGCGCCCTCGGTGGCCTTGACCGCGGCGAAGCCGATGCCGGACGCGGCGACCTGGGACCAGTTGATGGCGGCGCCGCCTGGGTGCTGGAAGGACGCCACGTCCACGCCCTGCTCGTCACCTGCGATGGCCGCCGAGGCCAGTGCGGCCGGCCCCATCTCCCCGGTGCCGGTCACCGGAGCAGTCCTGGCCCGGCTCCTGAGCTGGCTGAGCAGTTCGGGCGAGTGCGTCGCGCCGACATTGGCCAGGTCCGGCCCTGGCCCGGCTGACCGGGCCGCCCCCGCCGGAGTGGCGGCCGAGCCGAGCACGGCCACGCTGGCCACGGCACAGCAGGCAGACATTAACCAGCGTTGAGCGCGCACCGGCACGAAGATCTCCTCCCCAGGCAACCCAAGATCGTAGGGCAGGAGATCATCGCATTTCCGGCGAATCAGGAGCCGAGCGAGGTCACCCCGCGCTGCAGCCGGTCCAGGTCGGTGAATCCCGGGTCCTGAATCCCGGGCACGGTGCCGGCGCTGGAGTACTGCCAGATCTGCCACGTCGTCCAGCCGGCTGGCATGGCCGGGCTGCTCGCGGTGGTGTAGTTCGGCACCCACAGCGGGTCCTTGTGCAAGGACCCGCTGCCGCCGGTGCACGGATTCCACCAGCCCTGCGGCGTGTAGATGTACGGGACCCGGCCGGTCCTGGCGTGTATCTCGGCGCTGAACCGGGCCACCCAGGTGACCATGCGCGACCCGCGCAGCCCGTAGCACAGCCCGCCGGAGTACGGGTTGAACTCCACGTCCAGCATGACCGGCACGCTGGTGGCGAGCGGCCCCAGGTAGGCCAGCAGGAAGTCGGCCTGGGCCACCGGGCTGCTACGGCCGCCGTTGCCGTTCGGGATGGCGAACGCGTACGCGCCGACGGACAGCCCGGCCGCCCGGGCGGCAGCCAGGTCGCTGAGCGCATAAGGGTTGCGGTAGTAGGTGCCCTCGGTGGCCTTGACCGCCGCGAAGCTGATCCCGGACCGGGCCGCCTTCCGCCAGTCGATGGCCGCCCCGTTGGGGTGCTGATAGGCGGCCACATCGACGCCCCGGCGCCGGCCGGACTGGGCGGCCACGCCAGCGCCCGGCGGTGCGGGCGCGGCGCCGGCCGGGCAGGCCAGCTCGGCCAGCAACTGCGGTGAGTGGGTGGCGCCGACGTTGTACCGGTCACCCGGCTGGCCCGCGGCGGTGGCGGCCCGGCCAGCAGCACGGCCGCCGCCGGGCCGGCCAGCGTGGCCAGCGCGGTCGCGGTCACCGCCCCCCGGCCCGGCCAGCACAAATGCAGCAGCGAACGAAGTCGTGACGAAGCCATGACAATTCCTTCCCCAGCACCTGTCGATGCTCCCCCACCTGGGAATCCGCCCGGCCCCTCGGACGATATACCTTCACTTTGTAACCTGCCGGGACGTAAGCCCGCAATGGAACACGCGCGTAAATGTTGCCCAACAATAAAGAAAGCAATGTATTACTGCTAGCTGAGTAAAATGGCCTAGCCCATAAACCGGCGCAAAAAGGAACCAAATTGGGACGCACGATACCGGTGGTACGGCCATGAATGGCCGTGGTTCCGTTAGCCAGCTGAGCACGCTGAGCGCTGCCGGGCCACGGCGGGCCAGCTGGCTGGAACCGGACGGCCACCAGCCGCGTCACATGTGCATGACGTTCCCCTCCCGGCGTTGGCAGCTAGCCGCCGGATACCTGCTGCCGGCCATCCTCAGCCTGGTCGCGGTGGCCGCCTGCGGCAGCGCGACCAGCAACGGCTCCGCCGCTGCGCCCAGCTCATCTCCCAGCCACGCCGCCCAGGCGGCCAAGGTCTCCCTCACCGTGGTGGTCAAGACCCGCCCCGGCGCCAAGCCGCAGCAGTGGACGCTGACCTGCGACCCGGTGGGCGGGACGCACCCGCACGCCCAGGCCGCCTGCCGCCAGCTGCTGGCGGCCAAGAACCCGTTCGCACCGATCCCGCGGGGCATCATGTGCCCAATGATCCCGGCCGGGCCGCAGGCCGGACGGCCCAGGTCCGCGGGACCTACTTCGGCAAGCCGGTATCCGGCACGTTCTCCCAGCACAGCCCGTGCGGCGCTACCCGCTGGGCCGAGCTTGGGGTGCTGTTCGGCTCCAGCCACGCCACGCAGCCGGTCTCGGGGTCGCCGGTCAACTGACCGCCATCGGGTGGGCCAGCGCGGATGTCCCGGCTAGCGAAGCAGCCGGGACATCCGCCGGTCAGCCAGCGGCTTGCCGCCGGTCTGGCAGGTGGGGCAGTACTGCAGCGCGGAATCGGCGAACGACACTTCGCGCACCGTGTCGCCGCACACCGGGCAGGGCTGCCCGGTCCGGGCGTGCACCCGCAGCCCGGACTTCTTCTCCGCCTTCAGCTCGCCGGCCGCCAGGCCGGCCGACCGCTGCACCGCCTCCCGCAGCGTGCTGACGATCGCCGCGTACAGGCCCGCCACTTCCTCGTCGGTCAGGCTGGCGGCCAGCCGGAACGGGGACATCCGGGCGGCGTGCAGCACCTCGTCGGAGTAGGCGTTGCCGATCCCGGCGATGATCTTCTGGTCCCTTAGCACACCCTTGATCTGGGTCCGGCGGCCGGCCAGCATCTTGGCCAGCTCGGCCTCGGTGAACGAGTCGGCCAGCGGGTCCGGGCCGAGCGCGGCCACCCCGGGCACCTCGGCCGGGTCGGTGACCAGGTATACGGCCAGCCGCTTCTTGGTGCCGGCCTCAGTCAGGTCGAACCCGGACCCGTCGGTGAACCGTAGGCGGAAGCCGAGCGGGCCCTTGCCCGGCCGGGGCGGCTGGGCGGGCAGGTCCGCCCGCCAGCGCAGCCAGCCCGCCCGGGCCAGGTGCATAACCAGGTGCAGCGGGCCCGCCCCGGCCGCGCCGCCGGCGGGGGCATCGGCCGTGAGCGCGGTGAGGTCGAGGAACTTGCCGTGCCGGGAGACTTCCCCGATCACCCGGCCATGCAGCTCGGACAGGTCGGGGCGGTAGGTCTTGAGCACCGAGATGGCCGCGCTGTCGGCCCGGTCGATGACGCGCCCGGAGGCATGCTCGCGGAGGAAGACGGCGAGCGATTCGACCTCAGGAAGTTCGGGCACGCTACCGATTCTGCCTGGTCGGGCCGGGTTGTTTGGCCATGCCTGCCCCGGGTACCCGGAGCAGGCCGGCGCGCCGGCCGGGCCGATAGCTGCAACATTGCTGCCGTCGAGGGTATTGGATAACCCAGAACACCTTGCTGGTATGGGTTGAACCGTATTAGTTGTTTAAGCAAAACTAACAGAGCTTGCGGTAGGTAGGACCGGTGAGCGGACATGGATTCACGAGGATGAGAAGCCATGGACCAGGCAGAGCCCCAGCCGGGCCGGCCTGAGCGGCCCCGGCCGCCCCGGCCGCCCTGGCCGCAGCGGCGCCGGCCTGCCCAGCGGGCCGAGCCGCCGGCCCAGCCGGAACCGGTCAGCCAGGCCCAGCCCCAGCCAGAGCCGCCGCTGACCGAGGCGGACCAGCCCGGCCCGGCGGACTGCGCCGGGCAGCTGGCGGCTAAGCGGCCGCTGACCGAGGCGGACCACCCGGTCGTCGTCGGCTACGACGGATCCGCGTCCAGCCGGAACGCACTGGCGTACGCCGCCGGGATGGCCCGGCGGCTCGGCCGCACCCTGCTGGTCGCGTACATCACCAGCCCGGCGCTGTTCTGCGAGCCGCTGACCGGCCAGGTCATCGCGCCGGGCCGGGACACCAAGGAAACCCACCGCTGGCTGCTGGCCGAGCTGGACGAGGTGTGCGACCGGACCGGGCTGGACGTCTGCATCGTGACCCGGCAGGGCAGCCCAGCCCGGGAACTGGCCGCCGCGGCCGACGAGTTCCACGCCGACGCCCTGGTCATCGGCGCGCCCGCGCATGTCTGGCACCAGCTGGCCGGCTCGGTGCCGGGCTGGCTGGCCCGGCATGCCCACTGTCCCGTCATCGTGGTGCCCTGACCGGGTGGGCTGTCTGGGCCGGGGGGACAATTGACCAGGTGAGCGACGATGTGGTCATCGGATCGGACGGAAAGGCGCGGTGTCCCTGGGTCGGCGTGGGTGACGCTGCGGCTGACCGCTACCACGACGAGGTCTGGGGCACCCCTACGTATGACGAGTCAGCCCTGTTCGAGGCGCTCACCCTGGGCGTGTTCGAGGCCGGGCTGAGCTGGTCGGCCGTCTTCCATAAACGAGACGGCTTCCGTGCCGCGTTCGCTGACTTCGACGTGGCCAGGGTCGCCGCCCTGACCGGCCAGGACGTCGACCGGCTGGTGCAGGACCCATCGATCATCCGCAACCGGGCCAAGATCACGGCCACCATCGGCAACGCGCAGGCGATGATGTCCGCCTCGCCCAGCCTGCCCGCGCTGGCCAGGTCCTACGCCGGCACGGACCACCCTGCGCCACGATCCCTGGCCGACATCCCCCCGTTCACACCACAGGCCGAGGCGCTGGCCAGGCAGCTGAAGGCGCAGGGCTATCACTTCGTGGGACCCACCAGCGTGTACGCGTTCATGCAGAACGTCGGCATCGTCAACGACCACGTCCAGGGGTGCTTCCGGGCGGCCGGCGCCTGAGGCGGGCGGTGCGCGTCAGCCCGGGTCAAGCCCCGGCCGGGTCGTAATAGTGCGCGTACTGCCAGCAGCCCCGCTCCACCAGGTCCTGGTCGGCCAGGCGGCCGAACCGGGACGGGGCCAGCGCGTCCAGCCCGTCCGGTGGCTGGCCGGTGCTGATCCACACGGCGAGGGCCTCGCCAAGCGCCGGGGACGAAGAGAAGCCCGAGCCGTTGCAGCCGCTAGCCACCCACAGCCCGGGCACCTCAGGCACCGGCCCGGCCAGGAACCGGCCGTCCGGGCTCATCGTGAACAGCCCGCCGCGGTGCTCGGCCACCCGGCTCTCGCCGCCCGCCAGCCCGGCCACCGGGACCAGCTCCGCCACCTGATCGGCCATCCGGCGCAGCACGCTCAGGTCCAGCGGCACCGAATCGGTGTCGAACCCAGGCGGCTGTACGCGCGGATCCACCGGCAGCGGATCGGGCTCGAACCCGCCGATCATCAGCCCGCCGCGGGCCGGCCGCAGGTACACCGCAGAATCCAGAATTCTGGTAATTGGCGCGCTGGGCGCCACCTCCGGGACCGGGTCGGTCACCAGCAACTGGTGCCGGACCGGCGCGGCCGGCACCCAGGCCCCGGCCAGCTCTCCGACCTGGCGCACCCACGCGCCGGCCGCGTCAACCACCGCCGCGGTGCGCACCACCCGGCCGGCCGTCTCCAGCCCCGCTATCTGCCCGCCATCGAGCCGCACCCCGGTGACTTCCTCGCCCGCCAGAACCTGCACCCCGAGCCGCTGGCAGGCGGCCAGGTAGGCAGTTACCAGCCAGCCTGGCTCCTCGATATAAACGTCCTCCGGGCACCAGACGACGTGCTCGTCACCGGCGGGCTGGTAGAAACCAGCGCTCCGCCCGGCGGCCTCGCCCGGGCTGATCTCGGCCAGCTCCACGCCCCACCGGCGCGACTGGCCGGCCTCCGCCGCGAGCAGCGCTTTATGCCCGGCGCTGCGCGCCACCAGCAGGCTGCCGGTCGTGGCCACGTCCAGCGGGACGCCAGCCCAGTCCGCGAACGTGCGCACCTTCACGATGCTGCGCCGGGCCAGGAACGTGCGCAGTTCATCGCCCTGCACCGATTTGAACAGGCCAGCGGCCCGGCCGGAGGCCTGTGACCCGGGTGCACGGCGGTCCAGCACGGCGACCGACCGTCCCAGTAGCGCGCAATGCAGCGCGGTGCTCAGCCCGAGCGCGCCCGCACCGACGACCGCGACGTCCGCGACCAGGTCAGCCGGCACAGGATTGGCCTGGCGCTACGCGGGCACATGATTGCCCCGTGGTAATAGTGCCGTCGCTGACCTGCGAAGACCCCGCCCACATGGCGGATCCCCAGATAAACTTGCAGGCCAGCACACCGACACCTGAACACCCACGCCTGGCGACCGCCCGGGCACGACCACCGACCGCATGATCATCAGCACAATCTGTGGGCGAGGAGGGATTTGAACCCTCACGTCCTTTCGGACACACGGACCTGAACCGTGCGCGTCTGCCGTTCCGCCACCCGCCCTACGCAGTGAGTCAGGTTAGCACGTCCGCGAGAGCACCCCGACCGCCGATACCATCGGATGCGGATAGGGGAAGGAGGTACCCCGCGGTGGGAGTTCTACAGCGCTTCGAGCGGCGACTCGAAGGCATGGTCGAGGGTGCCTTCGCGCGGGCGTTCAAGTCCGAGCTGCAGCCAGTAGAGGTTGCCAGCGCGGTTCAGCGCGAGATGGATGACCGGGCCGCGATCGTCGCTCAGGGCCGGACCCTGGTGCCGAACGACTTCGTGGTGGAGATCGCCGAGACCGACTTCGACCGCCTCGAGGTCTACGCGGACAGTCTCGGTGTAGAGCTGGCCACACTGGCCCGGGAGCACGCGAGGGAGCAGGGGTACTCCTTCGTGGGGCCGGTGCGGATGCGTTTCGAGGGTGTACCGGATCTGACCACCGGCACGTTCCGGATCCGGTCCGGGGTGATCCGCGGCACCACTGTGGAGGGCGGCGAGATCCGCCGTCCCGCCAGCGACCTGCCGCGCCCGCCGGGCACGTTCGGTGGCCGCCCCCGGCTGCTGGTATCCGGCCCCGAACCCGGGCCCGACGGCAGCAGCCAGCGCACGTACGAGCTGAACGCCCCGGTCACCATGCTGGGCCGGGGTACCGACTGCGATCTGCGGCTGGTCGATCCGGGCGTCTCCCGGCACCACGCCGAGCTGCGGGTCGAGGACGGTGAGGTGGTACTGGTCAACCTGGGCTCGACCAACGGCACGTTCGTGAACGGCCAGCCGGTGCGGCGCGTGACATTGGCTGACGGCACGCAGGTGACCCTCGGCCGGACGACACTGGTGTTCCGCAGGGACGGTATCTATTGACCGTTACCCGCTGAGTGACCCCCCGACCCCGAATCCCGCCCAACCCCCGCTGGCCGCAATGGCGAGGCACCCAAGGAAACATGAGCCGATGAGCACGCTGACCCTCCTCCTGATCAGGCTGGCCTTTCTGGCCGTCCTGTGGCTGTTCGTGATCACGGCGGTGGGCGTAGTGCGCACGGACCTGTTCGGCCAGATCCCTCGGAAGCAGAAGCGGCAGCGCCAGCAGACCCGGCCCCGCCCGGCCCGGCCACCACGGGCCGGGCGTGGTGACCCGCAGCGTCTGCTGGTGACCGCGGGCGCGCTGGCCGGCACGAGTCTGGCCCTGACTGAGCAGCAAATCACCATCGGTCGGTCAAATGACGCCACGCTGGTGCTCAACGATGACTACGCTTCGAGCCGACATGCCCGGCTGTTCCCACAAGACGGTCAATGGATCGTCGAGGATCTCGGGTCTACCAACGGCACCTACCTCGACCGGCAGAAGGTGACCCAGCCGACCCCGGTGCCGACAGGCGTGCCGATCCGCATCGGCAAGACCGTTCTGGAATTGCGCAGATGACACTTGCACTCCGGTACGCGATTCGCTCGGACGTCGGTCTTCTCCGGGAGGGGAACGAGGACGCGGCGTACGCCGGGCCGCGTCTGCTGGCCGTCGCGGACGGCATGGGCGGCCACGCCGCGGGCGAGGTAGCCAGCGCCGCGGCCATCTCCACGCTGGCCCGGCTGGACGACGACGTGCCCGGCAACGACCTGCTCGACGTGCTGGCCGACGCGGTCGTGGATGCGAACCACACGCTGCATGACATGGTGGTGGCCGACTCGGTGCTTGAGGGTATGGGCACCACGCTGACCGCCATGCTCTGGTCCGGCCCGCGGGTGGCCCTGGTACACATCGGCGACTCCCGCGCATACCTGCTGCGCGACGGGGAGTTCCACCAGATCACGCACGACCACACGCTGGTACAGACGCTGGTGGACGAGGGCCGGATCAGCCCGGACGATGTGGCCACCCACCCGCAGCGGTCCATGCTGTTGCGCGCGCTTGACGGCCGGGCCGACGTCGAGCCGGACCTGTCGCTGCGCGAGGCCAGGCTGGGTGACCGGTACCTGCTGTGCTCGGACGGGCTGTCCGGGGTGGTCAGCGAGGAGACGCTGCACCGGACGCTGGCCAAGGTCGAGGACCTGAACGAGGTCGTGCTGCAGCTCGTCGAGCTGGCCATCCGGGGTGGCGGCCCGGACAACATCACCTGCATCGTCGCCGACGTGGTGGACAGCGCGACCGCCCCGCTGCCGCCCAGCGAGGCCTCGGTCATGGTCGGGGCGGCGTCCAACGGCAGCGGCGGCGGCCCGTTCCGCACCGACAGCCCGGCCGGCCGCGCCCACCTGCTGACCCGGACCGCGCCGCAGGTCGCGGTGGCGATCGCGCACGACGACCCGGCGCCCGGCCGGCCCACCGACGAGGACGACCATGACCACGGCGGGCACCGCCGCCGCAAGCGCCGGTTCCCGCTGGTCACCTCCGCACTGGTGATCCTGGTGGTGCTGGTGGTCGGCGGGGCGTACGCGGGCTGGCGGTACACGCAGAGCCAGTACTACGTGGGTGAGGACAGCGGCAAGGTCGTCATCTTCCGCGGCATCAACCAGACCGTGGCGGGCATCAAGCTGTACAGCGTGGTGCAGCGCACCAGCATCCCGGTGGCCAGCCTGCCGAGCATGGACGCGAGCACCGTGCGGGCCACCATCACGTCCAACACCGGCCTGCGTGGCGCGCAAGACTCGCTGCAGACCATCCAGACGGACTACCAGAACTGCCAGAAGGCGTACGCCGCGCTGCGTAAGTGGGAGGCGACGCCAGCCACGACCAAGACGGTCAAGCACGGCAAGAAGACCATCACCGAGCAGGTCAAGCCACCGAAGCCAACCATCCCGGCGGAGTGCCCGGCACCAGCCAGCGCCGCCGCTGGGACCGGAGGATAGCCGTGAGCGTGATCGCCAGCCCATCGGACCAGCCGCTGGGCGGTGGCCGGGCCGCCGCCGAGCAGAACGGCCAGGCCGGAGGGGTGCCGCTACCGCAGGGCCGCCGCCGGACCGAGCTGCTCATGCTGGCCTTCGTGGTCGGCGTGGTGATGTTCGCCTACGCCAGCGTGGGGCTGGGGCTGAACGGCAAGATACCGGCCGGCATGTTCGTGTACGGCCTGTCGTTCGCGGTGCTGGTCGGGGTGGCACACGTGGCGGTGCGCTGGCTGGCGCCCTGGGCCGACCCGCTGCTGCTGCCGCTGGCCGCGCTGCTGAACGGGCTCGGCATCGTGATGATCTACCGGTTGCAGGAGTCCGGCCGGGCCGGCAACTCCGGCTTCGTCATCACCACGATGAGCGCCAAGACCACGGCCTTCCAGGTGCTCTACAGCACGGCTGGGATCGCCGCCTTCGTGGCCGTGCTGGCCTTCGTCCGGCAGCCCCGCACGCTGCAGCGGTACACCTACACGCTGGGCGCGATCGGCTTGGTGCTGCTGGCCCTGCCCGCGGTGCTGCCGAACAGCATCAGCGAGGTGCCGGGCACGTTCGCCAAGATCCAGATATCGCTGGGCGGCTTCACGGTGCAGCCCGAGGAGTTCGCCAAGCTCTGCCTGGCCGTGTTCTTCGCCGGCTACCTGGTGGCCAAGCGCGACGTGCTCGCGCTGGCCGGGCGGCGGGTGCTCGGCATCGACCTGCCCCGTGCGCGTGACCTGGGCCCGGTGCTGATCGCCTGGGGCGTCAGCCTGGTCGTGCTGGTCTTCGAGGGCGACATCGGCACCTCGGCGCTGTTCTTCGGCCTGTTCGTGGTGATGATGTACATCGCCACCCAGCGCTCGTCCTGGCTGATCATCGGCTTCCTGCTGTTCCTGTTCGGCGCGATCGTGGCCAGTGAGCTGTTCGCGCACGTCAAGGACCGGTTCCTGGTCTGGCTGCACCCGTTCAACTACGTGCACACCATCGGCTTCCAGACGGTCCAGGGACTGTACGGGCTGGGTTTCGGCGGGGTGCTCGGCCGGGGCCTGGGCCAGGGCCAGCCGTACAACACCCCGCTGGTGCAGAGCGACTTCATCATCACCGCGTTCGGTGAGGAGCTGGGGCTGACCGGGGTGATGGCCCTGCTGCTCATCTACGGGCTGATCGTGCAGCGCGGGCTGCGCGCGGCCATCGCGGTCCGTGACCCATTCTCCAAGCTGCTGGCGGGCGGGCTGGCGTTCACGGTCGCGCTGCAGGTGTTCGTGATCGTCGGCGGGGTCACCCGGCTGATCCCGCTGACCGGCATCACCACACCGTTCCTGTCCCAGGGCGGCTCGTCGCTGATATCCAGCTGGATGCTGATCGCCCTGCTGATGCGGATCAGCGACACCGCGCGCAGACCGGCGCCGCAGCCGATCCAGGACGAGGGCATGACCCAGGTGGTGCGGGCCGGGTGAACCATGCGCTGCGCCGGGTGGCGCTGATCTCTCTGGTGATGTTCGTGCTGCTCCTGGTCAACGTGAACTACGTGCAGGGGTTCGAGGCGAGCAGCCTGGCCAACGAGCCCGGCAACGGCCGCACGTTCACCTCCACGCTGCAGTTCCAGCGCGGCTCGATCATCACCTCCGACCAGAAGGTCATCGCGTACTCGAAGATGAACAAGGCGTTCGGCGAGTACCAGCGGCATTACCCCAACGGCAAGATGTACGCCCCGATCACCGGGTACGACACGCTGTTCAGCCAGACCGGGATCGAGCAGGCCGAGAACAAGGAGCTGTCCGGGTCCGACCCGGCGCTGGCGGTGCACAACCTCATCGACCTGATCACCGGGAAGCAGAAGAAGGGCGCCACCGTCGAGACGACCATCAACTCGGCGGCCCAGCAGGCCGCGTACAACGCGCTGAAAGCCCAGGGTAAGGAAGCCGGGGTGGTGGCGCTGAACCCGAAGACCGGCGCGGTGCTGGCGATGGCCTCCGACCCAACGTTCGACCCCAACCAGCTGGCCACGCTCGACGGCAAGCAGCTGAACGCCAACGACCAGAAGCTGCTGAAGAACCCGAACCAGCCACTGCTCAACCGGGCCATTAACGTCACGTTCCCGCCCGGGTCGTCGTTCAAGGTGGTGACCAGCTCCACCGCCATGACCGACAAGGGCATTAACCAGAACACGTCGGTTTTCGCACCGACCCAGCTCAAGCTGCCCGGCGTCACCCAGCCACTGATCAACTTCGACGGCGAGGCGTGCGGCGACGGCAGCGGCCATGTGCCGCTGATCCAGGCGTTCCTGCAGTCCTGCAACACCGTGTTCGGCAACCTGGGCCTGCACCTGACCGGGCCGCAGCTACAGCGGCAGGCCACCCTGTTCGGCTTCAACAACCCGAAGCTGACCATCCCGCTCCCGGTCACGCAGAGCAACTTCCCGCTGTACACCGACCCGGCCATGCGGGCCGGCGCGGCCATTGGCCAGGAGAGCGACACGGTTACCCCGCTGCAGGAAGCCATGCTGGCTTCGGCCATTGCGAATCAGGGCACGCTGATGAAGCCCTATATGGTCAACAAGGTCACCGCGCCCGACCTGACCACGCTGTCGACCACGCAGCCGGCCGTACTCAGCCATCCGGTAACCCCGACCACCGCGACCAACGTGACTGACATGATGATCCAGGTAACCCAGAACCCGCAGGGCACCGCCCACATCAGCGCGGGCACGCAGGCTACCGGGGGAATCGTGATCGCGGCCAAGACCGGCACCGCCCAGAACGGGATCAACAACAGCGGCCTGGACGACGCGGTGTTCACCTGTTTCGCCCCAGCTTCCAACCCGAAGATAGCTGTCGGCGTCGTGGTTAAGGGGGGCGGCCAGGGAGCTGATGCCGCCGCACCGATCGCGGTGGCCATCATCACGGCCTACCTGAAAGCCGTGGGGCAGTAATGACGACGACAACGACGCGGAACGGTTACTGACGTGCGAGACATGACACAGCCCCGCCTGCTGGGCGGCCGCTACGAACTCGACGGCGTCGTCGGCAGAGGCGGCATGGCCGAGGTATACCGGGCCCGGGACATCCGGCTGGACCGGATCGTCGCGGTCAAGACGCTGCGCGAGGACCTGGCCCGGGACGCGACGTTCCAGGCCCGGTTCCGCCGCGAGGCCCAGTCGGCCGCGTCGCTGAACCACCCGTCGATCGTCGCGGTGTACGACACCGGCGAGGACATGGCCACCCCGACCCCGGTGCCGTACATCGTGATGGAGTACGTGGACGGCCGGACGCTGCGTGAGCTGCTGCGCGACGACCGGCGGCTGCTGCCGGAACGGGCACTGGAGATCACCGACGGCGTACTGCGCGCGCTGGACTACAGCCACCGCAACGGCATCGTCCACCGGGACATCAAGCCCGGCAACGTGATGCTGACCCGGGGCGCCGAGGTCAAGGTGATGGACTTCGGCATCGCCCGCGCGGTCAGCGACACCCAGGCCACGATGACGCAGACCGCCCAGGTGATCGGCACCGCGCAGTACCTGTCCCCGGAGCAGGCCCGGGGTGAGCGGGTGGACGCGCGCAGCGACCTGTACTCCACCGGCTGCCTGCTGTATGAGCTGCTCACCGGGCGGCCGCCGTTCACCGGCGACTCGCCGGTGGCGATCGCGTACCAGCACGTACGGGAGAACCCGATCCCGCCGTCCCAGGTTAACCCGGAGATCCCGCCGTGGGCCGACGCGATCGTGCTCAAGGCGATGGCCAAGGACCCGGCCGACCGCTACCAGTCGGCCGCCGAGATGCGCACCGACATCCAGCGGGCGCTGTCCGGGGTGCCGGTGGCCGCTCCGCATGCCCAGATGTACGCGCCGGGCACGCAGCGGATGGGGCCGCAGACCATGATGGCCGGCGCGGGCGCGCCGACCGGCACGATGTCCGGCTACGGCGGGCCCGGCGACGGCTACGACGACGGCACCGGCGGCGGCCGCCGCCGCGCGCTGTGGTGGATCCTCGGCGCGGTCGGGGTCATCATCGTCGCCGTGCTGGCCTACCTGCTGCTGAACGGCGGCAGCGGCAATACCGCCTCGGTGCCGTCGGTGGTCGGCCAGACCCAGGCGCAGGCGGTCAAGGAAGTGAAGAACGCCGGGCTGAAACCGGTGGTGGTCAAGGTGCCGTCCGCGGACAAGGTCGGCATCGTGGTCAGCAGCAACCCGCAGTTCGGCACCAAGGTGGCGCCGCACAGCACCGTGACGCTCCGGGTGTCCGCCGGGCCGAAGAAGGTCACGATCCCGAACGTGACCGGCCAGTCGGAAAGCCAGGCCCAGAGCACCTTGCAGGGCCTGGGGTTGCAGGTGACGACCAAGACGGCGCCCAACTCCATCCTGCCCCAGGGCAAGGTGGCCAGGACGGACCCGCAGGTCGGGGACGCAGGTGAAGCAGGGCAGCACGGTAACGCTGTTCGTCTCCGGTGGCGGCACCCAGGTGCCCTCGGTCATCGGCGACCCGAAGGCCACCGCGGAGTCGATCCTGAGCAACGCGGGATTCCAGGTCAAGGTGGTCACGGCGGCCGGGCCGGCCGGCACGACCCCGGGCACGGTGTTCCAGCAGCAGCCGACCAACGGCACCACCGCGGCGAGCGGCTCCACGGTGACCATCTTCGTGGCCGCGGCCACCCAGCCGACCAGCCGCCGACCAGCGCCTCGCCCACCCCGACGGCACCCGCGACGCCGACCCCGACCGCGAGCGACGCGACCCCCTGAGGAGGGTCGGCGCTAGACTCGGGCAGAGCTAGTTGACCAGGAGACGACCGTGCCCAAGTCCCGCGTGAGGTCCAAGGCGGTTTACACCCCGCCGCCCAGGACGTCGAAGTCGAAGGTCAGCCCCCGCTGGCTGGTGCCGACCATGCTGGCCTGCCTGCTGATCGGGCTGGCCTGGATCGCACTGTTCTACGTCACCCAGGGCAGCCTGCCGATCGGCGCGCTGGCGGACTGGAACTTGGTGGTCGGGTTCGCGTTCATCATCGGCGGCGTGGTGCTGTCCACCAAGTGGCGCTAACTAGGTCAGCGCGTTGGTCCTAGTGACCACTGCGGCGATCAGCACGGCCAGCACGATCACGGTCGCGCCGACCTGAATCAGCGTGCGCTGCGACCGCGGCGCGTAGGCATAGGCCGCGGTGAGCAGGCTGCCCACGATGAGCCCGCCGACGTGTGCCTGCCAGGCGATCGATGAGCGCCAGACGAAACTGATGACCAGGTTCAGCACGATCAGGAAGACGATGGCCCGGCTGTCAAGGCGGAGCCGCCTGGACACCACGAACCACGCGCCGAACAGGCCGAAGATGGCACCGGACGCGCCCAGCGCGGGCTGGTACGGCGGGGCGATGAGGTAGTAGAGCACCGACCCGCCGAGCGCGCTCAGCAGGTACACCGCGGTGAAGCGGACGTGGCCGAGCAGCCGCTCCAGGGCCGGGCCGACCAGGATCAGCGCCCACATGTTGAACGCGATGTCGAGCAGCCCGCTGGAGCCGGTCGGCGGCAGGAACGCCGACGTGATGAGCCGGTAGTACTGCCCGTTGGCCACGCCGATGTTCGGCCCGAACTTGGCCACCATGGCCCAGTTGTCGGCCAGCGCTGGGTAGCCCAGCTCGACCAGGTAGAACAGCACGTTGAGCCCGACGATGACCCAGGTCACGATCGAGCTCATGGCGGGCCGGCCGCCGAATACCGCGGTCGGCGCGCGGGTCCCGCGGTGTCCCTCCCGTACGCACTCCACGCAGTGCTGGCCGACCGGTGCGGCCCGCAGGCAGTCCGGGCAGGCGGCCCGCCCGCACCGGCTGCAGGACAGGTAGGTCTCCCGGTCCGGGTGCCGGAAACACGTTGGTACCGGTGCGGGCGCCTCGGCGCCCGGAGCCGGGGAGTCGTCCACCGTCAGCCTGCCGTTGTCATGGCCGAGGGGTTAGGCGTCGTCGCGGGAGAACTCGACCGACTCGAGCACCACGTCCTTGGCCGGCCGGTCCCGGCGGTCCCGGTCCACGTGGGTGATCGCGTCCACCACGTCGCTGCCCTCGATGACCTCACCGAAGATCGTGTGCTTGCCGTTCAGCCACGGGGTGGGCACGGTGGTGATGAAGAACTGGGAGCCATTGGTGCCCGGGCCGGCATTAGCCATGGCCAGCAGGTAAGGCCGGCTGAACGAGAGATCCGGGTGAATCTCGTCAGCGAACTGATAGCCCGGGCCACCGGTTCCGGTGCCGAGCGGATCGCCGCCCTGGATCATGAAATCCGGGATCACCCGGTGAAAGATCGTCCCGTTGTAAAGGCTTTCCCGGCTGGGCTGCCCGGTACGCGGGTCGGTCCAATCCCGGCTGCCTTCGGCCAGCTCGACGAAGTTGCGCACGGTCTTGGGCGCGTGGTCAGGGAAAAGCCGGACCACGATGGTCCCCTGGTTCGTCCGCAGCGTCGCGGTGAGCGTATCTGTCATAGCTGAAATCCTCGCACGGAGCGGGCTTCTATTCGCCGTTTCTGGCCCACCGGCGGGTGCCGTGGGCCACCCCTCGTACCTTACGGCCCGGATGAACCAGCGGCGAATCAGGATTGAGCACGTCCGCGCAGGGAACTGAGGGTTGAGTGTTGTCCGCAAGGGAATCGAGTGGCCGGGGGAGCTACTCGGGGAGGTTAATCGTGTTCTCAAGAACAAGCAGCCAGGATGTAAAGTCCCGGGCCAAGGCCGGGGCGACGCAGGCCAAGGCGCAGGCGATCCGCGTGCAGGGGCGCGCCCTCCAGGCCAAGGAGCAGTTCACGCCGCTGGCCAAGAGCGCGCAGCTGACGGCCAGCCAGGGCGTGCACCAGGCCCGGACGTGGGCCGCGCCCCGGGTCGCACAGGCCGGGGTGGCTGTGCAGGAGCGCATCGCCCCCAAGGTCTCCTCCGCCATGATCGCGACCGCGCACAAGATGCAGCCCGAGCCGCCCGTAGCCGCCGCCGCTGGCCCGCCATCCTGGCCGGGATCGTGACCGTGTCGGCGGCGGCTGTCGCGGCCATCCTGCTCCGCGGTCAGCGCGCCAACCGGTTGCGCGCCGAGCCGTCCAACGACGCGCCGCCCCCGGCCCCGCCGGCCGGCGACCCGTCGGGCAGCAATGAGCGGTCCGAGACCGCGCAGGCCGACGTGAACGGGCAAGTCAGGACGCCCTGACTGATCGTGCCACCGGGGGTGGCCAGCAGCGAGCTGGCCGCCCCGCGGCGCGTCCAGCCGGGTCAGCCCGCGTTGACCTGCAGGCCCGGGATGGACAGCGCATCCGCTGAGATGAGCGGCTGATCGGTGGTCACGCCGGTCAGCGGCACCCCGTTCAGCAAGCTGGTGAACAGGGCCAGCGGGCTGTCCGGGGTGAGCGTGAGCGGGATGCCGAGCAGGTGCCCGGTCAGCTTGGTCACGTACAGCACCACGTCGCCGCTGAAGTGCATGGCGGTGCCGCTGGTCTCAGCCGACTGGCCGCCCTGCGAGACGGTCAGCGTGGGCGTACCGGTCAGGTCGAGCGCCGACATGCTGAACTTCAGCATCCGCACGCTGGCCCCGCCGGCCGTGGGCACCTCGACCGTGCCGTCGTAGGTCGCGCCGTGCATCACCGCGGTGCCGGTGGTCAGGCCGAACTGGGCCGCGGTGATCTCCAGGCCGTTGGTGTCCTTGGCCTTGATGGACGAGGCCTTCTTCGGGCCGCCGCTGGCCTTCTTCTGCTTCTTCTTGGCCTTGTTCTTGCCACCCGGGGCCGCGCTGGCGCTGGCCGACGGGCTGGGGTCGGCCGAGACCGTCGGGGTGGGGGTGGGGCTCGCGCTGGCGGACGGGGTGGGGGTCGGGCTCGGTGACGGGCACAGGATCGGGATGAGGCAGTCCGGCTGGCCGGCGGCCGCGGGCTGGGCGGCCGCCGCGCTGGCCTGGGCCGGCCGTAGCAGGCCGGGCAGCAGCAGGCCTGCCGCGGCCAGCGGCAGCACCACGGCCAGGGCCAGCCTTCTCACCACGCCCTCCCGGGTTGGCTGCCCCGCGGGGTGCCCCGGTCCCGGCCGTCATCCTGGCCATGCTCCCGGCCGTCGCCGGGCGTGGTTTCCGCCGCGCCAGGGTCCTCAAGCGCGGTGTCCCGTGCCCGGCGTCCGGGCAGCACCAGTCCCAGCCCCTCCGAGGGCGCCGCCCGGCGTGGCCGGTACGGGCGGCGCACGCCGACGGCCCGGGCGGTATCCGGGGTCCAGCCGAAGCTCAGCGAGGCCCCGATGACGCCGAGCAGCATGCCCAGGAAGAAGCCGCCCAGGTTGGTGGCGACGAACGACGCGATGGCCAGCAGCACGCCGGCCACCGAGTAGAACACCCGCTGTACCGGGTGGAACCAGATGAGCAGGCCGCAGGCCAGCATCAGGCCACCGATCAGGACCCCGAACACGCCACCGATGCCGATGTAGATGACGACTTTGACCGAACCGTGGGCCAGCACGGACAGCAGCGGTATCGCGATCAGCTCCAGCCCGGCCAGCGCGAGCAGCAGCCCGCCCCAGAACGGGCGGCTGCGCCGCCAGTTCCGGAACCGCTGCCAGGCGCTGTCCGGGTGGGCCTCCTCGTCTGGCGTATTCACTAGTAGCAGGCGTTTCCGAAGCTCAGGGAGAAGCCCGGCAGGGTGAACGTGCCCGCGGTGGTGAGCCAGGTGTGCTGCCTGAGGTTGTCAATGGTCACGCCGTCCGCCTGCTGGCCGAACCCGCCGGACGCGCCGCTCACGCCGGGGTCCTCGGTGAGCGTCCCGGCGTCCTGGCCGATGGTGATGTTGCTGAA
This sequence comes from uncultured Actinomycetes bacterium, assembly GCA_963747705.1. Taxonomy (GTDB): domain Bacteria; phylum Actinomycetota; class Actinomycetes; order Streptosporangiales; family Streptosporangiaceae; genus RYN-230. Next base: position 135,827 of record CAVVGF010000030.1, on the reverse strand, counting down.
CGTGGCGTCGCCGGACAGCTGGTCCGCGTCCACGATCAGGTTGTCGGCGACGGCCGGGGAGCTGCCGGCGCCGGCCGTGATGCGCAGGGTTACCCCGCCCACGCTGACGCTCTGGCACAGGTTGGAGAGCGTGGCGTGGTGGATGGCCGAGATGGCCACCGGGTGCGGGTTGCCCTTGCCGTCGGTGACGACCCCGCCGAACTGCTCGAACCCGGTGCCCTTGAGCTGGTTGGCGCTGACCTCGAACGCGCTCCCGGATACCGAGATGGACGCGGCCAGCACGCCTTCGGTAGTCAGCACGACCATGGTGGCGGCCGCGGCCATGGCCGGGACGAACAGGATGGCGAATCGGCGCCAGCGGACCCGGCCCCGGGCCGGTGGCCCGGTGGGGTCGGCAGGCGAGACGTCGCTGGGGGGCATGGCGGCTCCTGGCACTGTTAGCCCATGGTGCTGGGTGGTCCATGGTGCGCGCCGCGCAGCGGAGGGGGGACGAGCGCCGGCACCCTTGTCGGGTCGTTCCGGTCGTGCGTGAGATAACCCACACCGGGACGATTCGCAGAAGTTACCGCCTAGTAGTAACAGCGCGCAAGCGGCTTTAGCTAACAAATATCTGACCGGAAGTACTCACTTGCGTTAGTCCGGGGGGACGACCCCCCTGGACCCCGATCGCCGCTTCGCGCCGAACGCCCCCCGCCCGCCTCGTCCGCCACCATGTGGTCCCGCTAACCCGGGCAGGCGACGGCTGGGCAGAATACATACGTGCTGCTTAGGGAACTGGTAGGGACGTCATCGGCGGTGGCCGGGGCGCCGGGCCGTAAGGCCAAGATCGAGGCGATCGCCGGGCTGCTGCGCCAGGCCGCGCCGGCCGAGGTGCCGGTGGCGGTGGCCTTCCTGTCCGGCGAACTGCGGCAGCGGCAGATCGGCGTGGGCTTCGCGGCCATCAGGGACCTGCTCGGCGACTCCTTCTGGGCCAGCGCGGACGGCTGAACCGGACGAAACGGCACCCGGCGGGCCGCCGCTGACGCTGGCCGACGTGGACGCGGCGTTCGCCGCCATCGGCGCGATCAGCGGGCCCGGCACCCAGGCCGAGCGGCGGCGGCTGCTCGGCGAGGTGTTCGGCCGCGCCACCCCGGCCGAGCGCTCCTTCCTGACCCGGCTGCTCGGCGGCGAACTGCACCAGGGCGCGCTGGAAGGCGTGATGAGCGACGCGGTGGCCCGCGCGGCCGGGGTGAGCCCGGAGGAGGTGCGCCGCGCCCACCTGCTGGGCGGCTCGCTGCCCGCGGTAGCCCAGGCCGCGCTGTCGGCCGGGGACGGCCCCGGGGCCGCGTCCGCCGCGCTCGGCGAGTTCCACCTGCAGGTGGGCCGGGCACTGCGGCCCATGCTGGCCGCGTCCGCGCCCACCGTGGCGGCCGCGTTCGAGCGGGTTCCCACGGCCGCGGTGGAGTGGAAGATCGACGGCGTCCGTATCCAGGTGCACCGGCAGGGCGGCCAGGTCAGCGTGTTCACCCGCAGCCTGGACGACATCACCGCCCGGCTGCCCGAGATCACCGCGGCCGTGCTGCGCGCCGAGGCCGACGCGCTGGTCCTGGACGGCGAGGCCATCGCGCTCGGCCCGGACGGCCGGCCCCGCCCGTTCCAGGTGACCGCCAGCCGGGCCGGCACCCGGGCCTCCAGCCAGGACGCGCAAGGCCCGGACCGGCCAGACATCCCGCTCACCCCGTTCTTCTTCGACGTGCTGCATCTCGACGGCCGCGATCTGATCGACGAGCCAGCTTCCCAACGCCAGCGCCTGCTGGCCGCCGTCCTGCCGGAACAACTCCAGGTGCCCCGGATCGTGACAGAAGACGTGGCCGAGGCGGAGCGGTTCTTCGCCGACGCGGTCGGCCGCGGTCACGAGGGCGTCGTGGTCAAGTCGCTGGAAGCGCCGTACGCGGCCGGCCGCCGGGGCAGCGAGTGGATCAAGGTCAAGCCGCGGCACACCCTCGACCTGGTCGTGCTGGCCGCCGAATGGGGGCACGGCCGCCGCCGGGGCTGGCTGTCCAACCTGCACCTGGGCGCGCGCGACCCGGCCGGCGGGTTCGTGATGCTGGGCAAGACGTTCAAGGGGCTGACCGACCAGATGCTCGGCTGGCAGACGACTCGGCTGCTGGAGCTGGCCGACCCGCCCGGTCAGCCGGCCCGGGACCCGGACCGCGGCTACGGCGTGGTCCGGGTCCGGCCGGAACTGGTCGTGGAGATCGCGTTCGACGGCGTGCAGACCAGTCCCCGCTACCCGGGCGGCCTGGCGCTCCGGTTCGCCCGGGTGCTGCGCTACCGGCCCGACAAGCAGGCGGCCGAGGCCGACACCATCGACGCCGTCCGGGCCATCTGGACCGGATCAGCCGGGTAGTGGCCGTTAAGCAAATAAAATGCCCTCGATAGCGGGCAGCTGGCGCCGCTCGATCGCGTTGAGCAGGCGCTGGTAGTCGTGCTCGTTCTGGTTCGTGTAGGCGATCGCGAACTCCTCGATGGCCCGGTCGAAGCGGTCGCTGGAGCCCAGGTAGCCAGCGATCATGGATGCCCGGCCGGTGCGGGCGTGCGCCCGGGCCAGCGCCCAGCCGCACAGCCCGGCGTAGTAGGTGAGCTGCGGCGGGTCCATGGCGGGCACGTTCATCGCGCCCTTCATGTCGCGCAGCTGCCGGACGTAGTACTCCTTGGCCGGGGCGCCATCGACCTGCAGCCCGCTGGTCCAGCCCAGGAACGGGTCGCCCGCGGCCTGCGTCAGCTTCTGGCCGCGGACCACCCGCTCGCCCTGGTGCTTGTACTCGCTGGGCCCGGCGAACGGGGCCAGCACCGACGGCTGCGCCTCCTTGAGCTGGAGGAACAGCGGCTCGTCCGGCCGGTCGCCGAGCAGCAGGAAGATGAACGCCTCGGTGCCGACCGAGCCGACGCCGACCACCTTGCGGGCGAAGTCGCCGAAGTAGTAGCGGCGCAGCACCTCGCGCCGGTCGGCCTGGATCGTCTCCCGGTACCGGTCGATCGCGCCGCGCAGCTCGTCGGCGATGGCCGGCTCGTGCTCGATGCCGAACCGGACCACCACCGGCGGCGCCGGCTTGATCCGGTACTCCCCGTTGACCACGTGGCACAGCTTGTCCAGGGCCTGCACGCTGGTGTGCCGGTACGCCTTATGGATGTCCGCGTTGCGCCGCCGGACGGCCCTGCCCGTCTGCACCGCGTCGAATAGCTGGGATACCTGATCGACGTTGATCCGGGAGTACCACACGTCGAGGAACCGCATCCGGGCGAAGTTGTCCATCTCGGTGCGGTACACGTGCGCGCAGCGCCGGGCCGCGGTGCGCTCGGCCCTGGCGTCGAGGCCGTTGTCCCGCGCCGCCACCGCGACGCTGGCGGCCAGCCGCTTCACGTCCCACTCGAACGGGCCGGGCAGCGTCTCGTCGAAGTCGTTCACGTCGAACACCAGCCGCCGGTCCGCCGCGCCGAACATGCCGAAGTTGAGCAGGTGCGCGTCGCCGCACAGCTGGACCCGGATGTCGCTGGACGGCAGGTGGCCCAGGTCCCAGGCCATCGGCGCGGCCGCGCCGCGGTAGTAGGAGAACGGCGAGGCGGCCATCCGGCCGTGCCGGATCGGGACCAGGTCGGGCACCCGCTCTTCGGCCTGTGTTTCCAGGATGCTGACCGGGTCGGGGCGGCCGGGCGGCGGGGACCACTCGGCGTGACCCGACCGGGGCACGAACCGGCGGCGCTCACGGCCCAGCCGGCGCCACTCCTGCGGCGTCAGTACCTGATGCGGCGCCGACAGCACACCCGGCGAAACTTTGCCCATGTCCCCCACCCCCGGTGCCCGCACAGCCGCCCAAGAGCAACCCCCGGTGCCGGTCGCCATGCGTTAACCGCCAGGTTACGTGGAGTTTCGCCGAATCACTACTCCGGTTGACGATAGATCGGATGCCGATGTAGTGTGCCGGGCATGCCTGGCACGCTGAGCACGTTCGGCCGGTACGCCGGCCCGGCCACGCTGATCTTGTCCAGCCTGGCGGGCGGGGCCAAGCACGGCTACGCGCTGACCAAGGACATCGACAGTTTCGCCGGGGTCCGGCTGGCCCCGGGCACGCTGTATGAGGCGCTCAGCCGGCTGGAGGCCCTGGGCATGATCGAGGCGCTGCCCAGCGCGGACCGGCGGCGCCCCTACCAGCTCACCGCGGCCGGCGCCACGGCCCTGCAGGAACACCTGCAAGCCCAGCGGCAGGTGGCCGACGTGGGCCTGCGCCGCCTGGCCCAGGGCTGGGGGCTGTCATGAGCTCTCCGGAGAGACGGGCTGCCCAGCTCTTGCGGTTTTACCCGGCTGGCTGGCGCGACCGGTATGGGGCGGAGTTCACCGAACTGCTCGCGGCCGACCTGGCCGAACGGCCGCGCTGCTGGCGGCGCACCGCCGACGTGGCGGCCAGCGGGCTGCTGGCCCGGCTGAGCCAGGCCGGACTCGGCGGCCAGCGGCTGGCCGGCGCCGACCAGGCCCGGGCCAGCCTGGCCGCACTCGGCGGCGCGCTGGCTGTGTTCCTCACCGCCGGCACCGCGGTGTGGTCCCAGCTGCTGGTCGGCTGGCAGTGGGCGCCGCCCAGCACCCGGGCGGCCGCGGTGGCCACCGTGCTGATGACCGGGACGCTGCTGTTCTTCCTGATCCTGGCGGTGCTGGCGGCCGCGCCGGTCGGCTGGCAGCTGGCCCGCCGCGGGTTCCGCGCCAGCCCGGCCCGGGCGAGCGCGGCGCTGGTCGTGGTCAGCCTGCTGGTGCTGGTCATCGGGGGCCGGCACATGGCCAACGGCTGGCCGGGCACCGGCGGGCATCCGTGGCCGCAGCGCGGCCTGGTGCCGGGCGGGGTGGCCGCGTTCGGCTGGGCCATGACCCTGTCGGTGACGTTCCTACTGGGCGCATCCGGCCGCGCTGCTGGCCTTCCCCGCGGCGGAGCTGGCCTGGATGGTGATCAGCCCGGTCGCGCTGGCCGGGCTGGCCGCCGGGCTGGGCCGCCTGGTGCGGCGGCTCGACCTGTCCCCACGGGTGCTGCGCTACCAGGCCCGGCTGGGCCGGCTGGCCGCGGCCGCGATGGCCGTCTTCCTGGCCGGCGCGGCCAGCTGGGTGCTGGCCGGGCCGCACGGCCCGGGGCCGCTGTTCCGGCCGGGCGCGATCGACGTGGCCGCGCTGGCCGCGATGGCGCTCGCGCTGGCCGTGGGCTGGCAGGCGCTGCACCGGACGGCGCTGGGGTGAGCGGCGCTGCGGTGAGCGGGCTGACCCGGCGGCGGCTGCTGGCCGCCGGGCTGGGCACGGCCGTGGTCGCGGCGGCCGGCGCGGCCGGGCTGGAACTGATCGAGCACGGCGTGCTGCCGGGCAAGACCGACCTGGCCCAGCTGGACGGCGCTTGCGAGGTGGCCAGCGCGCCGCTGGTGTTCGGGCGGCTGGGCCACGCGCGATCCGGGCAGTTCTACTCCCGTGCCCGCCGCCGGGAGGTCGGGTACACGATCGCCTGGCCGCCCGGTCACGGCCCGGGCAGCCGGCTGCCGCTGGTCGTGCTGCTGCACGGCGAGGGGCGCGATCACACCGGCGTGCTGTCCGGGATGACCCAGGCGCAGGCACCGGCGTTGCGGGTGGACGGCCGTCCGCTGGCGCCGATGGCCATGGTGGCCGCCGATGGAGGGCGGGGCTACTGGAACCCGCACCCCGGGGACAACCCGATGGGCATGGTCATCGACGAGCTGATCCCGTTCTGCCAGCGGCTCGGCCTGGGCCGCCCGCCGCACCGGATCGCCACCATGGGCATCTCGATGGGCGGCTACGGGGCGATCCTGCTGGCCGAGAAGTTCCCCCGGCTGATCAGCGCGGTGGCCGCGATCGGCCCAGCGGTGTGGACGAGTTACGGGCAGGCCCGGTCGGTCAACCAGGAGGCCTACGCCTCGGCGGCGGATTTCGCCGCCAACGACGTGGTCACGCACGCGGCGGCGCTGAACGGGAAGCCGGTCCGGGTGGCCAGCGGCCTGGACGACCCGTTCCAGCCCGGGGTCGCGGTGCTGGCCCGGGCGCTGCCGAAGACAGCCACCGTGATCATGTCCGCAGGCTGCCACACCGGCCCGTTCTTCACTCAGCAGGAACCGCCGTCCCTGGCCTTCCTGGCCCACCACCTGTCATAGCCCCCTCGTAGGGTGGGGCGATGCCAACGGAAACCCTGGCCGATCTGCCCTGGGCCGCGACCCTCAGCCCGCACCCGGGCCCGCTGGCGGCCGACATGGACTATGACGGCGCGCACTTCGACGGGCTGGACCTGGACGGGCCGCGCGGCGCCAGCAGCCGCTTCATGGAGTGCGCGTTCACCCGGGTGACGATCCAGGACGGCCGGTTCCGGCTGGCCCGGTTCAACGACGTGTGGCTGTCCAACGTCCGGCTGACCGCGACCGAGCTGACCGAGAACGTTCCTGGACCGACGCGATCCTGTCTGGCTGTGTGGCCGCCGGGGTGACCATGGACGCCGCCGAGCTGCGCCGGGTGACGCTGCGGAACTGCAAGCTGGACGGGGTGAACCTGCGCAGCGCGACCCTCACCGATGTGACGTTCGTGGACTGCCTGCTGCGCGACGTGGACTTCGGCGGGGCCACGCTGCTCCGCTGCACGTTCCCCGGCTCGCAGCTCCGCGCGGCCGACTTCAGCCACGTCACGCTGGAGCGGGTGGACCTGCGCGGCGCCGAGCTCGGCCTGATCATCACCCCGGGCGCGCTGCGCGGCGCCACCATCAGCCCCGGCCAGCTCGCCGAGCTGGCCCCGGTGCTGGCCGAGCACGCGGGCATCGAGGTCGCTGACCCCGGCTGAGCCGCGGGCTCAGGCGGGCCTGACCTCCGCCATCTCGCCCCAGCCGGTGCCGGGCACGCCCTGGACGCTGATGATCTGCGGCGTGCTGGCCACCGCGGTCGGCGCCCAGCCGACGAACTCCTTGAAGTGCGCGGAGTTGACGTGGGCCGCGGCCGCGTCGTCCTGGAACGCCTCGACCAGCACGAACTGGTCCGGGTTGTCCACGCTCTTGGACCACTCGAAGAAGATGTTGCCCGGTTCGTTCCTGGTGGCCTGGGTGAAGTCATCCACCAGGCTGAGCCATTCCCCGCTGCGCTCCGGCTTGATGGTCCACTTGACCACGATGAAGATCATCGATGCCTCCTCGCACCTTCGGCCCAGTCTGATCCTATAGAGCCGCGCCGCGGCGCAGCGGTCTCAGGCTGGGACGCCTAGGGCTTGCGCGCCTCGATCAGGACCCGCTGGGCGTGTGCCACGAACGGGCCATCCGCCTGGATCTGGTCGTGCATCCGGCGCAGCGGCTCCAGGTACCTCTCGACGGTGAAGCCCGGCACGGTCCACAGCACCTTGCGCAGGAAGTAAACCACCGCGCCAACGTCGTAGAACGCCACGCGCAGCGCCTGCTCGCGCACGTCGGTGACGACCAGGCCGGCCGCTTCCGCGGCGGCCACCGCGCGGCGCGCTTCGCGCGCCGGGTTGATCAGCACGGATCCCATCATGAACTCGATCAGCTCCCGGTTGGTGCCCGCCCCGATCTGCTGCGAGAAGTAGTGCCCGCCCGGCCGGAGCACCCGGGCCACCTCCGGCCACACCGTGTCGACCGGGTGCCTGCTCACCACCAGGTCGAACGCTCCGGCCGCGAACGGCAGGCCCTCGTCGTCGGCCGCCCCGACCACCCGGCCGCCGAGCGGGCCGAGGCGGGCCGCGGCGATGGCCAGGTTCGGCGGCCAGGACTCCGTGGCGGCCAGCACCGGTGGCGGCCGCGGCGCCTGGCTCAGCGCCCAGGCCAGCACCTCGCCCCCGCCGGTCTGGATATCCAGCGCGGCCCGCGCGGTGGCCATCCGGGCCGACATCATCCGGGCATACCCCCAGGACGGCCGCTCCTCGGTGGCCCGGCCCTCGAACCAGGAGAAGTCCCACCCTTCGACGGGTTCGGCGGCGCCCTCAGCCACCAGATCCGCGAAGCCGCGCTGGTCCGCCACGTCGGCCGGCTCCGGCTCCGGCCTCAGGCCAGCCGGGCCGGGAAGCCGCCGGTGGCGATCGGTCCCCACGTCTCGATCGTGACCCGGATCAGCGACTTGCCCTGGCGCTGCATGGCGGCCCGGTACTCGGCCCAGTCGCTGTGCTCACCGGCGATGCAGCGGAAGTACTCGACCAGCGGCTCCATGGCCTCGGGCAGGTCGAGCACCTCGGCGGTGCCGCTGACCTGCACCCAGGCGCCGCCGAAGTCGTCCGACAGGACCAGCACGTCCACCGCCGGGTGACGCCGCGCGTTGTGCGCCTTGGCCCGCTCCGGGTAGGTCGAGATCACGATCCGGCCGCCCGGGTCCAGGCCCGCGGTGACCGGGGACAACTGTGCCGTCCCGTCCCGCTTCGTGGTGACCAGCACCACGTGGTGCCGGTCCCGGATGAAGTCGAGCAACTCGTCGCGGCCGACCTTGTCGGCCCGGGCGATCTGGGGGCTCATCAGTTCCTCCGCGGTCGGGTGCATAATCGCCGGATGACTGCGCGAACTCCGACCATAGTCGCCACCAGCATCGGGTTCCGGCCCGCGGGGCACGGGGCCATGGACTTCCGGCTCGGCCCGTCCTACGCGCACGCGGCCACGCTGGCCCGGGCGGGCGACTGCCCGCGGGTCGGCATCGTGGGCACCGCGCTGGGCGACGCCAACGACTGGCTGGCCCCGATGTACTGCGCGTTCGGCCGGGCCGGCTGGCGGGCTACCCACCTGGCGCTGTTCACCGAGCCGAACGTCCCGGACATCACCGAGTACCTGCTGGCCCAGGACGTGGTGTGGGTGGCCGGCGGCAGCGTGGCCAACCTGCTGGCGCTGTGGCGGCTGCACGGGGTGGACCAGGCGATGCGCACGGCCTGGCAGGCCGGCGTGGTGCTGATGGGGGTGTCGGCCGGCTCGCTGTGCTGGTTCGAAGGGGGGACCACGGACTCGTTCGGCCTGCCGCTCCACCCGGTGACCAACGGCCTCGGCTTCCTGCCCTACTCGAACAGCCCGCATCACGACGCCGAGGAGCAGCGCCGGCCGACCATCCACAAGCTGATCGGCGACGGCACGCTGCCCGACGGCTACGCGACCGACAACGGCACCGCGCTGATTTTCGAGAACACCGACCTGGTGGACTGCGTCACCGAGGTGGCGGGCGCGAACACCTGGCACATCACCCGCCGCCCCGACGGAACGGTGCAGGAAACCTCCCTCCCCACCCGCCTGCTCCCCTCCTGACCCTGCCCCCGCCATCCGGCCCACCGCCCGGGGGGGCCACCCGGCTAGTAGCTGGTGTGCATGAGGGACTGGACGTCGGACAGGGTGCGGTCGGCGATGGCGCGGGCCCTCGTGTTGCCGTCGGCCAGGACCTGGCGGAGGTAGCTGGGGTCGGCGGCCAGCTCGCGGCGGCGGGCGCGCAGCGGGCGCAGGCGCTCGTTGAGCGCGTCGGTGACCAGCCGCTTGAGCGCGGCGGCCCCGCCGTCGCCGACCTGCTCGGCCACCCCCTCCGGCGGCTGGTCCAGGCTCAGCGCGGCGATCTGCACCAGGTTGGACACCTCCGGCCGGCTGGCCGGCTGGTAGCTGATCCGGCGCTCGCTGTCGGTCCGGGCGCCGCGGATCAGCCGGGCCGTCTCGTCCTCGCTGGCGGCCAGCGCGATCGCGTTCTGCCGGCTCTTGCTCATCTTGCGGCCGTCCACGCCGAGCAGCAGCGGAGCGTCGCTGAGCAGGGCGTCCGGCACCGGGAAGTACGGCTGGCCGGGGGCATACCGCTCGTTGAACCGGCGCGCGATAACCCGGGTCCCCTCCACGTGCGGCAACTGGTCCTTGCCTACCGGCACCAGGTTGGCCTGGCAGAACAGGATGTCGGCCGCCTGATGCACTGGATAGGTGAACATCAGCGCGGACATTGAGCCGCCCGAGACGGCCGCGGACTCGTCCTTGACCGTCGGGTTGCGGCTCAGCTCGGCCACGCTGACCAGGCTGAGGAACGGCAGCATCAGCTGGTTCAGCGCGGCGATCTGGCTGTGCGCGAAGATCGTGCACCGGTCCGGGTCCAGCCCGGCAGCCAGGTAGTCGGCGACCAGCCCGAGCACGTCGGCGGGCAGCGTATCCGGCGAGTCCCGGTCGGTGATGGTCTGGTAGTCCGCCACCAGCACCATCACGTCCACGCCGAGCCGCTGCAGCCGGACCCGGTTCAGCAGCGTGCCGAACAGGTGGCCGATGTGCAGCGGGCCGGTGGGCCGGTCCCCGGTGAGCACCCGGAACCCGCCGGGGTCGGCCCGGATGGCGGCCTCCAGCTCGGCGCTGCGCTGCTGCGCGGCGGCCAGCGATGGGGCGACCGGGTCGGCGGACATGGGATCAAGCAGTGGGGTGGTGGGCACCGGAGCTCCTCGAGTTCAGGCCTCCAGCCGCGACCGGGGTGGTGACACGAAACCGGCCCGCCGGAGGCGGGCCGTCAGACACGCATGGGACAGCTACCGCCTACCGCGGCGCCACCAGCCCATGCCGGAACGTGTCATGTATCCACTGTAACAATGGGCCGGGTGCGGATGCTGCAACCAGGCGAGCCGATCCAGGACCCGCTGGAACCCTACGCCCAGGTGGACCGGACCCGGCCGGACGGCGGCCCGTGGCTGATGGCCCACATGGTGGGCGGCCTGGACGGGTGCGCGGCCATCGGCGGCCGGGTCGGCGACCTGTCCACCACACCGGACGCCGAGCTGTTCATCCTGATGCGGGCGCTGGCCGACGTGGTGCTGGTCGGCGCGGAGACGGTGCGCCAGGAAGGCTACGGCCCGGTCCGGCTGCCCGATGACCGGGTGGCGGCGCGGCGCGCGGCGGGCCGGCCCGGCACCCCGCCGCTGGCCGTGGTGACCCGGTCGCTGGACCTGAACTGGTCGGCCCGGGCCTTCACCGGCGCCCCGGCGGATCGCCGGACCCTGGTGCTGACCTGTGCCGCCGCCGACCCGGCCCGGCTGGCCCGTGCTTCGGAGGTGGCCGAGGTGATCGTGGCCGGGCAGGACCGGGTTGACCCGGACGAGGCCATGGCCATGCTGGCCGGGCTCGGCCACCAGGTGGTGCTGTGCGAGGGCGGCCCGACCTGGCTGGGCCAGCTGGTCGGCGCGGGCCGGCTGGACGAGCTGTGCCTGACCATCGCGCCGCTGATGGGCGGCGACATGCTGCCGATCTCGGTCAGCCCGCCCGGTGCGCCGCTGCACCACTTCGCGCTGCGCCACGTGCTGCAGGCCGATGACACGCTGTTCTTGCGCTACGAGCGAGGCCGCGATGAGCGATGACGGGTTCGGCACGCTCATGTCCGTGCTGGACCCGCCGCTGGCCGTGGTCACCGCCGCGGCCGCGGGCGAGCGGGCCGGCTGCCTGGTCAGCTTCCACCCGGGCACATCCGGCCCGGGCACGACGCCGGCGAACGGCACGATCCCGATGCTTAACGCCAGTACCCGCCCGGTCGGCCCCGCCGGCGCGCGGCCGTCACCCGTGCGCACCTGACGCACCCAGCCGTCAGCCCCAGCGCATCCGGCGCACGTTGCCCGGGGCGGCCCAGCTGATCTCGCCGGGCAGCCCGAGGAACGCCGCGTACCGCTCGGCGGCCGCCGCGATCCGACTCCGGTCGGGCCGACCCAGACGGCCGTACGGGGCCAGGCTGATCTGCACGGACTTGCTGCCGACCACCCGTTTCCACAGCCCGGCCGCCCGGCCGTCCAGCAGCATGACCGGGTTGAGCAGGTCGCTGTTGAGCTGGTCACTCCTGGCCTGCGGGCCGCCGTCGGCCAGCGGGCTGCGGTCCTTGTAGGCCACGGTGTACTCGTCGAACGCCGGCAGCAGGTAGGCCCCGTCCGGCGGCGCCGTCTCGCCATGGCGGCCCGGGCCGTCCCAGAACAGCTCGCCGTCCCGGTCTTCGGCGGCCAGCGCCGGGCCGGCCAGCTCGATGGCCCGCTTGGCGTCGGCCTGAGTCAGCCCGGACCACCAGCCGAAGTCCCGCACGGTGGCCGGCCCGTGGCTGGTGAAGTAGCGGACGGCCAGCTCGGCCAGCGGCTCGGCGGGCTGGCGCGGCGCCGGGGCCCACTCGTCGAGCAGCACGAACACCGGCTGCCCGCGGCGCACCGGGCCGATGCAGAGCAGGCCGGTGTGCGACAGGTAGCCCAGGATGTGATTGCCGCGGCCGCCGTTGGGCGAGGCCGAGCAGTCGATGCCGGCCTCGGTGAGCAGGGCGTACAGGTCCTTGCGGGGCAGCTGCCGCCCGCCGCGCAGCGCGCCGGTGACCACGTCGGCCGCCCGGGCCAGGACATCCTCGGTCAGCCCGATCTTCCGGAACGTGCCGGCCGCCATCCGCATCGGCCGGCCGGCCAGCAGCGTCACCATCCACCGGGCGTCCTCGGCCGGCACCAGGTGGATGGTGCCGCGCATCGGCCAGGTGCGCAGGATCGCCCCACGGTCGATGGCGGCCTCGACGCCGGCCGCGGTGCTGCCCTGGGTGCGCAGCCCGAGCCCCCACAGCGATTGCGCGTACTCCTGCGACTGCACCGCGCCCAGCCACCGGGTGACCTCAACCGGATCCGCGCTCCGCGGCGCGGCCAGCCGCTGGTTAACCAGCCGCCGCGCCAGCAGCTCTTCCGTACGCACCGCCCCATCGTAGGGACCAGATCGGACAGCCGCTTGTCAAACGTTAGTACTCATGTTTGACTAGTCGGGTGAATCCGACGCGGTTGTTTGTGCTGGGGGCGCTGGCCCGGCATGGGCCGATGTATGGGCACCAGATCCGGCGGGACGCCCGGGTGGACCGGACCGAGCTGTGGTCCGAGGTGCGCCCGGGGTCGCTGTACGGGGCGCTGCACCGGATGGCGGCCGAAGGCCTGATCGAGGCGGTGCGCACCGAGCAGGTGGGCAACCTGCCTGCGCGCACCGTGTACGCCATCACCGGCGAGGGCCGCAAGGAGCTGCGCGCGCTGCGCGCCGAGGCGTTCCGCCAGGTCAGCCTGCGTCCCGACCCGGTTGACCTGGCCGTGGCGATGAGCAGCGACCTGCCCGCCGACGAGCTGCGCGGGCTGGTCGAGGACCGGCACCGGGCGCTGACCACCCAGCGTGAGTTCTTCCGGCACGAGCAGGAGCGGGCCTGGGCCGAGCAGACCACCGCGGACAGCCTGATCCTGCAGCACGCACTCGGCCGCCTGGACGCGGAGATCCGCTGGCACGAGGACCTGCTGCTGGCCATCCCGATGCTGAGTAATCCGGCCACTCCCGCCGCAGCCGCACCAGTTCCAGCACCGGCCAGCCCAGCCAGCGAGCCGGTGGCATGACCGTCCGTACTATCCGCGAGTTCGGCGACCCGGTGCTGCGTGAGGTCTGCCGCCCGGTGACCCGGTTCGACGACGGGCTGGCCCGGCTGGTGACCGACCTGACCGACACCTGCCGGCGGCCCGGCCGGGCCGCCTGGCCGCGCCGCAGATCGGGGTGGACCTGCGGTTGTTCTGCTACAACGTGGATGGCGCCGAGGGTTACCTGATCAACCCGGTACTGGCGTTCAGCCAAGGAGAGCAGGACGGGCCGGAGGGCTGCCTGTCCATTCCCGGCCTGTACCTCCCGGTGCGCCTGCCCGCGCACGCGGTGGCCACCGGCGTGGACCTGGCCGGCCAGCCGGTGCGGGTGGCCGGCCGCGGCGAGCTGGCCCGGTGCCTGCAGCACGAGCTGGACCACCTGGACGGGCACCTGTACCTGGACCGGCTCAGCCCGGCCGACCGCCGTGAGGCGCTCCGCTTCATCCGCCACCAGGCCGGACCGGCGCCCGCTCCGGATCGCGGCTAGCTGCGATAGCGTGACCAGGGTCCCGGCACCAAGGTTTGGTAAACCAGGTCCGGAAGGGAGCCCGGCCGTGCCGCGTTATCGCAGGGTTGTCGTGAAGCTCAGCGGCGAGGCTCTCGCCGGGCCGGCCACGACCGGCCTGGACCCGGCCGCGCTGGCCCGGGTGGCCGATGAGCTGCTGTCCGTGCACAACCTCGGCGTCGAGCTGGCCGTGGTGGTCGGCGGGGGCAACTACTTCCGCGGCCGGATGGCCGAGGGCTGGGGGATCAGCCGGGCCGAGGCGGACAACATCGGCATGCTCGGCACGGTGATGAACGCGCTCAGCCTGCGCGGCGCGCTGACCGCCCGGACCGACACCGACGTGCGGGTGATGTCCGCGATCCCGATGGAGAGCGTGGCCGAGCCGTTCATCCGGCTGCGCGCCATCCGGCATCTGGAGCGGGGCCTGATCGTGCTGCTGGCGGGCGGTATCGGCCAGCCGTACGTGACCACCGACTACCCGGCCGTGCAGCGCGCGCTGGAACTGGACGCGGACGCGCTGCTGGTGGCCAAGCGCGGCGTGGACGGGGTGTACGACAGCGACCCGAACAAGAACCCGGGCGCGGTGCGCTACCGGGAGCTGACCTACGACGAGGCGCTGGCCCTAGGGGTGCGGGTGATGGACACCAGCGCGCTGGTGCTGGCCAACGAGCAGGGCCTGACCATGTACGTGTTCGACGTGGCCGCGACCGGGGTGATGGAGGGCATCTGCGAGGGCGCCGACCTGGGCACCCGGATCAGCGGAAAGGCCAGGCGGGGCTGAGCGTGCTGGCCCTGATCTCGGCGCCGTCCAACCTTGGGCTGCGCCCGCCGCAGGACGGTGCCGTGCCGGGCACGGCCAAGGCGCCGGAGGCGCTGCGCGAGGCCGGCCTGTACACCCGGCTGGCCGCGGACGGCGCGGCCGACGCCGGGGCGGTGCTGCCCGGCCGCTACCTGGCCGCCACCCAGCCCGGCCAGGTGCGCAACCAGGACGCGATCCTGGAGCACGCGGCCCGGCTGGCGGCCCGGATCCGGGCCCAGCTGGACGCGGACCGGGTGCCGCTGGTCCTGGGTGGGGACTGCAGCCTGCTGCTGGCGGCCGGGCGGGCGCTCCGCGCCCGCGGGCGGTACGGCCTGGTCCATCTGGACGGGCATACCGACTTCCGGCACCCGGGCAACAGCACCGACTGCGCCAGCCTGGCCGGGGAGGACCTGGCCGCGGCGGTCGGCCTGCACTGGCCGGCCATCTCCGGCGCCGGGCCGTACTTCCAGCCGGGTGACACGGTGCACGCGGGCTGCCGGGACGACGACGAGGGGCTGGCCGAGGCGAGCGGGGTGCTGGCCCAGGTGATCCCGGCCCGGCGGATCCGCCAGGACGGCGCCGCGGCCACCGCGGAGGCGGTGCTGGCCACGGTGGCGGCCAGCCAGCTCGACGGATTCTGGCTGCACGTCGACGTGGACATCCTCGACCCGGCCGCCATGCCCGCGGTGGACAGCCCGGCCCCAGGCGGGCTGGCCCCGGCCGAACTGACCGGGTTGCTGGCCGCGCTGGCGCCGCACGCCAGCGGCGCACAGGTTACGGTGTTCGACCCGGACCTCGACCCGGGGGCCCAGCACGCCGGATTGCTCGCTAGCATCCTGGCTACCGGGTTCCGGCAGCTTGGGACGGCCGGACGTCCCTGAGCGAGCCTGCCCGTAGGAGTTGAGGAACAGTGACCACGCAGCGCGTTCAGTGGCATCTGCCCGGCCGGCGGCCAGCGGCACCCACCCGGCCCGGTGGCCTGGAGCCGCCTCCACACGCCACGAACTGGTGGCACCGGGCCGCGCACTGGGCCCGGGTGTACCGGCTGGACCTGATCTGGGTCGCGTTCGTCGCGATCAACCTGCTGGCTATGCGGCTGAACCCCAACTGGGGCACGGTGCCGTTCCTGGCCATCTGGGTCAGCCTGACCGCGATCTACGGCCTGCGGCTGTGGCGGCTGCAGGGCACCATTCTGACCCTGGCCGCGGTCACCCTGGCCACCGGCGGCATCATCGTGGTGCAGGTGCTCAAGGGCCAGCAGGACGCGGACTACCTGGCCGAAGTTCCGCTGATCGCGCTGATGTTCCTGGTCATGGTGTGGCACGGCCGCCGCCGGGTGGCCGCGATGGAGGACAAGCTGGCCGCGATGGAGGCGGTGCAGCGGGTCTCACAGGAGAACCTGCACCTGCTCACCCAGCAGCACCGGTTCCTCCAGGACGCCTCGCACGAGCTGGGCACCCCGATCACGGTGGCGCTGGGGCACGCCGAGCTGATGGAACGCGCGGCCAGCCAGACCGAGATGGCCGAGGACGCCCGGGTGGTCGCGGACGAACTGCGCCGGCTGGGCCGGCTGGCCACCCGGATCCTGCTGCTGGCCTCGGCGTCAAGCCCAGACTTCCTGCACCGGGAACCGGTCACGGCCGAGTCGGTGCTCGGCGACGCGCTGGAGCGGTGGGGCTACCTGCCCCGGCAGTGGCGGCTGGGCGCGGGCACCGACGCCACCGTGCTGGCCGACCGGGACCGGCTGGCGCTGGCCCTGGACGCGCTGCTGGAGAACGCGATCGCGCACACCGAGGCCGGGGACCAGATCGAGGTCAGCGCCCGGCGGGAGAGCGGGCAGGTGGTGCTGGCCGTGGCCGACTCGGGCTGCGGCATCGAGCCCGGCGACCTGCAGCGCATCTTCCAGCGGTTCGCCCGGGCCAGCACGCACCGCAACCGCGAGGCGGGCGGGTTCGGCCTGGGCCTGGCCATCGTGCAGGCCATCGCGACCGCGCACGACGGTTCGGTCAAGGTGCGCAGCACCCCCGGCGAGGGCGCGACCTTCGAGATCTTCCTGCCGCTCGCCCCGGCCGACGATGCGATCGAGGCAGGCCAGCCCGCCCAGCCGGTGGCGGCGCCAGAGTAGTAACCCAGGTCTTCCGACAGTCCGTCAGGCCGCTGTTCCACCGGTAGGAGGTTCGAGCGCGGCCAGCAGGGGTTCGATGGTGGTGAGGGCCTGGTCGGTCAGGGCGGTGAGCGAGGTAGCGCCTGATTCGGCTACCCATCGCCGGGAGGCGCTGAACACCACGGCGGCGAGCACGAACGCGATCAGCTCGAGCTGGTAATCGTCGGCGGCCCGGCCGGTGCGGCCGGCGAGCAGGCGGGTCAGGAAGGCGATGGTCCGGCGCTCCTGGCCGGCGTAACGAGCTTCGAGGGCCGGGACCGTCGCGATGAGCCGCATCCGGGCGAGAGTCAGGTCACGGTCGGCTTCGGCCGAGGCCACGACCGCGCCCAGGGCGGCGCGGATGGTCGCGGTCAGTGGCTCGCCGGCGGGCCGCGTGGCGACGGTGGCTTCGAAGAGGGGGGAGGCGTCGTTGTCGAGCACGACGTTTTCCTTGGTGGGGAAGTAGCGGTAGAACGTGGTGGTGGAGGTCTCGGCGGCCTCGGCGATCTGCTCGACGGTGGTGTGCTCGTAGCCCTGGGTCTCAAAGAGGCGCAGCGCCTCGGTCTGGATGGCGCGGCGCAGCTTGAGCTTCTTCCGTTCCCGCAGTCCGGGAGGCGGATCAGTTGGTGCGCTCATTGGGCTGATCTTTGCGCACCGGCCGGCCCGGCGGCCAGCGAAGGGCTTGCGTTAGGTCACGCCTGCATCAGGACCTCATAGACCTCAACCGGAGTGGCGGCAATGCCCAGCTCCGACGTTGCCTCCTTGCGTACCTGGATGCCCCGGGCTTCGTCGTTTTTCCGCAGGTCGTCGGCGCTGTCCCACAAGGAGATGGTGACGATCTTGCCGCTCTGACGGTCAGCCAGCAGGTAGAAGCCCCTCATCCCGGGAGCGTCACGGAAGGCCGGAAGCTGGTCCTGGCAGAACTGGACGAGACCGGGAAGCTTGTCGGTGGTGGTTTCCACGGAGTTGATGCGCGCGAGCATGACGTTCCCTTCGGAATCGGGTCGTTCCACTTTTCGGGTCATTAACCCAAACGATAGTCTAACCCAGATTCTAGGCCTGTCATCTCCGCGGATGGTTGACGGCGTGGTCGGGGCGGTGGCCGTTCAGCGCCTGCTCGACCTGGCGGGCCGCGGCCAGCGACATGTCCCGGCGCACGCTGTCCACGGCCGAGCCCAGATGCGGCGTGAACAGGGTGCGCGGATGGCTGAGCAGGCCGGGCGGGATCTGCGCCGGGTGCCCGGCCAGCATCCAGTCCTCCATCTCGTACACGTCGGCGGCGTACCCGCCCAGCTGCCCGGCCTGCAGCGCGGCCAGCACGGCCTGCTCGTCCACCACCGAGCCGCGGCCCACGTTGACCAGGAACGCGCCGGGCCGCATCCGGGCCAGCGCGGCCGCGTCCAGCAGATGCACGGTGGCATCGGTCAGCGGCAGCAGCACCAGCACGACGTTGCTGGCCGCGAGCAGGCCGGCCAGGCCCCGCCGGGTCGCGGCCAGCTCGCGGGCCACCCCGTCAGCCAGCGGCCGCTGGTCGTAGTACAGGATCCGGGCGCCGAACGCGCGCAGCCGGGTGGCGGCCGCCCGCCCGACCTGGCCCATCCCGCAGATCCCGACGGCCGCGCCGGCCAGCCCGGTGCCGTAGAACTGCGGCCGCCAGCCGTCGAACTGGCCGCTGCGCATGTACCGGTCGGCCGGGCCGAGCTGCCGGGTGAGGCCGAGGATGAGCCCGAGCGCGAGTTCCGCGGTAGGCACGGTGAGCAGGTCGGGCAGGATGGTCAGCCACACCCCGCGCCGGGTGCACGCGTCCGCGTCGAAATTGTCGTAACCCTTGAGTGTGGCGCTGACCACCCGCAGCCGGGGGCAGCGGGCCAGGAAAGCATCGTCCACGGTGTCGGCCATGCACGCGATCAGCCCGTCCGCGCTGGCGGCCAGCTCGGCCACCCGGGCCCGGGGCCAGACCTCCTCGGCGGCGGACGGCACCAGCGGCGCACAGAACCGGGCCAGGTAGCTGACCACCTCAGGGTGCACCCAGTGGGTCACCACGACCTGCGCCATGCCAGCTAGTCTGCCCGGCGGTTAATCGGCGTTGCGCAGCGCGGTGAGCAGCGGGATAGCCGCGATCTTCTCGTCGGTCAGGTCGGCCCAGTCGATGGCCGGGGCCGCCCGGGGTCCGTGGTGCGGGCGGCAGTCGATGATCCGCTCCGGGGTGACGATGAAGTTGACCAGCACGTCGTGCCCGGTCACTGGGATCGTGCCGGGCTCAGCCACCTGCAGTTCGTGCACGGTGGTCACGCACACCGTGTCCGGCCCGATCAGGCCGGCCGCGCTGGCCAGGGCGTACTCCAAGTCGGCGAAGCCACCGCCCTTGCCCAGCCGGGCGCCGTCCGCGGCCGCGGCCACGCTGCCCATCACGACCAGGTTGACCGGGGACAGGTCGGCCAGGTTGACCCGGCGGGCCGAGCGGGACGCGCCGCTGATCGACGAGGCCTTGCGCGGCGGCTCGGCCAGGTGCGCCGGGTCAAGCGCGAAGAACGGCTCCGGGCCGGCCAGCCGCGGCACCGCCATGTAGACGGTTTTGCCGTCTTCCAGCGCGCGCTGCCGGACCGGCCACTGCGCCGCGTCCGGGTTGGCCTTGACGGTGCGAGCCGCCTGCCATTCTGGCCGACTCCGTAGGCGCTGCGCGGCGGCCTCGGCGCCGGTGAAGTTGGGGATGCGCCCGGCGGCGCCCGGGAAGCGGGCCACCCGGGCCGCACGCATCTCGGCCCACACCTGCTGGCGCAGCTCGGCCTTGGCCGCCAGCACCTCGGCCGGGCCGCCCGCGTCGCGGTCGTGGCGCGGTACGGGACGGGGCACGCGCCCCATCCTGGCACCGTCAGCGGGTGGTGTGGGCCAGCAGGTCGCGCGCGGCCTGGACGACGGCGCCGGCCTGGTCGGTGGTGAGCGTGCTGTGCCGGGCGCCGTCCAGGGCACGCAGCTCGCCATGGCTGGACGAGGCGGCCAGCGCGGCGTAGAGGCGGCTGTTGCCCTCGGTCATGGCGCGCAGCGACGCCGGGGACATGAGCAGCCGCAGCCCCGGGTCGATGCCGGTGGCGGTCAGCACGATCGACGGCCGGTCCGGCACCGGGCCGCCGCGGTGCAGTTCGCCGGCCAGCTCGGCCATGGTGCTCCGCTCGCGCACGCCCACCTGCCACCACGCCGCCGAGACGTGCCGCTCGATGAGCTCCTGGCGGAGGCCGTCCGGCCAGCCCGCGAACATCTGCCGGTACATCCGGCGGGCGAACGGGCGCATCAGCGCCTGGCCGAGGCGGCCGGGGTCCGGCTGGCGCACGTTGGCCAGGTGCAGGCGTTCGGGAAGATAAGAGTCGGTGTCCTCGAAGAACGGGTCGAGGTAGAGGAAGCCGGCCACCTGGTCCGGGAAAAGCTGGGCGAAGCGCCGGGCGTAGGCGCCGCCGAGGGAATGCGCGGCCAGCAGGTACGGGCCGGGCAGGCCGGCTGCGCGGAGCAGGTCATGCAGCTCGGTAGCCACCTCGGCGGCGGTGCGCGGCAGGTGCACCGGGTCGCTCCAGCCGGTGCCGCCCCGGTCGTACAGCACCGACGTGGTGAACTCACTGATCCGGTCGTGGATGTTGAGGTAGTCCAGGCCGACCGCGCTCGCCCCGGGGAGGATCACCACGGCCGGGCCGCCGGTGCCGGAGCGGTGCAGCATCAGCCGCCGGCCGCCAACGTCATACCGGCGGCCGATGGGGGGTGCGTCACTGCTGAGTAGCTGAGCCATGTGGCTGATCTTTAGATTCCTGCCACTCGGCCAGCACCTCGGGCAGCCGCCGGGCCAGAAAGTCGTAGAACGCGGCCGCGTCCTCCAGCACGGCCCTCCGCTCTGTGGGCGCCCCGGCCAGCAGGGCCAGCGCTTCCCGGGCCAGCGCGGCCTGCTCCAGGTAGGGGGCCGGGCTGAAGCCCTTGGGCCGCAGGCCGGCCGCCGGGTCGAGGCTGACCCGGTCCAGCCGGTCACCAGCCGCCCGGGTGCGCCGCACCGCGTGATAGCCCTCCAACTGGCGGACCGCCCCGGTGATCGCGCTCCGGCTGGCCAGCAGCGTGTCGGCCAGCTCGTTGATGGCCTGCTGCGGCGGGTCACAGACGGTGAGGTAACCCAGCAAGCGGCCGGTCACCGGCGGGAAGCCGTACTCCCGCGCGTAGAAGCTGCCGGCCTGGTCGGCGAAGGCCAGCTGCGCATCAGTAGCCATGAACTGAGTCTACAGTCATGACAGTTCTGACGCGCAAAAGTGTCACGCTAGCCCAACCGTGACTACTTCCCGAGAGAATACTCTTGGAGTATATTCCAGGTTGTGACGGTTCCGCTGACGCTGCTTGGCCTGCTGGAGCGGGGGCCAAGCCATGGGTATGACCTGAAACGCGACTACGACGCGTACTTCGGCCGGGGCAGGCCGCTGCGCTACAGCCAGGTGTACGCGACCCTGTCCCGCGGGGCCGCGCAGTGATCGCCCTGGGACTGCGGCTGGTGATCAGCGGCGGCCGCGAGGCGATCACCCGGCTGGTTGTCCTGGCCATCGCGGTCGGCCTCGGCGTTGGCCTGCTGCTGACCGCCGTGGCCGCGACCAACGCGGTCACCACCTGGAACAACCGCCACGGATGGTTCTGGACCGGCACCTCGTCCGTGCCCGCGGGCCGGGCGGCGGGCATCGCCCCGCTGTGGTGGCACCCCAGCGGTGACACCTTCGATGGCCAGACGATCAGCCGGTTCGACGTGGCCGCCACCGGCGCCTCGTCACCGGTGCCGCCGGGCCTCCCGCGTGACCCGCGGCCAGGCCAGTACTACGCCTCGCCCCCGCTGGCCGCGCTGCTGCGCAGCACCCCGGCGGACCAGCTGGCTGCCCGCTACCCCGGCCACCTGGCCGGGGTGATCGGCCAGGCCGGGCTGCCGTCACCGGACTCGCTGGTCATCGTCATCGGGCGCACCCCGGCGCAGCTGGTGCACACCCCGGACAGCATCCAGGTGACATCGATCTCCACGGTGGTCCCCAACTTCCCCTCTGACCTGGGCAACCCTAAGGGGCTGAACTACACCCCGCCCGACCCGGGCGGCGGTGATAACGCCATCGACTTCATCCTGGCCGTCGTGGCGCTGGCCATCCTGACCCCGGTGCTGATCTTCATCGCCACCGCGACCCGGCTGTCGGCCGCCCGTCGCGAGCAGCGGTTCGCGGCGATGCGCCTGGTCGGCGCGACCCGCAGGCAGGTCTCCTGGCTGGCCGCGGTGGAATCCATGGTGGCCGGGGTGGCGGGAGTGGCGGCCGGGTTCGGGATCTTCTTCCTGCTGCGCATCCCGGTCGCGGGCATCCCGTTCATCGGCCAGCCGTTCTTCCCCGCCGAGCTGTCGCTCAGCCCGCCGGACATCCTCGCGATCGCAGCCGGCGTGCCGGTGGCCGCCGCCGTGGCCGCGCTGCTCGCGCTGCGCCGGGTACGCATCTCCCCACTGGGCGTGGCCCGCCGGGTAACACCGCCGGCGCCGCGGGCCTGGCGGGTGCTGCCGCTGCTGGCCGGTTTCGCCGAGCTGGGGTTCTTCACCTGGGACGGCCTCCCGCCAGCCGTGGGCTCGCAGATCCTGGTGTTCATTCCCGGCTTCCTGCTCATCATCGTCGGCCTGGTCATCGCGGGCCCGTGGCTCACCATGGTGGCGGCCCGGGTCATCGCCCGGCGGACCAGCCGTCCTGGCGCGCTGATCGCCACCCGCCGTCTCGCCGACGACCCGAGGGCCGCCTTCCGCGCCGTCAGCGGCCTGGTGCTCGCGCTGTTCATCGCCACCGTGGCCGTGGTGGGCATCACCACGTGGAACGCCCAGAAGGGCATGCTGCGGGCCACCGCCGCGCAAAAGAAGATGCTGACCGAGCAGCTGGCGGGCCAGCAGCCTGGCGCCGGGGCCCCGGCAGGCCCGGGACCGGCCGCGCCCGCCGCGCCGCTCGCGGCCGAGCTGCGCGGGATTCCCGGCGTGCACGGGGTGGCCGTGGTCCGCGCGGACCCGGGGCTGACCATCCCGGCGAATTTCCACCACCTCGGCACCGGCCGGATTCCGGCGGGCGTGGTCTCGTGTGCGCAGCTCACGGCGGTGCCGGCCCTGGGCCGCTGCCCGGCCGGGGCGACCGCGGCGGCGATCCCGGCCGCCGGGTTCGGCGGGCCGCTGTACGGCGTGGACACCACCCGGATCACCTGGCCAGCCGCAAACGTCCCGGCCACCCGGCTGGACCGGCTCGGGGTGGACGCCATCGACGTGGCCACGAATGGCACCGTGCCAGCGGTCGAACAGGCCAGGACGGTGCTGGAGAACGCCCCCGCCTATCACGCCTATCTGGCCGGCGGCGCGCCGTTCACCATCGGCGAGCTGATCGCGCAGTCGAATTCCATCAACACCGGCTACCAGCAGCTCGCGAACACGGTGATCCTGGTCAGCCTGCCGATCGCCGGCTGCACGCTGGCCGCGGGCATCGCGGCCGGGGTCGCCGACCGTAAGCGGCCGTTCAGCCTGCTGCGGCTCTCCGGTGCCCGGCTGGCCATGCTGCGCCGCGTGGTCGCGCTGGAAAGCGCCGTCCCGCTGCTGGCCGGGGCCGCCGCCGCGATCGGCGCCGGGTTCGGCGTCACCGCGATGTACGCCACCCTGGAGATGCAGCGGCCGATGGTGGCACCCGGCGCCGCGTACTACCTGCTCACCGCGGGCGGGATCGTGGCCGCCCTGGGCATCATCGCGGCCACCTTCCCGCTGCTGGCCCGCATCACCGGACCCGAGGTGGCGCGAAACGACTGACCGGGAAGAGCGTGATCAGCAGCCGTCGTAGGCGGTCCAGTTCGACGCGCCACCGGCGTTGATGGCGTTGTCGAAGATCTGGTCCTGGTAGGCCGGGCCGGCCACGCCGAACTCGCTGGCCGCGCCGCCGTAGTGCTCCCAGGTGCCGATGGCGAACTGGTAGGCGCCGCCGCCGTTACCGGGACCCCAGGCGTAGCTGCCGCCCTCTTCGGCGTTGCGGATGCACTCCCCGAGCGCGGAATGGGCCGGGTCGGAGCCGCTGGACAGACTGGGCGCCGGGCTGGCGCTGGGCTGGGCGGAGGCCTGCTGCTGGGCTTGCGCGGCCTTGCGCTGGGCGGCCAGGTGGGCCCGCCGGGCGGCCTGCGCGGCCAGGTAGCGGTGCCGGGCGCGGGTGGCCGCCATGGCCATCCGGTGCGCGATGGCCTTGCGGTAGTCCACCGTGAGCTGGTTGCCGGTCGTCTTAGCGGTGGTGCCGTGCGATGTGCCGACGGCCACGGCATTCAACTGATTGTCAGCGGCGCTCGACGCTCCGGATACCCCGTTCAAATACACGAAAGCCGCCGCCACGCTAGCGAGCGCGGCCGCGGCCACTATCGTCACCCCGAG
Source organism: uncultured Actinomycetes bacterium (assembly GCA_963747705.1). Taxonomy (GTDB): domain Bacteria; phylum Actinomycetota; class Actinomycetes; order Streptosporangiales; family Streptosporangiaceae; genus RYN-230. The sequence continues at coordinate 111,582 of CAVVGF010000030.1, read as the reverse complement.
TTTGCTGGCAGATTTCCTGGGCTTGGAATGACGCGCTGCTGCGTGCATCATCCTCCTGTCCCCGCTGCTCTGCGTTAACCCGGCGGGCTGACGTGCGGAGGGGCACGCCAGGCGGCACGGGCAACGCCTGTCCCGGGGAACCTACTGGCGGCCAAACCAAGCCCGGAGCAAAACGCGTGAAATTGGACACCGGCCAGGAAAAGTGTGCTATGACTGGGCAGCTACCCCGCTCTTGACCAGCGGTTATGAGGGCAGAAGGGCGAGCTGGAGGCGGTTAAGCCGGTCCGGATCGGCGATCACCTCGATAGCGGTGATCTTGCGATCGGGACCGGAAGTCAGCCGCAGCACGACCTGGAGGTGCCCGGCGGGCGCCCACACGACGCCCACCTCCCCGTCGACCAGGGCGAGCTGGGAGCCCTCGGCCCGGCTGGCGGCGGAATGCGCGCCCCGGGCTACCTTGGCCACGCCGTGCAGCACCAGCGGCCGGCCGGATCCCGATACGGTGCCGTCGCCGGTCAGCGTGACGTCCGCATCGAGCAGGGCGACCAGGTCGGAGATGTCGCCGCCGCGGGCGGCGGCCAGGAACGCGGTGGCCACCTCCCGCTGCCGGGCCAGATCGGCGGCGCGATCCGGGCTGGGCGCGCCGCGGACCCGGCGCCGGGCCCGGCTGGCCAGCTGGCGGGCCGCTTCCGGCGACCGGCCGAGCACCGCGCCTACCTCGTCGAACGGCATGGCGAACATGTCGTGCAGCACGAACGCGAGCCGCTCGGACGGGGTGAGCGTGTCCAGCACGACCAGCAGGGCCAGGCCCACCGAGTCGGCCAGCACCGCCTCCTCGGCCGGGTCGCCGGACGGGCTGGCCGGGCTGGCCGGGGCCCGCCCGGCGGCCGCTGGGGTCTGCGCGGCCAGTTCGGCCGCTGATGGCCAGGTATCGCCGACCGGTTCCTCCTGCCGGTGCCGGCGCGACCGGAGCATGTTCAGCGAGACCCGGGCGACCACGGTGGTCAGCCAGCCGCCGAGGTTCTCCACCTCGCTGGTATCGGCGCCGGTCAGCCGCAGCCAGGTGTCCTGAACCGCATCCTCCGCGTCGCTCATCGAGCCGAGCAGCCGGTACGCGACCCCGCGCAGGTGATCGCGCTGCTGCTCGAACGCCGCTGCCAGCCAGTCAGTGTCGTCGGTCATCGGCCTGTTCCCTCGCTGCCAAGGTGTCACCAAAACTGACCCCTGGCCCCCAGCGGATGTGACATGCTCCCTGCCCTGGAACGTAGCGGAGGTTCCCGCGCACGCCGTCCGGTGGAAGCGCGGGGTTCACCTTGGGGCTGCCTGCCCGGCCAAGGATGGACACGCCGATCCAGTCCGGCCCGGCCAATTGGCCGTCAACTGGGAGAATGCAGCGACAGTGGTACAGATCTCTGCTCATTGTGACCACTCAGACGACGCGAAACCGATCACCTGCGAGTCCTACGCGGCCGCGCTGGCCAGCGGCGCGGAGTACGCGGAGTTCGACATCCGCAAGACGGCGGACAACGTGCTGGTGGTCTACCACGACGCCCGCGCCGGGCGGGGTGGCCCGCTCGTCCGGCAACTGGGCCACGAGGAGCTGTCCGACCGGCTGGGCTACCAGGTGCCACGAGTCGATGAGGTCATGTCGCTCATCGCCGGCCGCCTGCTCGGGCATCTGGACCTCAAGGAGACCGGCTACGAGGTCGAAGTGGTCGGGCTGGCCAGCTCGATCCTGGGCACCGGGAACTTCGTCGCCACCACCCTGGAAGACGTCTCGGTGGCCGCCATCAAGTGCGCGTTCCCGGAGGTGCGCACCGCGCTGTCGCTGGGGCGCAGCCTCGGCGAGGTGCCGCGCCGCCGGTGGGCGGCCGTCCGGCACAGCGAGCTGTACCCGCTGCAGCGCATCCGGGCCTGCGGCGCGGACTGGGTGGCGGTCAACTACCGGCTGGCCAAGCTGGGCGTGGCCCGGGCCTGCCATCAGCAGGGCATCGGCATCATGGTGTGGACCGTGGACGCGAACCCGCTGATCGACCAGTTCCTGCAGGATCAGCGGATCGACGTGCTGATCACGAACCGGCCGCAGCACGCCACCCGGCGCCGGGCCGAGCTGGGCCTGGACGTGCCCGACCGGCTCGGCGAGTCAGCCGCCAGCCCGGTCTAGCCGGTTACCGGCTGTCGTTGCCGCCGTGGGCTAGATCGCGCCAGCTGGCTTCGGACACCTGCACGTCGTAGCGTTTCGCGGCGGCCAGGATGCGCTGCCAGGCCTGGTCGCGCTCGGCGTCGCTGACCCCTTCGACCTGGTCGAACCGGGCAATCGCGTTGCGCACGTGCCGGGCGTCGGTGAGCGGTTCCTTGCGCTCACGTGGGAACGCGAACTCGGACTCCGCCAGCCGGTCCTTCTCGGCCGTGCTCAGGCCCTCGGTCTCGCGCGGGATGTCCGCGCCATGGGCCCGCTCGGACTGGACCTCCCGGGCCTTTTCGATATTCTGCCGAGCCGCTTCCTTCTGCTTTTCAGTGGCCATAACGCCTCCTCTAGCCGTGCCCCCCTCCGCCACTGGCTGGGCCTACCCAGCGATCCGCCGCCGCATGCGGCCGGCCAAACATTCCGTCAGGTCAGCTAGTGAGCCCGCTGCCTCACCCGTCGTGGGTGACGCTGGACCACCAGCGGCCGGAGAGGCTGGGCAGAACGGGCATCCGCGACAGGGAAGAGGCCGGGTGACGCCATGACCGAGACGGTCGAGTTCTCCCGCGGCTTCCCTACGCCGGCCTCGGCCGAGGCCGCCCAGCATGACCAGGATCTGCGGCGGGCGCTGGAGGCGTACCACTTCTTCTATCCGACGGTCTCGATGGAAGGGATCGTGCAGGGCACCCGGCAGGCGGGCGCGGCCGACAACGAGGCGGCGTTCATGGTGCTGGCCCACCCCCGGCACCGCGGCTTCACGCTGAACTCGGACACGCCGTACGCGGGCGGCATCCTCGACCTGCGGGCCAGCGGCCCGATGGTGGTCGAGGTGCCGCGCGGCCCGCTGGTCGGCCTGGTCGACGACCACCACCAGCGCTGGGTCACCGACCTGGGCCTGCCCGGCCTGGACGCGGGCAAGGGCGGCCGGCATCTGATCCTGCCGCCGGGCTGGGACGGCCCGGTGCCGGACGGCTTCCTGACCGCGCGCTGCGACACCTGGATCGCGCTGCTCGCGCTGCGTGCGCTGCCGCTGCGCCGCGACCTGGACGCGGCCCTCCGGATGCTCACCTCGGTGCAGATCTACCCGCTGGCCCAGCAGGACGGCCCGCCGCGGTACAGCTACCTGGACCGGACCGGCCAGGCGGCCGACACCACGCCGCTGGCCTGGGAGGACAATCTGGAGTTCTGGCGGGTGCTGCACGCGGTAGTGGACGCCGAGCCCGCCATCGAGGAGCTGCGCCCGATGCTCGGGACGCTGGCCGAGCTGGGCATCCAGGCGGGCCAGCCGTTCGCCCCGGACGAGCGCATGCAGCGGCTGCTGGCCCAGGCGGCCCGCCGCGGCCGGGACGAGATGCTGGTAGCCGCGTTCGCGTCCCGCCGCCCGGACCGGATGGTGTGGCCGGACCGGACCTGGGAGTGGGCCGGGCTGCGGCCGGAGAACGGCGCGTTCGAGCGGGACGGCTCGCTGGACGTGGAGGCCCGTGATCGCTGGTTCGCGCAGGCCATCGTGGCGTCCCCGGCCATGTTCCGCCGCGCGGTCGGCCAGGGTTCGCTGTACTGGCTGGCGCACCGGGACGGCACCGGCGTGTACCTGGACGGCGGGCGCGGCTACCGGCTGACCGTCCCGCTGCCGGTGCCGGCCGCGCTGTTCTGGTCGGTCACCTGCTACGACGCGCAGACCCGCTCGGAGGTGGTGGCCGACCAGGGCCAGGCCGCGCTGCGCTCGCTGTTCGAGGACCTGGCCGCGGACGGCGCGGCCCAGGTTGACCTGCACTTCGGCCCGGAGCAGCCGGCCGGCGCGGCAGGCCGCTGGATCCAGACCGTGCCGGGCCGGGGCTGGTTCTGCTACTTCCGCATCTACGGCCCGGGCCAGGCCGCGTTCGATGGCACCTGGCGGCCCGGCGACTTCGAGCCCGGCCTAGAAACCCTTCATTCTTTTGATGAACGCCATCCACTCGCCGGTGCCGAACACCAGCGCGCCGCCGTCCGGGTCCTTGGAGTCGCGCACCGCGCGACGTGCGTCCGGCAGCACCGCGACCTCGACGCAGTCGCCGCCGTTACCGCCGCTGTAACTGCTCTTGCGCCAGGTGGCGCCGCTCAGGTCGTCCATTGTTCCTCTGCCACTTTCCGGATCAAGTCCCGGGAGACGCCGCGGGGAAGCGCCTCCGCCCGCACCTGGTCGAAGATCTCGCTGATCTTCGCGACCACGGATGGACGCTCCATTATCTGACCCTGATCGGGTGACTCGAGGTAGACGATACTCGGGGCATTCGCAAAGGCCGCAATCGAAAAAGGCGCCCAGCAAGCCGACGTGCGCACCGGCATCGGATGGCACGACTTGCAACGTGATCGTGGACCGCTCGGACACCTCCAGCAGGTGCATCAACTGGCCACGCATGGCCAGCGCGCTGCCGATACGGCGGCGCAACACGCCCTCGTCGAGGACGGCCCAGAGTGACGGCGGGTCGTCGCGCTGGAAGATCGTTTGCCGCTCGATCCGGGCGTTCACCTGCTGATCGACCTGGTCGTCGCTGTCGGTACCGTGCCAGGCCAAGAACAGCGCCCGGGCGTAGTCCGGCGTTTGCAGCAGGCCCGGCACCAGTAGCGGCTGCCAGGTGCGCAGTGTGATGGCGCGCCGCTCGGCTTCGACCCATTCGGCGAACCAGGACGGGTAGCCGCCCTCCCAGTTCCTGGCCAGTTCATACAGCCGCCCGAACAGCCCATCCGCGGTGGGCATGGTCCGGTCGCAGCCCTCGGCGAAGTCCAGCGACGGCGACCGCTCGCCCAGCTCCACCCGGCCGACCAGCGCGGCCGAGTAGCCGATCTGCTGGCCGAGCTGCTCCTGGCTCATCCCGGCCGCGGTCCGCCAGCGGCGGACCTCCGCGCCGAAGAAAAATAACGGCCCGGCCGTGGGGTCAAGCACACGGGTCGGTGGCATCACAGCCCCGCTTTCCGGACGGTCGCCGCCACCCCGAGGTGACGCTGCGACACACCCTGACGACAGCCTGTCCTGCCCACGGATCCTAGAGGTCCACCCAGCCCCCATCGTCCCGCCCGGTCCCGACACTTCCCGACAGCTAGGCCGGCAGGACGGCGGACACCAGCGCGCCCAGGGTCACGGCGAACAGCCCGAGCCCGAGACGGCCGCTCTGGGTCCGGCGGAAGTCCCACAGCGAGCGCAGCCGGGTGCGTACCGGCCGCCGGCGGTTGCCCGCGTCCCTTGTGTAGCCGTGAGCTGTGCTACTGCCTCAAGGGCGGGCTTCATGTCGGTATCGGTGGACATCAGGATGCCGACCTCAAACTCCCTCCTGACGGCCATCACCACGTAGTCGATGGCTAGGGCCACATCGATGCCCTTCTCCTGTGGGCGCTCACTCAACCGGCTCGTGGCTGGCCAGCCCCTCGGGTAGCGGAGAGTTCGCATCGTCAGGTCCACCAGCGGCAAACGCTGCCACGCGGCGGCCTGGCGGGAACTGGCACCGAATCCCTTGGGGTCCAGGATGGAGTCCGGCTGACCGCGGTATATCCGGACCTGCTTTAACTCCCGGCTGAACGGGCTGTCAGCCGCGCCTGCCTGGAAATAAATAATCCCCGCCAGATCCGGCGGACCGGGTCGGCGGGGAGCAGTACAAGTAATCTAACACGTTCACCTGCGCACATTCCTAGTGGTGGCACGGCAGCGGGCTGCTGGTCATCACCCCCCGGGGCAGCCAGGTCTGCGGACTGACCCGGTTCGAGTCACACACGCTTAAATCGTTCGGCATGCCAAGCGTGCTGGACGGGGACGGTCAGCTGGGATGACGGGGGATCCAGCGCGGGACCGTGGCCCGGTAGTCCTGGTACGCCCGCCCGAACCGGCGGTCCAGCGTGCGCTCCTCGTAGCCGGTGATGAACAGGTGGAAGAACACCGCCATCACGGCCGCGTAGGCGATCAGCGCCGGGGACAGGAACAGCCACGCCTCGCCCAGCACGATGAGCAGGGCGGCCAGGTAGATCGGGTTGCGCACCCAGCGGTACGGGCCGGCCGCGACCACCCGCCGCGGGGCGTCCCACGGGCCCGGGGTGCCGCCGCCGACGGCGGCGAAGTTCCATACGCACCACGCGTACAGGGCCGCGCCGGCCGCGATGAACGGGACGGCCGGCCACGCGGTGGGCGTGACGGTGTGCCCGCCCCGGGTCATGATCGACCAGGGCAGCCACACGCCGCCCAGCCCCGGGATCACCACCGTGAACATCAGATTGCGCAGGATCAGGCTTACCGTACGAGTCATCGTTGCTCAGCACTCCTTCCCGGATCAGTGATATGACCCCGGGAAAGCCGGGAATGTGACACGTCGTGGACATGAAGCTTGAGGTCGCCCTGCTCGATCGTATGACCCGGACCTGATGGAGCCGAGATGCCCTGGTTTCCTGACTTCGCCGGCGCGGCGGAACTGGCCCGGCGGCAGCGGCGCGGGCCGGCCAGGCCGACCCGGTCGGGCAGTACCTGAACGCGCTCAGCCACTCGGACACGCACTCGCTGGAAAACGTTTGGCCGGGCCAGGTGGTGATCTATGACCCGCGCGCGGGTGAGGTCAGCGGCCACCGGCAGCTACACGATTTCATCCGGCGGAACGTGTCCTGGCTGGCCGGGCTGCACGCGCGGACCGAGCCGGTCGCGTTGACCGTGGCCGGCGGCCGGGCCGTGGTGGAACTGCTCGCCTACGTGACCGAGGACGGGCAGGAAATGGCCTGGCCACTGGCGGTGGTCGCGGAATCCCCTGACGACTCGTCGGTGATCTTCCGTACCTACTGCAGCCAGTGGCCGGTGCTGGGGCACCGGGAGATCCGGCCGCCCATCCTGGACGCCGCGCCGGTGCACCCCGGCGACGTGGTCGGCCGCTATGAGGCCGCGGTGGCCGCCGGGGATACCGACGCGATCGTCGGCCTGTTCACCCCGGACGGGTACTTCCGCGAGCCGCTCGGCTTCCACGAGACCCATCGCGGGCCGGCTGAGCTGCGGGCGTTCTACAACCGGATGTTCAGCGCGGGCGGCGGCCTCGGCCTGGAGCCGTGCTGCCTGACCGACGACGGCGTGCACTGTGCCGTGGAGTTCAACTGGGTCCGGTGGGGGCGGCACGACCTGCCGCCACAGGCCGGGATCAGCGTCTACGAGCGCAGCCCGGACGGGCGGCTGGCCGCGGTACGGGCCTATCAGGACGTGGCGCCGCCGGCTGAGCTGTCCTGAGCCGGGTCCGGGTTCGGGAGGATCTTCTCCATGTAGATACGGCGATAGCCGTCTTCGCTGCGCCGCTCGATCTCCCGGTAGCCGAGATGGGCGTAGATGGCCTGGCTCTCGGTCATCACCACGTGGGTGTAGAGGGTCAGCCGCGGCAGGTGACGCTGCCTGGCCTGCTGCTCGGCGAACCGCATCAGCGTGGTGCCCAGGCCGGTGCCCTGCGCGGCCGGGTGCACCGCGATGTTCTCGATGAGCAAGCTGTCCCCGGCGGGGGTCAGCGAGATCAGGCCGGCGATGGGCTGCCCGGTCACCCAGACCGCGCCCTGCTCGATGTAAGGGGTGTAGTCGCGGAGCACCGGGGCCGGCGGCTTCGGCATCTGGCTCAGGTACTTGGCGTACGCGGCCTGGATGATGGCATGGATCTCATCCAGATCCGCCGCAGTAGCTCGCCTCATTCGGCCCAGGCTAAGGGGTTTATTTGGCTCGCGGGGCGGGGGCCTGGGCTTGGTGGCAGTGGCCGTGGCAGATGTGGGCGCTGGGCACCGGGTTGCCCATGTCGGTGAACGGGTGGGTGCGCATCTCGGTGAACGACAGGAAGCCCAGGACGAAGAGCGCGACCACCAGGACGGCCGCGGTGGCGGCGGCCGCGGTGGCCCGGCGGGCCAGGTGGATGAGCAGCCAGGCGCCGAGCAGCGCGATCGGGCCCAGGGCGTTGACGTAGAAGCGGACTGCCTGCAGCGTGGACAGGCCCGGGCCGGCCGTCCAGTTGTAGGTGATGTACAGCGCCCACAAGGCGAACCAGGACGCGGCCAGCGGGACGGCCACGGCCAGGTCGCGGCGGGCATCGAGGGTCGGTGCGCCGGGGGCATGGCGCAGCCGCAGATAGCGGCCGATGATCCAGGCCAGCGCGGCCAGGCCGAGCACCAGCATCGGGATGGCCTCGATCAGGTGCCCGGGCATGTACCGGAAGTTGGGCCCGATGGCGCCGAGGCTGAAGCTGATCTCGCCGGGCCGGTACCCAGATGTCAGCGGGCCGCCGTAGACCAGGTCGTTGAACAGCGCGATGCCGGCCACGGCGGCCACGGCCGAGCCGAGCCACCAGCCCAGTGCGCTGAGGGGTACCCGGCCCCGCCGCCAGGCCACCAGCACGGTCAGTACCGCGCAGCCGAGGATGACCAGGTTGGTGTACCGGCTGAACACGGCCAGTTCGATGGCCAGGAAACCGAGCAGGCCGATCCAGGTACGCCGCTCCACGCTGGCCTCGGTGGCCAGCAGCGCCCACAGCAGCGTGCCGGTGCCCGCCGCGATCAGCGAAGTCTCGGTGAACGTGGGCATGTAGTCGCGCCAGGCGAACAGCATCGCGGCGCCGGACGAGCAGAACAGTGCCACCGCGGTGGTGCCGCCCCACCGGCCCAGCCAGCGCCGGGCGCCGGCGTACAGGCCGAGACAACCCAGCGCGGCGTAGAACAGCGAGGCCAGCCGGATGATGCCGAGCGCCTGGAACGGTGCGGCCAGGAACGGGTAGCCGGGATCCTTCTCGCTGATCCACCGGCCGCTGGCCAGCTGCACCCACTGGATCGGGCCAGGCGGGCCGAGCCGCACCACCGAGTGCCCCTGGCTGGCCGCGTTGAGCAGATGCTGGCTGAGCGTGTACGCCTGGGCAGTGGACAGGGTCAGCCAGTGGCCCTGGGTGATGCCGACGATCGAGGCCTGGTAGGCGTAGTCGTCCGGCTCGACGAGCTGGGGCGCGAAACTCAGCACGGCCAGGCAGAGCACCGCGAAGGCGACCACGGCCCAGATGATCTCGGCTCGGTCACGGCCGATCCAGCCCGTCCGCGGCCGGGTCTGGGTGTGCTCGGCGAGGGCGTCCATAGCGCCTTCATCCTCCCGTGGCCGCGCGGCGGCGGGCCAGGGGGCTGGCACCCGCAACCGGGGTGGGCCTGAGCCTACGGCCGGCCCGGGGTGGCCCTCAGCCAGTCAACGGGGCTGGGAGGCGGGCTCGGGGTGAGGCTCGGGGCGGGATTCGGGGGTGGGCTCGGCCAGGGGCGGCGCGGGTGGAGTGGGGGCGGCCGGGAGGGTGAGCGTGATGCGCAGGCCGTGCGGGTCGCTGAGCGGCTGCGGCGACCTGGCCATCGTGTGCGGCGGCGACGGCGGCCACGATGGCCAGGCCCAGGCCGGACCCGGGCCGCCGGGACGGCACCCCGGCCCGGTAGAACCGGTCGAAGATGCGCGGCAACTGGTCCGGCGGCACGCCCGGACCGTCGTCGCTGACCGCCAGGACCACCTGGCCGTCCTGCGCGGTGGCGGTCAGCGTGGCCGTGCTGCCCGCCGGGGTGTGCGCGGCCACGTTGCCGAGGATGTTGTCGATGGCCCGGCGGAGCAGTTCCTCGTCCCCGATGACCTCCAGGCCGCTGGTGATGTCGCAATGCCAGGTCCGGTCGGGGGTGGCGGTCCGTGCGCGCTGCACGCACTCGGTGGCCAGTGCGCTGAACGCGATCGGCTCGCACTGCTGGCCGGGCTGCTGGTCGAGCCGGGCCAGCCGGAGCATGTCGTCCACCAGCCCGCCCATCCGCTGCGCTTCCAGCGTGATCCGGCGCATCGCCTCGTTGACCTGGTCCCGGCGGGGCAGTGCGCCCTGCTGGTACAGCTCGGCGTTGGCGCGCAGCGAGGCGAGCGGGGTACGCAGCTCGTGGCTCGCGTCGGCGAAGAACCGGCGGGTGGCCTCCTGGCTGGCCTCGCGTTCGGCCACGAAATCCTCGATGCGGGCCAGCATCCCGTTCAGTGCGGCACTCAGCCGGCCCATCTCGGTACGCGGATCCTGCGGGCTGACCCGCTCGGTCAGGTCGCCTGCGTTGATCTTGTCGGCCTGGCCCGCCATCACCTCGACCGGCCGCAGGCCGCGGCGCATGACCCAGGCGACGCCGCCGGCCGCGATGGCCCCGGCGACGGCCGACCCGATGATCAGGATCAGCTCGAGCTGGTCCACGGTGTGCTGCAGGCCGGACAGGCTGGTGGTGGCGTACACCAGCCCGTACCCAGGAAAGGCCACCGCCATCAGCCGGATCTGGGTGGTCCCGTCCTGGCCGGTCAAGGTGACCGCGGTATGGCTTCTGGCCAGTGTCGTCAGGTTTGGGAGGGGCGACTTGGGCAGCAGCTGCGCACCACCCATGATCGAGAACAGCGGCCGGCTGTGGTTCACCGTCACCACGTCGAACTGGCCGAGCGCGCCGGGCAGGGTGGCCCGTGGCCCGATGATCTGCTTCAGGGACTTGCCCCTGACTTCCCGGGGCGGCACGAAGCGGCCGGGCGCGTGCGACGGCTGGACCTGATGGTTAACCGGCAGGACCCGGTACAGCGCCAGCACTTGCCGTAGTTGCTGGTCGGTCCGGCTGAGCAGATAGCCGCGCAGCGCGGTGACCGCGGCCACGTCGAACGCCACCAGCGCGACCAGGGTGACGCCCAGCACCCCGAGCAGCACCCGGGTGCGCAGCTTGGCCCGGCGCGGCCGGCGCAATCTCAGCCTCATCGCTGCTCGCGGGGCAGCCGGAGGCTGTAGCCCACGCCGCGCTGGGTGTGGATGACATCGGGCCCGTGCTCGGCCAGCTTGCGCCGCAGGTAGGCGATGTAGGTGGCGACCACCGTGCTGGACCCGCCGAAGTCGTAGTCCCACACGTGGTCAAGCAGCTGGGCCCGGGTCAGCACCCGGCCCGGGTTGAGCAGCAGATAGCGGAGCAGCCGGAACTCGGTCGGCGACAGCTCGATCGGCTGGCCCGCCCGGCGCACCTCGTAGGAGTCCTGGTCCAGCTCGATGTCGGCGAACGTGAGCACCGGGCCGCCGGCCTTGTCGCGACGGGTGCGGCGGAGCACGGTGCGGATCCGCGCGGCCAGCTCCTCCAGGCCGAACGGCTTGGTCATGTAGTCGTCGCCACCCAGGGTCAGCCCGGTGACCTTGTCGTCCTGGGTGTCCTTGGCGGTCAGGAAGATGACCGGCAGCCGGCTGCCGTCGCGGCGCAGCCGCCGGACCACCTCGAAGCCGTCGGTGTCAGGCAGCATCACGTCGAGCACGGCCAGATCGAACGGCCGTTCCCGGGCCAGCCGGAGCGCCTCCGTGCCGGTGTCCGCGGTGGCGACCTGGAAACCCAGGAAGGTCAGCGACGCGGCCACCGCGTCACGCAGGAATGGCTCGTCGTCGACCACCAGCAAGCGGCCATGGTCGGCGGCCGGTGCCGCCGCCGGTTCAGCCATCACGCCTCCTTGCCCTCGCGTCATACCAGCACGAGAACGCTAGGCCCGGCTGTGACCAGCGTGTGAGTTTCATGTGAGAACGCTGTCCAGGTAAGCACGGGGCCAGCGGCAACTCACATGGAACTCACACGCGATCCGTGCGGTAGTCGTGATTCCGCCCAGCAGGCTGGTCTCCCGCAAGGATCGTTCGCTCCACAGTAAGGGCGGATTCCCAGATGAACGAGAGACAGCCGGGCCGGCTGGCCGCCGTGCTGATCCCGGCGGCGCTGGCCGGCACCATGCTGCTGGCCACGGCGTGCAGCGGTTCGCACCCGGCCGGGTCCGGCGCCAGCCCGGCCCCGGGAAACGTGCAGCAACTCGATGTGTTCGCCGCCTGCATGCGCGGGCACGGGGTGCCGAACTTCTACTTGTCGAATTCGCGCCCATCGAATTCGAGCACCGCGCTGAGCATCATGGGGCACTACGTCACCGGCGTGAACCCGCGGACAACCCAGTTCGTCGCGGCCATGAAGGCGTGCAAGCACCTGCTCCCAGGTGGCGGCCCGCCCCCGATGACGCAAAAGCAGATCGACAGCATGGTGAAGTTCGCCGCATGCATGCGGGCGCACGGCTATCCGGACTACCCGGACCCGATCGTGCAGAACGGCGGCGTGGAAGAGTCGCCGCTGCCATCGAGCATCGACACCAGCTCGGCGCAATTCCAGGCGGCGGAGAAGACATGCAGCAACTCGTAGGGGCGTTTACCTCAGCCACCGGGCGGCGTGGCTGGGTGGTGGCCGGGCTGGTGATCGTGGTTGCGGCGGCTGCCGTCGGGGCCGCGCTGGCCAGCGGGGCGTTCCGCGGGTCCGGCCGTCCGGCCGCCGGGGCCAGCAGCGGGTACCAGACCGGGACGGCCACGGTGACGCGGCAGTCGCTGACCAGCCAGACCGAGGAGAACGCGACGCTGGGCGACGCGGGCACCTGGTCGGTGGCGGTGCCGGCCAGCTCATCGTCCTCGTCGTCGTCCTCATCATCGGCCGGGTCGGGGACGTTCACCTGGCTGCCGCAGACCGGGCAGGTGATCCGGCAGGGTCACCAGATCTATGGGCTGTCCGGCGGCCCGGTAGTGCTGCTGTACGGCTCGGTGCCGGCCTACCGGGACCTGTCCGAGGGGCTGACCGGGGCGGACGTGACCGAACTGAACCGCGACCTGGTCAAACTGGGCTACACCACGGCGGCGGCGCTGGGCCCCCGCTCGGGCTGGAACTACTACAGCGCCGCGACCGCCTACGGGGTCGAACAGCTGCAAACCAAGCTCGGCCTGACCGTGACCGGCACCTTGGCGCTGGGCCAGGCCGCGTTCCTGCCCGGCCCGGCGCTGGTCACCGGCCTGGGCACGACCACGTCGCTGGGTGGCCAGGCCACCGCGGGGACGGTGGTGCTGACCGCGACCTCGGTCACCCCGGTGGTAACCATCGACCTGGACCCGTCACTGCAGTCCGAGGTGAAGGACGGCGATCAGGTCAGTATCACGCTGCCGGACGGCAGCAGCACTCCCGGCGTGGTCACCCAGGTCGGCCGGGTCGCGACCACCCCGTCGTCGGGCAGTTCGGGCAGCGGCTCGAACGGCCAGTCGGGCAGTTCGTCGAACAACTCGTCCAGCGGGTCGGGGGCGACCATCACCGTGCTGGTCTCGCTGACCCATCCGAAAGCGGCCGGGAAGCTGAACCAGGCCCCGGTGACGGTGACGATCACTACCGGCAGCGTGTCCAACGCGCTGACCGTGCCGGTGGACGCGCTGCTGGCCGAGCCCGGCGGAAAATTCGCGGTGGAAGTGACCGGGCCTGGCGGGCATCACCTGGTCCCGGTGACCCCGGGCATGTTCGACGACGCCGCCGGGCAGGTGCAGGTCAGCGGGAACCTGACCCCCGGCCAGCACGTCGTGGTGCCGGGGATATGAGCAGCCCGGTGCGGGCCGCCGCCACGGCCCAGCCCGGCTGGGCGCCGGGAGCTGGCCTGGTCCTGGAGCTGACCGAGGTGACCAAGGTCTATCCCGGCGCCCCGCCGGTGCGGGCGCTGCGCGGGGTCAGCCTGGCCATCGCGGCCGGTGAGCTGGTCGCGGTCCTCGGCCCGTCCGGGTCCGGCAAGAGCACCCTGCTGCACCTGGCCGGCACGCTGGACCGGCCGACCAGCGGCACGGTGCGGGTCACCGGGCTTGACGTAGCCACGCTGAGCGACCGGGCACTGGCCGGCCTGCGGGCCACCGAGATCGGGTTCGTGTTCCAGCAGTTCTTCCTGGCCGAACACGCCACAGTGCTGGACAACGTGGCCGACGGACTGCTGTACGCCGGGACCGGCATCACCGCCCGGCGGGACGCGGCGGCGGTGGCGCTGGACCGGGTCGGGCTGGGCCACAAGCTCCGCGCCCGGCCCACCCAGCTGTCCGGCGGGGAGCGGCAGCGGGTGGCCATCGCCCGCGCACTGGCCGGATCACCCGCGATCGTGCTGGCCGACGAGCCCACCGGCAACCTCGACCAGGCCACCGGCGCGGCCATCCTCGACCTGCTGGCCGAACTGCACACCGCCGGGACCACCATCATCGTCGTCACCCACGACGAATCGGTGGCGGCCCGGATGCACCGCCAGATCCGGATGGTGGATGGCCAGATCGTCTCCGACACGGCCGGGCCGGGAGGTGCCCGATGAGCATGGCTACCCGCGCCCCGGTGGCGGCCCGGCTCCGGCTCACCGACCTGGCCCGCCTGGCCCTGGTCGGGCTGCGCACCCGCAAACTGCGCGCCGCGCTGTCCGCGCTGGGCATCGCGATCGGCGTGGCCGCGATCGTCGCCGTCCTCGGCCTGTCGTCGTCCTCGGCGGCCGGGCTGAACGCCGAGATCGCCGCGCTGGGCACCAACCTGCTCACCGTGCAGCCCGGCAACGACTTCTCCGGCAACCCCGAGGAACTGCCGCTGCGGGCGCCCGCGATGATCAGCCGCCTGCCCGGGGTGTACGCGGTGCAGACCACCGCCACCCTCGACGGCGTCAACGTCTACCGCAGCGCGCTGATCCCCACGGTCAACACCAACGCGCTCAGCGTGGCCGCGACCAGCCTGGGCCTGCCCGGCACGGCCGGCACGTCACTGGCCCAGGGGAAGTTCCTGAACGCGGCCACCGCCCGCGAGCCGGTGTGCGTGCTCGGCGCGGCCGCGGCGCAGCTCCTCGGCATCGACCACGTCTACCCCGGCGAGCGGGTCTGGGCCGGGAACATGTGGCTGTACGTGGCCGGGATCCTCAAGCCGGACGTGCTGTCGCCGGACGTGGACTCCAGCGTGCTGGTCGGCTACCCGTTCGCCGAGCAGGCCTACGGCTTCGACGGGCACCCGACCACGATCTACGTCAAGGCCACCGACTCCCGGGTGACCGCGGTGGACAACCTGCTCGGCGCGCAGACCGACCCGGAGGACCCGAGCAGCCCGGACGTGTCGGTGCCGTCCTCCGCACTGGTCGCGCAGGCCGACGCCAAGGGCGCGTTCAACACGCTGTTCCTCGGCCTCGGCGCGGTCGCGCTGCTGGTCGGCGCCATCGGGGTGGCCAACATCATGGTCATCGCGGTGCTGGAACGGCGCAGCGAGATCGGGCTGCGCCGCGCGCTCGGCGCCACCCGCGGCCACATCCGGATCCAGTTCCTGTCTGAAGCGGTCACGCTGGCCCTGGCCGGCGGCACCGCCGGGGTGCTGGCCGGGGTGGCCGCCACCGCCGCCTACGCGCACGCCAAGGGCTGGGCCGTGGTCATTCCCGCGCAGGCCTGGGCGGGCGGCCTGGCCGCCGCGCTGCTCATCGGCGCCCTCGCCGGGCTGCTGCCCGCGCTCAAAGCGGCCCGGCTGGCGCCCACCGAGGCGCTCTGGACCCTTTGATTTTCTTAACGCCAGTACCTGGCCGAACGCTGCACGAACGGTACCCAGCCTAGCCTCGTGGCATGGCACAACCCGTGTTGTTCCTGGTCGATGACGAGCCAGGAGTGGTGCACGCGCTGCGGGACGACCTCAGCCGGCGGTTCGGCCGGGACTTCTGCGTGGCTGCCACGACCTCGGCCAGCGGCGGCCTGGCGCAACTGGCTGACCTGGCGGCACGGCGGCAGCCGGTGGCGCTGCTCATCGCCGGCCACGGGATGACTGAGATGCCGGGCGTTGACTTTCTCGCCCGGGCCCATGAGCTGCACCCGCTGGCCAAACGGGTGCTGCTGGTGGACCGGGACTACTCGGCGCGCAGCCCGATCACGCAGGCCATGGTGCTGGGCCAGGCCGACTATCACATCACCAAGCCATGGCTGCTGGAACAGGACCTGTACCGCGAAGTCAGCGAGTTCCTGGCCGAATGGGCCAAGGACCAGGAGGCGGGCTTCGAACTGTTCTACCTGGTCGGGCGGCTCCAGGATCCCGGCACGACCACGCTGCGCGAGTTGCTCACCCGGTTCTACGTCCCGTTCCACTTCCACGACGCGGACAGCGGGCCCGGCCGCCGCCTGCTGGAGCGGGGCGGGCTGCGCGGGTCACCCCTGCCGGTGCTGATCCGGCACGACGGCTACACGGTGGCGCAGCCGACGACGGCCGAGATCATCGCGGCGGTCGGCGGCAGCACCCGCAGCGATCTGGACGAATGTGACGTGGTCATCGTGGGGGCCTGCCCGGCTGGCCTCACCGCCGCGGTCTACGCGGCCTCGGAGGGCCTGCAGACGGTGGTGCTGGAGGAGACGGTGTCCGGCGGCCAGGCCGGGAACAGCCCGATGATCCGGAACTATCCGGGCTTCCCGCACGGGGTCAGCGGGCATGAGCTGACCCGCAAGGCCTGCGAGCAGGCCTGGATGTTCGGCGCGCACATGGTGTTCGCCCAGCCCGCGACCAGCCTGGGCTGCCGGGGCGCGGAGCGCATAGTGCAGCCAGCCAGTGGGCATCCGATCCGCGCCAAGGCCGTCATCCTCGCCCCAGGCATCGCCTGGCGGCGCCTCGGCGTGCCGCGGTTGGAGGCGCTGGTCGGCTCCGGCGTGTTTTACGGTGCGGCCGGGGTTGAGGCGCGGGCCATGGCTGGGCAGGACGTGTTCGTGGTGGGGGCGGGCAACTCGGCGGGCCAGAACGCCCTGCACCTGGCCCGGTACGCCCGGCGGGTGACCATGCTGGTTCGGGGCGACTGCCTGGCCCGCTCGATGTCGGACTACCTGATCCGGGAGATCGAGGCCACCGGCAACATCACTGTGCGGCTGGACACCGAGGTCGCTGACGGCCACGGCCAGGGCCGCCTGGAAGCCCTCACCGTGTGCGACAAGCGGCGCGGCCACGCCGCGGAGGTCCCGGCCAGCGCGCTGTTCGTGCTTATCGGGGGGCGCCGCGCACGCAATGGCTGCCCGCGGCGGTGCAACTGGCCGACGGCTTCATCCGGACCGGGCGGGACGTGCGGCTCGATGGCGCGGAGCGGAGCCGGTGGCCGCTGGACCGCCCGCCCCTCCCGCTGGAGACGTCGGTGCCTGGGATCTTCGCGGTGGGCGACGCCCGGTACCGGTCGATCAAGCGGGTGGCCTCGGCCGTCGGCGACGGCGCGACGGCAGTACGCCTGGTCCAGGAGTATTTGGCTAACGCATCCGGCGCGGCGTGAACGATCTGGCCTGTTGAGCACGTTATTCCTGGTATGCGGAACGGTTCGGCAGGCGAAAGCCGCCATGAGTGACCCTGGCGAGTGCCGCCAGGTCCGTCCCGCGCTTGGGGTTTACCTGCTGGGCGCGATCGGCCCAGCGGAGCGCGTCACGGTAGACCGTCATCTGGCCGGGTGCACCGATTGCCGGGAGGAACTGGCCAGCCTGGCCAGCCTGGTCGGCCTGCTCGGCACGGTCTCTTCGACCGATGCCGTGATGCTGGCCGCGGACCTGGCGGACGACCCGGACCAGCCCGGGCCGGCCAACGCTGGCACGCGCGTGCTGCTGCGCCGGGCGGCCCGGCTGCGCCGCGGCCGGATATTTCGCCGGTCGGCGATGGTCGCCGCCACGGTGGTGCTGGCGGCCGGCGCGGCGGCGGCGGCCGGGATCCCGGAGCTGTCCACGCCGCCGCTATCCAGGGTGGCGCTGCCGTCGCCGGCGATGTCGTGGCCGGAGACCGTCCGCGGCAGCAATCCGGTCTCCGGCGCCGGGGCCATCGTCCGGTACCGGGCCCGGTCATGGGGCGTGCAGATCATGGTGCAGGTCAGCCGGATCCCGGCCGGGACGCGCTGCGAGCTGCGCGTGGTGACCGCGGCCGGGCAGGAAGCCACCGCCGCCAGCTGGACGGTGGCCGCCTACAGCAACGTCGCGTGGTATCCGGCGTCGGCGCCGTTCCTGGAGGCCGGCGTGCGGGACTTCCAGGTGCTGTCGGCCGGCCGGACGCTGGTCAGCGTGCGGGCGAAGTAACGGGCGATCAGCCGCGCGCCTTGTCCAGGGCGCTCTGCAGCGACTGGAGGTAGCCCTCGCTCGTGTAGCTGGCCCCGCTCACCGCGTCGATGTGCGCGCTCTGCGCGGCGAGCGTCTCGCTGATCAGTTTGGGGATGGCCGTCGCGTCGATCGCGTCGCTTTCGGCCCCGCTATTGGTCCGCTGCAGCATGGTGACCTTGGTGATGCGCTGGCCGGCCAGGGTGAGCTCGACCTGCATCGGCCCGCGGAGGGTCTCCGCCACCTTGCCGGTAACGGTACGGTGCTTGGCTGCCTTGGCCTGACGGGACGTGCCCGGTGTCGCGGCGGCCCCGGCCCCGGCCGCGTCGGCGGCCCCGCCGGCCGAGGCTGACGAGCCGGTGCCGCCCGGCATGCTGGGCGCCGCGGCTGACGCGCCCGCGGTCGCGGTGCTGTGCGTCTTGAACGACAGCAGCACGGCGATCCCGGCGATGGTGCTGCCCAGGGCGAGGATGGCGCGGCGCATGGCAGATGCTCCGTTCAGAAGTCGAAGGACTCGTGGTGGATGCGGCGCCGGGGCACCCCGGCCGCGCGCAGTGCGCCGATGGCGGTCTGGGTCATCCCGGGCGGACCGCAGACGTAGGCCTGGCGCCGGTGCAGCCCGGGCACCAGGCCGGCCAGGTTCCGGGCGGACAACGGGTCGGTACCGAGCTGATGCCGGGACCCGGTCAGGTAGTGCACGGCGGCACCGCGGCTGGCCGCGATCTGGTCCAGTTCCCGGCGGAACACGATGTCCCGTGGGTGGCTGGCCCGGTAGATCAGGGTGGTCGCGCCGTAGCAGCGGCCGGCCGGAGCGGGCATGGCGGCGAACATGGCCCGGATCGGGGTGATGCCGACCCCGCCCGCGATCAGCACCACGCCGCGGCGGCTACGGGCCGGGGTGAACGCGCCGTACGGGCCCTCGGCCAGCACCCGGGTGCCCGGGCGCAGCCGGGCCAGCGCGCCGCTGTGATCACCGCGGGCCTTGACCGTGATCCGCATCATGTCCGGCCGGGGCAGCGCGGACAGCGAATAGGGGTGCGACTGCCACCACATGCCGCGGGCCAGGAACCGCCAGCGGAAGAACTGGCCCGGCTCGGCGTGCAGCTTCTCCAGCCGCCGCCCGGCGATGTACACCGAGACGATGCCCGGCGCTTCTGGCCGCAGCGCGGCCACCCGGAACTGGTGCCGGCCCAGCTTGCGCAAGGGGGTGATCACCCGGTACCAGACCACGAGCGCGGCCACCACGGCGTACATGGTGGACCAGGCCACCCGGGCGGCCAGGCTGACGGTGAACGAGGCGCCGTTGGCGAACTGGTGGCTGAACGCCAGCGCGATGGCCAGGTAGGTGTAGAAGTGCAGGTGATACCAGGTCTCGTAGCGCAGCCGCGGGCGCACTAGCCGGGCCGAGACCAGGCCCACGGCGAGCAGCAGCCCGGCCGCCACCGTGGCCATCAGGACATCCGGGTAGCCGGTCAGCAGCGTGCCCGCCTCTGTGGTCACCCGCTGATGGAACGTGACCGCATAACCCCAGGTGATCAGCACCGCGTGCGCGGTGATGATGGTGATGACGTACCGGCCGCCCATGGCGTGCCAGCGGGCCAGCCGGGCGGCGCCGATGCCGCGTTCCAGCGGCGGCAGCCGGGCCATCAGCGCGACCAGCACCACGACGCCGTAGCCGGCCAGCAGGCCGAGGATGCGGCCGGCCCCGGTCAGCTCGTCGCCCAGTCCGGTCACCGCCGGGGTGTCGTGCCACCACAGCGTGATGACCGCGGCCGCCCCGGCCGCGATCACGGCCAGGACCAGGCCGGGCGGGGCACGCCAACCGGCGGCCCGGGCGGGGTGAGGTGCCGCCCGGGCCGCCGGCTGAGAACTGAGCGTCTGCAAGCTTAGGCCAGCGTGATCTTGCCGCCTGCCACGGTGATCGACTTCCTGGGCAGCGGGCTGGGTGCCGGGCCGGACACCACGCTGCCGTTCTTCACGCTGAACTCGCTGCCATGGCACGGGCAGTCGATGGTGCCGTTGGCCACCCGGTTAACCAGACACTGCTCGTGCGTGCAGACCGCGCTGAACGCGCTGAATTTGCCCGCCGAAGGCTGGGTGACGACGACCTTCTCGGCGGAGAACACTTTGCCGCCACCGACCGGGATCTCACTCGTACTGGCCAGCGCGTTACTGCCACCACCGCTACCGCCGCTGCCACCACCACTACCACCACTGCTGCCCTGCGCGGTACCTGCCCCGCTCCCGCCGGACGCACCACAGGCGGTGAGGGCAGCGGCCAGCCCGGCCAGGCCGGCACCGGCCATGGCGGCTCGCCTGGTCGTGCCCTCGTGTGGCCCGGAGTCCTGCGTCACGATGTCTACCTCCATGGATGTATCGGACCGAGGCTCCCCACGCCCACCTAACACGGACCAGAGGCCGGTCTCGTTCACCGCCCAGCCGCCCGTAAGCGCCCGGTAATCGGCCCTCGGCCGGGTTAACGTGCCGATATGCCAATGGAATATCTCGTCACAATGACCACTCACGTACCGGACGGGACGGCACAGCAGGAGGTGGACGAGGTGCGCGCCCGCGAGGCGGCGCACTCGGCCGGACTGGCGGCCCAGCGGCATCTGCTCCGGCTGTGGCGCCCGCCGCTGCAGCCGGGTGAGTGGCGGACGCTCGGGCTGTTCGCCGCGGACGACGCCGGGCAGCTGGACAGCGTGCTGGCCTCGATGCCGCTGCGGGTGTGGCGGACGGATGAGGTCACACCGCTCAGCCCGCACCCGTTCGACCCGCCCACGGCCGCCCCGGGCACCGGCACCGAGTTCTTCGTCCGGTTCACGTTGACCGTCCCGGACGGCACCCCGGACCAGGTCGTCAACGACACCATCGCGGCCGAGGGGCGGCGGGTGACGGAGCTGGCCGCGCAAGGACACCTGACCCGGATCTGGCGGCTGCCCGACGGGCGCGTCCTCGGGCTGTACCGGGCCGCGGATGAGGCGGCCCTGGCGGCGATCTTGCGCTCGCTGCCCCTGCGGCCATGGATGGAGGCGCCGGTCACGCCGCTGAGCCCGCACCCGAGCGACCCCGGGATCAGCCGCCCGTGATCCAGGCCACCTGGGCCGGGTCAGTTCGGCGCGGCCGAGTCGAGCAGCTGCCGTAGCACGGTGGTGTAGCGGTCCAGCGCGGCCCGGCCGGTGTTGGTGAGCGCGACCGCGGTACGCGCGGAGACGCCGCTGCCGTTCTTCTCCGTGGTCACGTAGCCGGCGTCTTCCAGCTTGCGCAGGTGGGTGATGAGGTTGCCCGGGGTCAGCCCGATGACGTCCTGCAGCCTGGTGAACGACAGGTCGTCACCAGGCTGGAGGGCGGCCAGCGTGACCACGATGCGCAGCCGCGCGGGGACGTGGATCACCGGGTCGAGTTCTTCGTCCGTCATGACCGGCGCAGCGCAGGCTCGATGACCGCCATCAGCGCGATCCCGGCCCCGCCGGCCAGCGCATAGACGGCCAGGCTGGACACCACGCCGGCCCACGCGCCGCCGGCCGCCACGGCCAGCAGCCAGCCGCCGATGACCAGCCGGGGCCTGTCCAGCCGGGTCGCGGTGGCGCTGCTGGCCAGCAGGACCAGGCCGGCCACCAGCAGCGGGATGGCCTGGCCGAACAGGGCGGTAACCGGCAGGCTGGCACCGGCCGTGGCCAGCGCCTGCTTCTCGATCTCCAGGGCGGCGAACCCGGCCATCACGGCTAGGGCGAAGATGCCGCGCTGCAGCTCGGACCGGCCACCGATGCCGGTGGCCGCCCGGTCCACCACGTTCGCGGACGCGCCCGCGGCCGCCACGAAGAGCAGGAAGGCCAGCAGCAGCGTGGGCCAGGCTGGCCCGTGATACGGGTGCTGGCCGCGGACCGACAGCCACATCGCGCCGTAGCCGACGAACACGACCACGCCCCAGATCAGGAACAGCACCGGGCGGCGCACCGCCAGCTCACGCCGGGCCCGGTCGCGGGCCTGCTGCAGGATGACCGCCGCGCCCTGCGGGTCCAGCACCGGCGCCTCATCCACGTTCTTGGTGCCACTGTCCTCATTCATCTCTGGCACCTCCTTACTTTGTACCGCAAAGCTATTTCGCTTTGCGCCACAAAGTCAAGGCTCAAGCCCGCACGGCCGTGGCCGGCGACGGGCCAGCTTCTACTTCAGCCTCTCCACGTGACCTCCACAGGCCACGCAGCGGGCCTGCACATTAGGCTGTTGACCTGGGGAGATACCCGGCCACACGGGGCGCGCCGGGGGAAACCGGGGGGACTGCGGCAATGACGCACACGATCACCAAGGGGATGGACGGGTTCCGCGCGGTCATGGACGGGCCGGTCATCCTGCCCGGGGACGCGGGGTTCGACGACGGCCGGCGGGTCTGGAACGCGGCCATCGACCGGCGCCCAGCGGTGATCGCCCGCTGCGCCACGGCGGCCGACGTGGCCGCGGCGATCGGCTTCGCCCGCGAGCACGGGCTGGAGCTATCGGTGCGCGGCGGCGCGCACAACCCAGCCGGCACCGCGGTCTGCGACGACGGCCTGATGATCGACCTGAGCGACCTGAACGCGGTCAGCGTGGACCCGGCCGCCCGGCGCGCGCGGGCCGGCGGCGGAGCACTGCTGGCCGGCCTGGACGCGGCCACCCAGGCGCACGGGCTGGCCGTGCAGGCCGGGATGGTCAGCCATACCGGCGTCGGCGGGCTCACCCTGGGCGGCGGCATGGGCTGGCTGACCCGCAAGTTCGGGCTGAGCATCGACAACCTGGCCGCCGCCGAGGTGGTCACGGCCGACGGCCGGGTGCTGCGCGCCTCGGCGGCCGAGCACCCGGACCTGTTCTGGGCCATCCGCGGCGGCGGCGGCAACTTCGGCGTGGTCACCTCGTTCGAGTTCGCCCTGCACGAACTGGACCCGGCGGTCCAGGTGGGCCTGTTCTTCTGGGGCCTGGACCAGGGCCCGGACGCGCTGCGGCTGGCCCGCGACATCACCGCCGCGATGCCGCCGGACATCAACGCGGTGCTGGGCGCGGTGAACGCGCCGCCCGCGCCGTTCGTGCCCGGGCAGCACCACCTGGCGCCGGGCTACGTGCTGGTGCTCACCGGGTTCAACGGCACGGCCGAGCATGCCCGGCTGGTGGACCAGATTCGCGGCAGCCTGCCGCCGGTATTCGATCTGGTCGCCCCGATGCGTTATACCGACCTGCAGCAACTGCTGGACGAGGCCAACGGCTGGGGCGGCTACGCCTACGACAAGAGCTGCTATCTGGCCGACCTGTCTGACCCGGTGATCGACGTGATCACCGAGCACGTGCCGGCCAAGGGCTCACCGATGTCGGCGCTGCTGTGCTACCGGCTGGACGGCGCGTACTGCCGGGCCGGTGAGCAGGACACCGCGTTCAGCGGCGGGCGGTCGCCCCGGTACGCCGCGTTCATCATCGGGATGGGCCCGGACGAGCGGGTGCTGGATACCGAACGCGACTGGGTCCGCGGCCTGTGGTCGGCGCTGCGCCCGCACTCCATCGAAGACGGGGGCGGCGGCTACATCAACGGCAGCACCGACTATGCGGACGGCGGGATCCGCGACGCCTACGGCGCGGCCAAGTACGAGAAGCTGGCCCAGGTCAAGGCGGGCTACGACCCGGACAACGTGTTCCACGTGAACGTCAACGTGCAGCCCGCCCGTTGACCGGGCCGGACCGGGTCGGCCAGCATGATCCGTTATGGGCCAGCGTGATCCGGTCGTATGCATCGTCGAGGCCGGCCCGGCCGGGCTGGTCACCGCGCACCTGCTGCACCAGGCTGGGATCCCGTTCGTGCTGCTGGAACGGCAGCAGGCCGGCCAGCTCCGGGCCCGGGTCAAGGCCGGGATGATCGAGCACCGCACGGTGGAACTGCTGGGCCGGCACGGCCTGGACGGCCCGATCGTCCGCGGCGGCCTGCGGGTCGGCCGGTGCGAGTTCCGGGCCGGCGGGCAGGCGTACCTGCTGGACTACGCCAGGCTGTGCGGCGGGCGCTCGCACTACATCTACCCGCAGCACGAGCTGGTCGCGGACTGGGCCGGGGAGCTGCTCGACCGCGGCGGCTCTGTACGGTTCGGTGTCACCGTCACCGGTATCGAGCAGTCCGGCGACGGCGCGCTGGTCCGGGCGGTGGCCGGCCCGGACGGCGCACCGGAGACCATCGAATGCGCGGCCGTCGCGGCCTGCGACGGCGCGGGCAGCGCCGCCGGCACCGGCGCGGCCGCGGTCACCGCCGCCTACCCGGCCCGGTGGCTGACGCTGATCGCGACCGTACCGCCGCCCCCCGACGGCACCATCTACGGCCTGCACGAGCAGGGCTTCGCCGGGCAGATGCACCGCTCCGCGACGCTGTCCCGGTTCATCCTGGAAGTACCCGGCGGTCAGGACTACCGGCAGTGGGACGACGACCGGATCTGGGCCGAGCTGGAGCACCGGCTGACCGCCGCGGGCCGGCCGCCGGTGCAGCGCGGCGAGCTGGTCGAGCGGGACATCCTCGACCTGCGGGTGCGGGTCTGCGACCCGATGCAGCACGGCCGCCTGTTCCTGGCCGGCGACGCGGCGCACCTGATCACCCCGGCCGGCGGCAAGGGCATGAACATCGCCATCCAGGACGCGGCCGAGCTGGCTGGCGGCCTGATCGAGCGGTACGGCCGCCGCGGCGACGGAGGCCGGCTGGAGCGCTACTCGCAGACCCGGCTGCCGCACATCTGGCGGCACCAGGAGTTCTCCAACCTGATGCTCAGCCTGTTCAACGCGGGCGCGGCCGACGGCAGCAGCGGCTTCTCCTACGGGCTGCGCCGGGCCCGGCTCGACCTGGTGCTGACCGACCCGCGGTTCTCCCGCTGGTTCGCGCACACCTACGTCGGCGTGGACGAGTAAGCCCGGCCAGGCAGGACGCCCCGGGCCAGGGTGGCCAGCATGGCGGCAAACAGCACCGCCCAGACGGCGAACGCGGCCCACGTCCCCTCGTGGCCCACCGTCACCAGCCAGGGCACGTGCAGCGCGCGGCCCAGCGTCTCGCTGGCCACGCAGTACATGCCGAGCGGGAAGGCCAGGCTCCACAGGCCCGGTTCGTAGCGCAGCGGCACCCGGCCGGCCAGGTGCCGCCACACCCCGAGGCCGACCAGCAGCGGGATCAGCCAGGTGCCGAACGCCCACAGCATGACCGACAGGCCCGCCAGCACCGGGTGCACCGCGGTCACCAACGGGCTGGCAGGCAGCCCCAGCAGCCTGGCCCCGGCCAGCACGCTGATCGCGGTGGCACCCATCGACACCCAGTACGCCGGGATCACATCGGCGGGCCGCACCGGGAAGTGCAGCAGCCGGGCCAGCACCAGCGTGGCCACGATCAGGTACAGCACCACGCCGGCCGCCCACAGGGCCACGGCCAGGGCGGCCAGCCCGCTGGGCAGCGGCCCGGGCAGCGCGGTGAGCGCGACCGCCACCGACTGGGTGGCGACGATGCTCAGGAACCAGCTGCCGTTGCTGCCCGCCAGCGCGGACGCGGCCCCGCGGCGGGTGATCAGGGCCAGCGGGATCCCATAGCTGAGCAGCAGCCACGCCACCCCGGCCAGGACCAGCAAAACCTCGGTCATAGCTCCGTAGCCGGCCGCGGCCAGCCGCGCACCGAGCACGTCGGAGCCAGCGACAAACGTGAACATACTGAACGCCAGTACCGGGTCGGCGGCGTTGGCCAGGAACCCGGCCGGGTAGCTGATCAAGCGCCAGCACGTGGCCGCGGCCAGCACCAGGTAGCAGACGATCGTCAGCACCAGCAGGGCATCGGACAGCATGGCCGCGCCGTCCTGGCCAGCCGCGGTGGACAGGATGCCGGTCGCCATGACCAGCGCGAAGCACCCGGGGTGGAGGTCACGGATCCCGGCCCGCTCAGTCAATGCCCGCACAGAACTATCGTGACACGAGGTAATTGCCCGGCTGCCCCGCGGCGGCGCACTAGCCGGTGATGCGGAACCGGGCCCGGCCGAAGCGCACCCAGTCCCCGGCCCGGACGGTGAACCCGGCGCCGGCCCGCCAGCCGTTCACCTGGGTGCCGTTCTTCGAGCCCAGGTCGGCCAGCACCCAGTGGCCGGCGGACGGCCGCAGCTCGGCGTGCCGCCAGGACACCGTCATGTCCCGTACGACGAAGTCGCACTCCGGGGAGCGCCCGATCACATAGACCCGCTCATCCCGCGGCAGCACCAGGCGGGGCAGCCGCGGCGCCCGCCAGGCCTCGCGGAAGCTGGCCACCCGCCCCGACCACCAGCGGACGGCGCGCACCGGCCAGGACTCCGGCCGGGCCTGGGACGGCAGATCGCGTAGCAGCTCGGCCAGTTCGGCGTCGCCCCGCGCGCGCAGGGCCAGCTCGACCCGGTGCAGGAACGTGTCGTTTGACAGCCGGCCCTCGACGGAGCTGCGGCGCAGGATGTCGAGGACGTTGTCCCGGTCCGCGTCGGACGCCCGGAACACCGGCGGAACCGAGTCCTCAGCCACCACGCAGCCACGATACGCCCGCTTTACCCCGCCATTCCAGGACGGAAAGGTCAGCTCGCGGTAGCGGCCTCGCGGACCGCGGGCATGACCGCCCCCGCGAACGCGGCCAGGTTGGCCTGGGCCTCGGCCGGGGTCAGGTCGCCGAACGCCAGCGTGGCCTCGAAGTAGTTGACCGGGGCCTGCCGTACCCGCTCGATGAGCAGGTCGCGGACGGTCGCGGCCGACCCGGCCAGGGAGTTGCCGTTGGCGAGGGTCCGGTCGGTGTCCCACAGCGCGTCGACTTGGTGGTTGCCGTGGTCATGCCACAGCTTGGTGAGCTGACGTGCGAACACATCGTTGGCCTGGCGGAAGCGGTCCATGGCCGCGCGGTCGGTCGCGCCGACATAGACGTTGGCCGCGAAGCCCAGCCGCGGCCGCGGGGCGGTCGCCGCGCCGGGCAGGCTCTGCCACGCCTGCCAGTACGCCTGAGCCGCGGGCACGAACGCGCCCCCGTTCCAGCGGCCGACGAAGTTGACGTGGTTTGCGCCCGCCCACTCGGCGGTGCCGGTGTTGCTGGACGCGTACCACAGCGGCGGGTGCGGCTGCTGCACCGGGCCGACGGACAGTTCCACGTCGTAGTCGCGCAGCAGCGTGCCGGTGTGCGTCATCCGCCCGGTGGCCAGGGCCCGGGTGACCACGTCCAGCGTCTCGGCGTACCGGGCCCGGGCCTGGCCGGCGTCGATGCCGAAGTAGGCCAGCTCGTACGGGCTGACCCCGCTGCCCACCCCGACGTCCAGCCGGCCGTGGGTGAGCTGGTCCAGGACGGCGATCTCCTCGGCCAGGCGCAGCGGCTCGTGGGCCGGCAGCACGTACACCAGGGCGCCGATCCGCAGCCGGGTGGTGCGCTGGCTCAGCGCGGCCAGGAAGAGGTTCGGGGCCGGGCAGACCGACAGCGGCGTGCCGTGGTGCTCGGTCACGTGGTAGTGGCCAATGCCGGCCGCTTCCGCCGCGACGGCGAAGTCCAGCCGGCTGGCGATCACCGGCCCGGGGGCCGAATCACCCAGGTTGAAGGAGTCGAAGATCCCGAAACTAAAACTCATGTTCAGCCCCGCCTGAGGAACTCTTCCATGACCGTGGCCAGCGCGGCCGGTGTCTCCATCATCGGGTAGTGGCCCGCGTTGGGCAGCACCTCCAGTTCGGCGTTGGGGTAGAAGACCAGCCAGGTCTGCCGCATCACCTCGGCGGACAGCGCCGGGTCGTGCTCGCCGACGATGACCTTGACCGCGGCCGGGTTGCCGCGCACCCGGTCGGAGAAGTCGTGCCGGGCCCACGACTCCAGGTAGCGGCCGAACGCCTGCTGGCTGGAGTTATCCACCGAGTGCTGCACGATGTGGTCGATGAACGCGGGTGACAGGCGGCTGCCGGTGGACACGTTGATGATCGCCGCGCGGTTCTCCCGGGCTTCCGCGGCACCGGAGAACAGCGCCCAGCCGTCGTCGTCGAACGGCACCCCGGTGGCGGGCACCGGGTTCAGCGCGACCAGCCGCCGCACCCGGCCCGGGGCGGCCAGCAGCACGTGCTGGATGGCCTGGCCGGACATGGAGTGCCCGACCAGCGAGAACCGGTCCCAGCCCAGCTCGTCGGCCAGCGCCAGCGCGTCGGCGCCGGCTTCCGCCATGGTGAACTCGCCGGTCTCGTCCCGGCGGCTGCCGTAGCCGCGCAGGTCCGGGAACACGTAGCTGAACTCCGCGGTGTCCAGGTAGTCCGGCAGCGGGCCCCAGCCGCGCGCCGAGCCGAACCAGCCGTGCAGGGCGATGACATGGTGATCACCAGAGCCGACAATTAACTGCGAGCTGGGCACGGTTACCTCCGGTCAGGCTATGCCCGGCATTGTTGAGCACCTAGTGCACGGCCGACAAGGGGAGGACGCCCGATGCCTGACACGCCCGATACCAGTACGCCCGGTACCAAGCGCTTCCTTGAGGGCTCGTTCGACCGCTGACCGGGGGGTCATCGTGCTGGTGCTGTCCGCCGCCGAAGTGAGCGCGCTGCTCGACCTGGACGAACTGGTCGAGGCGCTGCGGGCGGCGATGATCGAGCTGAGCGCGGGCCGGGTGTCGGCGCCGCCCCGGGTGGCGGCGCAGGTGCCCGAGCACGACGCGATGCTGGCCGCGATGCCCGCCTACCTGCCGTCAGCCGGGGCGCTGGCCAGCAAGCTGGTCAGCCTGTTCCCCGGCAACCGGGAGCAGCCCACGCACCAGGCGCTGATCTGCTGCTTCGACCCGGCCACCGGGACACCGGCGGCGGTCATGGACGGCAGCTACATCACCGCCGCCCGCACCGCGGGCGGCTCGGCGCTGGCCACCCGGCTGCTGGCCCGGCCGGACGCACGGGACGTCGCAGTGGTCGGGACCGGGGTACAAGCCCGTGCCCATGCCCTGGCGCTGGCCCGGCTGCCCGGCGTGCAGACGGTGCGGATCGCCGGCCGGGACCCGGCCCGGGCGGACGCGCTGGCCAGCTCGCTGGCCGCGGCCGGCGTCCCGGCCGAGCCGGCCGCCTCGATCGAGGCGGCGGTCCGGTCGGCCGGCATCGTGTGCACCACCACGCACGCGGCCGACCCGGTGCTGCGCCGTGAGTGGCTGCGGCCGGGCACGCACCTCAACTCGGTCGGCTACAACACCAGCGGCGACGGCGAGCTGGACACCGCGACCATCCAGGACGCGCTGGTCGTGGTCGAATCCCGGGCCGCGGCCCTGGCCCCGCCGCCGGCCGGGGCGGTCGAACTGCGCCGGGCCATCGAGCGGCAGGCCCTCGACCCCGGCCAGGTCACCGAGATCGGCCAGGTCGCGGCGGGCACGGCCACGGGCCGGACCGGCGGCGGCCAGCTCACGGTGTACAAGTCCGTCGGGGTCGCGGCCCAGGACGCGGCCGCCGCCGCGCTGGTCCTGGCGGCGGCCAAGCGCCGGGGCGCGGGCACCGTGGTCAGCCTCTGAACCGGTGGTCAGCCTCTGAACCGGTGCGGGGAAAACCGGGCCGCCAGCCGCGCGTGCCGGGTAGCGAGCGCGGCCGGCTCCCCGGTGGCCAGGGCGGCCAGCCAGTCGCCGAGCAGCGGGCCGAACTTGAAACCGTGGCCGGAGGTGCCGCTGCCGATGATGACGTTGCCGATCCGGCCGACGATGAAATCCTCGTCCGGGGTGTTGTCGTAGATGCAGCGTTCGTAGCCGACCGGGCTGGCCTGCAGGCCCGGCAGGTGGCGGCGGCTGAAACCGGCCAGCTCCCGGGCCAGGGCCGGGTCCGGGTCCTGGTTCTGCTGGTCCGGGTCGGTGACGGGGCCGCTGTGGTGCAGGCCGGTCTTGTACAGCGGCGCGCCGGGCACCGGCAGCCCGTAGAACGCGTGGTCGTCGAAGTACTCGAGGAGGATGGGCAGATCCGCCCGCACGGCGGGCGCGGGAAGCACCGCGCCGGGCAGGTCGAGGTAGCCGGCCTGCTCCTGGGTGGCGGCCGCGGGCAGGCTGATCCCGGCCGGGCCGAGCAGGCCCGCCGTCCACGGGCCCGCGGTTACGATCACCGCGCGGCAGGCGAGCGGCCCTTCATCGGTGCTGACGGTGACCCGCCGCCCGTCATCCCTGATGCCGGTGACCCGGGTGTGCTCGCGCAGGTCCGGCAGCGCGGCAGCCAGCGCCTCGAGGGCGGCACTGGCGTTAATCACGCTGGACTCGGGCTCGTGCAGTACGGCGCCGGGCACGCTAACGGCGGGAAACCGGCGCCCTACCTCGGCGGCGGGAAGCAGCTCGCAGCGCGCCCCCGCGGCCAGCATGGCCTGGCGCACCGCGTCGAGTTCGGGGCCGAACGTCAGCTGCGGGGCCGGGGTGAGGAGCTGGACGCGGCGGGCCTGCTCAAGCTCCGTCCAGAACTCGCGGGCCTGCCGGGCCAGCGCGACGTACTCCGGGTCGGGGTAGCCAAGCCGGAAGATCCGGCAGCTGCCCTTCGACCCGGCGCCCGGATGCCCGGCCGTGGCCTGCTCCAGCACGGTGGCCTGGCGGCCGCGGCGGGTCAGGGCGGCGGCCGTGGCCAGCCCCAGCAGCCCGCCGCCGGCGATCACGAACTCGCTGTCCTCGCGGGTCATCTCAGGCAGCATAAGGTCGGCCGGCCACCGAGCCAGCCCCCGGAAAGCGGATGCTAGTACCCGTGACAGCGGTTGCGGGGGCGCAATAGCGTGTCCGTGTGAGTGCGCCGCTGTCACCCGAAGAGATTCGCGCCGCCGCGGAGATCCACCAGGAACTCGGCCCCAACTACCAGGAAGCGGTCATCGAGTCGTTTCTGGACAAGGTGGGCCGGGAGATAGACGCGCGGGTGGACGCGCGGCTCGCCCAGCAGCAGGTAGCGCAGCCAGGGGCGCCGCGCGGGCGCGGGCAGTCCGGGTCGCCGATGACACTCGCGATCGTCTCCATGGTGCTGGGCATCCCGATCAGCGCGATCGTCGTTTCGGCCGGCGCCCACCCGGCCGGGGTCCTGGGGCTGCTAATCGTCTGGCTGGCGATCGGGGTCATCAACGTCGCTTACAGCATCAGCTATTCGGCCCGGTACCGTCAGCCGCCGGACCGCCGCTGATCCGCTGCTAGCCTGCGATGCCTCTACCTGTTCGCGGGGATAGCCGTCAGCGACTTCGCCGGGGCGCTGGGCTGGTACGAGAAGCTGCTCGGCCGCCCGCCGTCGTCCTTCCCGCACGACACCGAGGCAGTGTGGGAACTGGCCGAGGGCCGGTTGGTGTACGTCGTCCAGCGACCAGAGCATGCTGGCCACGCCGTGCTCACGATCATCGTGGACGACCTCGACGCCCTGGTGGCCGGGACAGCCGCGCGCGGGGTGGAGCCC
Source organism: uncultured Actinomycetes bacterium (assembly GCA_963747705.1). Taxonomy (GTDB): domain Bacteria; phylum Actinomycetota; class Actinomycetes; order Streptosporangiales; family Streptosporangiaceae; genus RYN-230. Next base: position 80,136 of record CAVVGF010000030.1, on the reverse strand, counting down.
GCCAAGCAGGAGAGCTACGGGAACGGCGTGCGCAAGACCACCTATGTCGACCCCGAGGGGAACGAGATCGGGTTCGGCCAGGTACCCGGCTGACCTGATGTTGTTACCTGGTGGAGCGTTGTATTCGGCAATAATGTCGGTGCCATACGGCATGGTTTGACGAGCGGCGCCGGGTGGGCGAGCCGTCTTGCAAGTTAACGTCTAAACGTCTATGGTCTAGGCGCAGGGAGGTCAGGCTGGTGCGTACGTGACCGAGATCTTCGAATACGGGCAGGCGACCCTGCTGCTGGGGGACTGCCTGACGTGGCTGGGCGAGCGGGCCGAGCGCTCGATTCACGCCGTGGTGACCGACCCGCCGTATGGGCTCCTCGAATACACGGCCGAGCAAAAGGCGAAGCTGCGGGCGGGCCGGGGCGGGGTGTGGCGCATTCCGCCGTCCTATCGACGGGCATCTGCGTTCACCGTTGCCCAGGTTCACCGTGCTGACCAAGGCTGACCTGCAGAACCTGCAGGACTACTTCTCCGCTTGGGCCCAGGCCCTTCGCCCGCGGCTCGTTCCCGGGGCGCACGTGCTGGTGGCGAGCAACCCCTTGGTCTCGCCTTACGTCTCCATGGCGCTGACCGGAGCCGGGCTGGAACGGAGGGGGGAGATCGTCCGTCTGGTGATGACCATGCGCGGTGGTGACCGGCCCAAAGGCGCGCACAACGAATTCTCCGAGGTCACCGTGATGCCGCGCTCACAGTGGGAGCCGTGGCTGCTGTACCGCGAGCCGATTGAGGCCAAGACGGTGGCGGACAACCTCCGGAAGTGGAAGACGGGCGGACTGCGCCGGGTCTCCGGTACGCAGCCCTTCGGCAACGTCATCAAGTCGCATCCCACCGGCGCAGTGGAGCGGAAGATTGCCCAGCATCCAAGCCTGAAGCCGCAGAGCTTCCTGCGGCGAGTGGTCCGCGCCATGCTCCCGCTGGAAGAGGGGATCATCCTTGACCCGTTCGCCGGATCTGGATCTACGCTGGCCGCGGCCCAGGCGGTGGGTTATGACTCCATCGGCCTGGAAGTTGACCCGGCCTACTTTCAGGTGGCCAGAGACGCGATCCCCACGCTGGCCGCGCTCCCGGTACGTGCGGACCGGCCGGAGTAGCCGCGGCCGGGGACCGGCTACAGTTGAACATGTGGACGTCCAACTGACTGGAGAGCGCAATGCCCAACCGTCGTCGGCCCGGTGAGGTACGGGACGCGATCCGCGACTACTTCCATACAGTCAGGCGGGAGGCCACCGTCGGGGAGATTCAAGCGGCGGTGAACGAGCGCCTCGGCGACGTGCCAGCGTCTTCGATCCGCTCATCACTCCGGCTGAGCGACCTGTTCTCGCAGACCGCCCGCGGGCGGTACCGGCTATCCGGCCGTGGCTGACGCCCCTGCCCGGCCCACCCGTACTCACGTGAAGATCAGGAATTGGGCAGCTGGGTGACGATGACGGAGCGGTTGTGCTCGGCCGGCCCGGGCAGGAGCGTGCCGTTGGGACCCTGGTCGTTCTCATATCCCGGGAAGAGCCAGCCGAGACCCCGGGTACGGATCTGATCCAGCTGGGCCCCCAGGTGCAGGAGCACCCGCTTCACCGTGTTGGCCCGACGCCGGGCCAGGGCCCGGCAGCTCTGAATGGTGCCCCAGTGCGCGGTGGTACCGGTCAGCTCGATCCTGGCCGAGGGATTCGCGGCCAGGTACTGGCCGAGCGGCCGGAGTGCGGCCAGCGCGGCCGCCGGCGTACGGAAGACCGTGGTGTTGGGCCTGAACCCGACCGAGCCGCTGTCGGAGAAGACAAAGTTGTGATCTTTGCTGTTCCAGGCGGGCTCGGCAGGCACCGGAACCAGCAGGACGCTGGGCACATGCTGCGGGGCGCCGATACCGGCCCGGGGAGCGGAGTCGATCACGACGGACGTGGCTCCGCCGGCGTAGGCGACCGCCCGCCAAATCGCGATCACGTTATTTTGCTGGGCGATGCTGAGCGGGTGCTGGGGCAGCGCGGTGTCGCCGAGGCCAGCGAAGACCACTCTCGCCGGCCAGATGCGGCAGCTCGTCCTCGCCCTTGAGAAAGGCCACGACGTCGCCGGGGCTCGCGGCGAGCAGCCCAGCCTGACGGAAGTTCATCGGGCCGGTCTCCTGCAAACCGGAGTCTTCGACGTAGACGGTGCCGCCGTGCGGGCAGCCAGCATGCGCGGCCCGGCCAGGCCTGGTTCAGGGCGTCGAGCAGGTCCGCGTGCGGGTACCTGGCCCGGGTGTCCTGTACATCGGACGTGAGCTCGGCCAGGTAGTTCTGCGCGTCGTTCTGCCGGGCCGCGGAGTTCACGCCGGGGTCGCTGAACCGCCCCGCCACGGTCAGCCGGGGCTTGCCGTCGAGGTCGACCAGGCCGATGGGGGAGCCTTGCTTGATGGCGGTCTGGGCGGCGGCAGACATCGCGCCGGTAACCGCGGGAGCAGGGCTGTCCTGCCGGCCGGACACCACGAAGACGACCGGGCCACTCTTGGTGCACTTCTGCGGCATGGCCGGCAGCGCCCGGGGCGGCGGCGAACCCTGACCGCTGCCGCACGCGGTGAGCAGCGTACCCAGGATGGCGGCCATGGCCAGGCCGGGCCGTGGCGTTCAGGCGGCGCATGAGTCGGTCCTCCCTGATGAAGAGCGGGGTGCTGGTCTGGTCGTGGCAGGCGGTGCCGGGCGCAGCAGGCTGAGGCCGTGGCGGTCTCCCCGGCCGTACTCGGCGCTGGCGGTGGGCATGCGGTCGTGCATGAGGAGACTGGGCCGGGCCGCGTGCCCAAGGCCAAGCGCGTGTGCGAACTCGTGGCGCAAGACGGCGACCTCCCGCCTGGGGTGCGGGCTCACCAGGCTGGCCACGACGGCGGCCAGGCCGCTGACGTAATAGCCCACGCCGGGGGCCGTGAGCGCGCCACCGAATCCGGCCTGGCCGGCGCAGGGCGCGAACGGACACGCCCGCGGCAGGACCGCCAGGAAGCGGATGTGGATCTCTTGTTCCGGCGCGGCGCGAAGGGCGGTGGCTTGCGGCCTGGGCTCACCCACGCTGAGGCTCAGGCCGGTGAGCCCGGCTACCTCGGCCACCACGGCGGCCACCGTGCCTGCTTGCTCGCGCGAGCACGGTCCCGCGATCCGGACGGTGATGGGCAGGCCGGGCCGCCACCGGACCGGCCGGCCACTGTGCCGCCGCAGGAACGAGTAGTCGATGCCGTACTGCGCGGCCGGCTGCGGGGGCCGCCACTGGCTCGGCGACCGGGGCAGCGGCGGCAGCGGCGCACCCACCATGTTCAGCGCGGTCACTGGGTAGGTGCCGAGCAGGCTCTGCCGCCGGGTGTTCATGCCGCACCGGGAACGCCGGCGTGCGGGTGGCCGCCCCACCTCCGCCTCCGCCTCCGGCCCCTGCCTGCCGGCGCCGGGATCGGGGTCAGGGCCGGGGTCGGGGTCGGGGTCGTGCATCGGGGGCATCTGGGGGACCGGTCCAGTTTCGGTGATGCCCGTCTTGGCCGGGTCGCGCATCATGCCGGCCATCAGGACCCGCGCGTAGTTCGCGGCCTCGGCGGCGAGTGCCTGGCGGTCCGCGATGGCGGCGTTCCGCCGCTGCTCTTCCCGGTCCAGTTCCCCTTCGTGCAGGTCGAGCGCGGAGCGAGCACGGTCGGCCGCGGCGTCCGCACTGGCCACGCGCTTCGCCTGCTCCCGGTAACGCTTACGCAGCCGCCGGAACGCGAAGTACTCGGGGTTGTACAGCCGTTCGGCCTCGAACATGGTGCACGCGCCGCTGATCAGGTAGATCGCCGCGAAGAACAGCGCCACCCACAGGGTGGGCTGGGTCGTCACCGAACCGTTCAGGCTCGGCGTGCCGGTGGCGCTGCTGTCCCGCCACCGGATCAGGAACATGGCCAGGCCCAGTCCCAGCCACACGATCAGCGATCCGATCAGCGGGAACCGCGAGGGCCGGTGGCGCGGGGGCAGGTGGCGACCGCGCCGGCGGATGGCCAGCGCGACGCCGACGCTGCCCGCCGCGACCAGGGCCATGGACGTGGCCCCCGCGGCCAGCAGCCAGGCCACCCTTTCCGATTCCTGCCGCAGGATCAGCTCGAGGATGTTCTTGAAGACCACGGTGTCGGCCAGTGCGCCGATCAGGACGAGGATGCCGACCAGGCCGATGGCCCACGGGCTGCGGCCGGCGACCAGGTGCGGGGCGCTCCAGTCCTCCTTCCGCGCCGGTTCCGTGCCGGTACGGAAGGGATGGGCAGCATCCGGATCTGGATCCGGCACGCCCCGGCTGCGAAGATGCACCACGGGCAAGTCCGGTACCTGCGCGCTCGCGGGACACTGGACACCGCCGGGTCGGCGGGCTCGCCGGTCAGCCGCCGCCGGCTGGCGGCATAGTCCGCCCGGATCTGCTCCAGTTCCTCCCTTTGGTGCTGCGCCGTGACCGTGGCCTCGGTCAGCCACTGCTGGGCCTGCCCCCGGTGCACGCTGATAACGGCGCAGTGGTCGACGTACTCGCTTTGCACCGTCGCGATCCACGACCCGGCCCAGGACTCGATCAGCCGGTCCAGTGATGCGCCGGTGCCTTCATCGATGGCGCCTTCCAGGGACTGGGTGAGCTCCCGTACCCGTTCCATCACCGCGGGGCGCTCCGGGGGCGGCGTCATGCCGAACGGGACGGCACGCCACCGGTCGATCTCCGGAATATTCACGTACCGGCCCTGGCCTGGGCCGCCGTCCCGGGATGGCATGTTGTCCTGCCAGGTGGGACTGCCTCCCCGGCCTGCCTTGTTCTTGCGGCGGCGCAGGAAGCTGAGGCCACGCATCGTGTCTCCTCTCGGGCCGGGACAATGGCCCCGGCATTGACCGTGTCCCGCTATTACGGGGCCCCGTCGCCATCTGAGCCCAGGGTCTCGGCCCAGTCGGGCAGCTCAGGCAGCGCTCCGTCCAGGTATGGGAGCACGGCGTTGCCGTCGGGGTGGTGGTGGACGATATGACGCTTGTAGGTGCCACAGCGCCGCAGCGAGTGTGCGTGCAGCTGACGGACACGGCTCTTGAGGACCCGCTTCCGGGCCGCGATCGTCTCGGAGAGCTTGGCCTCCTGGACGCGCAATTCCCGGGCCACCTCCGCCGCCTGCTGGTCCAGCGCCACTACCCTGGCCTGCTCGGCCTCGAATTCCCGGCGGCGGCGGGCGCGGACCAGTTCCTCGGGTGCGTGCTGTTCGATGGCGTTCCGCCGCACCGGGTCGGCCGGTTCTTTCGCCATGCTGTCCAGGACCTTGCGGATGGCGGCCGCCCGTTCGTCGGCACCCTCAATTTGCTGCCGGACCTCGGCCCGCGTCCGGAACGTGCCATCCAGGTCGGTCAGCATGCGGCGGTGATCACGCTCGGCCCAGTCGAGGAAATGACGGTTGCGAATCTCCAGGTAAGGAGTCAGTCGCCGCTGTCCGTCGGTGGGATCGGTACCGGGCCGCACGGGCGGAACGCCGTTGTTGCCATCACGCCGCGCCGCCCAGCGGTCGGAAAGCCGGGCCAGCAGCCCGTATCTGATCGGCCTGGACGGTTCGCCGTCCGAGCCTGGCGGCGGCGACCTACGTGCCATTGCTGCTCCCCCTCTAGGCGGCCCGGTTCCCTCGACCGGCCGCCCGGCGCCCTCAACGGAGATACGCCGGTATGCCGCTGAACGTGACACCGCACCTTGCATGCTGAGCAGCGCGGCGCTGGGCAGCCACGGCGTGCCCGGTGGCGCCGGCGGCGAATGGCCTGCCGCTGGCCCGCTCGCCAGCTGCGGCATGGCTGCGGACCACTGCTCGAGCGCCTCGATAATGGATTCATCAGTCGGGCTGGCGTCATCGAGCGAAACGACCAGGTCACTCCACTGGCGGATAAGCCTGGCCGCCTCAGCCCGTGAGATCGGCATCTCGTGATCGATACTGGGCGTTTCCGGCAGTGCGATAACCGCCGCCCATACCTCGCCCCCCACCAGCTCCCGCACGATGGTGAGCTGGCGGCTGCCCTGGTCATAGTGCCGGCTGAACCCCAGCAAGGCGATGGTCGTGGGCCAGGCGCTGGCATCGGTGCCGTCAAAGCCGATGAACAGGTCGCCGCGGCTCGGGGAAGCTTCGCCGCTAATCGAGCCCACGGCCGTGCTGGGCGTGTCGATCAGCCGGAGCATGACCCGGTCGCCATCCCGCTCGTAGCGCAACACGACTCCGGGATCTCTCAGCCATGCTTCGCGGCCCAGCCACCGGCGCAGCGGCGCCGGTTCGGTGTCCTCCAGTGGCACCAGGAAGATCACTCGACTGGGGCCAGATGAACTCGTCATTTCAGGCCCTCTCCGTCAGGCCGAACAGCGTGCAGACCTTCCGTGTCGCGGACGCGTACAGACCGCGCACGTCGAGGCTGGGCTCCTCCCGTGCGGCCGCGGCGACGGTGTGATACCTGCGCATCAGCGAGGCCGCACGCCGCTCCTCGGCGGTGAGATTCGCGAGCCTGTCAACTTCGTGACGAAGCCTTCGCCGCGCCTGGCGCTGAGCGGAAGGGCCGCCACCAGCCGCGCGGTCGGCCTCCCCGGTGCCCAGCAACATGCGGAGCATGCCGCGATGCCTGTCCGAGAGGGGCAGCACCTCGACCGCGGCCACGAGCTTCTCCTCGAGGTGGTCCAGTTGGGTGAGGACCTCGTCTTCGACGTTGGCCGCATCCGGCAGCAGTTCACCGGCCGGGGCATGCGGGTCTGCCTGCGGCCGGGCCTGGCGTTGCCGGAGGTGGTCAATGCAGGCATTCCGTACGGCCGTATAGAAGTACGCCGCGAACGAGCCCTGGGCTGGATCGAAGCCGCTCGACTGCTGGCCCGACGTGCCCCGGAGCTTCTGCCTAGCCCAGAGCTTGCTCAATACGCCGTTGATGACGTCGTCGGCGTCGGCGGGTCCGACTAGCCGGTCAGCCATGGCACGCGCGGAGCGGAGCAGTTCGGCCTGTGTGGCCAGCACCACGGCCTCGAACAGCCGGTCCCCCTGGTCACATTCGGCTTCGCCGGCCCACTCCCGCGCCAGGCGTTCTACGTCTCTCTGGCCACCCGATGATCCCGCTGCGGCCGCGTCATCGCGGTCGTCAGCGGCGCCGTTGCTGCCCGACATGATCTGCCCACAGTTCACTCATGCCTGGTCTACGAGTCACAACCGGAAAGCGTGACGCGCTCTCGGTTGTATTGACCGGGCCCCCGTTTCAGGTCCAGCCGTCACGTGAGTGGTAGGTTGACCCCTGGCAGTTTCGGGTAAACCCCGGCTGGGATGCGCATTCCGCGACTGGAATGTTGCTGATGCCAATTAGTGGTAGCTGCGCGAACGCACAATCATTAGCTGCTGGGCGCATGCTCAGGAGAGGGCTTATGCAGCCTCTTGCTGCACTCCCGTAAGCCTCTCAAGCGACGCTGAGCTTGAATCGAACTCATTAGTCCCCCCAACGCGCCCTGATCGATAGATCGAAAGGGCTGCCCTGAAGGTAGATGACGACGCGCCGAAAATGCACCTATCCGGGCGGTTAGTTTTCTCTCTCCCTTAGCCGGCAGGCTGCGGCGTTATAGCCAGCAGATTACCCACCATACTTGGCTAATCGCACATATTGGACCTTACCCCGGATAGTGCATAAACCATGCTATTCCAATGCCCGCCCATTCGGGCTGGTCACATCACTGCCAGCTGGCCGCCATCGATGACCAGGCCAGTGCCGTGGATGAACGAGGCGTCGTCGGAGGCCAGGAACGCGTAGGCCGCGGCGACCTCCTCCGGCTCGCCCGGCCAGGCCCAGCGGTATCTGTTCCCTGGCGTACACCTGGTCGAACGGCGCGCCGCCGGGCTCGTCCGTCCCGAGCGCGGCGGCGATGGTGGCGTTCAGCGGGGTGCGGATGTAACCCGGGCACAGCGCGTTCACCCGGATGCCGTGCCGGCCAAGTTCGGCGGCCATCGTCTTGGTCAGCAGCAGCACCGCGCCTTTGGACGCGTTGTAGTGGGCGTAGCCCTCCTCGCCGCCGATCCCGTTGGTGGAGGACATGTTGATGATGACCCCCGAGCCGCGGGCCACCATGTCCCGGCCGATGGCCTGGGCGACCAGGAACATGCCGCGGAGATTCACCGCCATGATGTGGTCCCACTCACCGGCGGTGATGGAAAGGAACGATTGGCGGGCGGCGGTGCCGGCGTTGTTGATCAGCACATCCACCCCGCCCAGGGCCTCGCTGGCCGCGGCCACCATGGCGGCGACGCCCGCCTCCTGGCTGACATCGCAGGCGATACCCCCGGCCCGGCCCTGCTGTCGCAGCACGCCGAGGGCCGCGTCGAGTCCCGCCTGGTCCAGCCCGGCGACGAAGACGCTGGCCCCTTCCTCGAGGAAGCGGACCGCGGTCGCGAGACCGATCCCGCTCGTGCCGCCGCTGACCAGAACCCGCTTGCCCGCAAGCCCACGCATCTGCCGATGGTAGTCAGCGCGCGGCGACGGTCTCTGCGGCGGCGACGGCCTCGGCGGTGGCTTCGCCGCTGCGGACGGCGCCTTCCATGTAGCCGTTCCACCGCGGGGAGCACTCGGCCCCGGCCCAGTGGATCCGGCCGGCGGGTGCGCGCCACGCCTCGCCGTAGGACGTCCAGACTCCCGGTGCGAAGTGCGCACCGTAGCAGCCACGGGTGAACTCCTCGGCCATCCAGTCCCGCTCGGCATACTGCAGGGGCCGGGCCGCCGCCGCGCCGAAGTAGCGGGTGAAGCAGCCCAGCACGGCATCCCGCCGCTCGGCCTCACTGCGCCGCGCCCAGATGCGCGCGTCCTGGCCTTCGAAGAATCCCATCAGCACGCCGGGCGTACCGGACGGCGGTGAGTTGTCGAACGTCACCTTCACCGGCCCGGTATCCGAGGCGGCCTGCCCGTTGAACCCGTCCCGGCGCCAGAACGGCTCGGCGTAGATCGCGTACGCCTTGATGACCGAACCGGCAGGCATTCGCTGGGTGAGCTGATCGCGCCAGGAGGGCAGCGGCGGGTCATACTCCAGCCGCCGGCCAGCGTCGGGGGCAGCGTGACGATGGCGCGTGCCGCCGCGATACTCCGACCCGTCACGGGCGACGACCCGGACCCCGTTCCCGTCCTGATGGATCTGGCGCACCGGATGTCCCAGCACCACCCGCTGGCCGAGCGCGGCCGCCATGGCCTCGGCCACCCGGACCGACCCGCCGGTCACCCGGTCCTGCTGGGCGCCACGGTCCACGGCCAGCAGCGTTTCGAGGTTGGCATTGGAATGCGTGTAGAACAGCGCGTGCAGCAGCGAGACGTCGCTGGCCTCGGCGGCCCAGACCGCCTCGCAGGCGATGTGGAAGTAGGCCCGCCCCGCCTTGGTTCGCAGGTTGCGGCGGATCCAGCTCTCCCACGTCTGCCCGTCGAGCGCCGCGGCGCCGGGGGTCAGCCAGGGCCGGTCCAGATCGGTACGTGCCGCCAGGCGGCCGAACCGCAGCAGGCCCTGGGCCAGGTCGGCCAGCGCGAAGGGTGAGATGCGCGGGACGGCGCCCTGGCTTGGCTTCATCGTGGACCGCTTGCCCATCAGGTCAAGCAGCAGCGTTCCCTCGTCGTTCCAGGTGCGGAACGTGGCCAGCCCGAGTTCGCGGACCAGTTCATACATCCGGGTGTGGCCCTGGCCGAGCCATTGCCCGCCGAGTTCGAGCGGCGTGCCGTCGTCCAGCACCAGGCCCTCGGTGCGCCCGCCGACGCGGTCACGGGCCTCTACCACGGTCACCTCGTGCCCCAGCGCCACCAGCCGCCGGGCGGCCGCCAGCCCGGCCAGCCCGGCCCCGACCACGACGACGTCACTCACACGGCCTCCGCCACCGACTTGATTTCCAGGTACTCCTCGAACCCGGCCACGCCCATCTCGCGGCCGGTTCCTGACTGCTTGTAGCCGCCGAACGGCATGTCCGGGGAGTACCAGACGCCGCCGTTGATCGCCGACCGTACCGGTCCGGATCCGCGCGGCCACGGCCCGGGCCCGGTCCAGATCGGTGCCGAAGACCGCACCGGACAGGCCGTAGGGCGAGTCGTTGGCCATCCTGATCGCGTCCTCGTCGCCGTCGTGGGCCAGCACCACCAGCACCGGCCCGAAGATCTCCTCCCGGGCGGCCCGGTCCCCGTTGCCCAGCCCGGTGATGACGGTGGGCTCGATCCAGTAGCCGGCGTCGCGGCCGGGCACCCGCCCGCCGCCGCAGGCGAAGCGTGCCGCCGTCGGCCAGCGCGGAGCGCAGGTACGTTTCGATCCGGTCCCGCTGCCCGGCCGAGATGACCGGCCCGCACACGGTGGCGGCGTCGGCCGGGTCGCCGACGGCCACGCCGCCATGGTCTGCACGCAGGCCTCGACGGCCGCGCCGTAGCCGTCCCGCGGCACGATCAGCCTGGTCGTGAGCGCACAACCCTGGCCCGCGTGGATGCACACGCTGAACGCGGTCAGCGCGGCCGCGGCGGCGATGTCGTAGTCGTCGAGCACGATCGCGGCGGACTTGCCGCCGAGTTCGAGGAACACCTTCTTCAGCGTCGGCGCGGCCGCCGCCATGACCGCCCGCCCGGTGGCGGTGGAGCCCGTGAACGAGACCATGTCGACCCCAGGGTCGCTGGCCAGCACGCGGCCGGCCTCGGCCCGGCTGGCGGTGAGCACGTTCACCACGCCGGGCGGGATGTCGGTCCGGGTGGCGATCAGGCGGCCGAGTTCCGCCCCGGTCCACGGCGTGTCCGGGGCCGGCTTGAGCACGACCGTGCAGCCGGCGGCCAGCGCCGGGCCGAGCTTGGCCAGGTTGATCTGGTTCGGGAAGTTCCACGGCGTGATGGCGGCGACCACGCCGGCCGGTTCGCGGCACACCCTGCGGGCCGTGGTGATCCCCATGGGCGCGGCCACCCCGAGGTCACTGCTCCCACTCGTAGCTTTCCAGCAGGTTGACCAGGTAGCTGAGCCCGTCCACCGGGATCCGCAGCTGCGGGCCGTCGGTCCACATCCGCGGCACGCCCGCCTCCGCGATGGTGATCTCGCGCAGGACCTCGAAGTCCTCCTCCAGCGCCGCCTTGAGCTGCCGCAGGCAGCGGGCACGGAAGCGCGGGTCATCGGCCCAGCCCGGCTGGCCGAAGGCCCGCCGGGCCGCGGCGATGGCGGCCGCGGTATCGGCGGCGTCGGCGTCGGGTGCGTGCCCGATGATCTCGCCGCTGGCCGGGCTGACGATGGGGAACGAACCGCCGCCGGACGCGCCGCGCAGCACTCCATCGATGAGCAACTGAGGGCTCGGCGGCGCGGGACCGGGCGGCGCGGACGTCATGTCCGGGCTACTCCTTGGCCTGCTGGGTGATGAGCTTCTCCACCTGCATGCTGAGCCGGGCGCCGGCCGGCCAGCCGGCGTAGTGCGTGAGGAAGATCGCGATCTCGCGCAGCGCGTCCGGGCTCAGCTCGCCGCGGCGCAGCGCGGCGCCGATCTGGATGTCCGCGACGTCCTGCTGGCCCTGCCCGATCAGCAGGCCGAGCAGCAGCAGCCGCCGGTCCCGCATGGTCAGCCCGGGCCGGGTCCAGATGCTCGGCGAACAGGTGCTCCACCGTGATCCCGAACCAGTCACCCGGCCCGTCCTGCACCTCCCAGCCGTACACCTCGCTCATCATCGTCCAGCCCGCGCGCGCGGAGCGTGGCGTCCGCGTCGCCCCCGGGATCACCGGCCGGGTCCTCGCCCGGACCCACCACGGGATCCTCGCCGGGCGGCAGGCCCAGGCCGGCGGCGAAATGACCGCGGGCGTGCTCGGCCAGCGGCAGGTCCACGCCCAGCTCGGCGCCGAGTTCGAGCGCCAGGGACAGGTCCTTCTCGCCGAGCGCGCGGACGTGTTCCAGGATCGGCCGCAGCGGGTCGTCGGCGGGCCATCGGCGCGGTCGTGCGGCGCAGCATGATCGACCCCGGGGCCGCCGGTCACCGCGTCGGAGTGCCGGACCACCCTGGCCAGCTTGCGCAGGTCCAGGCCCGCCGCCTCGGCCAGCCGCTGCGCCTCGGCGGCGGCGGTGAACGCGACGAAGTGCAGCAGGTTGCGGGCCAGCTTGGCCTGGGTGCCGGCGCCGGCCGGGCCCAGGTGCAGGACCAGGTCGGCGAAGCAGCCGAACGGCTCGCGGCACCGCTCGTAGGCGGCGCGCGGAGCCGCCCACCATGACCGCCAGCCGCCCGTCCTGGGCGCCCATGAAGCCCGCCGCTGACCGGCGCGTCGACGATCTCGATGCCAGCCACGGCGTAACTCGGCCGCCAGCTCCGCGGCGGTGCCCGGCGCCGATCGTGGAGTGGATGGCGATGATCGGCCACCGGTCCCGGGCGCGCCTGCCAGCGGCCGGCCCTGGCCGCACCGCCTGCTGCACGACGTCCCGGACCTGCTCGTCGTCGCGGACCATCACCGAGATGAGGCCGGCCGCTGCACGACCTCGGCCACGCTCCCGGCGGCGGTCGCGCCCGCGTCGGCCAGCGGCGCCATCGCCTCCGGCCGGACGTCGTGCACGACCAGGCCGCCCGGCCACGCGGCCAGCCGGGTCGCCATCGGCTGGCCGATCTGGCCCAGCCCGATGAACCCGACCGCTGGCGCGTCCGCGGCGGTCACCGGAAGACCTGCCCGCCGTCGACGTTGAAGATCTGCCCGGTGATCCAGGCCGCCTCGGCCGAGAGCAGGAACAGGCAGGCCCCGACCAGGTCGCCGGGCTGGCCCATCCGCTTGAGCGCGAACGACTTCACCATGTCCTGGGCGAGGCCGCCGGTGACCGCGCCGGTCGCCGCGGTGTCGGTGGGCCCGGGGGCGATCGCGTTGACCCGGATCCCCATCCCGCCGAGCTCGTGCGCGAGCTGCTGGGTCAGGCTGTTCACCCCGGCCTTGGCCAGCCCGTAGAAGCCGGAGTACAGCCAGGCCGCGGTGGAGGACTGGTTGACGATGGCGCCGCCGCCCCGCTCGGCCATGTGCCGGTAGCAGGCGCGGGTGCAGACCAGGGCGCCGTCCAGGTTCACGCCCAGGAACTTCTTGTAGTAGTCCCAGTCTGACCGAGATGCAGCAGGTCGAACTTCATCTCGCCGTAGATGGCCGCGTTGTTGACCAGGAAATCGATGCCGCCGAACTCCGCCACCGCCAGCGCGGCCATGGCCTCGGCCGAGCCCGGATCACTGACGTCGGTATGGCGAAGGCGGCCCGGCCGCCCGCCGCGCAGATGTCCTTCACCACAGCGCCGCCGGCGTCATCGTTGAGGTCGGCCACCAGCACGGCGGCGCCCGCGGCGGCCAGCGCGCGGGCGTACGCCTCGCCGATGCCCTGCGCGGCCCCGGTGACGATGGCGGCCTTTCCGCTGAAGTCGTGCCGCAGCACGGGACCGCTTATTGTTCCGGACATGTGTCCAGACTACAGTTCAGTTCATGGCTGACCGCAAGGACTATTCCGGCGAATTCGATCCGGACTTCCGCTTCGAGGACCTGTCGAAGGAAGCGCTGGTCCGGCTGGTCCGGGAGTTCGCGCTGATCGTGCAGCTGCTGGACCGTTCGGCCTTCGCCTCGATCGGGCTGCGGTACGGCCAGCAGGCCGTCGAGGAGATCGCCATTGACGAATGGCGCGGCGCCAGCCCGATCTACACCGAGCGCATCCGCAAGATCATGAACATCCAGGGCGACGGGGTCCCGGCGATCTTCAAGCAGCTGCAGCTCGACCCCGGGTTCGCCCAGCACTACATGGATGTCGAGTACGAGGTCGTGGACGAGCAGCACGGCTTCTTCCAGCTCCGGTCCTGCGGCGCGCTGCTCGACGTCGAGCCCTACGGAGAGCGCGCCGGTACGCGGCATGTGCCACACGATCGAGGACGGCACGTTCGACGTGACCGCCCAGGCGGTCAACCCGAAGGCGCGGATCCGCCCGGTGCACCGGCCGCCCCGGGTGCCGGCCGGCCGGGTGCCGGTCTGCCGCTGGGAGGTCATCATCGACGACGACACCGAGGTGCTGCCGGAGGCCGACATCACCGAGCTGACCCGCGGCACCACGGCCGCGACGTATCGAGTTCCCGCCGATGCGCGACGGCACCCCGCACCTTCCGTCAACCCCCGATACTTAACGCTGGTTGACGTGGCCGGTCACTTACCAGAGCGGGACCGGCCCGCCGCCAAGGGGGAAGTGGCCAGGCTGCTTCTCCCCGGAAACAGCCCGCTGCATCCGGCGCCGCATGCCGTCCGACAGCGCGTCGGCCTTGATCATTTCCAGGAACAGCGCGGTGACGTTGCCGAGGTCGAAGAAGTCGCGCTGCCACGACCACTGCCAGTCCCCGCCGTAGCGGAACCAGCTGCCCGCCGATCCCGGCCACCTGGTACCGGCCGCCGTCCGGGCCGGGCCGCGCCGGCGACCTGCTTCCAGAACCCGACGACCTCGCCCTGCGCGTCGTCGATCAGCACCCGCTGGTACGGGTAGGACCAGCCGTCGAGCCCGCCCATCTCCAGCGCCAGCGCGATGTCGCGGATCTGGTCCCGGCCGGCCACCATGAACTCCTCGCCCGGGCCCATGTTCCAGCCGTAGCGTGGCGTCGCGCGTGTACATCTCCGCCAGCGGCCGCCAGTCGCCCTGCTTCCTCGCAGCGCCGGTTGGCGTCCAGCCAGCGCTGCACCATCTCTTCCAGCTCCGCGCGGGGGAACGCGGCCATCGTCGGGCCTCCTCGTCAGTCGTCGAGCAGCCTGAGCGCCTGGGTGGGGCAGTACCGGACGGCCGCCTCGACCGCGGCCCGCTCGGTCGCCGGCGGGGCGGGATCGAGCACGGTGACCTTGCCCTTGCGCGGCACCGAGAACACGCCGGGCGCCTCCAGCTCGCACATCGCGTGGCCCTGGCACAGGTCGAGGTCGACCTCGATCCGCATCATGCCGACCGCCTCCGCGTCGCGCCCGGCGGCGGTAGCGGACCACGCACGGGCGGGCGAGCTGGACCACCATCTTGGAGTGGTCGTTGCGGTAGGTGTCCGGGCGGCTGGGCCAGCTCGAACGTCCAGTCGCGCAGCAGCACCGAGAAGATCGCCTTCAGCTGGATCATCGCGAAGTTCGCGCCGACGCAGCGGTGCCGCCCGGCGCCGAACGGGATCCAGGTCCACCGGTTGATCAGGTCCTCCTGCCGCGGCTCGGCGTAGCGCTCCGGCGCGAACGCGTCCGGGTCGGGGAAGTCCGCCGCGATCCGGTTGGAGATCGCCGGGGTCGCGCCGACCAGCGCGCCCGCCGGGATCCGGTAGCCCAGCACCTCGCAGCTCCCTGGTCGCGGCGCGCAGCAGCAGGATCAGCGGCGGGTGCAGCCGCAGCGCCTCCTTGATCGCCGCCTCCAGCCGCGGTATCTCCCGCAGCGCCTGGAAGGAGATCTCGGCGCCCACGCCGAGCGTACGAGCTCGTCAGCTCGGCGACCACCCGGCCAGCACGCGCCGGGTGGCGCAGCAGCTCGATCAGCGTCCACGCGGCCGTGCCCGAGCTGGTGTGGTGCCCGGCGAACATCATCGAGATGAACATGCCGGTGATCTCGTCCGGCGAGAACGTGGCCGTCCCGTCCGGGTTGCGGATCGACATGAGCACGTCGAGCAGGTCCCGGTCGCCGCGCTCCGGGCGGCCGGCGCCGCCGCCCGCGCCGGCCATGATCTGCGCTGACCAGCTCAACCAGCCCGCCCGCGCCTGGTCCCGGCGGCGGAAGCTCTCGATCGGCGCGTACGGGTCCACGAACGCGAGCGCGTCGGTGCCCCGTTCCAGGTCGTGGTACAGCTCGGCGAACCGGCGGTCGAGCTGGTTGCGGAACTTCCGCGCCGATCAGGCAGGCCGAGGAGGTGTAGATGGTCAGCTCGGCGAACCAGTCCAGCAGGTCGATCTCGCCGTCGGCTGGCCCACCCGGCCACCATCCGGTCCACCTCGTCGGCGATCGTCTGCGCGTGCCCGCGCATCATGTCGCCGCGCAGCGCCTGGTTGTGCAGGGCCTCGCGGCGGCGCTCCGGCGAGGCGTCGAACACCACGCCCGTCGCCGAAGATCGGCGTCATGAACGGGTACGCCCCGGCCTGGTCCAGGTCCTCGTCCGGGGCACGGAAGAAGAACTCGTTGGCGTCCGCGCCCGGACAGCAGGATCACCGGCCGCCCGGCCAGGTCGAACCGGCCGACGTCGCCGCACTCGGCCCGGACCCGGCGCATCAGCGCTATCGGGTCGCGGCGCAGTTCCTCCAGGTGACCGTCTGCCGCGCCGCCGGAGACCAGCCGCGGCTCGAGCAGGCGTCATGACGTTCCTCCGGCTGCGCCGACTCGGGGCCGGGGAGCTGGTGCCTCCGGCTCGATCTCCAGCAGCGTCATGTGGCAGCCGCGCGGCGTCGACACGACCGCGGTCACCGCGGCGGCCACGTCGGCGGGCCGCAGGAAGTGCGGGTGCCGGGCCAGGCCCCACTGCACCCAGTCGTCGAGCACCGCCTGGACCGTCCGCGGGTCTCCAGTCCATGCCCATGCCGGTCATCGTCGGGCCGGGGCGGACGACGGAGACCCGGACCCCGGTGCCCTCCAGTTCCATCTGCATGGCCCGGGCCATTCCGTCGATCCCGTTCTTGGCCGCCACGTAGGCGCCCATCCGCGGCCGCGGCGCGCGCGCGACGTCGGAGGAAATGAACACGATGTCGCCGCGCTGGCGGGCGACCATGCCCGGCACCATGGCCGCCACCAGCCGGTGCGCCCCGACGAGGTTGACCTGGACCTGCCGGGCGAACTCGGCCGAGTCCAGCTCGTGCACGAGCCCGGCCTGACCAGGTCGCCAGCGCGCTGACCAGGATCTCGACCGGCCCGAGCTCGCCCGCGACGGCCTCGGCGAAGTCTTGCACCGAGTCGTCCTCGACGTCGTCCAGCGGCAGGCCGATGGCCTCGCCGCCGCCGGCCCGGATGGTCGCGGCCAGTTCCTCGCACTGGCCCGCCCGGCGGGCCCCGAGCGCGACCGGGTGCCCGGCCGTGGCCAGTGCGATCGCGGTGGCCGCGCCGATGCCGGAGGACGCCCCCGTCACCACGGCGGTGCGGCGCTGCGGATGCGGCTCGAATCTCGGCATGGTCAGCGCACCCGCACGGTCATCGGCAGGGCGGCGAAGCCGCGCACGTTGACCGAGTGGACCCGCTCGGCGCGCGCCTCGTCGATCTCGTAGCCGTGCGACCGCCGGGAGAACTCGGTCAGCGCGATCTGGGCCTCAAGCCGGGCCAGGTTGGCGCCCAGGCAGTAGTGCCGGCCCGCGCCGAAGCTGATCAGTGCCGAGGTGTCGCGGTCCAGGTCATAAGCGGTCCGGGTCGGCGAACGCGGCCGCGTCCCGGTTGGCCGACCCGATCAGCAGCAGCAAGCGGCTGGCCGGCCGGGACGGTCTGCCCGTGGCGGTGAAGTCCTCCGCCACCGTCCGCGCGATGATCTGGCTGGAGGCGTCGTAGCGCAGCGTCTCCTCGACCCAGGCGCCGACTCTGGCCGGGTCGGTCATCGGCTTGGCCAGCTTGGCCCGGGTTGCGCCAGCCCCAGTAGACGGCGTTGGCCAGCAGCTTGGTGGTGGTCTCGTTGCCCGCCACGACCATCAGGAACAGGAAGCCGATGATCTCGTCGTCGGTGAGCCGGTCCCCGTCGATCTCGGCGGCCAGCAGCGCCGAGGTCAGATCGTCCGGCTGGCCGCGGCGCCGCCGCCGCCGGACGGCCAGCATCCCGGCGTAGTAGCCCACCAGCGTCAGCGCGGCGTCCATGCCGGCCTGCGGCACGTCGAACAGCCCGTCCTCGCGGTGCACGACGGTGTCGGCCAGCCGCCGCAGCTCGGCCCGGTCGGCTTCCGGGCACGCCGATCAGCTCGGAGATGACGTCCATGGGCAGCAGCCCGGCGAAGTCGCCGACGAAGTCGAACGTGCCCTGGCGCAGGGCCGCGGCCAGGTGCCGCTGGGCCAGCGCCCGGATGCCGTCGGCTCAGCTCGCGCACCCGCCGCGGCGTGAAGCCTTTCGACACCAGCGCCCGCATCCGGGTGTGCCGGGGCGGGTCCAGGGCCAGGAACGACATGGTCCGGTGGGCCTGCGGGCCCCAGGCCGCCGGGTCCAGCGAGACCCCGTTCGCACTGGAGAACCGGCCCGGGTCGCGGAACGCCGCGGTGACGTCGGCGTGCCGGGACAGCGCCCAGAAGTCCTGCTCGTCGTTCCGGTACAGCGGCGCCTCGGCGCGCAGCCGGGCGTAGAGCCGGATAGGGGTCCTCGTGGATCTGGTAGTCGTACGGGCTGAACGACCACGGGCGCTGCGCTGACCGCACGGCTCACTCCATGATCAGGCTGGCGGCGTCGGCCAGCTGGTCCGCCATGTGCTCATACGTCGTGTAGCCGAAGCCCGCCTCGACCATGGCGCCGTAGTAAGCGTGCTCGAGCAGGCGGGCCGCGGGCGTGGCGCCGCCCGCCGCGGCCTCGATCCGCTGGCGGATCTTCGTCCCGATGTACAGGCGCAGCTGGTGCACGTCCGGCTCGGTGCCGAACATCGCCGCCGTGCAGGCGGCAGCGAGTCCCGGGCTCCCCGCTCACCAGCAGCGCCAGCTCGCGCAGCACCGCGTCGAGCCGCTCCCGGGCCGGCCCCGCCGCCACGTCCACCGGCGGCAGTGCGTCCAGGCGGCGCCAGAAGATCTCGGTGAGCAGATGATCCTTGGACGCGAAGTAGGTGTACGCGGTCGCCGCGGCGACCCCGGCCCGGCGGGCCACGTCACGGATGCTCAGCCCGTCATAACCGGACTGGCTCACTTCCGCCACCCCGGCCTCGGTCAGCCGCTGCACCGTGTCGGCCTGCCTGGGGGTCAGCAGCCGCCTGGGCGCCTCCGGGGCGAGATTATCGGACATGTGTCCAGACGCTAGTCTGGACTCCGGAGATGCGCAAGCACGCGCCTGCTCAGGTCTTGCAGCTACTGCTGCTGCCGAACAGGCTCTTCCGGTCCACGGTCACGTTGGTCCCGCTCACCCCGACGCGCAGACCGCCAGGAAGCACGCTGACTGCGGTGTAGGCTCATGTGGGCCGGCAGCGCTGGCAGGGCGTACCGGGTGCTGGGGAACTTGACCTGGCTCGTCACGTCCGTAGCCGGATACACCGTCCCGAGGATGAGGAATTTCTCCGGATGGATGACCAGCGCGCCGCCGCTGATCTCCGGGCGGGCCAGCATGTCGATGGTGATCGGCTTGGCATTGGCGGGCATGCCCTTGACCGTCGTCACCAGCAGGCCGTGCTGGGCGCTGTAGCGGGCGCCCTTAGGGCCGCTGGCCATGGCGGAGAACGGCCGGACGGTCACGCCGCTGACGGCCACGTGCACCCCCTGGCTGTCGACGCTGACCGACCGGTAGTCCACCCCGGCCGGCAGCGCCGGCAGCTTGCGGGTGAGCTGCGACTGGCTGATCTGGGATAGCACCAGCTTGCCGATCAGGCTGCTGGGCGAGTGACTGCCGCCCAGGACCGCGACCGATTGGGGCGCCATGGTGATCGAGCCGGCGCCGAGGGTGGGCTTGACCCAGATGGTCAGCGGGAGGTTGGTGACCAGCAGCGGGATGCGGGTGGTGATGCCCAGCAGGCCGTTGCGGGCGGAGTACGAGACGGTGTGCCCGCCGACCGAGGTCGGCAGGGCGGACAGCGCGGTGGTGTCGATGCCGCCCAGCGCGATGTGCAGGCCGTCGTTCTCCGGGGTGATCGACTGGTAGGCCATGCCCGACGGCAGCGCCGGCAGGTGCGTGACGTGCGCGCCACCGGTCACCGACGCGATCTTCGCGGAACGCAGCAGATGCCCGAACAGCATCAGCTCCGTGGGCACCGCGGTCAGCGTGTTCCCGTGCAGTTCCAGCTGCACGAAGACCTTGGTGACCAGGTTGGCGGCGAGCTTGCGGTTGCTCACCACCTTGACCGCCAGCTCCCCGTCCGCCGCCCGGGCCAAGGACGCCGTGGGCAGGCCCGGCTGGGCCGGCAGGCTGGCGAACCCGAGCCTGGTCGAGACGTTGATGCTGTCGGCGTGGGCCGCGGCACCGGATTGGGACACGCCGCGCAACGTGACCGCCACGTTCGCGTGCCGGACGCAGCCCATCGTCGCATCCGGCAGGGACACCTGGATTTCCGACAGCTTGCCGGACAGCACTTGCGGGAGGAGCCAGCCGCCCTTGAGCGTGACCTGCGGTGCCGCCCCTGCCCCCGGCACCGACATCTGGGCCGCGATCCGCCGGGTCACCACCCGGGCCAGCTCGCTATTTATAAACGGCATTAGCGCAGCGGCCACCACGATTATAACCAGCGCCACAATTGCGCTAATACTGGCCGTTTCCCGATCTTCGGCCGGCGGCAGCGCCTTCGCAACCCTGGCCTTCGCGATCGCGGCCTGCCTTCACCCTCCGCCTGCCCGGACGCGCTTTCCGTCACCATTGACTGACACCCTCCACTCAGAGTGTGCAGCCCGCTCGCACTCCCGGCCGGCGCTACGCAAGGGTGGCCGGTGTGCCTGCAATCGCTTTATTGTGACCGGTAATGCGTTGGCACGCAGACTTTTCAAGCAAGCGGTTGCTTGGGTAGGGTCACCCGCGGCCCCGCTCATCCAGCGCGCGCAGGGCCTCGTCGAATGGCCGTTCGAGCCAGGCGAGATGGTTGGCCTCGCCGTGATGATGCGTCGTGACCTGGTCGGACCGGCGGACGGCGGTGTGCCGGACGTACTCTCGTGCCCCCTCGACCAGGGTCCGGATATAGCGGATGCCGTCGGGGTCGGTCATCGCCCAGTCGCCGCCGCAGGCGACATAGACCGGCGAGGTGTGCGCGAACACCTGGCGGCCCCAGTCGTCGAGGTGGTAGTCGGCGCCGAACGCCCGGCAGGCTATCCACGAGTTGCCGTCGATCCGCAGTTCCTGGCTGATTTCGGCCTGCCGTCCGCCGTGAGCGTCGGCCCGCACCACGATCTGGCCGTTATGCACGATTTCGAGTGAAGCGAGCGGGAAGATGCTGCGCGCCACCGCCTGGATGCTGACCGTGCCCGGCCCGGAAAGCTGGACGGTACCGCCGGGCTCGCAGCCGTTGACCGAGAGCGTCACCAGTGGCCCGCCGGACAGGAACGTGCGGCCCGCCCGCACCGCGCGGCACCAGGCCGCATAGCTGAACTCCTCGTCCAGCCGCGCGTACGTGCGGTACAGGCCGACCGGCACGCCGCTCGTCATCTTGTCCGTGCCACCGACCAGCGGCAGCCGGTAGCCGCTGTTCAGGTAGCGGTAGTACTCGGCCATCGCGTCGTCAGAGTGGGCCAGCACCTCGACCGCGTCGGCTCGCCCGGTCGCGACGAGTACGGCCGGCTCGCCGTTCGGGTTCGGGAAATGCGCGGCCACGACGGTGCCGCCCTGGGCGTGCGTCCGGTCGGCCCAGTCGCTCATCGTCGCGTCCAGCGCGCCGCCGAGTTCGGCCTCGTCGGGACCGTCACTGCACCACGGCATCACCGGTTCCTTCAGGTCCCACAGGAGCATGTGGCCCAGCGCGTGCTGCCGGTTTTCCTGCCCGACATACGTCACGTAGCCGCCGCCATCGACGACGCTGGGCCGGCCGGAGAAATCCTCGGTGTTGGTGAACAGCGCACCCCACTGCGTCTGCAGCAAATTGACGACCCGCAGATCCTCGCCCCGCTGCTCGAGCTGAGCGCCCGGGGTGGACAGGAAGTGCACGTGCGAGTCGCCGGACCACCATCCTTCAGCCGCCATATCAGCGAAGCGCCCGATCCGCAGCGTCAGGTCCCGCTGCCCCGGCTCGATCCGCACGGTCTGCCGGAGCGGCTCGTATTCGAACCCGCGCGCAACGTCCACGACGACGTCACCTCGCGGCAGCCACCCCTGGCAGGTGCCGTCGATATAGGCGTAGCTGCGCTGGCCCAGCCGGACGTCGCCGCCCACGTCGTAATGCCAGCTGCCGAGATTCTGGGTGACGTGATTGTGGTGGCCATGCGGCTGGTAGGGAACGCCACTGGCCGAACGGAAATGGACCCGGCACGGCACCGGCCGCCCGGTCGCATCATCGACGACGCTGACGTGCACCCAGTTCCGGCCGCTTTCCACCAGCTCAACCGAGACCTGGCCGGCGTCCGCCCGCCCGTCACGCTCCACGTCACCCCAGCGCACCCGGCCGAGCTCGTGGCCACCCTGCCGGACCGCGATGGTGGCCGACGGCAGCGCGGCGACCGACGCATACGCGGACGTGTCTTCGGCCGCTCCCCAGCCGGCCCGGTCGTCCTCACCGGGCAGCGGCTGCGGATAGGTCGCCACACCCCGGTTGACGTCGATGTCGAAGACGCCGTTCCGCCCATCCTTGGCCACCACCCGCACCGGGCGGGCCTCGCGGACGAATGGGTGCTCGTCGACGTTGCTGGTCGTGACACCGGCCACGATGAATCGCGGGCCACGCGGGATGAACTCGATCCGTTCCACTGGCCGCTGCGGATAAGGATTCTCCCAGCACCACAGGTAATACGCGGCGGGCCAGCCCATGGCCTGCTCCGTCAAGCGCCACCCGGCCTCGCCCCAGGGGCCCTCGAAACGGCGCAGGTTGTGGTCGTTGGTGTCGGTGACGGCGAGGAACGGCAGCCGGCCCCATCCCGGCGGCACCACCTGAATCTCGAACCGCTCCCGGATGGGCGCGACCACGACCTCGCCGCCGGCCAGATGAAACGCATACTCGGCGACCGCCTGCCCGACGGCGTGACCGGCTGGCGCCCCCGGCTCGAGCAGCCGGTGCGCGACGATCACCCGCCGCGCCAGCCGGCCGATCCCGACCGGCACCGGGGCATCGGGCCGCAGGAAGCACCGCTCCGCCGTGGGCCGGTCCGGCCCGATCAGGAACGGCAGGCCCCGCAGGTCCACCCTTCCCAGCGGAACGTCGCCCGGCTCATCGCCAAGAACGTCCAACCCGGCGTTGCATGCAGCGGACAGGTCTACTGGCTCGTAGCACGGCATGCGCCGAGCGTAAGACGCGCGGCCGGTCGGCCCCCACTCATTTTCTGGTCAGCCGCCGGCTTGGTGGCGCAGGGCGAAGATCGCTGCTTGGACCCGGTCCTGCAGGCCGAGCTTGGCCAGGATGCTGCGGACGTGGGTCTTGACGGTCTGCTCGCCGATCGCCAGGTCCCGGGCGATCTGCCGGTTGCTGTGACCGCGGGCGATCAGCCGGAGTACGTCGCGTTCGCGCGGCGAGAGCGGCTGCAGCGGATCCGGCGGCGGCGGGCGGCGGAGCGCCTGGGTGAGCCGGGTCAGCAGCTCGGGGCTCAGGCTGGCGGTGCCCGCGGCGGCGTCACGGACGGCGGCGATGACGTCCTCGGCCGGGGCCGTCTTGAGCAGGTAGGAGGTCGCGCCGTGCGTGCATGGCGCGGACGAGGTGCTCGTCGTCGGTGGCGGAGGTGAGCACGACGACGGCAGGCCGGTGCGGCGCGTCGTGCAGTGCGGCGAGCACGGCGTGCCCGTCAAGGTCCGGCATGTACAGGTCGAGCAGCAGCACGTCCGGGCGGGTGGCGGCGACGACGTCCACCGTCTGCCGGCCGTCTCCCGCTTCGCCCGCGACCTCAACGTCTGGTTCCTGGCCGAGCAGGTAGCACAGCCCTTCCCGGACGACGCGATGGTCGTCGGCGATCACCACGCGGATCGTCACGGCACCGGCACCCGGACGGTGAGCGCCGCGCCGCGCCCGGGTGCGCTGTCGATGTCCACGGTGCCGCCGAGTTCGGCGACCCGGTCACGGATGTGGGCCAGCCCGGAGCCGGCGTGCGGGGCGGCCGGGTCGAAGCCGGTGCCGGCGTCGCGGACGGCCAGCTCGACGTGCCCGTCCTGGCGGGTCATCGACACGGCCAGCCGGCGGGCGTTGCCGTGCCGGACGGCGTTGGCGCATGCCTCCTGGGTGATGCGCAGCAGGGCGTGCTCGACGGGCGCGGGGACGGTGACGTCGTCCAGGCTGGCATCGACGGTGACGCCGAGCCTGTCCTGGTAGGCCGCGCAGATCTCCCGCAGGGCCGGGGCCAGCCCGGCACCATCCAGGCTGGCCGGGCGCAGCTCGACCAGCAGCGCCTGCATGTCGCGCAGCGCCTCCTCGCTGATGCGCTCGATCACGCGGGCCTGCTGATTGCCCGGGTCGGCCCGGCGCATCCCGGCGGCGATCATCCGCAGGGCGAACAGGTGCTGGGAGATCGCGTCGTGGATCTCCCGCGCGAGCCGGGCTCGCTCCGCGGTCGCGCGCGTCGCCGGTGGCGCGCTGCCGTTCGGCGGCCAGCGCCGAGCCGAGCTGGCGGGTCATGGTGGTGAAGTTCGCTTCCAGCCGGCCGACCTCGTCCCGGCCGGAGACGGGCAGGGTGACGGTGTAGTCGCCGTCGGCGACCGCGAGGGTGGCTCGTTCCAGGCGGCGTACCCGGCGGACGAGGCGGCGTGAGGCCAGCAGCCCGAACAGCACGCCGACCGGCACGATGGCGATGAGCAGCGCGAAGGGCCCCGTGCATCAGCGGCCGGTCCTCGCCGAGCTGACGCAGCTCGCCCCAGGCGCGGATGGGGTTGATGAACCCGGGCGACGATGGCGCCTGGACATAGACGTAGGCGACCCGTCCCGGGGCGCTCGCCGACGGCTGGCTGAGGCCAGGTCCGCCGCGCGGCCAGACCATCTGAGAGCACGCTGCCGTACCGCGTGGGCACGCTGCCGCCCTTGTCCGATGGCCGCCCACGATGGCCGCGGTCGCCGGGGCGGGGAGTTCGCTGGCCGCCGCCCGGCCCGGCGGGTACCGCGATGGCGCGGAGGACGCGACGACCGTGCCGTCGGCGGCGACCGCCACGACCGCGGTGACCGCCTGGTCGCTGTGGACCGGGCCGGTGATCGCCGGAACGACCAGCGTGCCGTCCGCGGCGGACCGGGCCTGGCCCGGCTGCGCCGGCTGGCCGGGTCGCCGAGCACGGTTCCGGCCGGCACGCCGCGGGGATAGCGCTGGGACGAGCTGCTGGCGCGTAGCTCTTCGCGGCCGCGTCCACCTGGGCCTGCAGCTGGGCGCTGTTCACCAGCGGGGGTACCTGGAAGCCGAGCACGAGCACCTCGACCAGCACCACGACGGCGAGCGTGACGAGAATGTAGGAGGCGGTCAGCCGGCCCGATAGCCCCCACGCCCTGCGCCGCAGCCGGTCCAGCACACCTGCACGCTACCTCCGCGCCGCCCTCCGGCGTATCCCTCCAACGAGGGACCCGCGCTACTCCGGCGCGTGATGCGGCCGCCCGCCGCCGGCCGGGACGCTGGCTGCCATGAACCCACAGTCACCGTGCCGAGCCGCAGCCGTCATCACCGTCCTGGCCGCCGCCGCCTGCTGGCGGCGGGATGCAGCGGCAGCCCGTCATCCACCGGGTCCGGCAGCGCACCGAATGCGGGCGCGTCAGCGAACTCCGCGATACCGGTCGCCTACACCCGGTGCATGCGCTCCCACGGGGTGCCGGACTTCCCCGACCCCAACAGCAGCGGGCAGATACCTAAGGGCGAGATCGTGCAACTCGGGGTCAGCGATGTCCGGCTCAGACGGCCCAGCCTGCCTGCCAGAGCCTGTGGCCGTACCAGGGGCTGACCCAGGCCCAGCAGCAGCAGGAACTGGCCGAGACCTGAAGTTCGCCCAGTGCATGCGCTCCCACGGGGTGCCGGACTTCCCCGACCCCACTAGTTCCGGTGGGCAGGCGGAATTCGTTATCAGCCTCAGCCGAGTCGGCATGACCGCGAGTCCCGCAGCTCCTCGCCAAGGCCCACGCAATGCCAGCACGTGCTGCCCGCCGGCACGCCGCTGCCGCGAGGCGACGCGTAGGCGCCATGAAGGGGACTGTCGCGAGGCCGTGGCCGCTGGGTGAGCGCCTGGGCATCCTGGTCGTGCTGGCGGCCGGGGCGGTGCCGGCCTGGCGGGCCGGGGTGTTCTCCCCGGCCGCCTCGTCCGGGGCCGGGCGGCCGGGGCTGCCCGCGCCAGCGACGCACGCGGTGATCCGGCAGGACCTGTCGGCGACGACGCCGGCGACCGCGACGCTGGGGTATGCCGGGTCCTACCGGGTGACCGGGTCAGGGCGGCGGGACGCTGACCTGGCTGCCGTCGGCCGGGCAGGTGATCCGCCAGGGGCAGGTGCTGTACCAGACCGGCAACGGGTCCCCGGTGGTGCTGCTGTACGGCAGCGTGCCGGACTGGCGGAGCCTGAGCGTGGGGCGTGACCGGCCGGGACGTGTCCCAGCTCAACCATGACCTGGTGCGGCTCGGCTACGCCGGCCGCGCGGATGTCGTCGCGCTGGGCTGGGATTACTACTCGTGGGAGACGGCGTCCGGCGGTGCAGCGGCTGGAAGAGCACCTGGGGGTCTCCAGCCCGCCGGGGTCGCTGTCGCTGGGGCAGGTGGTGTTCGAGCCGGAGGCGCTGCGGGTCGCCAGGTGACCGGCCGCCTGGGCGGCCCGGCGAACGGGCCGGTGCTGACGGCGACCTCGGACCGGCACGTGGTGACGATCCCGCTGGACGCCTCCAGCAGTCGGAGGTCAAGGCGGGCGACGACGGTGACGCGTCACGCTGCCGGACGGGACGACCACGCCGGGCGTGGTCTCCTCGGTCGGCACGGTGGCGACCACCCGCCGGTCAGCAGGGCAGGGCACGGCCACGACGATCCCGGTGCAGGTGACGCTGACCGACCCGGAGGCGGCGGGGTCGCCTGGACCAGGCGCCGGTGACGGTGAACATCACCACCGCCAGCAGCCCCGGCCCGGTGCTCGCGGTGCCGGTGACGGCGCTGGTGGCCCAGTCGCCGCGGAGGGTACGTCGTGGAGGTCGCCGGCCCGGGGAACACGCGGCGCTGGGTGCCGGTGACGCCCGGGATCTTCGACGACGCCAACGGGCTGGTGCAGGTGACCGGGGCGCTGACCCCCGGCCAGCGCGTCGTGGTGGCGGCGTCATGACCGCCGCGGGATGGCCCGGCCCGCGGAAGCGCCGGGCGGGGTGCCGGTGCTGGAGCTGGACCAGGTATCGAAGGTGTATCCCGGGTCGCCGCCGGTGCGGGCGCTGGCCCAGGTGAGCCTGGCGGTGACGGCCGGGGAACTGGTGGCGGTGCGTCGGCCCGTCCGGGTCGGGCAAGTCCACGCTGCTGCACCTGATGGGCACCCTGGACAAGCCGACCGCCGGGACGGTCCGCGTCACCGGCCTGGACGTGGCCCGGATGACCGACCGGGAGCTGGCGGCGCTGCGGGCGTCGCGGATCGGGTTCGTGTTCCAGCAGTTCTTCCTCGCCGAGCACCAGACGCGTGCTGGGCAACGTGGCCGACGGGCTGCTGTACGCCGGGCATCCGGCGCGCCGAGCGGCGGCGGCTGGCGCTGCAGGCCCTGGACCGGGTCGGGCTGGCGCACCGGGCCACCGCCCGGCCGACCCAGCTGTCGGGCGGCGAGCGGCAGCGGGTCGCGATCGCCCGGGCGGTCGCCGGCGCGCCGCCCGTGCTGCTGGCCGACGAGCCCACCGGCAACCTCGACTCGGCCACCGGCGCCGCCATCCTGGCCCTGCTGGAAGAACTCAACGCCGCCGGGACCACGGTCATCATCATCACCCACGACCACGCCGTCGCCGCCCGGACGCGGCGGCGCATCGAGATGCTCGACGGGCACATCATCGCCGACACCAGCCCCGCCCTCGTCCCGACCGGCGGCCCGCCCGCCACCGCGGCCCGGGCAGGAAGGACCGCCATGACCGCCACATCCACCCCGGCCGCCGGCCCGGCTGCGCCCCGCGGACCTGGCCGGGCTGGCCAGCATCGGGCTGCGCACCCGCAAGCTGCGCGCCGCGCTGTCGGCGCTCGGCATCGCGATCGGCGTCGCGGCGATCGTCGCCGTCCTGGGCCTGGCCGCCTCCTCCCAGGCCGCGCTGCTGGCCGAGATCCAGGCGCTGGGCACCAACCTGCTGACCGTCACCAACGGGCAGACCCTCACCGGCGCCACCGCCGAACTGCCGCAGGCGGCGCCGGGCATGATCGCCCGGCTGCCCGGCGTCACCGCCGTGCAGGACACCGGCGGTGTCGGCGGCGTCAGCGTCTACAAGTCCCCGCTCATCCCCTCGATCGAGACCAACGCGCTCAGCGTGGACGCCGCCACCTTGGGCCTGCCCGCCGTGGCCGGCACCAGCCTGGCCCAGGGCCACTTCCTGAACGCGGCCACCGCCCGCGAGCCCGTCGCCGTGCTCGGCGCCGCCACCGCCCAGCTGATGGGCATCGACCGGATCCGGCCCGGGATGCGGATCTGGGCCGGCGGCCAGTGGTTTTACGTCACCGGCATCCTCAGCCCGGACACCTACGCCCCCGAACTCGACTCCGCCGTCCTGGTCGGCTTCCCCGCCGCCGAGAAATACCTGGGCTTCGACGGGCACCCCTCCCAGATCTACGTCCGCACGGCTGATAACCCCGGCCGTCACCACCCGCGTCGACCGCCTGCTCGGCGCGCAGGCCAACCCGGAAAACCCCGGCCAGGTCAGCGTCTCCCAGCCCTCGGCCGCGCTCACCGCCCAGGCCGACGCCAAAGGCGCCCTCGACACCCTGTTCCTCGGCCTCGGCGCGGTCGCGCTGCTGGTCGGCGCGATCGGAGTCGCCAACATCATGATCATCTCGGTGCTGGAACGCCGCTCCGAGATCGGCCTGCGCCGCGCCCTGGGCGCCACCAAAGGCCAGATCCGCGCCCAGTTCCTGGCCGAGGCCATCCTGCTGTCCCTGGCCGGCGGCACCGCCGGCGTCGCCCTCGGCGCGGCCACCACCGCCGCCTACGCCCACACCAAGGGCTGGGCCGTCGTCATCCCGCCCCAGGCCTGGGCCGGCGGCCTGGCCGCCGCCGTCATCATCGGCGCACTGGCCGGCCTGCTGCCCGCCATCCGCGCCGCCCGGCTCTCCCCGACCCAGGCGCTCTGGAGCATCTGACCGCACCGGCACCTGTGACTAGTGCCCTGGCCGCCTCACCCAGCAGGAGTGATGACGGCCATGACAGCGCTCCCGAGGATCGGGGCATGACCACCTCATCGCCGCCCGGGCCGTTTGACGTGGTGGTCGTCGGCGCCGGGCCCGCCGGCGTCGTTGCCGCGCTCCGATCGGCCCGCCTGGGGGCCAAGACCGCGCTGATCACCCGCGATCAGTTCGGGGGGATGGCGGCGAACGACGGGCCCGTGCCGGTCCGCACGCTCGCCCAGGCGGCGCGGCTGATCCGCGAGGCCCGGCAGTTGTCCCGCTACGGGATCGCGGGTGGCGAACCCTCACTCGATTATCCGGCGCTGCTGGCGCGGGTCCGCGAGGTGACTGCGACCGCACGTGAGCGGTCGCTGCTGCGCGATGATCTTGAACAGGCCGGTGTAAGGATCTGGGAGCGGGCTGGTCTGGCGCGGTTCGCGGACGCCCACACCGTTGAGAGCGACAATGCGCCCCGGCTCCAAGCGGACAAGGTCATCCTGTGCACCGGCGGAACCTCGCGGCCGCTGCCGGTTCCCGGCTTCGAGCTGACCGCGACGCACAGCGATGCGTGGAACCTGTCCTCGGTGCCGCCGTCGCTGCTGGTCATCGGAGCTGGCGCGACCGGCGTGCAGGTGGCCTCGATCTTCAACGCGTTCGGTTCACGCGTCCACCTCGTCGAAGTCGCCCCCCGCATCCTGATGAGCGAGGACCGCGAGGTCTCCGAAGCGGTCGGAGCCGCCCTGGCCGCGTCCGGCGTCAGTATCGTCGAGGACGCTGGGACGATCGATGGCTTCGAGCGCTGTGCGGCCGGCGTGCGCCTGCTTCGTTCGCCGGGCCAGGGGCAGGAAGGTATCGAGGCCGCGCTTGGCTGTGGTCGCGGTCGGTTGGGTAGCGGACACCGCCGGGCTGGCTCTCGACCGGGCCCGCGTGCAGACGGACCAGCGTGGGTACGTCGAGGTGGACGAGCGGCTGCGCACGACCGCGCCGCATGTCTTCGCGGCGGGCGATGTCACCGGGCGCGCGATGGTCGTGCACGAGGCGATCCGCCAGGGGCTGCTGGCCGCCACCAACGCCGTCCTCGGCGGAAGCACGGTCCTGGACGCGCAGGTGAGCCCGATCGGCAGCTTCACCGATCCGGAGTACGCCTCGGTCGGGCTGACCGAGGCGGCCGCCCGGCAGGCCCATGACGTGGCGGTGGCGACGATGCGCTTCGACTCGCTCCCGCGGCCGATCATCGATGGCCGCCAGACAGGGTTCTGCAAACTGGTCGTCGACCGCGAGCTGCATACCATCCTGGGCTGTCACGTCGTCGGGGAGCGGGCGGTCGAGCTGGCCCAGCTGGCGGCGACGGCGATGGCCGCCCGGATGACGGTCGAGCAGCTCGCGCTGGTGCCGTTCTCCTTCCCCACCTACGCGAACGCGCTGGGCCGCGCGGCCATCCTCGCCGCCATCGACCTCGATGGAATGTGGGCGGCCGCCCACCTCGAAACGGCCGTCGAGGCCGGTGTTGCCTAAGCCCCATTTCCGTCCGGGAGAGCGCGGAACCCCGCGAGCTGCCGCAGCCGTGGCCACTCCAGAGGTGGCTTGACCTCGGGCACGCCAGGGCGTTCCCTCGGCACGATCACGCGCAGCGCCCGGGGCCGGATCGCGCACCGCACCGGGGCCGACATCATGATCGTCTCGCCGTCGATACCCACCGGGATCTGCGGCCTATCGGCCTCAACCACAATCTCGTCGGCGGCCAGAACGACCAGTCCCGCGCCGTGCCCGCGGCGAACCAGCTCGACCGCCTGCCTGGCGCTGTTAACCAGCACAGCGACCACGCCGAGCGTGCCCGCGTCGATCCGCGGCCACAGGCCGAGCCCAGCGATGTCGTCCGTGCCGTACGGGTTGTTGCTGACCAGCAGAGCCTGCGGGGCGTCGATTCTGGTCTGCCCGGCCCGGGCCGACAGCCGGGCACCTTGATGGCCCTTGAGCAGGTCGGGAAGCAGTTGCAAGGTGGTGCCGCGCTTGTCATCCCGGTAGGCCGGGCTGCGCACCACCTCGGCGTAGGCACCGAACGAAGCGTTGTTGACGAACGTGCGGTCGCCGATGAGGCCCAGATCCACCTCCAGCTCCTCGCCGTCGCTCAGCGCATCCAGGCAGGTGGCCGGGTCGTCCCGGTCCAGTCCCAGGTCGAGGGCGAAGTGGTTGCGGGTGCCCGCGCTGATGACCAGGAACGGCAGGCCGTGCTCGGCAGCGATGCCCGCGACCAGGGCTTGAGTCCCGTCACCACCGGCCACCCCCAGCAGGTCAGCGCCCTCAGTCACGGCCTGGCGGGCCAGCGCGGCCACATCCACCATGCCCGGGCCTTCAAGCAGGGCGACCCGGGCGCCCAGCGCTTCCGCCTTCTCCTTCAGGTGGAACTTGGTCACCTTCCCGCCGCCGGACCGCGGGTTCATGATCAGGAACGGGTGCTGCGGGCGGGTGGCCGGTGCCGCGGGCATTCCGGCCGGGGCGGCGTCCGTGCGCAGTGCGGCCCGCCCGGTCCCGGCGGCCAGCAGCATCAGCACGACGGCCACGATGGCCACCCACAGCAGGCTGTGTAGCGCGAACGTCACCAGGATCAGCACCGGCGCGCCGATCACCAGGATGAGCGAGAGCCACCGTGCCACGCCCCGGTTCGCCAGGAACCAGTACCCGCCCGCCAGCACCAGGCATACGCCTATGGCCGTCAGGCCGATCATGGCCAGGCTCCGCCACCCGGCCACCGCCAGCAGCAGCACCACTGCGGCCAGCACCAGCGCCAGAGCGCCTCGTGCCAGCCAGCGCCTGCCTCTCGTCGTCATGCCATTAGGCTCGCTGGAGCGGGCGGCGATGTCGTCACCCTGGCGGGGGTGAATCGCAGGTCACCCGCCGCTGGAACAGCGACCGCCCGGCGCCGCGTTAGGCGTTCAGGCCGGCCGAGAGCAGCCGCATCTGTCGTGCGCGTCGCACCGCCGACGAACGATCCTGAGCCTGGAGCTTCGCGTAGATGCTGCGGATGTGGGTGTTGACGGTGTTCACCGAGACCGACAGTTCGCTGGCGATCTCCGGCCGGGAGAGGTTCGTCGGCAGATACCGCAGCACCCGCAGCTCGCTCGGACTGAGAGGCTCGATCTTGGCCAGCGAAGCCTCATTGCCTGCCGTTATTGATGATCCGCGCATTATGTCGAGGATGTCGGCCAGCAGGGCCGCGTGCGCCGTCTCATGCCGCGGTATCGCCTCAAGCAGTTCCAGCGAGGCCGTCATCGCGAACGGCAGGATCAGCCGGTCCGCCTCCGCCAGGGAAAGTGCGCTCTCAGCGGCTGTAGAGGCAGCGCGCTGGTCGCCGAGTTCCCGGTGTGCCAGCGCGGCCAGGAGGTTTGCCTCGACCACTGTCACGTAGCCGATGGCTGGAGCGGTCCCGTCCAGGACATCTTGCGCCGCGGCGAGGGCGGCAGCCGGGTTGCCCTCGGCGAGGCAGATGGCCGCCCGGGCATTACTGATCTCGCCCGAGCCGGCCAGGTCGTCGTCCAAAGCGGCCAGCGAGGCCCGGGCCGCCCCGTGCTGCCCGAGCCGAGCCTGAGTGGCCAGCCGGAAACTGGTCAGCTGCGTCGCCAGTGCGTGGGAGCCCTCCAGTTGTGCCTGCAGGTGCTCGGCCGCGCTGTACTCCGCCAGCGCCTCGCGCTGCGAGCGGCGGCCGGACAGCAGAACGCCGTTGCCGATGTGCAGCAACAGCCTGATGAGCGGCCCGGAGTCGGTCTCCAGGGCGCGGGCGGCGCGCCGCAGCCAGCGAGCACCCTCGTCGAATTCACCCGTCCAGATCAGAGCGCCTGCCAGATTCACCAGCGCCGGCGCGATGACCGGCTCGGCGCCCCAGCCATGTTGCTCGGCGAGGGCTATCGCCTCCCGGCACCGCTGCCGCGTGGTTGCGAAGGGCTCGATCTTCGATGCGAAGGCCAGCTCAGCCAGGCAGGCCACTTCGAGGTACGGGCGTCCGATCCGCCGCGCAAGGTCGGCACACTCTTGGAGGTGCCGCTCGCTCTCCTGGTTTCCTAGCGACCAGGCCTCGACGATTCCGAGGTTCATCAGCGCCACCGCGCGGAGGTCGCTGTCAAGAGCGATGTCCTCGTCAGATTGCCCGGTTATCGGCGAGGCCAGGAACCTGACCTGCTCGACGACCCCCGCTAGGTGGCCACGCTTCCGTGCCAGCGAGAGTTTCAGTGCGGCGATCGCCACCTCGAGGCGGTGCTGGCGGTCTGGCGGGGTGGCCGCGATCGAGGTTTCGGCCACTGTCAGGTGGGCGGCCGCCTCATCCAGGCGCCCACGGGCAAGTTCGCTGGTTGCGCGGGCGAGAGGGATATCGGGGCCCTCGGTGACGGCACCTGGCGGGAAGGCTCGCAGCAGCGTCTGAATGGTCTGGGCTTGCCCGTCCAGCGTCAGGCCGAATGAGTGGTCGGCGAGCAGCCGCGCCGCGTCGGACCAGTCACCTGCGGCCTGAGTGTGCCGGATAGCGTCGATGATCTCGCCGTGCTCGCTAAGCCATCCGGCCGCCAGCCGGTGCAGGACCGGCAGTTCTTCGGGCAGCCTCCGGCGCAGCTCAAGCCGGAGCAACTCAGCGAAGAGGTGGTGATACCGAAACCAGGTTCGGGCCGGATCCAGCGATACGACAAACGCGCTCGCGTCTTCGAGGTCAAGCAGGATCCCTTCGGAGCCAGGGTGACCAGTCAGTAGATCCGCCAGCTCACCGTTGATCCGGTCCAGCAGGGAGGTACGCAGAAGCAACTGCTGGACACCGGCCGGCTGGCACTCCAGCATCTCGGCCAGCAAGTATTCGGCAACGGTCCGGCTGCTGCCGGAGAACTCCGCGACAAATCGCTCGGGGTCAGGACTACTGGCCAGTGAGATCGCCGCCAGCCGAAGGCCCGCGGCCCAGCCTTCCGTGCGCTCGTGCAGCTGGGCGACCCCGGCCTCCGACAGCGCGATGCCCGAAGTCACCAGGAACTGGTGCGTCTCGCGCCGCGTAAAACGCAAGTCTGCCGCGCGGATCTCGGCCAGCTCGCCGGCGAGGCGAAGCTTGTGCAACCGGAGGGGCAGATCACGCCGTGTTGCCAGGATCGCATGCACCTGCTGGGGGAGCTTCTCTAGCAGGTGGGTCAGCTGCGTGAGCGCCTCCCGGGAGGTCAGCTCGTGCAGATCATCGATGACCAGGAAGGTGCGATCATGATGCCCGGCCAGCTCCGTCAGAACTCGCTGGCCGATGGCCGCTTCGTTGAAGTCGGGTGTCGCTGCCAGCTGTTCGCCCTCGCCGGTGCCCGAGGCCGCCCGGATCGCGCCGAGGACGGCCAGCCAGAACTGCTGGGAGTCCTGCTGATCGCGCCGCACCTGCACGACAGCTAGCCGGTACCGCTGACCAGGACCATCTGCCCAGGCCCGCAGCAGCGAAGTCTTGCCGCTGCCTGCCGGGCCCGAGATGAGCGTTACCTTGGCTGCCGTCGCGCGATCCATGGACGCAAGAAGTCCTTCGCGCTGAATCAGCCGCGGAGCTGCCTGAGCCGACCTTGCCGGATTTGCCTTAAAAGCCACGTCTGAACCCGATCCCCGGCGCGCTGGCCTGCCGTCGCCAGCCTCTCCGCATTTAGCCAGGTTACGTTCCCGGGTAAGTGCCTCACTGATCCGCATCAGGGGTTCTTGCTCCGGCCTCACCAGATCCTGGCGATGCTGACTCACCTGCCCGCGCCGGACTATTGGCGCATGGACCCTGCATTGGCCAGGTACATGATCAGGATCAAGGGTCATCTCGGTGTCACGCTGCTTTCCGCGTTTCCGGCGATGGCATCGAAGCGGCAGGGCCCGGAGACGGTCTTGACCGGCATGCTGGACCGGCCCGGGCTCCACGGTGTCCTGGCCGAGATCGAGGCGCTCGGCCTTGACCTGCTCGAGGTCCGCCAGCTCACCCCCGAGGCGAGATCGTCGGAAAGCGGGGATGACCAGCGCCCCGGTGGGTAACCCGATCGCGAGCCCGGCGCTGCCGGTCTCGCGTTGCCGCGGCCGAGCAGGGCGGGGAAGATCGCTGCATGACTGGCCACCAGCTCGACCCGTCACCGTCGACGACAGTGGACGTGTTCTCCCGTGACCAGCCGCCGGTACTGACCGTTGACCCCGGTGACACGATCGTGCTGCGCTCACTGGACGCATCCGGACACCTGCAGCCGCAGACGTTCCCTGGCGAGAAGGTGCCGACCATGGCCAGCAAGAGGCGCGGCC
Organism: uncultured Actinomycetes bacterium; assembly: GCA_963747705.1. Classification (GTDB taxonomy): domain Bacteria; phylum Actinomycetota; class Actinomycetes; order Streptosporangiales; family Streptosporangiaceae; genus RYN-230. The sequence goes on along the minus strand of CAVVGF010000030.1, from coordinate 44,875 downwards.
ATTGCCTGACGGGGCCGATCGCTGTTCGCGGTGCGGTGCCCGGCGAGGTGCTCGCGGTGCGCTTCATTTCCCTGCGCCCCGACACCTGGGGCTACACCGTCGCCGCGAGCCGCGACACTCCGCTGACCAGGCGGCTCGGCCTGCACGAAGGCCCGCCAGCCTGGCTGCTATGGCAGATTGACGCGGACGCGGGAGTGGCGACCAGCGATCGGGGGCACACGGTGCGGATAGCCCCGTTCCACGGCGTGACGGGCGTGGCCTGGGACGAGCCGGGCGAGCACTCCACCATCCCGCCCAGGCCTGTCGGCGGCGGCAACATCGACTGCAAGGAACTGGTCGCCGGGTCGATCCTGTACCTGCCGGTTGCCGTGCCTGGTGCCCTGCTGAGCATGGGCGACGGCCATGCTGCCCAGGGCGACGGAGAGGTGGCGGGTACCGCCATCGAGTGCGGTATGACCACCGAGCTTCAGCTCGGGTTGGTGACGGACCGGCCAGTTCCAGGAGTGCACGCGGAAACTCCGGCTGGCCAGATCACCTTGGGCTTCAGCCCGGATCTCAACACGGCCATGGGCGATGCGCTCGACGCCATGCTGACCTGGCTGCAGGCCAGCTACGCAGTTGACAAGGCAACGGCGCTGGCGTTGGCCAGCCCAGTGCTCGACCTGAGAGTCACGCAAGTGGCCAACCAGTCCTGGGGCGTTCATGCGCTGCTTCCGGCAGGCGCGATCAGCTGACACGCGCCAGCTATGACAAGCGTGCTTCGGCTAGCAGCAGGCCGGCCAGGTCGGCCGGCATCGGCGTCACTCCGGTCAGCCCGCGGGCGGTGAACCAGCGCGCGACGTTCGCCGAGTCCCGGATCAGGAACTCCGCGCCACGCGGGTTCGCGATCACGTTGACGATCTGCGGCATGTCGATCATGACCAGCCGGCCGCCGTGCACCAGCAGGTTGTAGGCCGACAGGTCGCCGTGCGCGTAGCCGAGCCGGGCCAGGCCGCGGAGGGCCGTCACCAGCTGGTCCCACAGGCTGGCGAGCTCCGCTCCAGCAGGCCTGATCTCGGCCAGCCGCGGCGCGGCCGTGCCGTCCGGCTCGCCGATGAACTCCAGCAGCAGCTCGGTCTCGAGTATCTGCACCGGATACGGCACTGGCAGGCCGGCCGCGCAGAGCCGGCTCAGGGCGGCGAACTCGGCGCTCGCCCACTGGGTGGAGATCATCGCCCGGCCCGCCGCGGACCGTGCCGCGATCGCCCGGTTCACCCTCGACTCCCGGACGCGCCGGCCTTCGAGGTACTCGCTGTCGCGCTGGAACATCCGGTGCTCCACGGCCCGGTACCGCTTGGCCGCGAGCAGGCAGGACCGGTCAGTGCCGGGCACGCCGCGGCGCAGCAGGTAGACGTCGGCCTCCTTGCCGGTCTTCAGGACGCCAAGCTCGGTGTTGACGGCCGCGAGGTCGGTGACAAGCCAGTCCGGGTGCGGTCGCGGGCCGCGCTCCGTGGGCGCGGACTGATCCCATGTGGACCACCGGTCACCTTCGGGCAGCCCGAACGTCTCGGAGCCGAAGTCGGCCGGCGGGAGGCGCCGGCGGTGCCGGTCGCGCTTGAGGAAGGCGGACTCGTCGTCAAACCGCCGCTTGCCGCGGCGGAACTGAGAGCTGGACATGGCGGAAGCTCCTGGTGCAGGAAGTGCGGGCGGGCAGCAAGAAACTCGTGATGGTTCTCAATCTGCGGCCCTCCTTCCTGCTCAGCGAGCATCCGCCAGTCGCGGGCGGCGACGGCAGGGATCCGGGGTGCCAGGCTGACACGCCGCTAGGCCGCGGGCAACAGGTTTTCCCGCCTGTCAGGCTCTCCGCACGTCGCTGACCTGCGTGTAGCTAGAGCTTGGGCGGCGAGACTTACCTGATTCTTACGCCATCCGAGTGCGCTTGCAGGCGTCTCAGTCAGGGATGTAGCGTCGCGGAAGATCTTACGCAACCCGAAAGTGAGCAACACAGAGTCCGCCCCATGACAATTAGAACCGAGAGCCGCATAAGAATCGCCAGCAACGTCCATGAGGTGTGGGCGTATGTCTGTGACGTCGGACGCTGGCCGGAGTGGGCGCCAACGGTCCTCGAATGCTGGGTTCGCGGAGGAGGGCCGATTCAGCCCGGCTCTCGGGTGGACCAGCGGGCGAAGGACCTGGGGCGGACGCACGGCCGGAGCCAGGAAGTGACCGCTGTCGAGGAACCCGGCTCGGTGGCGTTCGCCGGGCGAATGGGTACGTCCGCGTCCCGCTGGGGAATGGAACTCGAGCCGGTGGACGATGGGCAGACCGACGCCATGATGTGGATTGAGGTCGACCTCGCGGGCGTCATGCGCGCGGTCCCCGGCCTTTTCAAGGGCAGTCTTCAGCGCGTGAGCGATCGCGAGATGGTGGCGATCAAGGCTGCGGTCGAGTCCGCTACGCGGGAAGGCGCGGAATCCTAGACAGGGTGGTGCGCGATCCTACCGCGACGCTACCGGGATCGAGGAGCACACCGTGAGCCAGACCGACCGGCGAGATCGCCTGATCGAGACATACCGCAAGAAGGCGAAGCGCTACGACATCACCTCCCGGCTCTACCCCGTGCCCGGCTACCCCCACCAGGGACAGCGCCTCCGGGCCGTACAAGCGCTCGGTCTTCGCGCCGGTGACAGCGTGATCGACCTCGCATGCGGCACGGGTCTGAACTTCCCGCTGATTGAGGACGTGATCGGTCCCGGTGGCCGGATCATCGGCGTCGATCTGACCGACGCGATGCTCGCCCAGGCCGAGGATCGGATAGCGGCGCACGGCTGGGGCAATATCAGCCTCGTGCAAGCCGACGCGGCTGAGTACGGCTTTCCAGCCCAGGCCAAGGCGATCCTGTCCACATATGCGCTCACGCAGGTGCCCGAGTGCGCAGAGGTCATCGCCCACGGTGCCGCGGCCCTCTCCGGAGGCGGACGCTGGGTCGTGCTGGATGTCAAGGTTCCCGGCAACACGCCCGGGTGGCTAGCGCAGCTCGGAACCGCGGCGGTGCGGCCCTTCGCCGCCATAGATGAGTGGATGATGCGCCGTCCGTGGGAGGCGATTCGCGCAGCCATGCAGGCAGAACTGGACGATCCCTCCTGGACCGAGTTGTTCTTCGGAACCGCATTCCTCGCTGCCGGGTCGTCCCGCAGTGCGCAGAAAGCTCGATGACGAGCAGGTCGCAGCCCGGGGCTGAGGACTACTAGATCGATCGCGGGGTACGTTGGCCGAGTGCCCGCCCGCACGCTATTTCATACCGCTCCGCGCTGTGTGGAAATCAGGGAAGTGCCCACACCGCGGCCTGCGGCCGGTGAGGTCCTTGTCCGCACCTTGTGCTCCGGCATCAGCGGTGGCACCGAGCGACTGGTTTACCGCGGCGAAGTCCCTGACGACATGGCGCTGGATGACACGATCGACGCGCTTGGCGGTACCTTCTCCTATCCCTTTACCTATGGGTATGCGTGCGTCGGCGAAGTAGTGGAGTCCGGGCGGACGGTTTTCGCGTTCCATCCGCATCAGGACGTATTCGCGGCGCGGGCCAGTGACCTGATTGCGCTGCCTGCTGTCGATCCCGCGTCCGCAACCCTGTTCCCGCTGGTCGAGACGGCGTTGCAGGTGACGCTCGATGCCGGGACCGGATATCGCGATCGGGTCATCGTGCTCGGCGCCGGCGTGCTCGGGCTGCTGACCAGCCTGCTGTTGCAGCGCTCTGGGTGGCGGCCGCTGCTGGCCGAGCCGCAGGCGTGGCGCCGCACCATGGCCAGCAGCCTCGGCGCCACCACCGCAGCACCAGAGGAACTGGTGAAAGAGGAGGTTCCGCTGGTCATTGATGCCAGCGGCAACCGGGATGCACCAGCGATGGCACTGAACATGCTGGCCCACGAGGGAACCCTGTTGATCGCGTCGTGGTTCGGCACCAAACCAGTGGTGCTGCCGCTCGGCGGCGCCTTCCACCGGCGGCGTCTGATCATCCGCAGCACTCAAGTTTCCACGGTGCCAACCAGGCTGTCCAGAACCTGGACCCGCTCTCGGCGCCGCCGGGAAAGCGTTGAGCTGATGGCCGAACTACCGTTGGCCCAGCTGTGCACTCACAACTTCGCCTTCGCCCACGCAGCCGAGGCGTTCCGGGCCGTGGACCAGGGACTACCCGGGTTGATGCATGCCGTCCTCGACTATGACAGGAGTGCTGCCGGTGACCTGTGAAGTCGGGTTGAGCCGAAGCGTCCGCGCGTTCCACATCATGCCGGGACTGCCCGGGCCCGAGGGGCAACTGCATGATCATGACTACCGGATAGAGATCGTGGTGGATCGCGAGCAGCTCGACGACCGGGGCATGGTCTGCGATCTGGATGTACTGGAAGCGGCGCTGACCGAGCTGACCAGCCGGGTCGAAGGCCGCAACCTGGAGGAGATACGCCCAGCCGGGGCCGAAGCGGTCACGGTCGAGGTGTTCGCCCGCTGGGTGCATGACAGCCTCCGGCCCACCGTCGCCGCCGCAGGCGGCGAGGCGCTGGCCGTACGAGTGTGGGAAACTCCCATCGCGTTTGGCGGATACCGCGCACGATGCTGACGTTCTCCCTGATTCCCAGGGCGACCTGGCATCCTGATAGGGCGCTGAACCGTTCTGCTGACGCGTTCGTCTTGCTGTCATGGGAACAGTCAACACAACATTCTCGTCATCCTCGCGGGACAGCCATATGACACTGGGCTGGGATAACCCCACCGGAGATCCCACCACCACCATCCTGCTGCGGCACGGCGATACCCAGCTGTCACCCGAACACCGCTTCAGCGGGCTGCGCGACCTCCCGCTTAGCGCGAGCGGAACCCAGCAGGCCCAGGCCGCCGCCTGCCGCCTAGCCACCGGTGCCCCGATCGATGCCGTGGTCAGCTCGCCATTGCAGCGCGCGGTCGCCACCGCCGCCATTGCGGCTGGCGAACTGGGCTTGACCTCAGTCATCGATGACGATCTCCGTGAAACCGACTTCGGTGACTGGGATGGCTTTACCCTGGCCGAAATCCAGCAGCGATGGCCCGCGGCCGCGGCCGCCTGGCGACGCGACCCCGAGCAGGCACCCACGGGCGGGGAGAGCTTCGCCGAGGTCGCAGACCGGGTAAACCGGGCCTGTGACCGGCTGCTCCGGGACCACGGCGGTCAGACCGTCCTGGTGGTAAGCCACATTACCCCGATAAAGATCCTGCTCTGCCGGGCTCTCGGCGTCCCGCTTGGCACCCTTTACCGGCTATATCTCGGCTCCGCCTGCATTAACGAGATCCGATGGCACGACCACGGATTTGCCGCCGTTCATTGCGTCAACGACACCAGCCACCTGCCCTGACTCACCGGGCTTGGGACGAGGGCGTGCTGAAGGCGCCGAGGAACTGGTTGCGGAAGGCGTCCATCGGCTCGAGCGGAGCGGAGGGACCGGGCAGCAGCCCATCCTGCCAGCGCCAGGAGGCAATCCGCCTGAACACGGAAGGGTCGCGGGCGATGATCGAGGCCACCACCTTGTGGCTGGCCTGGGGTCCGGTGACAGGCGCAGCGGGCTGCTCGTCGCCGAGCAGGATGAGCACCAGGTTTGGGTCGTTGAGCTCGGTGACCCATGAGGTGAGGACGTGCAGCGAGTACTTGATCGACGTGCTGAAGGCCTGGCGCTCCTTGCTGGCGCTGGCCAAGGTGGCGATCCGGGTGGCGCCCCGCGCGGGCATCGGGTCGAATATCGAGCCGTTGCCGACCTTGTTCCAGGGCACCATGGTCGGCAGCGGGGCCCAGGGATAGTGCGAGGAAACCAGGTCGATCTCGGCCATAACCGGCTTGTGACCAGGGCCGAGTTCGAGCCGCTGGAACTTGTCCATGATGTACTGATCGGGCATATCGGCGTAGCTGAAGTCCGGGCCGCGATAGCCGACGTTGGACCGGTTGTAGAGCTCGTCGAAGTGGTAAAAGGATGTGCCGGGCGGCCAGACGGAGTCGTTCTCCGGGCTGTCGCTCACGGTGCGCCAGCCGGCCTTGTCGAAGGCGTCGCTGAGGGTGAACCGGTGGCTGGCGACCAGCTTGGCGTACCGCAGTTCGGTGTTGACCCACAGCCCCGACTGCAGGGTGGAGTGGGCGAGCTGGCTGACCCCGCCGAAGCCCGGGGAGTTGAGCCAGGCGCTCTGCGTGGACCAGCCGGCCCGGGTCAGTGCGGCGTTGTCCTGGCGCAGGGTGGCGTCGACGCCAGCGGAGAAGTTCGAGCCCTGAACGGCGGCCTGCCCATAGCTTTCGACGAAGGCGATGATGACGTCCTTGCCGCGCAATCCGGTGAGCAGGTCCGAAGCGGGGACGCTGGCTTGGGAGTCGGGGCGGCGGAGAAGCTGCTCGAAAAGGCGCTCATCAGCGAGCGCCTTCTGGGTGCCGCGCACCTGCGCGACGGCCAGCCCGGCGGTGCTGCTCGAGGCGACCGGGGCGCCTGGGATGAGTTGCAGTGACAGGCCTGCGCACAGCGCCCAGACCGCGGTGAGGACGGCGAGTCCGCGAACCGTGGTGCGGCGATGCCGGGCGGCCACGGTGGTGAGGTGAATGGTTGCCGCGGTGCTCGCGGCGACGAGCAGGACGATACCGAGCAAGAGCCCGGCGAGCGCGATGTTCGTGAGCGTGGCGCCGATCGTGTCGCGCACCACGCCAATAGCCGGGCCGATATCGAACCAGCCGAAGACCGGGTTGAACGGCCGCCCGATCTCCAGGAAGAACGCTGCGTTGAGGATCTTGACCAAAGTGAGGACGCCGAAAAAGAATCCGGCGATGGCGGCCACGATCCGTCGCGGCCAGGTCGGCAGCACCAGCGCGATGGCCACCAGGACCAGCCCCTCTGCGGGGATGCGGGCCAAGGCGGCGGGGGTGAACTGATAGGCACGATCGGGCGCGACGAGAACACCCCACACGAGCACGGCCGCAAGCGCGGTGATGGCCAGCCGCAGAGCCCGGCGGGCGCGCGGGCCGGCCCCGGTGCGGTACAGCCAGATCACGTCACGGCCGAACGACTCGGCCAGCAGCAGCAACGCGGCGGCGACCGCGATCATCCCGGCGAGGCGATCCAGCACTCCGGACACGGCGACGGTGAGCACGATGCCCTGGATCGCGGCCACGACCTTGCGCCAGTACCGGGGTGGCAACGGCGCGGCCAGCCACGGGATCGCCCAGCCCGCTAGCAGCAGCGCGTAGCGGGCGGCGCCGATGATCAGCACCCAGGCGCCGTAGTCCTGGGACACGGCGATGCTGAGCAGCAGGATGAGGAACGCATCGACCTCGCCGTCCATGCGTCCGCCGAGCGCGGTTGCGGTGCCGGTCCGGCGCGCCACCTGCCCGTCCACCGCGTCGAGGACCAGCGCCACGATGGACAGGGTGACCAGCGCTGTGACCGACACCGGCCGGCTGAACGAGTCGGCAACCAGGCCCGCGACCCCGGCGATCAGCAGCGCCCGGGTCAGGGTGACCCAGTCCGCCGGGAAGATCGCCGGCTGGTCGCTGCGCATGCGGGCGGTGACCAGCAGGGCGGTCGCCGCGGCACCGGTGGCCAGCCCGGTGATCCAGCCGGCGACGCCGAGACCAGCCGTCGCGGATACGACGCCGAGCAGGGCGGCGGTGGCGAGCAGCCCCAGGATCGTCGCGAGCCGAATCTCAGGCAGCGCGCCCTTGCCCGCGAGCCGAGTCGCGGGCGGCGCGGCCTCGTCTGCGTCTGCAGGCTGAGGGGCTTCGTCCGCAAGCTGAGCGGCTTCGTCCGCAGGCTGACTCGTACGCATCGCGCCTCCGTCTTCGTAGCCCCTGCCGCCGTTCCTCATGGGACAACGGGTCCGCGATCAAGCTGGTTCAACGCGACCGGACGCTGGGCCGCCATGCTGCCGCCGCCGGACGGTTGAACTATGTGTCCAGTCGGCCCGTGTAACCGGTGTGGCTGGCTTGTACTCAGTTCCGCCCGGGATCGGTCTAGCCGTCCGCCGCTTCGGCCCGTCCTTTCTACGCCTGGCGGTCGGCGTCACCGTGCTGTGGTTTCTCTGGCGGCAGGTGGGCGCGGCGCCGTTCGAAGACGGGCTGCGCGCGGTCACCTGGCAGGCGGTCGTGGCCACCGTCACGCTCACTGCCCTGACTACGGTGTGGTCGGCCTGGCGGTGGCGGGTCGTCGCCCGGGCACTCGGCGTCGGCATTGGCCTGCCAGCCGCGGTCGGTGCCTACTACCGTTCCCTGTTCCTCAACTCCGTGCTGCCCGGCGGGGTTCTCGGCGACGTGAACCGGGCGGTCACGCACGGCCGGCGCGCTGGAGACGTGGTGCTGGGGCTGCGTGCGGTCGCGTGGGAACGGCTGTGGGGTCAGGTCGTCCAGGCCGTAGTGACCGTCGTCGTGTTGCTGACCCTGCCGTCGCCAGTTCGGCCCGCGCTGCCGTACGTTGTGGCGGGTGTGGCGGGCGTAGCCGGGTGTGCTGCCCTGGTCGTGTGCCGCGCTGCCCGCCGCGGCCAGTCGCGGCTGGGGCGCGCTGCCCGGGCCGTTGCCGCTGACCTGCGTCGCGGCCTGCTGGCCCCGGACGTGTGGCCGCAGCTCACGCTGGCCTCGGTGCTGGTCGTGGCCGGGCACACAGCCACGTTCGTCATCGCGGCCAGGGTCGCCGGCTGCACCGCACCCCTGGGTGAACTGATCGCGCTGCTGATGGTGGTCCAGACGGCAATGGTGATCCCCTTGAGCATCGGCGGGTGGGGGCTGCGGGAAGGAGCCGCCGCCTGGGCCTTCAGCGCAGCCGGACTCGGCGCGGCCACCGGGATCACGGTCGCCACCCTCTATGCGGTGCTCATGCTGGCCGCGGTTGCCCCGGGCGCTGGCCTGCTGCTGAGGGACGCCGTTCGCCGCCGTCGCGGCCCGGCTCGCTCGGGCGAGCCGCGTCGGCCCGATCCGGCGCCGCGGGCGTTGGAAGTCGTTCATGGCCGTGCCCGGTGACCGGCCTCGGCACCCCGCTGACGTCGCCCGCAAGCTGGTGCGAGGCCGGACGGCTCGTCCCGTGACCGGGACGGTCCGGGCGGCAGCGATCCGCCGGCGTATTCAGATCCCGCTGCGTTTCGGTGACGACTACTCGACCATGGCCACGGTCGTCAGCTTCACCGGCCTGACCGACGCGCAGCAGCACGTGGCCCTGGAACTCGGCCGGCCCGCCGCGGCCGCGCTGCCGCTGGTGCGCCTGCACAGTGAATGCCTCACCGGTGACGTGTTCGGCAGTCAGCGGTGCGACTGCGGGCCGCAACTGCGCGAAGCAGTCGAGCGGATCACCAAGCACGGCGGGTACGTGCTGTATCTGCGCCAGGAAGGGCGCGGCATCGGGCTGTACGACAAACTCGACGCCTACGCGCTGCAAGATCGTGGTCTGGATACATACGACGCGAATCTCGCGCTCGGTCACCGGGCCGACGAGCGTGACTACACCAGCGCGGCCCAGATGCTGCACGCGCTCGGCGCCAACCGCATCGAGTTGCTCAGCAACAACCCAGACAAGGGCGCTCAGCTGGCCCGCCTCGGCATCACGATCGCCAGGCAGGTCCCCACCGCCCTGCACCTGACTGGGACCAACGCTGCCTACCTGGCCACCAAGGCCCGCCGCGGAGGGCATGATCTGCTTTCGCGCAGTCTTGAGCACGCCGCCGAGCCGCACCGGCACGCCGGCGGCCTCGGTCCGGCGCAGCTCGGGACCGACGGCCGATGACTGACACCCGCGAGCATCCGCCACCTACCAATGCGCCAGCCGCGCCAGCCGCGGCGATGGCCGCCACCCGGCCGGGCCGCGTTGTCGGCCTGGACGGGATCCGGGCCCTAGCCGCCCTGTACGTCGTCGTCTACCACATCTTCTTGCGCGCCTGGCCGGGATACCCGGGCGCCAGTCACGCCCCGTTCTGGGCGACCTTGCTGAGCTACGGCCGGGGCGCGGTCGCGATATTCATCGTGCTGTCGGGTTTCTCGCTGGGCCTCGGCCCGGCGCGCTCGGGGTGGCGCTTCAAGTCGATCAAGGCGTACGCGCACCGACGGGCCTGGCGCATCCTGCCGCCGTACTGGGCCGCGCTCGCTTTCAGTCTGGTGATGACCTGGTACGTGGTCGCCCAGCCCGGCCAGCCGGTGCCCACCGGGAAGTCCGTCATGTCGTACGGCTTGCTCGTGCAGGACGTCTTCCCGGTGGGCGCCCCCAACCGGGCGTTCTGGTCGATCGCCATCGAAGCCCAGCTCTACGTCCTGCTGCCGCTGCTGCTGCTGCTCGTCCGGCGGGTCAGTGCCCCCGCGATGGTGGGCTTGGTGGCCGCGATCGTTGTGACCATCGGCGCGCTGGGACCCCATGTCGCGCTGATGAACACCGCCCTGGTCAAGTTCACCCCCGATCTCGCGGTGCTGTTCGCCGTCGGCTTGCTGGCCGCTGGGATCGTCACCGCCAGCGAGCGCACCCGATCACGGCCCTGGGCCGCTTACGCGCTGGCTGCCGCGGTGCCAGCCATTGTGTTGATGGTGGTCAGGGGCTCCGTCTGGTCGTACTTCAATCTGTTCTGGCTCGACCTGGCCTGGGCTCCGGCGATCGGCTGCTTCCTCGCCGCCGTCGCCACCTCGCGCCCGCGTTTCGTCGTCCGGTTCCTTGACAGCCGCCTGCCGCGGAGCCTCGGCTCCTGCTCCTACAGCCTCTACCTGACGCACCTGCCGATCGTCGTCGCCGTGTCCTTCGGCCTGGTGCTGGGCCGGGTCGCTACCGGGGTGCCGGCTTTCTTCGTGCTGGCCGCGATCCTGCTGCCCGTGACGGTGTGCTTCGCCCGTCTGTTTGCCGCTGTGTTCGAGATCCCTTTCCAGCGGCACCGCGGGTGGACTCCGCTGCGGCAGGCGATGTCGGCCCGGCTGTGGCAGTTGCGGCGGACAGGGCCGGCCGTCGTCGCCGGGCGCTGGCGGCGCGCTAGCCCGGCGAGCGGCCCGCGAAATCAAGCTGGTGGGCGATGTAGACCAGTTCACCCGCGGCCAGTTGCCGACCGCGCTCGGCCAGCCAGTCGGCCAGGTCCGCCGGTTCCACCCGGTCCTGGCGGTTCTTCAGCGCGTTCTGGATCGTGTCAAGGATGCTGTGCAGGAAGTAAGCCTCATCGTCCGGGTATTTCCCATCCGGGCCGGCGCTGACGACCCAGTCCGACGACCCTGCCGCCAGGGCGGGCGCGCCCGCGGCCCGCAGGTGGTGGAACAGGCGGCGGCCCGTCCGGCTTTCCCCGGCCAGGCCGTAGCGAACGCGCTCATCCATGTCGCGGTGGTAGGCCTGCATGATCTGGTCGTCGTGGGGGTGGCCGGGCGCGAAGATGCTCTCGCCGTCGTAGTTGACCGTGAACCAGTAGACGCCGCCGGGGACCAGCAACCGCAACAATCCGGGCAAGACGGCCGGCACGTCCACCAGGTCCAGGACGGCGTTGGCGATCAGCACATCGGCCGGCGCCACGTGCGCGGCCTCCAGGTAACTGCCGAGCTCGGCGTGCACCAGGCGCACCCGGATACCACCCACCCACAGCCCGTCCGGCAGCAGGTCGCTGCGCAGGCCCCGCGCGGCCGCCCAATCGCGCAGCCACCGGCGCGAGCAATCCAGCAACTGCCGATCCGCATCCAGCAGGACGTACTCGCCGGCGCCGACCGCGCCCCAGTCCATCAGACGGGCCACCATCGTCCCCAGGCCGGCGCCGACCTCCAGCACCCGCGGCGCACCCGCGGGCATCAGGCGGCGCATCTCGGCCAGCACATGCCGGTTAAGCGCCCGGTCATCCACGGTCGTCTTCGCGGCCAGGTAGCGGGCATAGTCGAGGGGCATCGAGGCTTCATCGAAGCAAGTCATCAGGCGCTCTGGAGGGCCGGAACATCGTGCGGGTTCACGCAGTAGTCCCCGAGGGGTTCGACGATCCCGGCCAGCCTACCGGCGGGAACATCTACGACCAGCGCGTCTGCGCCGGACTGGCCGAGGCTGGATGGAATGTGCTGGTCACGACCGTCGCCGCGGCGTGGCCGGTACCCGGCCCGTGCGCCCGCGCCGACCTGGCGCGCATCGTTTCCGCCGTCCCCGACGGGGAGACCGTCCTGATCGACGGGCTCATCGCCTCACCAGCCGCCGCGCAGCTGCTGCCCCACGCTGGCCGGATACGAATGACTGTGCTGCTGCACATGCCACTGGCCACCGCCCTCGACACACGCCATGATGCCAGCGCCGAGCGCTCCGAACGGGTAGTGCTCCGTGCGGCCACCGGCGTGGTCGTTACCAGCGAATGGACCCGCCAGCAGATCCTGACCCGATACGCGATCCCGGCTCACCGGGTGCACGTCGCCCGGCCCGGCGTCGATCGGGTCGCTGCCCCGGCCCGGCCCGTCCGCGGCCACCTGATCTGCGTCGGAGTCCTCGGCCGCCACAAGGGACAGGACCTCCTCGTCGAGGCGCTCGCCGGCCTTGCTGAGCGGGACTGGCATTGCCTGCTGGCCGGACCACTCGACCGCGACCCGGACTTCGTCGAACAACTGCAGACCCGTATCACGTGCCTCGGCTACGGCCACCGCGTCCGACTCGCCGGCGTCCTGACCGGCGTGGCGCTCAGCCACGCGTACGCCACCGCCGACCTGCTCGTCGCGCCGTCCCGCTCGGAAACCTACGGCATGGCCGTTACCGAAGCGCTCGCCCATGGCCTACCCGTCATAGCCGCCGCCGTCGGTGGGCTGCCCGAAGCACTCGGCTGCACCGCCGATGGCACCCGCCCCGGCCAGCTGGTCCCTCCTGGCGATCCGGCTGCCCTCACTGCCGCGCTCGGAGGCTGGCTGGGTGACGAGCGCCACCGACACCGGCTACGGGCCGCCGCACGACAGCGGCGGTCGACCCTGCGCGGCTGGGAACAGACCACACAGGAGATAGCGAACGCATTGGCTCCGCCCGGCTCAGCGCACGGGCGCCGGAGCCTCTCCCAGAGCTAGCTGCCGGCAGGCCCTCATCAGCATTTCCGCCATTCGCGTCGTGCCGGCTGGGGTACCGGGCGCTTGGCATTCAGCTTGGTACTGGTCACCAAGGTCACGGACCGCGGCGGCCGGGTCGCTTTCGCAGGCTGCCACGGACAGCTTCTTGGCGTTCCCGAGCAAGTACTTCCGCCGCCGCCGGTTGCTGCGCCAGTCTCCCTGGTTTGGTTCGGATGCGGCGTGCTTCAGTTCGTCGGCGTATCGCACCATCCGGATGGCCGTGATGAACGCCTGGCAACCCTGCTCGTGATCCTCCTGCCGCGGCTGCCCCCTCAGCTTGGTCTCGTACAGGCGCCCCTTGCACCGTGCGCAGCGCACCAACCTGATGGTTCCCCCGCGATACCCCGGGGGCAACGGCCTCGGCCAGGAGTCCTGCACGATCAAGCCACCGCCTCCGCAAGGGAATCTTGACCACGAGCATAGAGGCCTGGCCAACCTCAACAGCAAATGCCTATCGGCCGTCTGATCCTGGAAGCGCGCGACACCGGTGAGCTTGGCCAGCCGGTCCATCAGCTGGTCCTGGAAAGCCGGGTCACGGGCTTGTGGTGCGGACTCCTCCCGCGGCGTCCGTGGCGAGGTCGCTGTTCCGCGTCAGGCCCCCCCCAAAGATCATGATCTACAGCTGGAGTTTCCAGGCGGCCGGATATCTCGCAATTTTGACCAATGCGGCCAGATGGGTAATTAACATAGAAGAGTATCTAAATACCCGCACTCCGTTAAAGTCATTGACACGGCGCGATAATTGTCAAATGATGTGCACACATGCGCTGCTCCGGACCTCGGCGGTGAACACCTGCAGCCTCCGCCGAGGATCTGATCGCATTGCCCGATCAAACTGAGGATTTGCTGGCCAAGCTGATGGCCATGACCAAACTGGCCTTGCTGTACCCGGATACGTTCAAGGTGCTCATGCTCGCCGCTAGGGAAGCGCTGCGGCCCATGAGCGGCGAAGCGCGACTGGATGGCCACTCACAGGCTTCGATCGTAACCTGGGAGCCCTGAGTGTGCAGCAGATAGGCGGACTGCCGGACTAACTCTCTGCCGCCAGGTCTGGCAATATGCGCACCGTGAACCTGTGAAGCATGACGAGAAATCTCACTGTGGATGACGAGAGTAGCTTGCCATTTGTGCGATTTCCGTTCTGGTGACGTTGGTTCCTGGTCAGTCGGCGATGGATATGTGCCTGTGCACGGTCGCGGGGTCGTCGAGCAGGGTGAGCATGCAGGCGGCCAAGTCGGCGCGGGAGATTGAGAATCCGTGTGGCAGGTTGCGGTCGATCGCGGTGCGGTAGGTTCCCTGGGCTGGTTTGCCGGTCAGCGAGGGCGGGCGGAAGATCGTCCAGTCCAGGTCGCTGTCGCGGATCTGGTCCTCGCCGCGGCGCATGTCGGCGCAGACGTGGCGCAGGAACGTGCGCCGTGCCACGGGCTTGAGCAGGTACCGCAGGTAGGGGCTTTCGCCTTCGTCGGTGACGACGGAGCCGCTGACCTCAAGAAGCCGGCGGATACCAGTTTTCTGCATGGCCTGGATGATGCTGCGGACGCTGTCCTGGATGACCGTGGTGGGACCGGTACCGTGCGGGCCTACCGCGGTGATTACGGCGTCCGCGTCTGCCATGGCTGGGGTGATCGAGGCCGGGTCCATGACGTCGGCGGTGACGGTCTGCAGCCACCGGTGCGGGGGGACGGCCAGGCGGGCGGGGTCGCGGACGACCGCTGTGACCTGATGACCGGCCGCCAGTGCCTGCCTGGTGAGGGATGTTCCGGTAGCGCCCGTCGCGCCGAGAATAGCGAGTCGACGGCGACCTGGTAGCTGCGGCGGGGGACTTGTACTGCGGCGCTCGTGAGTCATGAGACGTGATCCTTCCGGTACATTGGTTCCGTAGTTCGTAAGATACGGAGAACATATCATATGGAATCGATATCATCGGAGGAGGGGGTGGCGCCAGCGCCGCTCCGCAGGCGCATGAACCGTGCGATCAAGGAGTCACTGCGTGACCTAGGCGCCCAGCTGTCCCTGCTCAACCACAGCGTCGGTGCACGCCTCGACCTCAAGGCCACCGATTTGGAGTGCCTAGACCTCATCACCCGGTACGGCCCGCTCAGCCCGAGCACCTTGGCCCGGCGGGCCGGGCTGCACCCAGCAACCATGACCGGCATCCTCGACCGCCTCGAACGCGGCGGCTGGATCGTCCGCAGCCGCGACCCCTCTGACCGCCGTGGTGTCATCGTCGAGTCGGCCCGTGGCCGGGGCGCAGAGATCCTGCGTCTCTACCTCGTTGACTCCGGGATGAACACCGCAATGGACCAGATCTGCTCCGAATATGAAGACAAAGAGCTCGAGCTCCTAGCCGGCTTCCTGCGCCGCACCGCCGACGCCAGCCGAATCGCCGCCCAAAGGCTCACAGAAAGCTGAGTCGCGAAGACGACGGCTAGGCCCGCGTGCACTCCCCGCGCTCCGCTCCGTATCGCCCCCCGGGCGGCGCCGCTGGTCATGCGTATCTTGCGGCGCATCACCCGCCGCAGTGAAGCGGCCGCCCCGCAGAAACCGCGACCCTGCCCGGCCGTGGTTATTGTTGCCCGCTATCTCCTGGACGGACTCGACTAGCCCCGTCCTTGAGCGTCCCATTGCCCGCTTGACGGTGGCATCTGCCGTCAGCCGCGAGTGGAAACCGTACCGCCCATCTGATCCCGCGATCACCCTCGGCTGGGTGAAGCGCCGGAGGTGCGACCATGTGACGATCCCGAGCATGGGCAAGAAGCAGGTGGCAATGGCCACCGAGCCACAGCCAATATTCCGGACAACCGGCCCTGCTAACAACCAGTCCTGCTAATCAGTGGAAGTGAGGCGACTGCCGTGCCTGAGGACCCACCCTCGCCGATTCCCCGGCCACGCCCAGCAGCTCAAACTCCGGCTCCAGCCGCGGCGCTGCCGCCATCAGAGATGGCACCCGCCTAGCCGGCACCGTTGCCGGTCACCTCACGAATCAGGCGCGGCAAACCGCCACTGCCGCGAGGGCGGGACGGGTCGTCAATAACGGCGACGACCCAGGCGTGCTCGATTTGACCCCCATGCGCGACCTGCTCGCCGAGGTGATGGATGAGCTTGGGAAGCTGCGGTTCCGGGACCGGGTGGCCAGGGCGCTGCGCCAGGCCGCCGACATCATCGACTCACCGCCTCGTGCGCGGGGCGGACAGTGAGCCCGGACACTACGCCGTCCAGCTGGGCGTATCATCCGCCGGAAAACGACAATTAGCATCACGGCCAGGTAACGGCACCCAGTTCAGGGCTGATGCCGCCGAGCAGCCGAGCCGGAGCAGATGACTAGGTCAGCCGTCGAAGATGCGCTCGATGACGGTGGCGTTCTCGGCTGATCCGGAGCGGCCGTGCCGCCTGCCGCTGGGTTGCGGTCCGTTCAGGCAGGCAGCAGTGCCGCCGCGAGGCTGTCGGACAGCCAGTGGTTGAAGTTGGCGGTGCTCCAGCCGCGCTGAGCGACCAGCAGCCGGTAGAGGTGGCCGTCCGTGAGCGCCCAGCAGAGCTCCGCGGCACGTTGCTCGGTCATGCCGGCGGCCAGTCCGTCCAGCGACGCGAGATACCGGATGAACACGGTAGCGCCCAGCATCCGGTTGCGGCTCGCCTCGGTTAGCAGCTGTGCGGCCGCCGGGTCGATATCGGCCGCGGCGATGAGAACTTCGCCGAGCGGCGCGGTGCGCGCGGCGACGTTGGCCACGGCCTGCACCCAGAGCATGAGTGCCTTCCGCGGGTCGGACTCGGCCAGGATCGCCTTGATCGCCGGGCGGTCGGCCAGGGCTATCGGCTCGTCGTCGCCGACGATGGCCCAATCCAAGGCCAACTTGAGCAGGGCCGCCTTGCCGCCCACCGAGTTGAACACGGTACGCCGGCTCACGTGCGCGGCCTCCGCGATCCCGTCGATCGTCGTGGCCGCATAGCCCAAAGCCAAGAACAGGTCGTGAGCCGCGGTGACGATCGCCCGCCGGGTACGGCGGGCCTGCTCGTCGCGCACCTGCGACGCGTACTTCCTCGGCGGCTGGCTCGCTGGGTCCGGCGGCTGGGTCGTCGCACCGGGCGGGCTCGTCGCGTCGGGCGGGGGGCTCATCGTGACCCGCCCGGGGCCTTGACGCCCCCCCAAATTCGTTGCACTATGAGTACAGTAATCACATCATCAGTATATCGAACTTCCGCGGGTATGCCGTAACGACAGAGAGAAGTGGTGGATCTGATGTCTAGTGCCACGTCCACCGGCAGCGCCTGGGACCGGCGGCGGTGGCTCATCCTGGGCGTGATCGCCCTGGCCCAGCTGATGGTGGTCCTGGACCTCACGGTGATGAATATCGCGCTGCCGTCCGCGCAGCGGGCGCTGCATTTCACCACCGTGGACCGGCAGTGGGTGGTCACCGCCTACTCGCTGGCGTTCGGCAGCTTGCTGCTGCTGGGAGGCCGGCTGGCTGATCTGCTGGGCCGGAAGGTGACGTTCCTGGCCGGCCTGGCCGGGTTCGCGGGTGTGTCGGCCATCGGCGGCGCGTCGGTCAACTTCACCATGTTGATCACCGCGCGGGCCTGCCAGGGCGCGTTCGCGGCGCTGCTGGTGCCCTCGGCGCTGTCCCTGCTGACCACCACGTTCACCGCACCGAAGGACCGCGGCCGGGCGTTTGCCGTCTACGGGGCGATCGCCGGGGCCGGCGGCGCGGTGGGCCTGCTGCTGGGCGGCGCGCTGACCCAGTACCTGTCCTGGCGGTGGACGCTGTATGTGAACCTGATCTTCGCCGCGGTGGCCTTTGCCGGGGGAGCGCTGCTGCTGCAGCGCCAGTCGTCCCCGGTTAAGCCCAGGCTGGACATCCCCGGCGTGCTGCTGGTCTCCGGCGCGGTGTTCTGCCTGGTCTACGGCTTCTCCAACGCGGCCACCCACAGCTGGCACGCGCCGTCCACCTGGGGGTTCCTGGCCGCCGGCGTGGCGCTCGGCGTGGCGTTCGCGGCCTGGCAGGACCGGGCGGCCCACCCGCTGCTGCCGCCCCGGGTGGTGCTCGACCGCAACCGGGGCGGCGCCTACCTGTCGATGCTTTTCGCCTCGGCCGGGCTGTTCGGGATCTTCTTGTTCCTGACCTACTACCTGCAGCAGACGCTCGGCTACTCGCCGCTGGTGACCGGCGTGGCGTTCCTGCCGCTCAGCGCCGGCCTCATCATCGCGGCCAACCTGTCCACGATCGTGCTGATGCCCAGATTCGGGCCCAGGCCGCTGGTGGCGTCCGGGATGCTGGCCGCGGCAGGCGCGATGGCATGGCTGGCTCAACTGGGCCCGCACACCGGCTACGCCGGAGGCGTGCTCGGCCCGACCATCCTGGCCGGAATCGGCGTGGGCCTGGTGATCGCACCGGCGATCAACACGGGTACGTTCGGCGTGGCCCCG
Source organism: uncultured Actinomycetes bacterium (assembly GCA_963747705.1). Taxonomy (GTDB): domain Bacteria; phylum Actinomycetota; class Actinomycetes; order Streptosporangiales; family Streptosporangiaceae; genus RYN-230. The sequence continues at coordinate 26,420 of CAVVGF010000030.1, read as the reverse complement.
CAAGACGCGGGAGTGGCGTCCGCGACCGTCACCGTCGGCCAGATGCTCGGCGGCTCGGTCGGCACGTCGCTGCTGAACACCATCTTCGCCGCCGCCGTCGCCTCCTACCTGGCCGCGCACCTCGCCGCCGCCCGGATCATCGGCCGCCATGCCCTGACCGGGCTCGCGCTGGCGCACGGCTACAACACCGCGTTCTGGTGGACCGCCGGCATCTTCGCCGCCGGCGCGGTCACCGCCGGCGCCCTGCTCCGCCCCGGGCCACTGCGCCCGGCGAGCGCGCCGCCCCCGGCACACGACGAAGTGACAACTGCACAAGCCGAGGCGAGCCGGGAACAGGCCCGGTGACCACGGATTCCAGCCCACAGGGTGTGGCTGCAGCGAGCCCGTTCCTAGCAGGCACGGCTGGGCGTTCTGGCTATCTGCCGGTGTCCGAGCATGGGCTGATCGGTGACCTGCACTGCGTGGCCCTGGTAGGAACCAACGGCACCATCGACTGGCATTGCTGCCCGTCTTTCGACGCTCCCAGTGTGTTCGGCTCGCTCCTGCACGCAGACCGCGGCGGGTGCTTTGAGCTGGCCTCCAGAAGTCCTGACCGTTGCGCTGGGAGTTCCACCGTGGCGGAACACCGCCCAACGACAACCGGAGGATGGACCCCCATGTCCACGTACCACGCTTCGATCACGTCGGCATCACCGTCGGTGGACCTCGACGCCGTGACGGCGAAGGTCGGTGAGAACACCCGCCGGGCCGCCTTATTGATCTGTATCGATGGCGCTTAATCCATCTTGGCGGGCCGCCGGCCTGGAGCAGCTGTCCGGCTGTGACACTCGTCTAGGGCGGCCGCGTGCCGGCAGCCGGACTGGCGTGTTCGGGCGGGCACGGGCTGATCGCTGACGAGCCTGCCTGAGCGGCCGGGCCCGCCGCGGGCGGCGCGCTGGAACCGGCTAGCCTGCGGCCATGAGTACCTTGTCGATCATTAATGCTGCCGTGTTCGACGGTGTATCTGACGGCCTGGCGGACGGGCCGGTGCACGTCGCCGACGGCCGCATCGTGTCGGTCGGCGGGCCGCCCCAGCCAGCCAACCAGGTTATTGACGCGCGCGGTGGCACGGTGCTGCCCGGCCTGATCGACGCGCACTGCCACGCCTACGGCATCAGCCTGGACATGATGGAAACTGAGTCGCTGCCGCTCAGCTACGTCGCGCTGGCCGCCGCCCGGCGGCTGGGCCGGGCGCTGGCCCGCGGGTTCACCACGGTGCGTGACCCGGCAGGCGGGGACGCGGGACTGGCCCGGGCCATTACCGAGAACCTTATTCCCTCGCCCCGTTACCTGTGGACCGGCGCGGCACTGAGCCAGACCGGCGGCCACGGCGACGCGCGCGGTCCCGGCAGCGAGACCTGCCCGTGCTATGCGCACGGCTGCGAGGTCGTCGACGGAGTCGACCCGCTACGCAAGGCAGTCCGGGAGCGGTTCCGCCGCGGCGCGCACGCGATCAAGATCATGACCTCGGGCGGTGTCATGTCGCTGGCCGACCCGATCCGGATCCCGCAGTACTCCGCCGAGGAGATCCGGGCGGTGACCGATGAGGCGGCCCGGCGCGGCAGTTACGTGGCCGCGCACGCCTACTCCCCCGAGGCGATCCGCCACTCGATCGGCAACGGCGTGCGCAGCATCGAGCACGGCAACCTGCTCGACGCGCAGACAGCAGCGCAGATGGCCACGGCCGGGGCCTTCCTCGTGCCCACCCTGGCCGCCTATGACGCGATCGAGCGCCGCGGGGACCAGATCGGCATGCCAGCGACCTCCCGGCACAAGAACCGGGAGGTCCTGGAGTCCGGGCAGCAGGCCGTCGAACTGGCGCGCGCCGCCGGGGTGAGCGTCGGCTTCGGCACCGACCTGATGGGCCCACTGGAGGATGAGCAGCTCAACGGCCTGCGCCTGCAGGCCGAGGTGGACGGGATCTGGGCCGCGCTGGCCTCGGCTACCTCGGTCAACGCTGAACTGATCGGCCGCCCAGACCTCGGCCGGGTCGCCGAGGGCTGCACCGCCGACCTGCTCATCCTCGACGGCAGCATCTCCGGCGACCCATCGGTGGTGTGGTCGCCAGACAGCCAGCGAACGATCGTGCAGGACGGCCGAGTCATCGCCGACACATGACCCGTCCCGCGCTGATCCGGGCGTTCTGCGCCGTCGGCTGCTGCTGGCCATGATGACCGGCCGCTGCCTTGGCGTGCAGCGCGGGCGGGCCTTGGGCAGCGGTGACGATACCGGGTCCCGCCTGGGGCGGTTCATAATCCGTTGTCGCCAGGCAGGTCACTGCGGGCACACTAGTGCGGGTGAAGGATCAGCCTGGCCCGGTCGTGATCGACGGTGACGTCGTCCGTCGCCCGGCCGGCCCGTGGACGCCAGCCGTGCACGCTCTGCTTGATCATCTGGAGCGAGCCGGATTCAGCGGCAGTCCGCGCGTGGTTGGAACATCGTGGCCCGGGACGGGCTGCCGGTCGCGTTCATCGACTGGGTCACGGCTGGCCCGGCTGATCCGGTGGAGGAGATCGCGGCCACGGCCTGGCTGAACGCGCAACTGCACGATGACGACATCGCCGGGCGTCACGGTCTGCCGGACGCCCGGGCACGGGCCGCTCAGCTACGCTACTTCGCCGACGGTTACCGGCTGACGGGTGCTGGTCGCCGGGGCCTGGTCACGGCGATGATCGAGTACGCCATCCGGGACAGCGCCGCCGAGGCCATCCAGGCCGGCATTACGCCGAAGGCTGGTGACTGCGACGCGCTGTGGGCCATCACGTGGCGCGCACGATCGGCCGCCTGGATGGTCCGCCACCGCCCGCTGCTGGAAAACGCCCTGACCTGAACATCAGATACCCGGACAGAACACGACGCGCGGCCCGCGCGCCCACAACTGTCGTAGCTACTCTGCGTAACCACGGGAACGCACCCCGAGCCACCACACCGCGCGCAGCTGAGACATGCCCGCTCTGATCACGTCCCACCAGCCAGGAGACCCGCTGCGCCGACAGCCAGTTGACTACCTATCCTGGTCGCCAGGCCGGCAACCGCATGTGAGTTGCGTTTCCACGGAGTGGATATGTTCATGATGTGGCTGGGGTTGCCTCGTCACCGGCTCTCATCCCGCTGACGCGTGGCCTTGGTCTGCAGTGGGGGGAATGCTTAGGTCGGATTGCCAGATCTGGGGTGCCACGGTCTGGGGCTGGTAGGCGGCGGGCTTGTGCTCGTTCGCGGTGGCCGGCAGCGTGATCTGCACGTTCAGTCCGCCGTCTGGCCTGGCGTGGGCCTGGGCATGGCCGCTGTGCGCGCTGGCGACCGATGCAACGATGGACAGGCCCAGGCCGGTGCCTGGCCGGGTGCCGGTCCGGCCGCAGAGGCGGCGGAAGGGCTCGAACAGCCCGGTTACCTGGTCGGCGGGGATGTGCTCGCCACCGTTAGTGACGGTGAGTACGGCGGCGCCTGCGTCGGTCCTGGTGCTGGCCAGCACCCATCCGCCGGTGACGTTGTGCTTGACGGCGTTGTCGATGAGGTTGCTGACAAGCCGTTCGAGGAGGACCCGGTCCCCGGTGACCCGGGCTTCCTGCAGCGCGGCGCCGACCTGGATCTGTTTGGCCCGGGCGGCCGGACCGATCGAGTCGATGGCGTCTTCGACCGCGGTGGGCAGGTTGACGAGCTCGGCCAGGCCGTGTCCGCGGTCGGCGCGGGCCAGGGTCAGCAGCGCCTCGATCAGTTCCTCGGATCTGTCCACGGCGGCGGCGATCGCAGCCAGCACCGGATCCAGCTGCGCGCCGGAACCGGCCGGGCGGGCGGTGGTGACGTCGATAAGGGTGCGCATCTCGGTCAGCGGCGTGCGCAGCTCATGGGAGGCGTTGGCTACAAATCGGCGCTGGCTGGCAAACGCGGCTTCCAGCCGGGCGAGCATCGCGTCGAAGGTGTCAGCCAGTTCCTTCAGCTCATCGGGCGGCCCGGTCAGCGCCAGCCGGCGGTCCAGGTTCTCCTGGGAGGCGGCCTGCGCCGCCGTGGTGACGGCGGCCAGCGGCCGCAGCACCCGGCTGCTGACCGCCCAGCCGAGACCGGCTGCCAGCAAGGTTCCCAGGCCCAGCCCGGCTAGTGTGAACTCCAGGAAACCGCGGCGTTTCGAGGCGTCCACCGTGGCGGCGACCTGCGGGTTCCTCGCGTTGTCGAAGTACGTCACCTTGCCCACGCGCCAGGAGACCCCGCCCCGCGATCCGGGCAGAATCTCCAGGCCGCGGCCGACCTGGGTGTAGGCGGCGCCGATCAGGATGGCGCCGAGCACCAGGAACAGCCCTGCGCAGGCGACCACTATCCGCGCCCGGATGCTGCTGCGCCATGGCCTGAGCCCGGCTGGTGTGACCCTCATGGCAGCCGGTACCCGCTGCCGGTGACGGTCTCGATCAGCGGCGGCTCGCCGAGCTTGCGCCGTAGCCGCATCACGGTTACCGCGACGGCGTTGGTGAACGGGTCAGCGTATTCGTCCCAGACCCGTTCCAGCAGCTGCTCGGCGCTGATCACGGCGCCGGCGGCGGACATCAGCACCTCCAGAACACCGAGTTCCTTGCGCGTCAGCGGCACCAGCTGCCCGTTCCTGGTGGCCTGGCGCCGCGGCCGGTCCAGGGCCAGCTCACCGCGGCGCAAGACCGGCGGCGCCGATGGCGCCCGGCGGCTGAGCGCACCGACCCTCGCAACCAGCTCTGGGAAGTGGAACGGCTTGGCCAGGTAGTCATCCGCACCCAGACTCAGTCCGCCGACCCGGTCATTGGGCGCGCCCGCCGCGGTCAGCATCAGGATCCGGGCACCGCCAGGGCGGCCGGCCAGCCGCGCGCACACATCGTCGCCGTGCACCAGCGGCAGGTCACGGTCGAGCACGATCACGTCATAGGGCGAGAGCCCGGCTTTGTCCAGCCCGGCAGCGCCGTCGCCAGCGACGTTGACGGCGATTCCCTGGTCGCGCAGGCCCGTAGCGATGGCCTGGGCCACTACTTCGTTGTCCTCCACGACCAGCACGCGCATGCTCTCATGATGCCTGGTCACGCTTAACAGGGCGATAACACCGCCGGCTGTCGACGCAGGGCGGACCCGGCCCATCGGCTGTTACGGCGGTGTTATTGGCCCGTCATTAGCGTCAAGCGCCATGACCGCGAGGTTGCGTGGTTATCCACGGGCCAGCAGCTCTGCGTGCGGGCCGATCCTGGCCTGCCCGTCGCACCTATCGGTCGCCTCAGTAACACCAGCAATGCGAGGAAGGGGTACGTCATGCCCGTAAAATCGATCTTCCGTCTGATGTCACACGCAGCAGCGCGGCCCGGGCGCAGGCCGCGCCAGCTGTCGTGGGCGGCGAGCTTGACCGCCGCGGCGACCGTTATAGCGTGCCTGGCCGCCGGGTCCGCGGCGGCTGCGTCCGACCGCCTGGCCGGGGCCGGAACGGCCGGCAGCGCAGATACGGCCGCGGTAGTTCATCCGGTGTCGTGCGGGCCGCCGGACTATTTCATCCGGTGCTATAGCCCCAGCCAGTACCAGGTGGCCTACGGCGTGACGCCGCTGCTCACGAGCGGGATCACCGGCCGCGGCGAGACGGTGGTGATGCCCGAACTCGCCAACGAGCCGGGGCCCAATTTCACCAACATCCGCAAGGACCTGGCCGCATTCGACCGCAAGTTCGGCCTGCCCACGGCGAAACTCGAGGTCACCACCACCCTCGCCGGGGCCAGCGCGCCCTACGTGGCGGGCACCGAAGAGGTCGAGGACACCGAGATGGTGCACGCGATCGCGCCCGGCGCCGTCCTCGACGTGGTCCTCGTCCCAGCCAACGCCACGACCAGCCCGGCACACTTCACCGCGGCCGTAACCGGGGTGATCCACGCCGCCATCACGCAGAACGCGGCAGTGGTCTCGATCAGCGGCAGCCATGGTGAGCACTTCTTCACCCCGGCCCAGGTGGCCCGGCTCCACTCGGCGCTGGAGCAGGCCGCCGGCCGCCATGTCACGGTCGTCGCCTCCTCCGGGGACACCGGCGTGCTGAGCGACAGCGGCCCGCCCGTGCAGGTCAGCCTGCCCGCCTCCGATCCGCTGGTGCTGGGCGTCGGCGGCACCGCACTCGGCGCCAGCTCCGCCACCGGCGCCTACCACGGTGAGATGGCCTGGAACGCCGACACCGAAGCCTCCGCCGGCGGCTACAGCGCCCTGTTCAGCAGGCCCTCGTACCAGGACGGCGTGCCGCGCATCGGCCCGATGCGGGGCGTTCCCGACGTCGCCGCCGACGCCGACGCCTCCACCGCCATGGCCCTGACGTTCTCCGGCGGCGTCTTGTACCCAGCCCAGGGCACCAGCGCCGCCACCCCACTTTGGGCGGCCGTGATCGCCCTGGCCGACCAGGACGCCGGCCACCACCTCGGCTTCGTCAACCCGGCCATCTACGCCATCGCCCGCAGCCCCGCCTACCACCGCGCCTTCCACGACGTGATCACCGGCGACAACTCGGTGTTCTGGCCAAGCCGCCTCTTCACCGGCTACCAGGCCGGACCCGGCTGGGACCCCGTCACCGGCTGGGGCAGCCCCAACGCCCACATCCTCGTCCCCCTCCTAGCGCGCGCCGCAAGCCATGGCGGCACAGCCTCCTGACACCGCGGTCGTCATTTATGCAGTACGCCCGGAAAGGGGTCTCCAGTGAACGTGATGCTGACAGGCATTCACCGCTCGTTCGGGAAGAATAAAGCCGTTGACGGCGTGAGCTTTGAACTGGGGCAGGGGGTTTTCGGCCTGCTTGGCCCCAACGGGGCCGGGAAGACCTCCTTGCTCCGCATGCTCTCCACCGCGCTGTCGCCGTCGTCGGGAGAGATCCAGCTGCTAGAGCGGGATCCGCGCAGGCCGGCGGCGCGGCGGGAGATCCGGCGGCGGCTTGGCTACCTGCCGCAGAACCTGGGGTGTTACCCGTCGTTCACGGTCGTGGAATTCATCGAGTATTTCGCGCTGCTCAAGGAAATACCGTCGTCGGCAGTCCCGAAGGCGGTGGCCGTAGCCGTGGAGCGCGTTGATCTCGGTGCCGAGGCCAAGACGAAGCTGCGCACGCTGTCCGGCGGGATGCTGCGGCGCGTCGGGATCGCGCAGGCGATCGTGAACGAACCGGACCTGCTGCTGCTCGACGAGCCGACCGCCGGGCTGGACCCGGAGCAGCGGGTGCACTTCCGTGCCCTGCTGCGATCGCTGGGGGAGACCGCGACGGTAATCGTGTCGACGCACCTAGTCGAGGACGTGGCCGCGGCGTGCTCGGAAGTGGCGCTGATCTCCAGCGGGAAATTCGTGTTCCGCGGCACGCCGGACGACTTGACCGCCCGCGGCGCGGAACACGGCGTCGGCGACGCGCCGCTGGAACGCGGGTACAGCGCGGTACTTTCGGCGGCCCGGTCATGAGCGTCGCGAGCATGCCACTGCGCCGGCCGGCGCGGGCGCTGCAGTTGGAGTTCAAGCGAAACCCGGTGCCGTATGTCCTGCCGCTGCTCGTGGCGGTGTTCTATTTCGACACGCTCCGCACGGCGGACGGGTTCCCGCCCATTTGGACCCTGCGCGCGTCCGCGATCCCCGATCACATGCTGTTCGAGTTCAGCGCGTTCGCCGGCGGCATGGGCGCTTGGGCCGGGTCGCGTGAGGGGCGCAGGAAGACCCTCGACCTACTGGCGACCACGCCCCTCGCGGTGTGGGCGCGGCTGAGCGTCGCCCTGGCCGGGACGCTGTGCTGGCTGCTGCTGGCGTTCCTGGCCGGGGTCGCCGCCCTGTATGTCCAGACCGCGCTGCAGGCGACCTGGGGCGGGCCGCCGCTCTGGCCGGTGTTCGCCGGCGCGGCAGCCGTGGTCGCGGTGACCATGATCGGGTTCACCTGCGGGGTGGTTTTCCCTGGGCGGTTCACCGCGCCGCTGGTCACGATCGGCGTGCTCGTCCTTGACCGGGCCGGGCTGCACCAGGCGCTGAATGTCACGGCGTCGTCGGGCACGTACGCGCTGCTCTCGCCGGCCAGCGCCCCGCCGCCTGTCGATGCGGGCGTCTACTATCACGTCGCACCGGACCTGCCGATCGTGCAGGTCATGTTCATGGGCGGGATCGCGGTCGCGCTGTTCGGCGTGCTCGGCCTAGCGACGGCACTTCGTGGGCTCGCGTCGGGGCGTGCCGTCCTCGCCGGTAGCGACGGCCGGCCGCTTCGCGCGGTCGCGGTCGTCCTGGTCGCGTGCGGCGTCGCGGCGTCCTGGACCGCGTTCACGCTGGCCGGGACCGTGAAGCCGGACGTGGTTGGCGGGTGGGAGATCCCGGCGCTGCACTCGGCGGCCATCGATAAGCCGGTACCTGTCACCCAGGAGTGCACATCCGGGTCCGGGTTCCAGGTGTGCGTCCACCCAGCGTTCAGCTTCTACCTGGACGACCTGGCCGCGGCGTTCGGTCCGGTTGCCGCCGAGATCGCGGGCCTGCCCGGTGCGCCGGCCGGTGCCAAGGAGGTGACGAGCGTGAGCGGCGGGCGGGAAGTCCAGAGTGGCATCTCGGGGAATCCCCCGGTGTTCGAGTTCACCGCGGAGCATGTGGGACCCATGTTCGGCGAGTTCAACGGCATCCCGGACCCGGTGGGATGGCGCGCGGGGTTCCAGCAGGGGCTGCTTGACGCGTTCCTCACGGGGCGCCCGCCTCATCCGGGTGCTGTCCCGATTCTGCTGCGACCGGCGCAGCAGGCGGTGGAGGACGCGCTGCTGACCACGGTCAGCTCGCAGCCGCTTGGTCTCAGCGTGACGTTGGCCGGCGTCTCCGCCGCCGGGACGCGGTTCGCGGACCTGTCGGCCAGCGCGCGGCACGCCTGGCTGGCGGCGCACCTGACCGCCCTGCGGGCCGGCCAGATCACCCTGGCGCGGATCCCGTGACCGCCGCCGAGGCACTAAACCCCCCGGCCCTCCCAGCCGGAACGACACGCCGGATCGCGGTCGGCATCCGGCTGGCCTGGCTTCACGTGCGCACCCGGCGTGTCCCGGCGGGGACCCTCGCGCTCGCCGTGTGCGGTGCCCTGCTGCACGTGGCGCTGCACTGGCACTGGACGTTCAACTCCGGCCCGTACGCGCAGCAAGTCCCGATGATCATCGCGGCAGGCGCGGCGTCGGTGATCGCGGTGACGGCGCACAGCCCGTTCGGCGAGACGGAGAGGGCCACCGGGCGCTGGCTGCCCTACCTGCGCCTGCTCGGCGTGATCGGACTGACGGGGCTGGCCATCCTCGCCTTGCAGCTAAGCGCGGTCGGCGAGCATCTGGACGACGGCGTCGCCGTGCTGGCACGGAACGTCATCGGTTTCACCGGCCTGGGACTACTGTGCTCGCTGATCACCGGTGGCCTGCTCGCGTGGACGCTCCCTATGGGATACATGGCGTTCTGCCAATATGCGCTGCTTGAATCCTGGACCGCCCCATGGACCTGGCCGATCCGCCCGCCCGCCGACCGAGGCGCCTGGATCTGCGCGTCCCTGGTCTTCGCGGGCGGCCTGCTGCTATTTGCCATCCGCGGTCCCCGCGCCCGCCCCAGCGACGACAGTTAGGGGAATTCGTGCAGAGCGGACAAAGCCGACGCCCCTCAGGCCGCTGCCATTGACGCGGCCGAAGCCCAACTCGAACGTGTGCGGCATCTCAAACGATCCCTGTTGCGGTACTTTACTGCTGCACTCTCGGGCCCGAATTTCGCTTCTGACCTGTGGAGCTAAGGGGACTCGAACCCCTGACCCCCTGCTTGCAAACAACAGGCAGCACGTCCACCCGTGTCCAACCCGGCAGGTCACTGTCCCGGAGCGTGTATCCGCGTCCCTCTAGGGTCCGTACCTGTTGCGGTACTTCCGTGCTGTACTGACCACCGCGCCAGTGGGTAGCCACGGAGCCTCGGACGTGCCACCTATTTGATCTTCCTCTTCTGCCGCACCGGCACTGTCAGGACACCAGCTCTGGTCCCATTGCACGCGGGTGCCTGAGCGCGAACTCGATCACCTTCGGCTAGTTCAGCGGCGATGCTGGGCGCGTTCCTCCTCATCCTGGCGGTCTGCCTCGCGATCCTGCTCCCGGCGCTCGCGCACCTCGGCCCCGTGCTCATCGACGCGCAGCCGGCGCTCCAGTTGCTCGGCGCGCCGCTGTTCCTTCGGCGTCGAGTGCCCTTCGCGCTCCTGCTCGTACAGCGCATCGAGTTCCTCCCGGAGAGCGTCATCACGCGGCGGCCATTTTGTGCCCAATATGGGCTCATGCCCGATCGCTGAGGGGTTTGAATTATCGGCGTTGTGCGCGCACGTGGCCACTGCGTGGCCCGGAATCCGATCATGGACTGTGATGGCCATCGGGCAGGTTCCGTGACCGCGAGCGGCAGATGACCGCATACAAGGCACCACGCCACCCGCGGCATCGCGGCCGCTGACCGGTACGGGTAGCCGACTTTCGTTCGGTTCCCCAATTAATGAGCACCGGCACGTCGCCCGCTCCATACGTAAGGCGCGTCACCGCGTCGTCAGCTCTCCCTTGGAGAGGGCATCACGGTCCACGTCATCGAGTGAGGTGACCACCAGATCCGCGCCGGCCGCCATCAGCAGGTCGGCGTCGTCGGCCCGGGAGATGCCGATCGCGGCCATGCCGCCGGCCTTCGCGGCCTGGACGCCCGAAGACGCGTCCTCGATCACCATCGCGTAGCGTGGCTCGACGCCGAGATCGTGCGCTGCGGTCAGGAAAATCTCGGGGTCCGGCTTGCCGTGGGCGAAATCGCGCCCCGAGACGTCCACGTCGAAGTAGTCCAGCAGTGTCTGGCCGGGCCGCACCGTCGGCGAGGAGATCCCTTGCTCGGCCGCGAACGTGTCGAGCCGGATCTTGCGCAGGAACAGCCCCGCGTTCTTCGACGACGACGCGTCCGCGATGCGCAGCCCGGCATCCTTGGCCGCGATGACGAAGCGCAGCGCGTCTGGATAGGCGGTGAAGTCGCCAGCCTCGATGAGGCGCACGACCATCTCCTGCTTGCGCTGCGCGTACTCGGCGACGCGGTTCTCGGCGTCAGGCACGTGGAAGTAGTCGAGGGCGGCGCGGGCACCGGCCAGGCGCGGCTTGCCCGAGACGTACTGCTGATAGACGTGGGGCGTGAACGCGTCCGGCAACCACGTCGTCTGGTCGCGGATGTCGCGCCAGCCGGACTCCATCAGCTGACGCAGTGACTCGCGCCACGCCTTTTCGTGCGGCGAGTCGACCAGCACTCCGTTGACGTCGAAAATCGCTCCCTGGAACATCGGCACGCGGCCTCCTTTCAATCCGGGAAAGCGGGGCGGAGAGGCTGGGCAGGCGCCGTTGTCGTGTGGTTCCGGCTGAGCTCGAACACGGTCGTGTCGCCCACGCTCAGCTTGCGGAACGTCGTCGCGGAGCGCCGCCCTCACCGAACGGCTCCCGCCCTCGGCACGCAGGGCCAGCGTCAGCTGGTCGTGGGTCAGCGTCACCTGGATCGGGGTCTGCCGGAACTGCATCGAGAACGACAAGCCGTCGAGCCGGCTCGGCAGCCGGGGATCGAAGCACAGGACGCCGTCGCTGACATAGCTGCCCGCGTAGCTGCGCTGCACGAGGTCGAGCGTCCCCGCCATGACACCCATGTGGATGCCTTCCTTCGTCGTGCCGCCCTGAATGTCCTCGGCATCGCTGCGCAGCGCGACCAGGAACCGCTGCCACGAGCTCTCCGGGTCGATGGCGGCGAGGACCCCGGCATGGGTGACGAAGCTCAGCGTTGAGCCGTGCGACGTGCGCCGGTCGTAGTACGCGACGTTCCGCCGCACCGTGTCGAGACCGTAGCCATACCCCAGCCGCCCGAAAACCTCGCGCAGCTCCTCGTCCCTGAACAGGAAGAACAGCATCACTGTGTCGGCCTGTTTGGTGACCTTGTAACGGTTGGGATCCTTGCCCTCCGCGCGCAGGATCCGGTCCAGCCGCTGGATGTTGCCGTACTTCGCGCGGTATGCGTCCCAGTCCAGCTCCTCGAGGTCCGCATAGCCCTCGAACTGGCTGATGATCCCGTCCTCGTGGAACGGGACGAACATCCGGCGGCTCATGTCACGCCACACCGCCAGCTCGTCGTCGCCGATGCCCAGCTGCTCGCGCAACTCCTCCGCTCGGCTCGAGGGGAGCAACGCCAGCAGCTGGCCGGCGACATCGCACAGCCACGCCACCATGACGTTGGTATAGGCGTTGTTGCGCAGACCACCATGCGGCGCGTCCGGGTACTTGTCGTGGAACTCGTCGGGGCCCATCACGCCATGGATCTCATAACGCTCGCGCTCCGCATTGAAGTGCGCGATCGATGCCCAGAAGCGAGTGATGCTCAGCATCATTTCCGCGCCATAGTCACGGAGGAACGCCTGGTCATGGGTGGTCTGGAAGTACTGCCAGATGTTCCAGAAGATCGCCGCGTTGACGTGCCGCTGGTTACGGCTGAGGTCGGGCTCCCAGCGGCCCGAAACGGGGTTGAGGTGGACGCGCTGCGTCTCCTCGGTCCCCTCGCTACCGCTCTGCCACGGGAACATCGCGCCCCGGAATCCTTCCTCCCGCGCCGCCGCCCGGGCCTCGCCTATCCGGCGGAAGCGGTACATCAGCAGCCCTCGGGTGACCTCCGGCAGGCGGACGTTGAAGAACGGAAACGCGTAGAGCTCATCCCAGAACACGTGCCCGCGATAGGCCTCGCCGTTCAGGCCGCGGGCGGGCAGTCCCGCGTCGAGGTCGGCGGTGTTCCGTGAGCAGACCTGCAGGACGTGCCCGATGTGCAGCCGCAGCAGCAACTGCACGCTGTCATCTCCGGACACCCGCACGTCACACACCCGCCACAGCTCCTCCCACGCCGTGGCGTGCTGCTCGAACGAGGCGCCGAAATCGGTGTGCCGGGCCACCGACGTGGCCGCCTTCACCCGCGTGTCGCTGACGGCCTGGTCCCGCGAGGTGAAGAACGTCACCAGCTTCTCGACCCGCGTCGGCTCGCCACGGCGCACGCCGAAGGCCAGGACCTGCTGGATGTAGTCCTCCATCTGGTAGAGCCGCCGCTCGACCTGGACTGACCGGTCAGCACGGAACACGCGGGTGCGAGCCGCCTGGCTGACGTACAGGTTCGACTGCCGGGTCTCGGCCTTCAGCGCGATAACGTCGGACCCGAGCGTCCGCGGGCCCACGGGGTTCAGGTGGCGACCTTCCAGCTGCTGGTAGCGGGCAACCCCGGCGTTGCTTACCCGGCCATCGATCGCCGTGACCACCTCGACCCGCCCCGACCAGTTCCCCGGGACGAGCGTCCACTCGATCCCTCCGTGATGGGCGTCGGCCATGCTGACGAAGCGGCGGCTATGCAGCGTCGTCTCACGGCCCTCATGATCACGGAACAAGAGGTGGCGGATAACAGTCGCGAACCGGATGTCGAGCTCATGGCGGTAGCCGAGCAGCTCCACGTCGGCGAGCCGGATCACGTCCCCGCCCTCGATACGCAACTGGAGGACCAGCCAGTTCGGCAGGTTGACGAGATCCTCGTTGAGCACAGGCAGGCCGCCCAGGATCGTCGTCTCGCGGTTGTAACCGCCGTGCACGTAGGTGCCGGGATAGTGCACGCCGTCGGCGTCCTCCCACTCCGCCGCACCGCGTGCGCACAGGTAGCCGTTGCCCGTAGAGGTCAGCGCCTCGCGAAGCCCCTCAGCCTCGGGATCAAAGCCCTCATACGCGAGCAAGAAACCGTCCACGGCACCCTCCTGGAGGGTGTACCCAGCCCGCACCACCCACACCGATGCGAAGGGGCCGACATGATGCTGGTAGACGATCTGGTCTTGAAATTGGTGACGGTCAGGTCCCAGAAGAACGTCAGCCACCACACGGCTTTATGGATCTCTACCAGGTCCCCGGCCCGCAACCGGCGGAGCTGATGGCTCTGGCAGAGGAATCGCATGAGGCGGATTCGCTTGAGGAGATCGAAGGCGACTTGCCAGAGGGGCACGCCGGAGTCCTCGAAGCGGAGTCCGGGGCCCGAGGCGATGTGGACTTCAGCTCCGGCTGGTAACGCAGCGGCCGGCTCCAGGAGTCACGCGGAGACTCCGGCTGGCCAGATCACCTTGGGCTTCAGCCCGGGTCTCAATGAGGCAATGGGCGATGCGCTCGATGCGATGCTGACCTGGCTGCAGGCCAGCTACGAGGTTGGTAGGCAGCGGCGCTGGCGTTGGCGAGCCCGGTGCTCGGCCTGAGGGTCACGCAGGTGGCGAACCAGTCCTGGGGCGTTCACGCGCTGCTCCGGCAGGCGCGATCACCTGGCAGGCAGGGGCCGTCTGTGTGCGGTCATTGCGGTGAGCCGGCTCGTTGCTGTTGCGCGAAGTCCCTGCTGCGGATGGCGGCCAGGGATATCACCCCCGAAACCACGGCGATGATGGCCGCGACGAGCAGGATCCGGTTCAGGCCGGTGGTGAAGGCTGACCGGGTGATCACCCCTACGGCCTGCCTGGCATGCCCGTGCAGCCTGCTGATCACGTTCCCGATCTCGCCGGATTGCACGGCGGCGGCGATCCGCGGGCCCCGATGGGACAGGCCGGGGACCGCGGCAACCCGGGGTGAGCACCTCGTCTTTGACTTTGTTGGAGAACAGTGTTCCCAGCAAGGCGATGCCGGTGGCGATGCCAACCTGTCGGAAGGTGGAGTTGATGCCCGAGGCCATTCCGGCCTGCTGTGGCTGCACCACCCCGACGGCGGTGGAGGCCAGCGGCGGGTTCACCAGGCCGACCCCGAGGCCACCCACGATCATGCCAGGGATCAGGTGGGTCCAGGTCGATCCGGCATCGAGCCCACGCATCAGCAGCAGCCCGATGCCGACCAGAATCAAGCCGGGCCCGATGAGCAGCCGGATCGGCACGCGCGAGGTAAGCTGCCCGGCCGGTACGGCGGTCGCCAGGATGGCGCCGGACAGGAACATCACCCGCACGCCGGTACCCAGCGGCGAGTAGCCCAGGATGTCCTGCAGGTACAGCACCAGGTAGAGGAGCATCGCGAAAATCGAGGCGCTAAACCCAAACGCCGCGACCGAGCCGCCGGTGAAGGTCGGCAACCGGAATAGCTTCAGGTCGAACATCGGATGCGCGATGCGCATCTCCACGATGACAAAGGCGGCTAGCAGCACCGCCGCCGCGGCCAGGCAGCCGAAGACCAGGCCGCTGGAAAAGGACCGCTCGTTAGACTCGATCAGCCCGTATACCAGGCTCGATAGCGCCACCGTGAATAGCGCGAAGCCTGCCCAGTCGGGGCGACTGGCGTACGGTGCCCGGGACTCGGCCACCTTCATCAGCGCGATGACGACAGCGATGATGCCGACTGGCGCGTTCACAAAGAAGATCCACCGCCAGGACAGGCCGGAGACTAGCACACCGCCGAGCAGTGGGCCAATGGCGACGGCCAGGCCGGTCACCGCGCCCCAGACGCCGAACGCGGTGCGGGAGCGACCGTGATTCACCGCTGATCACTGTCTGATCGGGCACGGCACGGGCACGACCTTTCTGATCCATAGGCACGCATGACCTTCCGTGCTTGGTTCGCATCAGACCGATTCGTGCGGTTTGATTTTGCCACGTCAGTCCGGGCATCCGGATTCATGCGGTCCGGGTGATTGTGCCTGGTCCGAGGCTGTGCTCACGTTGCTGCTCAGAGTTCGGCGTCGCAACCGCGGCCACCAGCCAGGCACCTGCTTTCGGTAGGCCTCATACTGTTCGCCGAACCGCCTGGCCAACGTCGGCTCCTCGTACCAGTGAACGAAGGAGGCAGCGATGATGAGGACTGCAGCGGCGTAGATCAGCAGCACCGGGCGGCTGAGCAGCAGTGCCTGCCCCATGATGGCGATAATCCACGCCAGGTAGAGAGGGTTGCGCACGTACCGGTAGGGACCGCCGACCGTGAGCAGCCGCGAAGTCGGCTCGGTCGGGATCGGTATGCCGACGCCCTCGGCGGCAAACCGCGCGCATCCCCAGATGAAAAGAACGCCGCCTGCGGCGATCAGCGCAACGCCGAACACGCGCACCCCAAGCGGGTACGGTCCGCCCGGCTGCCAGTGCGTGATCAGGTAAGGCAACAGCACAATCCCGAATCCTGCCGCTACCGGCAAGAACAGCGCGGTTCCGACGGCGGCAGCAACCCGCTCCAGCAGAGTGACGCGGCCACTGGCGTCCCCGGCGTCCGCCCGGGAGACCGGTACCGCGCTTCGGGCCCGTGCCCGCTGCTCCACCAGTCGGTCATAGGCAAGCTGCGCATCTTCCGGAAGATCGCTCCTGGCGACCCCGAAGTCCAGCGCGTATGCGGCTTCCCGCTCAGGCGTCATCTTCACCATCGGCCACCTCAATGAGGTCTGCACCGCCTAAGCGAAAGAGTTAAGGACAGGTGGCGTATTGTCAACCATCACGTGAGGCAAATCTGGGTGGGCAGGACCGGATCGGGCACACCACGGGCACAGAGGTGAAAGAGTACCTCGTGAAGATCAGCCAAAGCACCTCTGACCTGGGGAAATCGTGGAGCTAAGGGGACTCGAACCCCTGACCCCCTGCTTGCAAAGCAGGTGCTCTTCCAGCTGAGCTATAGCCCCGGCGATGGCGCTATCAGGGTACCTGTTCAGGGGGGCGGCATCAGCGGCGCTGCCGTAGGCGGCGGAACCACTCCGGGCGGCAGCGTGGCCGGGTCGATGACCGGCTCGGCCGCACCGGAAACCCCAGGCAGCACGCCGGGCAGTTCCCCGATGCTGCCCAGCAGGTGAGTGGCCCCGGCCCGCTGCAGCCGGTCCCGGGTGTGCCCGCCGGTCAGCACCCCGGCCACGATCGACGCGCCGGCCCGCTTGCCGCAGAGCACGCCGCTCTCGGTGCCGCCCGCGTAGGCCGTCTCGCGCACATCGGTCACGCCGAGGCGCAGCATGGCACTCAGCATGGAGTCGGGCCAGGGGTAGCCGCGCGGCGTGTCTTCCGGGCAGAGCACCAGGTCGACGGCCCGCCACCAGCCGAGCGTGTCCAGCACCAGGCCGAGCAGGCTGCGGGATAGCCCGGTGAGCAGGCAGACCCGCACCCCGGCGCCGCGGATCTGCTCCAGGGCCTGGGCCGCGCCGGGCATCGGGGCCAGGCCGGACCGGTCCACGGCCAGCCGGTAGGACCGGTCGAAGGCCAGGGTGGCGGCCTCGGCCCGTCCGGGAGCATCGGGGAACAGGGCGCGGAACACATCGACCGCCGGCTGCCCGCGGGTCTGGTGGACGTGCACCATGCTCCGGGCGTAGGCGGCGGTTCCCGGGACGATGCCCTGGGTGGCGAAGGCTTCGGCGAACGCCCGTTCCAGGATGCCGTCGTCATCGACGGTCACCCCGAGCAACCCGCAGCACAGCAGCGTGACCGGTGTCGCGCTGCTCACTGGAACCCCCGTCTGCGGGCCGGGCCCGGCCCGGGCCGGGCCTCGCTAGTCGTCGCTGGTGGTCGCCTCAGTCCACAGGTCGAGCTCGGCGCGGTCCGCCTGGACCTTCCGCCACAGGGCGAAAACACCAAGCCCCACCAGGGCGAGCAGAAGCAGCTTCTTCACGGTGCGGACCCCTTCACCTCGGCTGTCCCGGAGCCAGGCCCGGGAAGGGTCGGCCGGGTTCCCTGCGCACCATGCAGCCTAGCAGCGCTCTGGTGACCACAGTCCGGCCACGCGGGTCTCACTCAGCGGGGCCGGGCCACCCGCGTCTCGTCCCACACCGGGCTATCCGCCTCGTACACCTCGCCATCAGAACCGAACACCAGGAACCGGTCGAACGACCGGGCGAACCACCGGTCGTGGGTAACCGCCAGCACCGTGCCCTGGTAGGACTCCAGGCCCTGCTGCAGCGCCTCGGCGCTGGCCAGGTCCAGGTTGTCGGTGGGCTCGTCGAGCAGCAGCACGGTGACCCCGGCCAGTTCGAGCAGCAGGATCTGCAGCCGGGCCTGCTGCCCGCCGGACATGGTGGCGAACGGCTGGTCGGCGCAGAACTGCAGCTCGTACCGGGCCAGCGCGGCCATGGCCTCGTTGCGCTGCAGCGCATGCTCAGTGACCAGGATCTCCGCCGGGCACCGGTCGGCCAGGTCGGGCCGGGCGTGGGTCTGCGCGAACAGCCCGGGCACCACCCGCGCGCCGAGCCGGGCCACGCCCTGGTGCGGCACCTCCGCGCCGCCCAGCAGCTGCAGGAACGATGACTTGCCCGACCCGTTGGAGCCGAGCACCGCGACCCGGTCGCCGTACCAGATCTCCAGGTCAAACGCGTTCATCAGCCCGGTCAGCTCCAGGTTCTCGCAGATCACCGCGCGCTTGCCGGTACGCCCTCCCCGTAGCCGCATCCGAACGCTGCGCTCCCGCGGCGCCAGCTCTGGCGGGCCTGCTTCTTCATAACGCCGGAGCCTGGTCACCGCCGCTTGATAGCGCGACGCCATGCCGTCGTTGTACGAGGCCTTCTGCCGCAATGTGCGTACAAGCTGTTTCAGCCGTTCGTGCTGCTCGTCCCAGCGGCGGCGCAACTCGTCGAGCCGGTCGATGCGGTCCAGGCGGGCCTGCGGGTAACTGGTGAACCCGCCGCCGTGCACCCAGACGCGGCCGTCCTCGACGGTGATGATCCGCCCGGCCGTGTTGGCCAGCAGCTCCCGGTCGTGGCTGACCATCAGCACGGTCTTGCGGGTCTGGCTGAGCTGCTGCTCCAGCCACAGCTTGCCCGGCACATCCAGGTAGTTGTCCGGCTCGTCGAGCAGCAGCACCTCGGCCGGGCCGCGCAGCAGCGCCTCCAGCACCAGCCGCTTCTGCTCGCCGCCGGACAGCGTGCCCACATCCCGGTCCCGGCATCGGTCGTAGCTGACGCCGAGCGCCGCGACACAGCAGGCGTCCCACAGCACCTCGGCGTCGTAGCCGCCGGCGTCACCCCAGTCGGCCAGCGCGTCGGCGTAGCGGAGCTGTGATCGCTCGTCGTCCCTGGTGGCCAGGGCCTGCTCGGCGGCGGCCAGCCGGCCGGCGGACTCGCGGACCCGGGGCGCGGCCACTGACACAAGCAGGTCCCGCACGCTCGTCACGTCACCCCGGACGCTGCCCACGCTCTGTTTACCCGGGGGGACGACCCCCCGGATCCCCCCGACGAACTGCCGCATCACGCCCAGCCCGCCGCTGACCGTGACCGTGCCGGACTGCGCGATCAGGTCGCCGGCGATGAGCCGGATCAGCGTGGTCTTGCCCGCACCGTTCGGCCCGACCAGGGCAGCCACCGAGCCTTCGCCGACCCGGAACGAGGCGTCGTCGAGTAGTGTCCGGCCGTCCGGCAGCGCCTGGCTCAGGTGCGACACCTCGACGTGACCCACCCTGCCCCCCCTTCCAGTCCGCTGGCGACCCCGGCCCCTCACTGCGAGGTAACCAGGTCAGCGGCGCGGGCCGCAACGGAATTTAGCCGCGCCTGGCCGGACCAGAACCGCGCATGCGCTTACCACTTCTTACGAATTTCTTACCGCTCCGAAAAGGTTTCGTCCCGGGTGTCCAAGGAATTAGCTGATTGACCGATTCCCCGCACCTAGCCCGTGGATACTAGTGCGGTGATTTGCCGCGAAATTGCCCTCCCCGGCCTATGAGGGGCAGCACATACCTAGCCAAGGAGGCTTCGTCAGCCCCGCCGGGGTACGCCCTTCCCTCCATCCTGGGTGGCGAGCATCCATCGCTGCCCGGCTCATGGCCGCCGCCGGGGCGCCCGCGGCCGTCGCTGCCGGAGCGGGAGGACGTGGCGCCGTGGCCCGAGGACTGGTTCAAGGACCCGCCGGCCGCGGCGCCGGCCCAGCCCGCGGTGACCGCCGCGGCCGAGCCGGCCCGGTTCTCGCCGCGCCGGGTGTCCTGGCCGTGGTGGCTGCTCTGGCCGTGGACCGCGGTGTGGGTCGCCCTGCAGGTGGCACTCAAGATGAGCGGGCAGTCCTGGCATTTCTTCGCCCAGGGCGGCCAGTTGCTGTTCGCCACCGGCCCGGGCACCGGCCTGGAGCTGTACGCGGCCCACCCGGACCTGCAGATCGGCCCGCTGGCGCTGACCGTGGCCGGCGTGCTCAGGCTGATCGGCCCGAACCAGGGTGAACTGGCGGCCGTGCTGCTCATGTCGGCCACCGGCCCGGTGGTGCTGTGGGGCGTCTGGCGGCTCCTGCCGGCCAGCGAACGGGCCAAGCAGATCCGGCTCTTCCTGGCCGGGCTGTTCTTCCTGCCGGTGTGGACCGAGCTGACCACCCACTTCGCGCACCTCGATGACCTGCTCGCGCTGTGCTTCTCGGTGGCCGCGCTGCACGCGGTGGCCCGGCGCAGCCCGCTGTGGGCCGGGCTGGCCCTGGCCGCGGCGACGGACGCCAAGCCGTGGGCGGCGGCGTTCGTGGTGCTGATCTTCGCGCTGCCCCGGCGGCAGTGGCTGGCCGCGCTGGGCGCGTTCACCGGCGGGGTGGCGGTGGCCTGGCTGCCGTTCCTGGCCGCCGACCCGCGGACGCTGTCCTCGGTGGCCCAGTTCACTATCCCGAACAACGCGTCGTCCGCGCTGCGCGTGCTCGGCGTGATGACCGCCCGTACGCCGTGGTGGGACCGGTCGGCCCAGCTAGCCCTCGGGGTCGCGGCGGGCTGCGTGGCGGTACGCCGCGGCCGCTGGCAGGCGGTGCTGCTGGTCGCGGTGGCGGCGCGGATCATGCTCGACCCTGGCGTGTACGCCTACTACACGGCCGGTGCGCTGCTCGGCACGATCGTGGTGGACCTGGTGATGACCAAATGGCGGTTCCCCTGGGTCACCGCGGTCACCGCGTTCCTGCTGTACCTGGCCCGGATGACGCACAAGCTGGTCCCGTTCGACCTGCACCAGCTGGGTGTGCTGCGGCTGCTGTTCGCCATCGGCGTGCCGCTGCTGGTGCTGGGCATGCCGGGGTGGTGGATCGCCCGGCGGCGCGGGCGGCACGCCCGGGCCGGCGACCACGTCACGATCATCAGCCCGGTGACCCCGGCGGCGTTAGCGCCTGCGGGCGGCTACCGCGCCGGTCACGAGCTGAGGTAGGCGGTAGCCCGCATCCCGGAGAGCACGGTGGCCGGGACGGTCCCGCTGAGCTGGATCACGGCCACCTGGCCACCACCGGCGCTGGGCGCCAGCGCGGTGACGACGCCGGTGACCCGGGTGAGCTGGGCCGCCGGGACCGACAGCTTCACCGCCGAGCCGACCCGCAACGCCGCCGGGGATTCCACCGGGATGGACAGCCTGACCTGGACCGGGCTCGATGTGCGGAGCGCGATTACCGGCAGTTCCCGCCCGCCGCCGCGCAGGCTGGCCAGGGTGAGCGCGGACAGCTGGGTGGCGGCCGGAAGCTGGCCCGGGGCGGGCAGGCCGGCCGGGCTGGCCGCCACCCCGGCCCGGCCGAACACGGCGACCACGGTGCCGGCCATCGGCGCCCTGATCGCCATGGCCGCCTGGTCGGCCGCCCGCTGGGCCCGGTCGGTGGCCAGCTGGGCCCGGGCCGCGGTCACGCTGGCGGGCGGGGCCCCGGCCGCGGTCAGCGCGGCCAGGTTGACCTTGTCCGCCACGATCGCGGCCCGGTCGGTGCGCAGCGCGCTGAGCGCACCCGCCGGGGCCATCTCCCGTGCGAGCAGCTGGCCCTTCCTGACCACCTGCCCGAGCCGGACCCGGATCCGCGCCACCCGGCCGGCCGCTGCGAAGTTGAGGCTGTCCAGGCTGCTCTGGGTGACCACGCCGGTCAGCGTCTCGTTCTCGGCCGCGGTCAGGATCGACGGGGCCAGCAGGGCCACACCCACCACCGACGCGGCCGCCACCACGATCCCGGCCGCCCGCTTCGGCGTCACGCGCCGGCGGCTCCGCCGCCCGCCGCGGTACGGCCGGGCGGGCGGCCGGGGTCTGGGCGGCCGCGGATCCGGGATGTCGTCCAGGTAAGCGTCCGGTTCGGGCTGCCCGGCAAAGCCGTCCCCAGCGCCCGCGGGCCCCTGCGGCCCGGGGGGATCCTGGTATGCGTCTGGTGGATCTTGGTAGCCGCCCGGAGGATCCCGGTATAGAAATCCTGGTAGTAGGAAGGATCCTGGTAGTAGCCGTCCGGGCCGTAAGCCTCCTGGCCAGGGGCGGGCTCGTAGTAGGCCGGGTCGTAGTAAGCGGGCTCGTAGTAGGCCGGGTCCGGATATCCGGGGTCTGGGTAGCCCGGGTCTGGGTAGCCGGGCTCGGGGTAGGGCGGCTCCGGGTAGGACGGCTCGTAGTACCCCGGCTCAGCCCCTGGCGCCGCCCACGGCTGTTGCCGGGAACGCTGAGTCCAGGCGGCGGCCTGCGACCGGGCCGCGCCTGGGTAACCGTCCTCGGCCAGGAAGGACACGTAGGCTCTCTCCAGCTGAACTCAGATAACGAACGTATCACCGTCCATTGCGTGAATGCGGAAAACGTGTGTTTTCCTGCGCCTCCGGCGCGCTCAAGATCCGCGCGCCTTTGGCGCGCACTATTGTTGCGGTGCTTAATGGACGTTTTGGCCGTTGCTTAACCGGGTTATAGGACCCCGGCGAGCCAGTCGAACAGCACCTGGTTACGCCGCCGCGGCGCCATCGGGGCCTCGTGGAACTGGCATCCGCCGGCCGCGGTGAACTCGTGCAGCGTCGCCGCCGGCCCGAGCAGCGCCGCCGCGGCGGCGCCCTGGCCCGGGAACGCGGCCTCGCCCTGGTACTGGGTGACCAGTGCCGGAGCGGTGATCCGGGGCAGGCAGCCGGCCGTGCCGTACTCGGCCAGCGCCTGAACCAGCGCGGAGAACACCGGCTGACGGAACGGGTAGCTGGCCTTGGTGAAGCTGAACTGGACGCTGGCCGGCAGCCGGGTGAAGATCTTGGCCCAGGCCTGGTCGGCCGCACCAGGCTGAGTCCGGGCCAGCGTGACCAGGGCCGGGGGCAGGTGAAACGCGCTCATGGGGTCGGAGACGCCCGGGTCCAGCACCAGCGCGGCCAGCCGGTGCTCGGCCGCCGCCGCCCGGGCGGCCAGCGCGCCACCCTGGCGCGAGCCGACCAGCGCGATGCGGCCCGGATCGACGTTCGGCCGGCCGAGCAGGTAATCCACGACCGGGGTGATGACGGCCTCCCAGTCGGGCCGCAGCCCGAGGCGGCGCAGGTACAGCATGGAGCCCTGGCCGGGCCCCTCGAACAGCAGCGCGTTGTAGCCGAGCGCCAGCGCCTCGGCCGCGCCGGACAGGTACAGCCCGATGAGCTGCGCGTCGCTGCCGCCGCTGAAGATGATCGTGGGCCGCCTGCTGCCGGGTGCGGCCCCGGCCGGGCGTAGCAGCCAGCCCGGCAGGCTGGCCGGCCCGTAGCGGATCCGCACCGGCTCGGCGGCCGGCTCCAGCAGTCCGGCGGCGTGCCCCCAGGCGTCGTTCATGATCCGGTAGGCCGCGGCCTGGCGCCGCGGCCGCCGGGTGCCGATCGCGACGTAGAGCGAGCTGGACAGGTAGCTGGCCGCGCGCAGAAACGCGCCTCGGGCCGCGGCCCGGCGGCCACGGGCGAGCGCTTCGTGGCCGGACCGGCTGACCAGCAGGCCCAGGTCACGGAACGCGCGGTAGAACGCGGGGTAGCTGTCGCCGTCGGCGTGCACGGCGGCCACGGCGGTGGCGAACTCGCCGTACTCGGCCGCCCCGTAGCCCGCCGCCCCCATGGTGAACAGCGCCTGTGCGTTCAGGTTGGAGTCGGTGAAGAACACGGCCGGATCCCGGACAACCGCGGGCCCGCGGGTCACCGACGTGGCCCGGCCGGCCACCTTTGGCGACGACGGCCGGGTGAGCAAGCCGGTGCCCAGGGTGGTCGCGACCCCGACGTTGGCTGGCGCGCTCATGATGACCCGGGCCTTCCCTCTTATACGCTAAGCCACCGCCTAACTACCCTAAGTGCCCGAACTGCTAAACCTACGTCTTCCGTCAGGAGCCGAGCGTCACGTCAGCGGTCTTACCTGGGGACGGGATGACCTTGGTCCCGGCGCGGGGCTGCACGACGGCCTGAAAGCCACCGCCCTGGCTGACGGTCCGGGCCGTCAGCTTGGTGATGACCCCGCTGACCCCGTTGATCCCGGCGGCCGGGACCGTGATGGTCACCGGCAGCCCGACCCGCGCCGACGCAGTATCCGGGCCAGAGAACGAGGTGGCCGGGGCCTGTTCCGGGATGATCACGCTGACCTGCCAGCCGGCGGCGCCGGTAGCACGGGCCACCACGCCGGTGACGGTGTCACTGCGCACCACGCGCAGGATCCGGGGCACGAACACGGCCAGCACGATCAGGGCGATGACCAGCACTACCAGGCTGACTATCAGCTGCCGGGTGGGAGCGAACCCGGCCGGGGCCGGCGCGTCGCGGTAGCGCGGCGCCGGTGGCTTACCCGGGCGCTCAGGCGCAGTGGGCCGCGGCGGCGGCGGGCCCGCGTCCGGTTCCGGCTGGGCCGGAAATCCGTCGCCCACGTCCTGAAAAAAAGTATCGCCAGCTGGCCCCGGCCAGTTCGGTTCCGGCTGGTTTTCCTCAAAAAGGACAGGCATATTAGCGTTCTCCCGGTGAAGGCGGATCACGAAGGTATCACCGCGCATTACCAGAATGGCGCAGATCCCGCAGACACCGCCCTGGCCAGGCAGAACGCCTCGAATGTATCGTTTTCGAACATCGTCAGAGCGGCAAAACTATGGCCGGCGCAACCGAATCGCCGGCGCACTCACTTTGCCATTAATTTACCCTGGGAATGTGGCAAACGACGGGTGGCATCCAGGGACGAGGGGCGGTGCCGGGACGGGCGGGCCAGCGCCGCGGTCAGCTCGTCGAGCGCGTGCACCGAGTGCGCGCTGACCACCGCGTCGCAGAACGGCCACGCCGCGGCCATGCCACCGGCCAGCGGCTGGTAGTGCTCGCTCTTGGTCCGCGGGTTGACCCAGATGATCCGGTGCGCGACCCGGGACAGCCGCTGCATCTCGCGGCGCACCACGGCCGGGTCGCCGGTGTCCCAGCCGTCCGAGATGATCAGCACGACCGCGCCGCGGGCCAGGCCCGGCCGCCCCCGGGTGTCGTTGAACTCCTGCAGCGCGGCCCCGATCCGGGTCCCGCCCAGCCAGTCCGGCGCGGCCTGGCCTGCCCGGTGCAGCGCCTGCTCGGCGGTCATGTGCGCGAGCGCCGGGGTGAGCCGGGTCAGCCGGGTGGCGAACGTGAACACCTCGGCCTCGGCGCCCCCGGCCGCGCAGTACAGCAACTGGAGCATGGCCCGGGCGTACGGCTCCATCGACCCGGAGATGTCACACAGCACGATCAGCTGCCGTGGCCGCATGGCCGGGGCCCGCCGGGCCAGCCGCAGCGGGTGCCCGCCGGTCCGCCGGGCCTGGCGCAGCGTGCTGCGCAGGTCGGTGTGCTTCCCCCGGCCGGTGGGCCGCTGCCGCCGGGAGCGGCGCTGCGGCACGGCCAGGGTGAGCTTGCGCATCAGCCCGGCCAGCGCGGCCAGTTCCGGCGGGGTGAGTTCGGCGAAATCGGTCCCGGCCAGCCGTTCCGTCCGGCTGGCCAGCGCCGGGATGCCGGTCCCGTCCTCGTCCTCACCGTCGGCCGGCTCGCCGCCGGCCACCGGGACCCGCTCGATGCGGACCTGGCCGTCGCCGCGTGTCCCGTCCGGCCCCGCCTGGCCATCCGCGCCCGGCTGCCCGTGCTGCTGGGCCGCCCGCGCCGCCTCGGCCAGCAGGTCGTCCGGGGTGCTCGGGGCGGGCAGCGGCAGGTCGGCGCGCGCCGCCGGCTCCTGGCCAGCCGGGCCAAAGAACGCTTCGAACACCCGGTGCAGCGGCTCCACCTGGGCCTGCCCGGTGACCAGGGTGGCCAGCGCGCACAGGTACAGCTGGTACCGGGTGGCCGGCCGGGCCACCGCTACCGCGGCCGCGAACCGCCCGCAGCGGGCCGGGTCGGCGGGCACCCCCGCACCGCGCAGCGCCGCGCCGAACCGCGCGGCCAGCAGCGCCAGGTCTTCAGTCGCCATCACTGGCCGCGGCCGGGAACCCGGCGGCCCGTAGTACCTGCAGGTCTTCTGAGTACTTCAGCACCACGCCAGCGGTCTGGGCGGCGACGGCCTCATCGACCCGGTCTGCGCCCAGCACGACCAGCGCCTCGGCCCAGCTGATGGCCTCGGCCACCCCAGGCGGCTTGGCCAGGTCCAGGCCCCGCAGCCTGGTGACGCCGCTGGCGACCTGCCTGGATAGCGAGGCAGATGCGGCCGGACCCGGCGGCGGATGATGGCCGCCACCCGGTCGGTGTCCGGGTACTCGATCCAGTGATACAGGCAGCGCCGCTTCAGCGCGTCGTGCAGATCCCGGGTCCGGTTCGAGGTGAGCACCACCACCGGCGGGTGGG
>CAVVGF010000029.1:0-123602 GCA_963747705.1 uncultured Actinomycetes bacterium | reverse complement strand
GGCTGGCCCCGGCACCCACTCAAGCCACCGTCAAGACCACCCAGCCCGCGTGAGCTACTAGCTGGTAACCTCGCGGCATGACTGAGCGGAACCCGGGACCGGCCCGGCACGGCGGCACGCTGGCCCTGGACGCGGCCCGCGCGCACGGCGCGGCGGCGATGTTCACCCTGTCCGGCGGGCACGTGTTCCCGCTGTACGACGCGGCCACCCACGCCGAGCCGCCGATGCGCCTGGTCGACGTGCGGCACGAACAGAGCGCCGTGTTCGCCGCCGAGGCCACCGCCCGGCTGGCCCGCACCCCCGGCCTGGCCGTGCTCACCGCCGGGCCCGGGGTGACCAACGGGGTGAGCGCCATCACCACCGCGTACTTCAACGGGTCACCGGTGGTGATCCTGGGCGGCCGTGCCCCGGATTACCGCTGGGGCTCCGGCAGCCTGCAGGAGTTCGACCACCCGGAGCTGCTCCGCCCGGTCACCAAGCGGGCCTGGACCGAGCATGAGACGGCGAAGATCGGCGCCGGGGTGGCCGAGGCGTTCCAGCTGGCCGCCACGCCGCACCGGGGGCCGGTGTTCGTGGACGTTGCGCTCGAGGCGCTGTTCGGCCCGGCCGGGCCGGATCTGGCCGGGCCGGATCTGGCCGGGACGGCACCGGACGAGGCGCTGGGCGGGCCCGGATCCGGCGACCCGGACGCCATCCAGCGGATCGCCGGCCTGCTGGCCACGGCCCGGCGCCCGGTGCTGGTGCTCGGCTCGGATGTGTGGGCGGGCCACGCCGAGCAGGCGGCCCGGACCGCGGCCGAGGAGCTCCGGCTCCCGGTGATCACCAATGGGCAGGGCCGCGGCATCCTGCCGGCCGGGCACGAACTGCTGGTCACCCGGGCCAGGGCGGCCGCGTTCCGCCAGGCGGACCTGGTCGTGGTGGCCGGCACCGCGCTGGATTTCCGGCTCGGCTACGGCGTCTTCGGCGGGGCCGACGGCGCCGGGCCAGCGGCCGTCATCCACG
This sequence comes from uncultured Actinomycetes bacterium, assembly GCA_963747705.1. Taxonomy (GTDB): domain Bacteria; phylum Actinomycetota; class Actinomycetes; order Streptosporangiales; family Streptosporangiaceae; genus RYN-230. The sequence continues at coordinate 122,600 of CAVVGF010000029.1, read as the reverse complement.
TCATGGACGCCCCCGATCAACTGGCCCGGCACTGCCCGCTGGCCGCCTCATACGCGGGCGACCTGGCCGCGTTCTTCGACGGCCTGATCAGTCAGGGCAACTGGGCGGCCCGCCCGGTCCGGCTGCCCTGGGAAGATGACTGGCTGCCCCAGCTCAGCGCGGCGGCGGCCGCGGCAGTGGCCGCGGACCGCCCGCTGCTGACCAGCGCGGCCAGCCCGATCCACCCGATGCGCATCTACGGTGAGCTGGCCCAGTTCCTGGACGACGATGCGGTGGTGATCGGCGACGGCGGGGACTTCGTGTCGTACGCGGGCAAGTACGTCGAGCCGAAGCGGCCGGGCGGCTGGCTCGACCCGGGCCCGTACGGCTGCCTGGGCACGGGGCTCGGCTACGCCATCGGCGCCCGGATCAGCCCGCCCGTCCGCGCAGATCGTGCTGCTGCTCGGCGACGGTGCGGCCGGGTTCTCGCTGATGGACGTGGACAGCCTGGTCCGGCACCGGCTGCCGGTGGTGATGATCTGCGGCAACAACGGGATCTGGGGCCTGGAGAAACACCCCATGCAGGCGCTGTACGGCTACGACGTGGCCGCCGACCTGCAGCCGCAGTGCCGGTACGACGAGGTGGTCCAGGCCCTGGGCGGGGCGGGTGAGCTGGTCACCGAGCCGGAGGGCATCGCCCCGGCGCTGGACCGGGCGTTCCGCTCCGGGGCGCCCTACCTGGTCAATGTGATCACCGACCCGGCGGTCGCCTACCCGCGCTCCACCACCGGCATCTGAACCGGCCCCTCAGCCACGGCCAGGGCTACTCGATGATGGCGATGAGGTCGCCTTCCTGGACTACGTCGCCCTCGGCCACGGCCAGCTTGGTGATCGTGCCCGGCTCCTCGGCCAGCACCGGGATCTCCATCTTCATCGACTCGAGGATGACCAGCGTGGTGCCGTCGGAGACCTGCTCGCCCTCGGCTGCGACGACCTTCCAGACGTTGGCCACCATCTCCGCGCGCACCTCGGCCACGTGTCGGTCCTCTCCCTCGATCCCCATTGTGCTGGTAACTGCTTACGGACGCAGCCGGCTGACCACCGACGTGTCGTACCGGCCGCTGGTGAACACCTCGCTGTCCAGCAGGTCAGCGTGGAACGGCAGGTTGGTCTTGAGGCCGCCGATCCGGAAGGACGCCACCGCGTCCCGCGCGCGGCGCAGCGCCTGCTCCCGGTCCGCCCCGTGCACGCACAGCTTGGCCAGCAGCGGGTCGTAGAACGGGGTCACCTGGTTGCCGGCCGCATATCCGGCGTCCACCCGGATGCCCGGCCCGGCCGGCTCGGCCCATTCGGTGATCGTGCCCGGGCTGGGCAGGAACCGGCGCGGGTCTTCCGCGTAGACACGCAGCTCCACCGCATGCCCGTGATACTGAACGTCCCCCGGCTGGAAATTGACGTTGCCGCCGGCCGCGATCCGCAGCTGCTGCTCGACCAGGTCGATGCCGGTGACCAGCTCGGTGATCGGATGCTCGACCTGCAGCCTGGTATTCATCTCCAGGAAGTAGAATTCCTGCCGGCAGCCGACGTCCGACGCAGGAACTCGATGGTCCCGGCGCCCCGGTAGCCGACCACCTGCCCGGCCCGCACCGCGGCGGCCTGCAGCCGGCCCCGCAGCTCCGGGCTGACCCCGGGCGAGGGGGTCTCCTCGGCCACCTTCTGGTGCCGCCGCTGCACCGAGCAGTCCCGCTCGCCGAGGGCCAGCACCTGCCCGCTGGCCAGCCCGAGGATCTGCACCTCGACGTGCCGGGCCGCGGTGACGTAGCGCTCCAGCAGGATGTCCGGGCTAGCGAAGAACCGCTCGGCCCGTGATCGGGCGGTTTCGAACGCGGCGCGCAGTTCGGCGTCGTCCGCGGCCGCGCTCATCCCGATCCCGCCGCCGCCCGCCGCCGCCTTGACCATGACCGGGTAGCCGATGACGGCCGCGGCGGCCACCGCACTGTCCGCGTCGGTCACCGGCTCGGCGGTGCCCGACGCCACCGGCACCCCAGCCGCGGCCATCATGTTCCGGGCGCTGATCTTGTCGCCCATCTGCTCGATGGCCTCCGGTGGCGGGCCCACCCAGATCAGCCCCGCGGCCTCGGCCTCCCGGGCGAAGTCCGCGTTCTCGGACAGGAACCCGTAGCCGGGGTGGATGGCCTGGGCGCTGGTGCGCCGCGCCGCGCCGAGAATGGCCGCCTGGTCCAGGTAGCTGCGCGCCGGGGGCGGCGGCCCGATCAGCACCGCCTCGTCCGCTTCCCGGGCGAACGGCAGGTCCGCGTCGGCCTCGGAGTAGACGGCGACCGTCCGTATACCCATCCGGCGCGCCGTGGCCAGCACCCGCCGGGCGATCTCGCCCCGGTTGGCGACCAGCAGCGATTCGATCACCGGGGCAGCTTACCGGCGCCCCGGGTAGTACCGGTCGGTGACCTTGCTCAGCGCCTCCACCACGCCCGGGTCGTACTCGGCCGCGGTGTCCAGCCGCAGGCGCTCCAGCGCCGCCGCGGATCGGTCCCGGTCTGCCGACCCGCCCACCAGGTCGTCGAACGCGTTGGCGGCCCGGATGATCCGGCTGCCGATCGGTGGCTGCACTGGCCCGCCGCGCCACGGCAGGCTCTGGCAGCGGACGATCTCGGCCACCTGGTCGAGCACCCCGGCCTGCTCGATGACGCTGGCGCCCAGCCCGGCGATACGCCGCTGGTCCTCGGGCGAGGCCAGCACGGTGGCCCCGCCCGGGATCGGCTGGGCCAGCGACAGCTGGCCGATGTCATGCATCAGCGCCGCGTACTCGAGGTGCAGCAGTTCCGGCTCGCTCATGCCGAGCTCACGGCCGACCGCGACGGCCAGGCGGCCCACCCGGTGCGAGTGCCCGTCTTCCACGTAGCCGCCGACCTCGGTGACCCGGGCCAGCGCGGCCACGGTCTGCAGGTAGGTGGACCGGATCCCGGCGTACCGGCGGAACGCGGTCTGGGTGACCAGCAGCGGCGCGATCAGCAGGGCCAGCGCGACCAGCCCCATCGCCTCGGCGGCCAGCGCGATCAGCACCGCGCAGGCGCCGACCGCGGCGCCCAGCGGCACCTGGATCCGCAGTTCGTCGGATAGCGACACGCCGAACCTGGCCCGCAGCGCGTCGGCCCGGATCAGCGCCCTGATCACGCATTCGGCGAACCAGCCGGCCACGATCAGCACCAGCATGACCGCGACGCTCAGCCACACGTGCCGGTCGATGATCTCCAGGCTGGCGAGGGGCCGGAACGCGATGGCCACGAACGCCACGGCCAGCAGCCGGCACGCCATGCCCGCCATCCCGGCCGGGCGGCCGGCCGCCAGGTGCGGCAGCGCCCCGACGATCATCCCGACCGCGGTGACCGCGGCCACCTGGAGCGCGGGTGCCGTGGCGGGCTGGGTGCCGACCCGCAGCAGCAGCGCGTAGCCCAGCGCCCCGGCGCTGCCGATCGGCGCCGCCTCCCGTCCCCCGGGCAGCGACAGCCGCAGCAGCTCACCCAGCGCGATCAGCGCACCGAACGCCAGTGCCGTGCGCGGCTGCACCAGGCCCGCCGCGGCCGTCTGCGCTACCGCGGCCACCAGCAGCATGCCCGCCGCCGCCACCAGCAGCAGCTGGCCGGAGTCCATCGACTGCCAGGCCGGCTGCCGGGCGAGATGCCGCTGACTGGTCACGTCCGGGGTCCTCAGCGGCTCTCGACCACGCGGAGTGGCGTGGTCGGATCGTCGTGGTCCTGGGCCTCGACCACGCCGCTGAACCCAGCAGGCGGCCGCCCCGGCTGACTCTCCCAGCCGTCCCGGCACAGTGCGGTGATGAACGCCTCCACCAGCACCGGGTCGAACTGGGTCCCGGACCACTTGCGCAGCTCGGCGACGGCCTCCTCGATCCCCCGGGCCCCACGGTAAGACCGGGCCGAGGTCATCGAGTCGAACGCGTCGGCGACCGCGATCACCCGGGCGAACTCCGGGATCTCATCGCCGGCCAGGCCCATCGGGTAGCCCTTGCCGTCGATCCGCTCGTGGTGGTGCATGATGCCGTCCAGCGCCTCGGTGAGGAAGCCGATCTGCCGGACGATCTCCAGGCCGCGCATGGGGTGCAGCTGGATGGCCGCGAGTTCCTCTTCGGTGAGCGGGCCGGTCTTCTGCAGCACCCGGGTCGGCACGCCGAGCTTGCCCACGTCGTGCAGCATGCCGGCGTACCGGATCGCGGCCACCCGTTCCGCCCCCATGCCGATCTCGCGGGCCAGCATGGTGCTCCCACGGGAGACGCGCTCGCTGTGCCCGCGGGTGTAGAAATCCTTGGTCTCCACCGCCTGGCAGAGCGCGGCCATGGTGGCCGAGTAGGCGCCCTCCTGGGCGGCGAACTGCCCCATCGCCCAGCGGGCCACGAACAGCGGGATGAGCACGAGGACCGCCGCGAACGCGCCGACGAGGTCCCACAGCGCCGCGATGAGCAGGCCCAGCGTGGCGTAGCCCAGGTCGGACACGAGCAGCAGCGGGAGGTGCAGGTCCAGCCGCCCGCGGTGCGGGCTGGCCGCGGCCGGCGGCAGGAGCAGCAGCATGCCCCAGAGCAGGCCGTGGTTGACCGCCACGTGCACCGCCGCGGCCACCGCGAACGGCAGGATCACGCCGGGGAACCAGGCCGGCCTGGGCACCCCGACGTGGCCGCCCAGCGCCAGGTAGGCCTGGCCCGCGGCGAACGCGCTCAGAGCGTTCATCGCCCCGTTGAACGCCCGCTCACGCAGGCCGCCGCGGCGCAGGCTGAACAGGGACATGCCGCCTACCACCGCGGCGCCGCCCGGGCCGAGCAGGACCACGGCGGCCAGCGCGGCCGAAGAGCTGGGCGACCAAGCGGATTGCCGGGAGGTGAGCGTGGCCGGCGTGGAATCACAGATCAGGTACAGAATGGCCAGCACCAGCAGAATCTGGCCCATCTGGGAAGTGACATCCCAATCCAGATCGGCCAGCAGCACATAGACGAACATGGAGGCAGCGGCCAGCACGACGATGGCCATGTAAAGCCAGGCCGCACGCGAGAGCTTCGGCACGCTCCCCCCTCGCAGTCAGTCCGGCCGGCAATGGCCCTGCCGACCGGACTCGTTCGCCACTCAGGGTAACGCCATCACCGCTATTCGCGTAGCCCTCATGACGCGATATCTACAATCAGTAGAAACCAAGGACAGAGAGCGACACTTTTTTACCAGCCACGATTGGTGGCGGCCGGACGAGTGAATACGGGCATCTGCCCCAGGAGCGGCGATTACTCAGCGTGCGTCTGGGCGGGTAAGTCAGTGATCTCGATCGTCGCCCGGACCTCCTGGATCCGGGTCAGTACCTTGATCCGCAGGCCTTCGGGGACCGCGTCGTGGCCGCAGCTCTTGTGCACCAGCCGCTTGACCGCCTCTTCCAGGCCGAACTCGCGCAGGCACGGACCGCACTCGTCCAGATGCTGCCGGATCTTCGCCTTGCCGTCGTCGCCTAGCTCCCCGTCCAGGTAGGAGTAGACGCGATCCAGCACCTCGGTACACGGGGTCTCGTGTGGCTTACCACAGCTCATGACCTGTCCGCCCCCAGTTCACCGTTCGTCTGGGAAGCCTGCTCCTCAGGAGCCGGTCCGGTCCGGTTGACACCGCGATCAGCCGCGTAGTCCTGCAGCATCTCGCGCAGTTGCCGGCGCCCGCGGTGCAGCCGCGACATCACTGTGCCGATCGGCGTGCCCATGATGTCGGCGATCTCCTTGTACGCGAAGCCCTCCACGTCGGCGAGGTAGACCGCGATGCGGAACTCCTCCGGCAGGGCCTGCAGCGCACTCTTGATATCCGAGTCGGGCAGCCGCTCCAGCGCTTCCGCCTCCGCCGACTTCAGCCCGGACGAGGTGTGCGAGGCCGCCCTGGCCAGCTGCCAGTCCTCGATCTCCTCGGCCCCGGACCGCTGCGGCTCCCGCTGCTTCTTGCGGTAGCTGTTGATGAACGTGTTGGTCAGGATGCGGAACAGCCAGGCCTTCAGGTTGGTGCCCGGCTGGAACTGATGGAACGACGCGTACGCCTTGGCGAAGGTCTCCTGGACCAGATCTTCGGCATCCGCCGGGTTCCGCGTCATCCTCAGCCCAGCCGAGTAGAGCTGATCCAGGTAAGGCAGCACGTCGTGCTCGAAGCGCTCGCTTCGCTGCTCGAGTGTTTCGGTTACCGGACCCACCCCCTCGGAGATCTCCTGCGCCGGCCGATAGTCAGCACGGTATGGGCGGGAGGATACATCCCCGGGCAAGCTCGGCTCGAAGCGAGGCAGCTGAAGTGGATTGGTGCGCGGTGCGAAGTCGGCTACAACCACGCCGTGTGCAACAGGCCGCCCACCGGCTTCATTCCGCGCCTGGACCTGGGACCTGACCATCAGGTCAGGTGAGGCGGGCCTGCGGTGGGGAACATTTCAGGTGTAGGACTGCGCGGGCATCCAGCACGGCAGAGTGACACGCCCGCGCTGGATGGAGTCATGGTGGCGGCAAGTACGACCAGCCCGCTCGGTGTGCTCGGCTCCGGCTCGCTCACGGCCTACTGGCGATTCCAGCGGGCCGTGGTGGCGGCCCAGCTCCAGGCCTGGCTGCCGCCTCAGGGGCGGATCCTGCTGGACATCTCCGGCCCGCGGTCCAGCGTGGCCGCCCAGGCCGCCCAGGCCGGCTACCGGGTCATCCGGGTACTGCCCCAGCAGCTCGCCGCCCGGCTCGCCGCCGCCGCGGGCGGGCACGGCGCGGGGCAAGCTGGTGCCGGTCGTGGCGGACTCGGTCCGGCTCTCCTTTCTGGCCGACGGGACGGTGGACGGGGTGATCGCCGAGGACGGCGTACTGTCCGCGCACCTGATGGCCGAGGACATCCTGGCCGAGATCAGCCGGGTGCTACGGCCTGGTGGCCAGCTGCTGGCGTGCGTGGACTCGCTGGTGCTCGGCATGTCCATCCTGGCCGAGCAGCACCACTGGGCCGAGCTGACCGACCTGCCGCAGGCCGAGGTGGTGCTGATCCCCTGGCCGGATGGCCGGATCACCCGGTGCTTCGGCCCGGAACAGTTCAGCGACCTGCTCACCGAGGCGGGGCTGGAGGTCAGCTGGATCCGGCCGCGCACCGTGCTGTCCCCGTCCATGGTGGATCATGTGCTGCGCAAGGAACCTGGCGCCATCACCCGCCTGGTCCGCGCCGAGCTGGCGGCGGGCCGGGAGGAATCGCCCGCGGCCGTCGGAGGCGGGTCGTTCGGCATGTACCTGCTAGCCGCGGCGCGCAAGCCCGCCTGACCTCAGCGGCGCCTCCGGTCCCGCTTGGACTGGCAGTTCACGCAGCGGGACGCCTCCGGGCGGGCCTCCAGCCGCCCTTCCGGGATCGGCCGCCCGCAGTCCGCGCACGTCCCGTAGCTGCCATCCTGGATCCGGTCCAGCGCGGCCACGATCTCGGAGCGCTGCGACATGGCCGAAGCCAGGATGGCCTCGGCCCGGTCGCCTTCGGCCAGGCTGGTCCCGGCGTCGATCTCGTCCTGGGGGAAGTCCGCGCGGGATACCGGCTGCTCGCTGCGCAGCACCGCGATCGACTCGTCCAGCTGGGCGCACGCATCTTCCAGGCGCTGGCGTACCGTGATCGTCTCCATTAGTCCTCCCTGCTGGTCAGGGGCACCGGGCGCGCAGCGGAAAGGTCCTGGGGGCCAGCCGCGCCCGTGAGCCTCAGAACAACGTGCCGGGCGCCGAACCGGCCAGCGGCTCGATGAGCCCCGGTCCGTTGTGCCGTACCGAATTGACCTCCGTTGACACCGGATACGACGTCAGGTGAGCCGCCGCGGCCGGCGCCAGCAGCCCGTGCAGCGCCTCGCCGCTGCTGGCCGCGGGGTCGAGCCAGTCGGCCCAGCGGGCTGGCTCGATCACCATTGGCATCCGGTCGTGGATCCGCCCGATCTCGTCTTCGGCCCGGGTGGTGATGATCGTCGCCGACCACAGCCAGGCCCGCGGATCGTCGTCGGGCACGCTCTTGTCCCGCCACAGCTCGTACAGGCCGGCGAAGGCCAGCACGCCGCCGTCCTTGCGGTGGATGAAGTACGGCTGCTTCTGCGGCTTGGCCGGGTCGCCGGTCTTCTCCCACTCGTAGTAGCCGTCTGCCGGTAGCAGGCAGCGGTGCCGGGCGAACGCCCGGCGGAAGGCGGGCTTGACCGCCACCGTCTCAGACCGGGCGTTGATCAGCCGGCTGCCGATCGAGATGTCCTTGGCCCAGGACGGCACCAGGCCCCAGCGCAGCACGCGCAGCTCCCGCAGGGCCGCCTCGGCGCCGTCGCCGGCGCCCTCAGCCGGTTCGGCGCCGGTTCCGGCCGTGTCCTTGGGCCGCCTGGTCAGCACCGCATAGATCGGCTTGGTCGGGGCCACGTTGTAGTCCGGCCGCAGGTCGTCCTCGACGCGGTCGCGCTGCACGCTGAACTCCTCGAGGAGTTCCTGGCGCTTGCGCGCCGAGGCGAAACGACCGCACATCGGCTTCTCCGTCTCCTGCTAGCCAGGCGTCAGTTCCCGGGCGAGCCGGAACCGGCGAAGCACGGAATGTGGCCTTTCCTAACCACAAATCCGGTTAACCAAACCTTCACTGCGAGTCCACCCGGCCGCGCTGCCGCTGGCGGGGCTCCCACCTGCGCGGTGTCCGCTGGATCTTTCCCTGATTCGGCCGGTTCACTCCGCGCGGCCGGCCGGCCCACGCATTACGCTCACAGCATGGAAACCCCGCCAGCGGTCTGGCCGGCCCCGCGGGCCACCGGCCCGGTCCGGGCCCAGGTCCGGCTGCCCGGTTCCAAGTCGATGACCAACCGGGCGCTGGTGCTGGCCGCGCTGGCTGCCGGGCCCGCCGAGGTCCGGCACCCGCTGCGGGCCAGGGACACCCTGCTGATGGCCGGCGCGCTGCAGGCCCTGGGCACCCAGGTGGACACCGGCGAACCCCGGGCCTGGCTGGTCACTCCGGGCTGGGCCAGCCAGGACACCCGGGTCGACGTGGGCAACGCCGGCACGGTAATGCGTTTCGTGCCCCCGGTCGCCGCGCTGGCCAGCGTGGCGGTGCGGTTCCACGGTGACCCGCGGGCCGCCCAGCGGCCGGTCGGTGCGATCATCGCCGCGCTGCGCGAACTCGGGGCCGACATCGACGACGGCGGCCGCGGCGCGATCCCGTTCACCGTGCACGGCACCGGCTCGCTGCCCGGCGGGGTGGTGACCGTTGACGCGTCCGCCTCATCCCAGCTGGTGTCGGGGCTGCTGCTGGCCGCTCCCCGGTACGAGAAGGGCCTCGAGGTCCGGCACCGCGGTGGGCGGGCGCCATCCGCCCCGCACATCGCCATGACCGTGCAGATGCTCCGCGACGCCGGGGCCACGGTGGAGACCAGCTCAGCCAGCACGCCGGCGGAGGGCCACCCGGACACCTGGTTCGTGCACCCGGGGCCGCTCAGCAGCCAGCCGGTGCGCGTTCAGCCGGATGTGGTGAATTCCGCCCCGTTCCTGGCCGCGGCGCTGATCACCGGCGGGAGCGTGACCATCCTGGACTGGCCCGCGGTGACCAGCCAGCCGGCCAGCCAGATCCTGGACGTGTTCACCCAGCTGGGCGCGAGCTGCACGGACGGCCCCGGGGGGCTGACCGTCACCGGCACCGGCCGGATCCACGGGATCACCGCCGACCTGGCCGACTGCAACGAGATCACGCTCACCGTCGGCGCGCTGGCCGCGCTGGCCGACTCGCCGTCGGTGCTGACCGGCATCGGCCACCAGCGGCTGCAGGAGACCGACCGGCTCGGCGCGCTGGCCGCCGAGATCAACGCGCTGGGCGGCTCGGTGACTGAGCTGCCCGACGGGCTGCGGATCCAGCCGCGGCCGCTGCGCGCGGCCCGGCCGTTCGCCACCTACGACGATCACCGGCTGGTGATGGCGGCCGCCGTGCTCGGCCTCGCGGTGCCCGGCCTGGCGGTGGCCGGCCCGGAGGCGGTCGGCAAGACGTTCCCCGAGTTCCCCGCTATCTGGGCGGCGATGCTGGAGCAGGCTCCCTGAACCGGCGGCCGGGCTACGCCAACCTGGACGAGGATGACGTCCGGGTCCGCCCGGCACGCGGCACCCGGCCGCGCACCCGGCGGCGTCCCGCCCACGAGGACGCGGCCGAGGCGTTCGTGGCCTCGGTGGACCGGGGCCGGTACGGCACCCTGCTCGACCACCGGATCGTCACCGCGATGCGCGCCAGGGAACTGGGCCGGCGCAGCGTGGTAGTGGGTGACCAGGTCGCCCTGGCCGGGGACGTCTCCGGCGCGCCCGGCACGCTGGCCCGGATCGTCCGGGTCGAGCCACGGAAGTCCGTGCTGCGCCGCTCGGCCGACGACACCGACCCGGTGGAACGGGTCATCGTCGCCAACGCGGACCAGCTGGTCATCGTGACCGCACTGGCCGACCCGCCGCCGCGGCCCCGGCTGATCGACCGGTTCCTGGTCGCGGCGTTCGACGCCGGGCTGAGCCCGCTGCTCGTGCTGACCAAGTCCGATCTGGCCCCGGCCACGCCCATCCTCGACGTGTACGGCCCGCTCGGCATCCCGCACGTGGTGCTCGGCCAGCCGCTGACCGAGGCCCGGCTCGACCCGGTGCGTGAGGCCCTGGCCGGGCGGGTCAGTGTGCTCGTCGGGCACTCAGGGGTGGGCAAGTTGACTCTGGTCAACGCGCTGATCCCGGGCGCTGACCGGGTGGTCGGCACGGTCAGCCCGGTGACCGGGCGGGGCCGCCACACGTCCTCCTCGGTGGTCGCGCTGCCGCTGCCGCCGCCTGGCGAGGGCTGGCTCATCGACACGCCCGGGCTGCGCGGGTTCGGGCTGGCCCACATCGCCCCGGAGCGGGTGGTGCGGGCGTTTCCCGACCTGGCCCCGGGCACCCTGGCCTGCCCACGCGGCTGCACGCACCTGGAGCCGGACTGCGCTCTCGACGACTGGGTCCGCGACCAGGGCGGGGACAGCCGGCTGGTGACGCGGCTGGACTCGCTGCGCCGGCTGCTGCGCAGCCGCGAAGGCGACGACAGCGGCTGAGAGTGCCGCGGACCGCCCGCAGGCGAGCCGACTGCCTGGGGCAATGGCCGGGCGGGCTCCTGATCCGCTAGCGTTTCGCGGCATGGCGGGATACGACGATGACCTGCGTTTCGCCCACGTCCTCGCCGACGCGGCCGATGACATCACCACGCGCCGCTTCCGGGCCCTGGATCTGCACGTCGAGGCCAAACCCGACCTGACCCCGGTCACCGACGCGGACAAGGCAGCCGAGGATATCCTGCGCAACGTGCTGCGCCGGTCCCGCCCCCGGGACGCGGTGCTGGGCGAGGAGTTCGGCCGCGACGGCGGCGGGCCGCGCTGCTGGGTCATCGACCCGATCGACGGGACCAAGAACTACGTCCGCGGGGTACCGGTGTGGGCCACGCTGATCGGCCTGATGGACGGGGCCAAGGTGGTCACCGGCGTGGTGTCCGCGCCCGCCCTCGGCCGGCGCTGGTGGGCGACGGTCGGCACCGGGGCGTGGACCGGGCGCAGCCTGACCAAGGCGACCCGGTGCCGGGTGTCGGATGTGTCCCGGCTCGAGGACGCCTCGTTCTCCTACTCCGGGGTGGGCGGCTGGGCCGAGCACGGCATGCTGGACGGCTTCCTCGGGCTGACCCGGGCGGCCTGGCGGACCCGGGCCTACGGCGACTTCTGGTCGCACATGCTGGTGGCCGAGGGCGCGGTGGACTTCTCCGCCGAGCCTGAGGTGAAGCTGTGGGATCTGGCCGCCCTGCAGATCATCGTGGAAGAGGCCGGCGGCACGTTCACCGACCTGGCTGGCCAGGCCACCCCGGAGGGCGGCAGCGTGGTGTGCAGCAACGGGCGGCTGCACCAGGCGGTGCTGGCCACACTCACCGGCCAGCCCGCGCAGTAGGCCTTCAACCTGGGCTTATAGGACGTCCAAGCACCTGGCAAACTCAGCCGGAGAAGGTCGCGGAAAGGGCCTTGCCCTCGGGGCAGCTTGCGCGGATGCTGGAACTCAGTGCCTGTCACAAGGGCACAAGCGCGATATGTCCGCACGAGGCGCCACCTCCGGCCCCGGGTAGCCCACGGGACGGTGGTGGCGCTTCCGAAACGGCCCAGGGAGTGATCGATCGTGAAGGTGCGAGACGGCATGACCAGGCTGGTGCTCACGATCGGGCCGGCCCACACGTTGCGCGAGGCGGCCCGGCTGATGTCCGCCCGCCGGGTCGGCGCGGCCGTGGTCACCGACGATCAGCACGCCGGGATCGGCATCCTGACCGAACGCGACATCCTGGACTCGGTGGGCACCGGCGAGGACCCGGACACCGAACTGGTCGCCCAGCACCGCACGGTGGACGTGGTGTTCGCCTCCCCCGACTGGACCCTGCAGCAGGCCGCCGAGACCATGGTCCGGTCCGGGTTCCGGCATCTCGTCGTGGTCGAGGGGCACGAAGTTACCGGGCTGCTGTCGATGCGCGACATTGTGCGCGTCTGGGCCGAGGCCACCGAGCCGGCGGCCGATCCTCAGACCGCCGCCCACGCCTAAGTCGCGCCCGACTGGACCGACGAGCGAGGAACGAGCGAGAAGGGGAAGTCGCCGCGCCAAAGGCGCGCGCCGCCGACTGGACTGAGGAGTCGAGAGAGCGAGGAACGAGCGAGCGAGCGACGAGGGAAGCTCGGCGGGTCAAAGCGCGCCGGAGGCGCAAAATATACAGAGAGTGACTGAGACGGATGAGAGCCCTGTGCGCCTCCCCAGCCGGGCACACAGGGCTCTCCGCCCCCCCGAATGGGCCACCAGCGCCGGAAACCCCCGCCCGGCCCGTGGCCATCGCGAACTAGTTCACCAGATTTCCCTGGTTAAGGACAGGGTCTAAGGTCCCATTTTGGTCAACTTGTTTGTTCTGACCCACGGCTACCGGGGTCCGGCCGGCCCGCCGCCGGCGGTTTACCGTAGGCACCACGCGGTGTCGGCGGCCGGTTACCGTGCACACAGACGGTAGCTAATCGTTCCCTCGCGGTTTCGCCTGGCGAGAGTCGCCGGCTGGGCGGGTTACCCGGCGGGCGGCGGGCTGCCGTCCTGGCCGCCCTCGCCGGCTGGGCGGCCCGCGCCGCCCGGGCCGGCCGGGCCGGCCGCTCACTGACCGGGTCGTCCAGCACCCCGTACCCGGTCAGCGGGCGCTCCCGGCCGGCCAGCGCGGCGATCGAGGAGATGATGCCGGTGTCCCGGTCCCCGACCAGCTCCCAGGCCCGGGCCACGCCGATGAGCATGGACGCGACCAGCACGTTGCTGAGCAGATCCAGCCCAGCTATGTCGCGGCCGTTGCCGATGACAACAACGCCGGACGCCAGCTCAACCGTGAACGTGGCCAGCAGCAGCGCGATCAGGCCGAGCTGGCCCCGGATCCGGCGGCGGCCCGCCGGGTCGGCCAGGATGGACCGCAGCCCGGCCAGCGTGAACAGCACCCCGATGATGCCCAGCACGATCGCCGGGTAGCCGACGTTGTTGCCCGGCACCAGGCCGAACAGCGACACCGACAGCACGTTGGTAAAGGCCAGCAGCGAGGCTGCCGCACGGACCTGCTGCACCACGTCCCGCCGGTCGCGCCGGGACGACCGCGGTGTCACCGATATCGCGACGAACAGCAGCCCGGTCAGCGACGCCGCGGACGCGGCGACCGCGGTGAACAGATCCCGGTATGTGCCAAACACCACGGCATGATCACCTTCTGCCCGGCTGGACGATCAGCCATACGCTACGGCACGCCGCCCGGCCCGCCCAGCCAGCCAGTGGCGGCCGGGATCGCCGTACGCTCAGCCGGTCCAGCTGGCGTTCAGCAAAAAAAGCTCTTGCCGGCGCGTCTCCACCGCGGCGGGGTGGTAGCGGCCCGGACCCAGCGGAGCGCGTCCGGCGGGCTGAGGCCGTCCAGCACGGCCAGCGCGGCCAGCGCGGTGCCGGTGCGGCCGATGCCGCCCCGGCAGGCCGCTTCCACCCGCTGGCCGGCCTGCGCCCGGCGGTGCGCCTCGCGCAGCGCGTCCAGCGCGTCCGCCCGGTTCAGCGGGACCCAGAAATCCGGCCAGCGGATTCGCCGGTGCGGCCAGGCCGGGAGCGGCCCGCGCGCCAGGACCAGCGCGAAATCAGCCGGGCTGGCCGGGTCGCGGAGGCGCCGGCCGCGGACCCGGACCCCGCTGGGCAGGGTGATCAGCCGGGCGTCGTCCAGCCAGCCGCTGCTCATGGTCCGGGCTGCGGCGCCCGGGTCCAGCCCCGCCTGGTCCGGGTCAGCTCGTGGAATCCAGTGGCGGCCAGCAGCGCCCGGTAGCCGGACTCATCCTGCGCCGGCTCGGGGTCGTGCAGCGACGCGTAGTTGAGCAGCGGGCTGACGTGGGCCAGCCGCAGCCAGACCGCCGCCTGGCCGAGCAGCCAGGTGGCCACCCCGCGCCGCTGGTATGGCTCGGCTACGTGCAGGTTGCCCACGTCGGCCCAGCCCGCATACCGGGACCGCCGCTCACCCTCCTCGAACACCTCGACCTCGATGTAGCCGATCACCTCCGCGCCCAGCATCGCCGACAGCCTGGTTCCGTTGATGCCTACCGAACGCTGGCAGGTGAGCCCGGCCAGCGGCGGCTGCGCGGCCCGCGGCAGGTCCTCTACGGCGGCCAGGTACAGCACCTCGGTGTGGCCGGTGTGCGCGAAGCCGGCCTGCTCATACAGGGCGCTGATATGCGGCCATTGCTCGGGCACGCCGTACACCCCGCGCACCGGCAGCTCACCGCCCGCGTCATGGCTGGTCACCCCCCAGTCGTCGAGCTGGCGGATACACGCCGCGATGAGCTGCCTGGCGGCTTCGGTGGCGTCTGGCCAGCACGGGTTGCCGACCGGCGCCACCGGCCAGAACAGCAGCCAGTGGATCTCCCCGCTGCCCCGGTAGGCGTGCCCGGCGCGCTCGTCGGCGTAGTAGCGGAGCAGGTGGGCGGCGGCCACGACCCGGTCGAGCTGCTCGGCGACCAGGGTCAGCCGCTCGCTGACCCACGGATCGACGATGGCCTCACCGGGCTGCCGCTCGAGGGCGGTGAGCAGGGCGCTGACCGACACGCCCTGGCCCGGGACGACGGCGGCGGCGTGCGCGTTGACCAGGTCGGTGAGCTGTTCCCGGTCGCGGCGGCGGAACGGCCGCACCTGGATGGAAGACATGAGCAGGCCTCCTCGACGCATGACGGTTCGCGATCAAAGGCCCGCTACCAGTGCGGTACGTATCGCACTCTAGCCCAGTCCACGGCGGGCTTCAGCTCTCGTCCGGGCCGGGCCCGGTGTGGAAGACGGGCCAGCCGATCTCGGTGCGCCACTGGGCCTCGTCGGCGACGGCGCGCCGGTCGGTCAGGTAGTACTCCCGGATCGGCCCGTCCACCGCCAGCGCGTGCTGGGTCACGTAGCTGGCCAGCGCGCCGTAGGCCCGGTCGATGCCGGTGTGCGGCCCGCGGTGCACGATCGTGGCCAGCTCGATGGCCGGCACGGTCAGCGGCGTCACCCGGCCGACCGGCCGCACCGGGCTGCGGCACGGCACGAACAGCGTGGCCTGGCCCTGATCGCGGGCGAACAGGTCGGTGGCGAAGATGCCGCCGCCGGGGCCGTCGGCCGCCAGGCGCTGAGCCTCCAGCGTGGCGTACAGCTCGCCGAACGCGCCCTGGAACCAGGCCCCCAGGTCGGCCTGGTCCACCACATCGGTGATCGCGGCGGCCGGAGTGGCCGGGACGCGGCGGCGGCCGATGTTTTCTGGCTCGGTTCCGGCCGGGTGCTCCAGCAGGTCGCGTAGTTCGGCGACAGCACTCTGCGTGCGGGTCAGGCCCTCCTCCAGGCGGCTCAGGTGGGCCGCGATGAGCTGGTTGCGGGCGTCAATGTCCGGTGCGGCCAGCACCTTCCTGACCTCGTCCACCGGCATGTCCAGGTCACGGAACCGCCGGATGATCTGCGCCGCCGGGATCTGCGCGTGGTGTAGCGCCGGTAGCCGGTGTCCGGGTCCACCTCGGCCGGCTCCAGCAGGCCGACCCGGTGGTAGTACCGGAGCGTCTTCACGCTCAGGTGGGTCGCGCGGGAGAAGTCCCCGATCGGCAGGCCGTTGTGCATGGGCTCAGTCTGCCTCCTCCCCTGAGGGGAGAGTCAGCGGTGTTGACCCTCCTCTCGGAGGACCGGTGAGGGTGGGTGATCTGAGCGATTCCGATGCGAGAGGAGCAGCCGCCATGCAGGCCACCGAGCTGACCGGAGTAGTCGCCGACCACATCACCGCGGTCAACGCGCAGGACGCCGACGCCATCGTGGCCACGTTCGCCGACGACGCCTACGTGAACGACGCGCGCCGCGAGTTTGCCGGCCGGGACGCGATCCGCCGCTGGGTGGACCGCGAGATGGTCGGCGACAAGGTCACCATCGAGGTGCGCGAGGTGCTCGGCCACTACGGCGACACGATCGTGCGCGGCGCCTACGAGGGCACCTTCGACCGGACCAACCTGCCGGACGAGATCGTCCTGTCCAACTACTTCGGCGTCAGGGACGGCAAGATCGTCAGCCTGGTCGTGATCCGGAACCAGCCCCCGTCATACTGACCTCGCTCCGGTTATGCAACCTGATCGGGTACCTGGCGCATCTACCTGACGGTTGGCCCACCACCAGGAGCGGAACACGTGACAGCTGCGCAGGAGTTCGTCGAGTTCGCGACGACGGCGTCACCCCGGTTGCGCCGGATGGCGTTCCTGCTGTGCGGCGACTGGCATGCCGCGGAAGATCTCGTCCAGACGACGCTGGCCAAGGTATTCGTGTCCTGGCCCAAGATCAGGCGGCAGGACGCCGAGCATGCCTACGCCGCCCGCACGCTGGTCAACAGCTACCTGGCCGACAAGCGACGCCGGCGCAGCACCGAGGTGCTCACCGCCGATCTTCCGGAGCGGCCCGTCCACCCGCCCGGGCCGGAGACCCGGATAGTCGTGCTCGACGCGCTGGCCACGCTGCCGGCCAAGAGCCGGGCCGTGGTGGTACTGCGCTACTGGGCCGACCTGAGCGTGGATCAGGTGGCCGAACTGCTGGGCTGCTCGCCGGGCAACGTGAAGAGCCAGAGCGCCCGGGCGTTGAGCAAGCTCCGGGCGGTACTGGACGCGGAGGCCGTGCTGGACGGGGAGCACGAGGCGAGGGATATCCGGCATGGATGAGACATCGCTGCGCAGGCTGCTGGACAGTGCGCTGGCTCACGAGCCACCGATGGGACCGGTCGCGCAGCGGTCCCTGCGGGCTGGCATCAGGCTGCGCCGGCGCCGCCGGGCCCGCAACGCCGCGGCCAGCCTGGCCGCCGTGGCGGCGATCGCGGTGCTGGTGCCGGTGGTCGGCGGGGCGCTGAGCCACGCCCCGGCCAGCCGGGGCCACGCCCCGGGGCCGGGTGTTCGCCGGCCACGTGTCGAAAGACCACACCGCGACGGCCTATGTGGTGAGCAACGAAGGTCATCCGGGCACGGTGACGCCGATCTCGGAGACGACCAGCCGGCCGGGTAGGCCGATCACGGTCAGCGAGGGCGCAGGGCCGATCACGATCCTCCCGGGCGGGAAGACCGGCTACGTGTCCAGCGACACCGAGCCGGGCTGGGTAACCCCGGTCAACCTGCGCACGGGGGCGCTGGGCCGCCGGCCAGGGCCGGGCGTATCCCCGACCAGATGGCGGTCACCCCCGACGGGAAGACGGTCTACGTGGTCAACATCAACTCGAACACGGTGACCCAGCTCGATACGGCCACTAACCGGGCAGCGAAGAACATCAGGGTCGGCATACGTCCGCGCGAGGTGGACGTGACACCGGACGGGCGGACCGCCTACGTCCTCAACCAGTCTGGCGACGGAGGCCGGGGCTCGGTGACACCGATAAACGTCGCCACCGGCACGCCCGGGCAGCCGATCACGGTCGGCGGAAGCCCGCTGGCCATGGCGATGACCCCGGACGGGAGGACGATCTACGTCGCCAACTTTGATTCGGGCACGGTGACACCGATCTCCACCGCGACCAACACGGCGGGCCGGCCGATCAAGGTCGGCAAGGAGCCGTTTGCCGTCGCGATCACGCCCGACGGGCGGACGGCCTACGTAGTCAACGCGGCCTCGGACACGGTGACCCCGATCTCGACCGCGACCAACCGGGCCGGCCGGCCGATCAAGGTCGGTTACGAGCCTTATGGCATCGCGATCACCCCGTCCGGTAAGACCATCTACGTGACCAACAACGGGGCCGGGACGGTGACCCCGATCTCCACCGCGACCAACCGCGCCAGCCTGCCGATCAAGGTCGGCGACCGGCCCGTCACCATCGCGATCACGCCGGACGGGCGGACGGCCTACGTGGTCAACTACGGCACCGGCACCGTGACGCCCATTGCCACCGCGACCAACACGCCTGGCCGCTCGATAAAAGTCGCCCCCCACCCGTTCGCCATCGCCATCGCCCCCTGATCCGTTGCCTGGCGGCCGCCGATCACGGCCGGGCCGCGAGAGCATGGGGGGATGCGGATCCTGGTCACCGGGCACCGCGGCCACATCGGCGCCCCGTTAGCCCGCCAGCTGGGCCGGGTTCGACGTGACCGGCTTCGACCGGGCCGACGGCCAGGACGTGCTGGACCTTAGCCAGCTGAAGCGGGCCGCAGCGGGCTGTGCGGCGGTAGTGCACCTGGCCGCGCTGGCACACGACACCGCGGGCACCCCCGAGATCATGGCGGTCAACGTGCTCGGCACCTGGCACACGCTGCTGGCCGCCGAGACCACCGGGATGACCGTCCCATCCGTGCCGGTGCGGGCCCCGGAGCGGTACCAGGCAGAGCCGTGGAGGGCTCTGGTCGATTGCTCAGCCGCCAGCGCTGTCCTCGGCTGGCGGCCGCGCTACCGCTGGTCTGACCGCTGCTGACTAGTCACGGCGCTAGCTGCCCTGCCTTGGTCTCCGCGAGCGCGGCTCTGGCGGCGGCGGTCGTCGCCGCGGTGCTCAGGTCATCAGAGAAGACGCCGCCCGGGTAAGGCACCACCCAGACGTGCAGCATCTGGGTGGTGTACTGGTCCTTCCAGGTTGAAGGGTCGCAGTGGCCGCGGAGCGCGACGCCGAACCCGGCGATAACTATCCGGCCGTCCCGGCAGACCTCCAGGTGTGGGTCTCCTTGATGAGTTTCGCGGCCGCCTCCACCTGCGGGGCGGTCGGCGGGTTCGTGCTGCCGTACATCCGCATGTCCGGCAGGCCATTGGTGGAGCCCATGTCACCCATGCCGCTCTGCAGGGAGTCTGCCGAACTCGTCATCGAACCCGACGATCCGGAGGCCATGCCGGCCGGGCCCTCTGAGCCGGCCCACGCGGGCGTCATGACCGCGGCGGTCGCGGCGATGACGACGATCGGCGCCGCCAGCAGGCTGGCCAGCGACCACGCCTGGCTGCGGAACCTGACCGGGCGGGCCAGCAGCCCGGGACGGGCCAGGACCACGGCGGCGATGACGACCAGCAGGATTTCCTCGATCGCGCAGACCAGATCAAGGCCGCCCCAGGCCTCCACCGTTTTAGTGTCCGGGCCGATCGGCAGCCCGATGGAACGCGAGGAGAAGTAGATCACCAGGACGCTGGCGTTCCCGACGATGCCCAGCCACAGCCAGGCGGCCGCCCGGCGGGCCGCCAGCGGCGTCAGCCCAGACCTGGACCAGCCGGCCGGGAATCGTGCGGGCCGTGCTTTGGCCCGGGCCCAGGTGAGGAAGGGCAGTGCGATGAGCACAGCGGGCCACACGAGCTGGGCCCAGGCGAGGACCAGGAAGAACACCCCGTACAGGAAGTACTCGCCGAAGTGCTCGAACATGACCGCGAAGTGGATCGCGGCTGCTCCCGTGGAAAGCGCGGCCATGGCCCCAAGAAGCAGGGACCTGGCCGACGCCGGGCTGGTGCGGACCTCTGTCCCGTCCGCAAGGACTCGGGTAGTCCTAACCGGGAGCATACACGCAGAGTATACTCTCAGTATATAGTCATGTCGGGCCTCTCCCCGGGACAGGGTCTTGCCGGGCGGCGAGCAGGTGCAGGAACGGCATGGCGCTTTGGCCACTGCCGGTCTCGAGTGGTTCGCGGATTGTCTCGATGGCCAGTCCTGCGGCAGCCAGGGCTGTGGTGTAGGCGGTGAGAGGCCGGTGCCTTCCGTGGTAGGTCATGACCTGCCGGCTGCAGGTGAAACTGGCAGAAGTCATCGTCCGTGATCTGGCCCAGCGAACCCAGGTATCCGCAGACTCTTGCCACGCTGCACGCAGGTCCATCCAGTCAGTCTCCCTGACCGTCCATCGGCTATCCGCGCCGTTCTCGCCGCCAACGCCGATGCGGGGGTCCTCCGGCGCGACGACGCTGACCTCGACGCGGCCTATGAGCAGGCCCGCGAGGACGACGACCTGGCACCGCTCGTGCAGACCATCCGCCGTTGGCAACAGGATCGTACGCAACGGGAACGGGCATCAGGGCGCCCCGCAAAGCGCTAGCATGCGACTGGTGCTTGCCAGACTATGGTCGTGAACTGGGACGTCACCGAGGCGCGCCACATTCTTACCGATGCGGCCGGTGCACAACAAGAGCAGATAAAGGGCGGAATAAGGGAGCAGGACCTTAAGCATGGACCCGCTGCCCATTCTTATGTCGTTCGTTGTTATCGGCGGCATACTTTATTTGTTCATGCGGCAGAACCGTGAACGCACTGTCAACACTCCGCTGCGGCGCGAGATACAGGAGGGGGTGCGCTTCGCGACGAAGCTTGACCATGCCAGCATTCTCGGCGTGGGTGGATTCAAGGGCACCCGCGGGCAGTGGATCAGCTTGAGAGGCCCGAAACGGCTGGTCGTCGGAGCTGACGCATTCATGATTTCATCGCCCCAGGCTCTCCGCGAATTTGTATTTACCGGACGTGAGTCATCCATCCGGTTCAGCCAGGCACCGTCCCGCCTAGTTCAACGCGATTGGATAGTCATTACCGGGCAGGCCAGTGACCGGCAGGTCCAGCTCGCGATCACGAAGAAGGCGGGCCTGCCAGAGATCTGGCAGGCGCTTGCCGGAACCGGTGCAGCACAGGACTGGGACCCCGCTGGCTAAGGCCTCCGCCGGGGAGATGCCAGATGACCCGCCCGTCAAGCCCTTCTAGCAACACGCCACATTCACCCGGACCCCTCGGCGGGGGTACTCGACGGCCAGTGAGCGGGGTACCAGTCCCCGGTTGGGTCCGTGGTTTGCCCCACTTCGATCAGATGACCGTCGGGATCGCGGATGTAGCAACGCTTCTCGTACTGGTGCTGTTTCGGCGGCGTCAGGAACTGAGCACCCCGGGCGCTCCACTCGGCATACACGGCGTCGATGTCTTGGACCCGGATATTGAGAAAGCTGCTGACCCGGTCGGGATCGGGTGGCGTCTCCAGGGTGACCGTAGGTTTGTCGTCGGTCGGACCTCCGCCGCCATTGATGACGATCCAGCTGTTGGCTAGTGCGACATTGACCGGATCTCCGGGGAAGGCCACTCTGCCGCCGAGTACTTCGGTGTAGAAGCGCCGGGAGCGCTCGACATCGTCCGAGACGATGAAGTGGGTCAGCACAATTCCTTCTGGCGGCGCTGGGAGCTCGGCCATCCGGCACCTCCACTGGTGCAGCCTCACCCCGCTTCACGACGGAGCCTGCGGCCGACGCTACCACGAGCAAGAATTCGACCTCGTCACTGCTCGCTCAGCAACTCGGCCATCGCCTCCTCGTGCGAGAGTGCGTCCGGCCCGCCGGCGGCTACCCACTCCTGATGTGCCGCCAGCGTTGCCTCGATCCGAGAGGCCGTCGCTCACCGGGGGTTTGCGCCGCCGACCTGCGGCGGACCGTTGTAGAGATCAGAAGGTCCTGCTGCCATTCCGTACATGTTCATGGTGGCGGGAAGCCTCATGCTGTGGGCTACGCGACCTACTGCTTAGGAGGCACGACACCCTCAGCGCTGTGCAGGCCAGCGACGACGCAGGTTGTCACCGAGCGGAGGGGGCCAATGGCAGTAGTTGCCGGAACGATCTTCAAGTCCTATTTCGGGACTGGGGGGCGTGGGTGTGGCGGGCGGCGGGGCACCGCCTGCTTCCAGGTACCTGTCGGTGGGTGCGCCTATGCTGGGCGTCAACGCCGATCCTTACGGGAGGTGCGATGACTACGTCGGAGGCTAGTGCTCATAAGGTGCTCGATCGCCCTGCCTGTACACCGTCGGCTATCCGCGCCGTGCTGGCCGCCAACGCCGACCCGGAAGTCCTCAGACGTTACGACTCTGACCTCGACGCGGCCTATGAGCAGGCCCGCGAGGACGGCGACCTGACGCCGCTCGTGCAGACTGTCCACCGTTGGTGGTTCGAGGCCGACGCTTGGCGTGATCCGGAGGCCCAGCGCGAGTTCCTCGCCCGCATCGAGCGCTACCAGCGCGAAGGCCCGCCGCCTCCAGAGCAGCGCATCACCCGCGAGGAAATCCGTGCACAGTACGGCGTCTAGCGGATGTATCGATGGGAATTGGACGACCCAGCCCAGCCGGAATTCGATGGGTTAGACCCTGAAACCCAGGCTGCGCTTACCACCTTCATGGATGCGGTCGTACTTGTTAATCCTGTCGAATACCAGCGTCATCCAGGAGAGCGCTCTGATCCGCCAGCCCCGCTGCGCACGTTACATTTCGGCGCGCATCACCAGGGGCTTTTCACGTTCCTGGTCTATCCACCGGATGACCTCGTGCTCGTCGTACGTATCCAGTGGCTCGGTAACCCCCAGTAGCGCCCCGAGCGCGACTCGAACGCGCGACCTACTGCTTGGGAGATCGTCGGCTAGGCCCCTCTGACCTGGTCCGCTACAGGTCAGAGGCGGTGTGGCGTGCCCGTGAGCGACCGTGATTCACCGCGAATCACTGTCCGATCGGGCACGCCACGGGCACGGAGCCCTGCCCCAGCCCACGGCGGTTTTCAAGATCGGATGCGGTTGGTCTTCGGGTGGCTAGGTGACCTGGGCGGTTGCTGCGATGCGAGTGGACTACATACCTGCCGTTATCCCGTGCATATCCCGCGCGGAAGGTGTGAGCGCTACGAGACGACTTCCTGCTGTCAGGCGGCGCTGCTGCGGCCCGCTGATCTCCTGGCGCCGATCAGCACGCATGCCATCGCGGCCCCGACGACCAGGTAACCAACGGCGAAGTCGAGCGCGTGCCAGCTCGGGTGCGGGAGGTTTGCATATCTTGTCCCGACCATGTGCATGAGACGGCTCCAGAAGAGCGCCTCAATCGCGAGGCTTGTAGATGCCACGGTCGCCCACGCAGTTACCCACCGCGCTCCTTGGTGTGCCGAGTGACGGAGGTACGCCCACCCGGATACCAGGAGCCCCACGGGCCCGACCGTGCAGAGCGGAAGCATGCCGAGCGCGAGAGCTGCCTCGATGATGTCGAGCGGCAGCGGTATGGTCCGGCCGAAGCCGACTTGCGCGGGGATTATGGAGATGATGAACGTGACGGCGCACGCTGCGGCGCCGAGCAAAGCCCACCCGGCGATGAGGCCAAGGCAGAGTCGCATGGAGGACCAGCCACGGCCTGCTTGTCCGTCTTCCGGTGTCGCGGCACTGCCTGGCGGCTTCATGACGCGAATTATGGCATCTGGTTTCCGCAGCATGTCCTAGTCCAGTCCGTCGTCCTCGTAGGCGCCGAATCCCTTGTGAGTGGTCGCCGGGTCTGGGCTGGCGGAGCTATCGCGAAGCGACGCCCGGAGGGCGGCCTAGACGCGGTGGCCGCGAGATGGACAATCGGGAGCGAGGAAGACAGGCCCCGCGCTGGACCTGGGCAGTGTCCGTTGAGCCATCTTGGTCTGTGTCTCCCTGCGATGTTGTGGCCCGGCGTGCGCTGGGCGGGGCCTCTCAAGGCCGAGTCCGGCGCTGGCGCCGGGCCTGCGGCGCCGCGAGGCGCCGCCTTGATTTCTGACTACGGCCTAATTCGGCAACTTTCAATGCTCCTGGCCCAGCATGGGCAGGCGGCGGATGCGGACCCAGTCATCGGTCAGGACGACGATCGCGCCTGCCTCCAGGTCCTCCGCCACCGCCTGCAGGTTCGCGAGAATGGTGGCTGCCTGCTCGGCCGCCCGGCGGCCAACGAGCCGCCTGATGAGCAGAATTGACGGGAGCTTGGCACCGCTCCGCGATAACAGCGCACCGAAGTCTGTGTCCGCCGACACAACGACGCGCTGCTCCGCCCCTGCTCTGGCTAAGACAAGCTCGTCAGGCGCAGCCTGTAATCCGATCTCCGAACGTGGCTCACGTCGTGTCCTGCCGTCGGCAAGATTTCGGCAAGCACCGGCGACAGATTGTTGTTGACGAGGAACCTCACGCGGAAGGCCGCAGGGGTAGCTCACGCTCACGAACTGCCTCTGCCGCGTACAGCAGGGCCTCTCGCACGTCCTCGGGCGTCAGGTCGGGTAGCTCGGCGATGATCTCTGCCGTGAACATCCCGTCCGCGACCATCGCGACCACCGTCGCCACCGGGATGCGCAGTCCCCGGATGCTCGGGAGCCCGCCCATCACATCGGGATCCGTGGTGATGCGTTCGAAGGTCATACACAGATGGTAACTGGATCGTCCGACATCCACCGGGCGGACTGAACGGGCATGTCACGGGCACGGCAGCCCTGTCGTCGAGACTACCGGCGAAGAGCGAAAGCGTCTGACCAGCCGAGAGAGATGCGACCCGAGCGCGACTCGAACGCGCGACCTACTGCAACGATCTTCAATCATGATCAACTCGATCAACGCGCTCTACGGTGATTGAGTCATCGTTGACGACGTATATGACCCTGTATCGGCCGACGTGCAGGCGATGATAATCGCCTCGGTGAAAAGCATCCGGCGGGTAGGGATCTAAGACCAGTGTCGCTATTGCAGCGCCGATCTCCCGCATTCCGGCTTGATCGGCCATATAGCGCCGAGCGGAAGCACGCGCCGCTGGAGACCACTCAATCCTCACTGCTCACCAAGCAGCTCCGCCATCGCCTCCTCGTGCGACACCGCGCCCGGCCTGCCCGCCGCTACCCACTCTCGATGTGCAGCCAGGGTCGCCTCAATCTCGGCTCGCTCAAGGAGGTCCGCTGGAGCATGACGCTGCACCGCCTCGAGCCGCCGCAAGTCCGCGAGTGGGACGATCGCCGCTGCTTCGCCGCCCAGATGAATGACCTCGTAGGGGCCGGGGCCGCTCGCCGCCGATGCAGTCATGGCACCACGGTACCGAGATCGTCCGACATTCACACCCAGCCACTCACACACTGCGCAGTCGCTCCCGGGCAAACCGTGAGGCATATTCCCAGGTAGCGCCCCGAGCGCGACTCGAACGCGCGACCTACTGCTTAGGAGGCAGTTGCTCTATCCGCTGAGCTATCGGGGCCTGCCGCGCTGTGTCCTTAGTGCAGCCGTACAGCGCAAGCGCCGTCTAGCCTAACTGGTCTGGCCACGGATCGCGCGGGCCGCGATGCTGGGCCGTGCGGCGGGTGAGCGACCGAGCCCGCGCGGCAGGCCGGCTGACCATAGGCTGGAGCGCACGGGCCAGCGACACCGAGGACCCAGCGACACCGGGGACCAGCGATACCGGGGACAAGGAGCGGACGCGGTGCAGGTACGAGACGTCATGACCCAGGCGACCATCACGGATTCCGCGTCCGACACCCTGCGCGCCGCGGCGGAACGGATGTGGCGGCAGCAGACCGGGTCGCTGCTCGTGTCGGAGGGCGGGCGGCTGGCCGGGATCATTACCGAGCGGGACGTGCTGCGTGCGGTGGCGCTCGGGGCGGATCCGGGGCGGAGCACGGTGGACGACGCGATGACCACGGAGCTGTTCACCGTTCCGCCCGACATGCCGCTGCACGAGGCGGCCCGTGAGATGGCCGCGCGCTGGATCCGGCACCTGCCCGTGGTGGAAGACGGCGAGCTGCTCGGCGTGATCAGCATGCGGGATATCACCGGCATCTTCGCGGCGCTGATGCCGGCCGGGGTGACCGTGGAGCACGAGTTCGATCAGCTGGTCCGTGAGCGCCGCCTAGCCCGCATCGAACACGGCGACCTCGACTGACCACGAGCGGCTCTCGTCCGACATAGCACGCGTTTCGTGCGGTCGAACCGGGCAAATCGCCCCTAAGAGCGCACGTTTCGCGTGAAAAGAACTCTGTACGCCCCGGAAGGGAGCCTGGACACTTCGAAGCGCGTGGCTGCTGCGACTGACAGGGCTGGTGTGACCACGGTGCGGTTGGCAGCAGCGCACCGGCGGCGGCGAGGCAGGCCGACGAGAAGGCAGGCCCGTAGCGAGGCAGCGCGGTAGCGAGGCAGGCCGTGGGCAGTAGCAGCGGCCCTAAGGCAGGTCGATGGGGAGCTTGATGCCGTCCAGGACGTGCGGGCAGGGGCAGTCGCGCTCCGCCGGCAACGCCGCAATAACCCCCATCACCAGGTCGCGCAGCTTGGCCACGTTGCGGCCGAAGACGCGGAACACCTCGTCCTGGGTAACGCCCTCCCCTTCCTCCACCCCCGCGTCGGTGTCGGTGATCAGGGCCAGCGCGGTGTAGCACAGCGCCAGTTCGCGGGCCAGCACGGCTTCCGGGTGGCCGGTCATCCCGATCAGCGTCCAGCCCTGCGCGGCGAACCACTGGGACTCGGCCCGGGTGGAGAACCGCGGCCCCTCGATGACCACGAGCGTCCCGGATTCGGACAGCTCCCAGCCCGCGGCGCGGGCGGCCTTGACGGCCTGGGCCCGGCCCACCGGGCAGTACGGGTCGGCGAACGGCACGTGCACCGCGCCGCCCGACTCGTAATACGTCTGGATCCGGCCCGAGGTGCGGTCCACCAGCTGGTCCGGGATGGCCAGCCGCCCCGGCCCGTACTCGGCCCGCAGCGAGCCGACCGCGGTCGGGGCGAGAATCTGCCGCACGCCCAGCGAGCGCAGCGCCCACAAGTTGGCCCGGTACGGGATCTGGTGCGGCGGGAAGCGGTGGTCCCGGCCATGCCGCGGCACGAACGCGACGGCCCGGCCGGCCACCTCGCCGGTCACTATGGGGTCGCTGGGCGCCCCGTACGGGGTGTCCACCACCACCTCGATGGCATCATCCAGAAACTCGTAGAACCCGGATCCGCCGATGACACCAATCTCTGCGCGCTGCTCCACGCGGATAGGTTAGCCAGCCTTACTGGCCGCGGGCGCCGTTGAAGGCGAACTCTTCTCGGACTTACCGGACGAGGACGAACCAGACGAAGACGAGCCCGACGAAGACGAGGACGATGACGAGGAGTCCGACCCCGACGACGATCCGTTCGCGGACGACTTGCCCGAGTCGGACGACTTGCCCGAGTCGGACGACGACGAATCGCCGGACTTCGCGGCCGGGCTCCTTGTCCTTCTTCGCCCCATCACCGGACCCGGACCCGTTGCGGCTGTCGGTGCGGTAGAACCCGGATCCCTTGAAGACGATGCCGACCGGGGAGAAGACCTTGCGCAGCGCGCCCTGGCAGGCCGGGCAGATCTTCAGCGGCTCGTCGCTGAACTTCTGCACGACCTCCAAATCCTCGCCGCACTCGGTGCAGCGGTACTGATAGGTCGGCACGGTCCCCTCCGGTGAGCACTCAGCATGAATCAGTTAGCACTCAGCATCAACGACTGCTAGATGGTAGCTCATTCCCGGACCAGCCTGGTCACTCCGGCCGACGGCCGGGCCACCATCCGGACCCGCTGATCATGCGGGCCACCTGGCACCCGGTCAAGCAGCTCCGGGTCATACAGCAGCGCAACCGTGGGTACCTGCGCGCCGACCCGGGCCAGCGCGCGGTCGTACGAGCCGCCGCCCCGGCCCAGCCGCAGCCCGGACCGATCCACCGCCAGCGCGGGCACCAGCACCAGATCCGCGCTGCACACCGCACCCACACCTCGAGCAGGCTCAGCTAGGCTCGAGCAGCCCCCGCGGCCCGGGCCGCAGCGAGTCCGGCCCTTCATACGAGGCCCAGTCCAGGTCCCCGTCCGGCAGCAGCACCGGCAGCAGCACGTAGGACCCCCGCTTCCACAGCCCGAACAGCAGCCCGTGGGTGTCCGGCTCGGTGCCGATCGACCAGTAGGCGGCCACCGTCCCGGCCATCTGCGTCTCGGGCAGGTCCAGCACCGCGTCCCGGATCGACCGCCCACCCGCGGCCAGCTCAGCCGGGGTCAGCGCCCGCCGGAAAGCCAGCAGGCGGCGGCGCAGTTCAGCCTTGTCGCCGGCCACCTGAGGATTCACTGGAAACCGCCTCTGTGAGATCGGGCCCTGACGTTTGCCGCCTGCCGGGCGGGCTAGGGTACGAGGATGCCTGACAATGCCGCGGTAACCAAAGCGGTCGTACCGGCCGCGGGCCTCGGGACCCGGTTCCTGCCCGCTACCAAGGCGACCCCTAAGGAAATGCTGCCGGTCGTGGACAAGCCCGCCATCCAGTACGTGGTGGAAGAAGCGGTCGACGCCGGGCTGGACGACGTATTGCTCATCACTGGCCGTAGCAAGCGGTCCATCGAAGACCACTTCGACCGGAACTACGAGCTTGAGGAAGCGCTGACGGCCAAGGGCGACACCGAAGGGCTTGAGCTCATCAGGGAGCCCTACGAGCTGGCCACGGTGCACTATGTCCGGCAGGGCGCCCCCAAGGGCCTCGGCCACGCGGTGCTCTGCGCGCAGAAGCACGTCGGCCACGAGCCGTTCGCGGTGCTGCTCGGCGACGATTTCATCCACCCCGAGGACGGCTTGCTCAAGCGCATGCTGGCGGCCCGCGCCCAGTACGGCGGGAGCTTCATCGCGCTGATGGAGGTCGAGTCCGACCAGGTGTCCAGCTACGGCGTCGCCGCCATCGAGCCGACCGGCGAGGACGACGTGGTAAAGATCACCGACTTGGTGGAGAAGCCGGCGCCCGAGGATGCGCCGAGCAACTGGATCGTCATCGGCCGGTATGTCTGCGACCCGTCCGTATTCGAGGTACTGGAGCGCACCCCGCCCGGCCGCGGTGGCGAGATCCAGCTCACCGACGCGCTCAAAGAGCTGGCCCAAACCGATCCGGCCAAGGGCGGCGGCGCGTACGGCGTGCTGTTCCGCGGCCGCCGTTACGACACCGGCAACAAGATCGACTACCTGCGCACCACGATCCAGTTCGCCTGCGAGCGCCCCGACGTAGCGCCGGAGTTCGTGCCGTGGCTGCGCAAGTACCTCGACAACCTGGGATGAGCACTGGGGAGCCGCCGGCCCTGGTGCCGGTGGACGCGCACCTGGCCGATGTGCTGGCCACGATCCGCCCGATCCAGCCGGTCAGCCTGCCGCTGGAGGCGGCCGAGGGCGGTGTGCTGGCCACGGACGTCACGGCCAGCACCCCGCTGCCGTCGTTCGACAACTCGGCCATGGACGGCTACGCCGTGCAGGCCGGGGACCTGGCCGCGGCGACCGAGGACAACCCGGTCCGGCTGCCGGTGCGCGGCGAGGTCGCGGCCGGCGACACCGGTTCCTACCGGGTGAGCCAGGGCACCTGCCTGCGCATCATGACCGGCGCCCTGATGCCTGCCGGGGCCGACGCGGTGGTCCCGGTGGAGTGGACCGACGGCGGGCCGGCGGTCGCCGCGTTCGGCCGCCCGGTGCCGGTGGGGAACGCGCTCCGGCATCGTGGCGACGATGTGGCGCAGGGAACCACGCTGCTGACGGCGCGCACCAGGGTGGGTTCCGTTCAGCTAGCGCTTCTCGCGGCATCTGGGCAGGGCCAGGTGCTGGTGCACCCACGGCCACGGGTCGCGGTGGTGTCCACCGGAAACGAGCTAGCCGAGCCGGGCACGCCGCTGGTGCCCGGCCGGATCTGGGAATCGAACAGCTACATGCTGGCCGCGGCGGCCCGGGCGGCCGGCGCGGTGGCGCAGCGGCGCCGGCTCCCTGACGACCCGGACGCGGTGCTGAGCACGCTGGAGGCGTTGCTGCCGGACGCCGACGTGCTGATCACCAGCGGCGGCGTGAGCATGGGCGGCGAGCACGACGTGGTCAAGGCCGCGCTGGCCAAGCTGGGCACGGTGACCTTCCGCAAGGTGGCCATGCAGCCCGGCATGCCACAGGGCTTCGGCACGCTCGGCCCGGACCACACCCCCCTGTTCACCCTGCCCGGCAACCCGGTCAGCGCTTACGTCTCGTTCCTGCTCTTCGTCGCGCCCGCCCTGGCCAAACTTCAAGATCTTCCTTCCCAACGCCAGCGCCTGCTGACCGCCGCCCTGACCGCCCCGGTACACTCCCCGGACGGCAGGAGGTCGTACTTGCGTGGCGTGCTGGATGACGCACAGGAAACGGTCGTCCCGCTGACTGGCCAGTCCTCCCACCAGCTCGGCGCGCTGGCTCAGGCCAACGCGCTGATCATCGTTCCGGAGCAGATCACCCGGCTGGAAGCGGGCACCGGGGTGGACGTAATGTGCCTGCCATGAACGAGGGGGGGGGGGAGGAGAGGGGGAGGGAGGGAGGGGGGCAGCCCCCGAGGCTCGCGCTTCCTGACGCATCTCGATCAGGCCGGGCACGCCCGGATGGTGGATGTGTCCGGCAAGGACGTGACCGCGCGGGAGGCGCGCGCGTCGGGCCGGGTCCGGCTGTCGGCCGAAGCGGTCGCGGCCCTGCGCGCGGGCACGGTGCCCAAGGGCGACGCGCTCGCGGTGGCCCGGATCGCCGGCATCCAGGGCGCTAAGCGGACCCCGGACCTGGTGCCGCTGTGCCACCCGATCGCGCTGCACTCGGTCACGGTGGACCTCGAGGTGCAGGACGACGGGGTGGCGATCACCGCGGTGACCCGGACCGCCGACCGGACCGGGGTGGAGATGGAGGCGCTGACCTCGGTCACCGTGGCCGCGCTGGCGCTGATCGACATGATCAAGGCGGTGGACCCGGCCGCGGTCATCACCGACGTACGGGTCGAGGAGAAGACCGGCGGCAAGACCGGGCGGTGGCAGCGGCCATGACCGCCACCGGGCCGACCGAGCCGCCCCGCCCGGGATGATCCGGGCGCTGGCCATCACGGTGTCCAACCGGGCCTCGGCCGGTGTGTACGAGGACAAGTCCGGGCCGGTGCTGGCGGGCCTGCTGGCCACGGCGGGCTGCGCGGTGGACGGCCCGGTGGTGGTGCCGGACGGGGCGCCGGTGGAGACGGCGCTGCGGGACGCGATCGCGGCCGGCTACCAGGTGGTGGTGACCACCGGCGGGACCGGGCTCACCCCCGGCGACCTGACCCCAGAAATGACCCGGAAGGTCATAGACCGGGAGATACCCGGCATCGCCGAGTCGATCCGGGCGGCCGGGGTGGCGGCCGGCATCCCGTCGGCCATGCTGTCCCGCGGGCTGGCCGGGCTGGCCGGGCAGGTGCTGATCGTCAATTTGCCCGGGTCCAGCGGCGGGGTTAAGGACGGCATGCGGGTGCTGGGACCGGTGCTGGCGCATGCCGTTGACCAGGCCCGGGGCGGCGATCACCCGCGTACTGGCTGAATTCGTCCGGTGTCGCCATAGCGTCCCGATCGTGAACGGGGGAATGATGGGCCTCGTGGGACGTATGCGCGGCTGGCCCGTGACCCTGGTGGAGCCCGCCCTGCTGGCCCAGCCAATCGGGCTGCGCCCGGTACGCGCGCGGGATGCGGGGATATGGCGCGACGCCCGGGTGCGCAACGCGGACTGGCTCCGCCCGTGGGAGCCCACCAACCCGGAGACCCCGCTGTACCGGTCCACGATCAGCCCGTACCTGTCCATGGCCCGGACCATGCGCCGGGAGGCCCGGCAGGGCCTGGCGCTGCCCTGGGTGATTACCTACGGTGGCCGGTTCGCCGGGCAGCTCACAGTGGGCAGCATCACCTGGGGCTCGGCCCGGTCGGCCCAGGTCGGCTACTGGATCGACGAGGCTTACGCCGGCCTGAACGTGACGCCCACCGCGCTGGCCATGGCGCTGGATCACTGCTTCTTCGTGGTCGGGCTGCACCGGGTGGAGGCCAGCATCCGGCCGGAGAACCAGGCCAGCCGCCGGGTGGTGGAGAAACTCGGCTTCCGCGAAGAAGGCCTCCGGCGGCGCTACCTGCACATCGACGGGGCCTGGCGGGATCACCTGTGTTACGCCATGACGGTGGAGGACGCGGCCGGCGGGCTGCTGCCCCGGTGGCGCAACGCGCTGTCCGTGGTCCGCCCGGGTGCCGCCCGCCGGCCGGGTCAGCTGCCCGGTCCGCGGTAGCCCTCGTCGCGGCGGCCCGGCCGGCTCCAGCCCGGCGATCTTGCGACACACCGGGTTTAGTACTGTTCATCGCCAGCCCTGGCCCCTACCGTGCGTGACGTGAGCAAGCCCGCCACGCGGCTAGTTGCGCCTACCCTCAGGCGGCTTACCGGCGTGCCAGGGCAGACTCCGTGGGGGGCGCGTTGAGCAGCGCAATCCTCTACTTCGCCATCGTCGCCATCTGGGCCGGGATACTCATGCCCAGGTGGCTGCGCCCGTCGGCGCACCGGCACCGGGCCGAGGAGGAGCAGCACGAGGCGGCCGCTCCTGAGGCCATGGCCACGTTCGCCCAGCCCGGCCTGGAGGCCGAGGACCACGAGCACGCCGCGGCCCGGATGGCCGAGAACGACGAGCACGCCGCGGCCCGGGCGGCCGAGGAAGACGAGCACGCCGCGGCCCGGGCGGCCGAGGAAGACGAGTACGCGGCGGCCCGGGCGGCTGCGATTGCGGCCGCCCGGCGAGCCAACATCCTGCGCGCGCGCCGCCGGATGCTCACCACCCTGGTGCTGCTCACGCTGGGTGCGTTCGGCATCGCGGTGACCCGCGTCGCCGCGTGGTGGGTCGTGGTGCCGCCCGGCGTGCTGCTGGCCGGGTTCCTGCTGCTACTGCGCGAGGCGGCCCGCAGCGACGCGGCCCGTACTCGCCGCCAGGCGCACGACGCCGAGGCCGCGCAGCAGTCGCCGCCCGCGGCCCGGCCAGCCGAGCCGGAGGCGTTCGAGCGGATCGCCTCGACGCCCGAGGCGCCGCAGCCAGAGGCGGAGCCCACGCCCAGCGCAGAGATCATCGACATCTCGGCCCGGGTCAACGACCAGGTCTACGACCAGTACACCGACGCCGCCGAGCGCGCCGTCGGCGACTGACCGAGCGGCCGATCGCGCGAGCAGGCCCCGGAGTTTGCTACGCTGACACCCGTTCCAGGGGCTGTAGCGCAGTCCGGTAGCGCACCTCGTTCGCATCGAGGGGGTCAGGGGTTCAAATCCCCTCAGCTCCACTAGGAAATGCAGGTCAGGGCCATGATCATCAGCCGGTGATCGTGGCCTTAGATCATTTGACCGTCACTCGACCGTCGCACGGCGCGGCAACGGGCGATCCTGGACGACGCCAAGCGGCACACATCGGTCCTGCGACGTTCAGCTATGGCGAAGAACGGATCGCCAGCCAAGCTCACGTCATCCGGCGGCGGATCGGAACGCACGCCATCTTCACCCACCGCCCCGCCCGTAGCCTCAGCCATGCGGTGACGAACCCATCGTCGAGAAGTGCTCGCGGCGCAGTTCCCTGAACTCCGGGCTACCGGGCCGGGAGGCCGGTACGTCGGCGCAGTTCCGCCGGATCAGGCAGGAGATGCACATCTTCCCCCTCATCCAGCTTCCGCTGCCGCCGCCACTCGCAGTCATCAACGAGAGCCCGTACCCGATCCAGCGCCGCTCCCCCGGCCGCAACCGCTTCAGCCAGGGTCAGGCCGTCCTCGTCGCGGGCAGCGAGCATCCGGTTCACCGCCTGGGCGCGGCTGATCTGCCCGGCCAGGTGTCCCTGATCGGCACCGAGAGGGAGGAAGTACTGCTCCAAGAGCACGGTGACCGGCTTAGCCTCTGGGAGGTCCACGCCGCGCCGGCGCCGCTCGTCCTCGCCGCTGTCCGGCTCGAAACCAGGTTCCCCGGTAGCTTCCAGCAACTGCTCCGCGGTGCGCACATTCCGTTCGATCACCTCGGCCTGGTGGGCCACCCTGGCGATCTCGCCCTCCAGTACCGCCAGCCGCGCCTCGGAATTGGTGGTCAGGCGGAACTTGCCCGCATCCCCCCGTTCGATGGTGCCCAGGTTGGTGAGCGTTCCCGGCTCCACCTTGCCGACATACTCGACCTCGTCCTCGGCTACCTGGCTCCACCAGCGATCCGGCACCGCCGCCAGGTAGGCATGAAGCCGGCCAGGTCCCGGACTGGCCGCTGCGGCGGGGGCAGGCACCTGTCCCGCAGAGCCGCCCAGACCGCCGCGGGATCAGCCACTTTGACCGTGGCCTCGCAGAAGCGATACTCGTCGCCGTCGGCGTTCGCGAAGCGCCGCCGCGGAGGCCGGGAGAACAGCGCCAGCAGCCGTTCCGGGAACTGATCGCCCTCTCCGGGCGAGACCGGCCCGTGCGCGAACATCGCGCAGGCCTGCCGACGGTGGTCGCGTCTAGGCCGGCCAGCCCGCCCAGCGCCCGTAGCCGGGTCCCATCGGGCAGGAAGCGGGCCACTATCAGGTCCAGCCGGTTCACCGATAGCGACAGCAGCCGGTCATGCAGTTCGACGGACGGCGGGCCGCCCACCAGGCTGCGCGCCCGAAGCTCTGACCCCGGCCGGACCCAGGTGACCTCGTAGAGGTCGGCCGGGACGGTGAGCCACCGGCTCAGCAGGTCACGCTCGTCCGGGCGCAGCAGTTGGCCACGGTCGGACAGGAACTGCCGAGCAGCGACCACCATCGAACACCGCGAAGTCCAGGGCCAGCATACCGGCCTCGGGTGCGCCGATCGCGCACGCCAGCATGCGGTCCATGACCGGCCGTCGCGGGCTACGCTGGGTGTACGTGGCGATCATCGCGTACAGCGCCACAGCCCGCTCCGCCAGCGGGTGCGGTGCGGCTTGCTGGTCCGCCTCGAGGCAGCATGCCTTGTACTTGCGCCCGGACCCGCACGGGCAGGGCCGGTTTCGGCTCACCTGGCCGACGATGGCGCAGGCGGAGACTGTCCAACGAAGATAGCAGCGGCTCGGCGACTGGATCGGATCCGATCGAGTCCGCGAGTCCCAGGCACGGGCCCAGTTTCCCGCGCACATCTCGTACTCAGCCACGTCCCGGATGGCCGGACCCAAATTGGGAGCCAGCGCCAGGCACTGCTTGACCAGGGCATGTGCCTGGCCAGCCGCACCCGCCCCTTCGGCCGCTCTTGCCTGCAGCAGCATCGCGGCGGCGCGGAGCGCGTGCTCGTGGAGCACGTCGAGCGCCGCCAGGGCAGCCGCCCACGGGTGCGCCGCCGGATTGCCCGGCGCGGCGGCCGCCTCCACCTCGTCTGCTACCAGGTCCAGCACGTCCGGGTTGGCCAGCCGGTGCATCCGCGCCTCGGCGGCGACATTTGCCGGTCTGCGGCTGGCGGGCGGTGCTGCCAGAGCCGCGATCAGCGCCAGCGCGTCCACCGCCGCCTGCGGCGGCAGGCTGCCGCGCGGCCCTAATCCACGGTGGGTGAGCAGCCGCGGTGGAAGCCGCAGGCGCGCGACGAGCGCGGCCGCCGTGTCATCGTCGCCAGACCGGAGCGCCGTGGCGAGCGCGCCGAAATCGCTGTGAGCATCTAACAGTTTCATCAAGGCTGATCATTTCATTCCATGCTCCCGGAGATCAGCCAGAAGCTGACCCGCCACGGTCTCCTCATAAACAGCCCGGCCAGCCGTGTGCATCGCCGCGCGCAGTCCTGGGTCCCACGGCGTGTCCACCGGCAGCCGACCAGCTCGACTCCTGCTCCGCTCGGGCCGGATGCCGCCAGGTAGTCGCTGGCACCCATCCGCCACGGCCGTCGCCGCATAGCGGTGCAGAACATCGCCCGCGATCGTGATGCCCGGCCAGTCGAAGTCGCCGTGATACCGCACCTCAGCCCCGCCTCGCGGTCGCCAGTCCACCAGCCGGTGGAAGCCGTCGACGGTCGGCCCTTCGGTGCATGCCAGCGGCGGGCAGGACGGCCCAAGTTCCGCGCAGGCCCGCCGCAGCACGGCCGGGTTCTCGCAGACGAAGATCCGTGGCACGGAGATCCGGATCGGATGCGTGACGAGCTGATGCAACGTCACCTGGAACGGTGTCCCGTACCGCGCCGCCCCGGTACAGCCACTCCGCCAGCCCTTCGCCCTCCGCTGGCACGTTCAGCACCAGGACCCGGCTGGCGAGGTCATCCACGATCACGCTGGCCAGGTCCCACAGCTCCCGGCGCTGCGCCGCGGACGCCGGCCGATCGGCCCCCGGCCTGCAGCGCCAGCGCCCGCAAGATCAGCGTGGACAACGCGGTCCCGTGGTTCAGCGCCTTGGTATCGCCGGTGATCTGCGCGGCCAGCGCAGGCAGGGCGATGGGCACCGCCCGCTGCACCCCGCTCACCGCACCGGTCCTGCCGTACGTCCGGCCAGGAACTCAAGCGCGCGGACCGCGCGGCCGAGCATCCGCGTCCCCCAGCGAAGCCAGCCTGGTCAACGGTCCCGTCGCTGACCAGCTCGGCCAGCCACTCCCGGTACCACTCGCACGACACGTAGAGCGGGCTGTCCTCCGCCAGTGCGATCAGCTCGGCCCGGGCAGCCGCCAGCGACGGGCGCCTCGCGCCGGCCGGTCCCGCAGCGGCCCGCCCAGCACCGTCAGTACCTCGGCCAGCCCGCGCGCCAGTGGCCCGGGCAGCCGCGCGTCCAGTTCCGCCAGCGACACGGTCAGCCGTTTCGTCCCCGCCGGCTGATGCATGCCGGTGATGCCGATGATCGCTTTCCGTTCGGCGTCATCGGGATCCGGGACGCTGACCCGCCCGGTCAGCGCCCCGCCGGTCCGCTCCAGCGACCTCCGCGCCGCCGCCAGCAGCCGGGGTACCCGGGCCCGCCGGTACCGGTCTCACTGGCCAGCCGCAGCCTCACCCGGCATCATCTCCGGTCTCGTCTTCAGGCTCCTCATCGCCCGCGTCCGGGCCCAGCGCTCATCGTGAGCACGTCGCCGACGTCGGCGGGCACATGCCGGCTTGGCCGGAACCCGAGCAGTTCCGCTGGCCAGTTCCTCGTTGCCCGCGTACCCGCGCTCGGCGTCGATCAGCTGCGCCCGTCCCACACCGCGAGAAACGCCGACACCGTGTGACCGCGCCTTGTCGTGCTCGAGGTCGTAATGCGCGATCGCCGGAACCGTCGGGAACGTGACCCACAGGTCATGCCCGGTCATGAAGAGGTCGAGGTCGAACCGCACGGTCAGTCCGAGCAGCTCGGGCTTGAACTTGTCGTCGATCCCGGCGAACGCCTCGTCCAGCGCCACCAGCCGCGGGCAGGTCGGCTTGGCGGATGAGTACAGCGCGTTCGCGGCCGCGAACAACGGCATGTGAATCGTCGCCGACTTCTCGCCGCCGGACATCTCGGAGTGCTTCTTGCGGGTCAGCCGCTCGGCCGGCCGCCGGGCTGGAGCAGCCGCAGCTCGAAGGTGTGCCAGGACCGGTAGTCGAGCACCGAGCCGAGCACCTCGCGGTAGGTGTCCCGCGGGTTGTCGGCCCGGTGCTCATGAATCATCGCCCGCAGCAGCCCGCGCAGCTCGGCCAGGCCGTCGGCGCCCAGGCTGGCGGCATCCCGGTCGAGCAGCCGGGACACCGTCGCCTGCTGGTCGGTCAGCTTGTCCGAGCGGACCCAGCGGATCCCGATCGCCATGCCCGACGACATCGGCTTGGACCTGGTGTCCGCGTCCATCTCATCGACCAGGTCCTTGGCCGCCAGCACCCGCGAGTGGATCTGCTGGGCCAGCGCGGTCAGCAGCGAGTCCTCGAGCACCGTCCGCTCCCGCTGCTCGAGCAGGACGCCCTGGCTCTCGACGTCCTCGGCGATCTTCCTGGCGAACTCGGCCGCGGGCACCCGGCCCGTCGTTGGTCACCACGTCCACGACGAACGGC
Organism: uncultured Actinomycetes bacterium; assembly: GCA_963747705.1. Lineage (GTDB taxonomy): Bacteria > Actinomycetota > Actinomycetes > Streptosporangiales > Streptosporangiaceae > RYN-230. Next base: position 84,626 of record CAVVGF010000029.1, on the reverse strand, counting down.
GCGTCCCCGCTCAGGTCGGCCTGATAGCCGTCCTCGCCGGCCTTGAGCGAGTTCTCGAAGTACCCGGTACGCGCTCCACATCCGGTCGACCGCGCCCTTCAGCACTCCCTCGCTGACCGCCCGCCCGGCCTGCGTCGCGGCCGTGAACGCGTCCAGGACCGTCACCGCGTCGGCCGGCAGCATCGCCCGGATGATCTGCCCCGGTCAGCGGCTCACCTCGGCGGATCATCCCCGCCCGACAGCCGGCCACCAGCTCGGCGGCAGCCCTGTTCCTGTCCGGCCACTGCGCACGCCGCTGGCCAGGGCGCGCTCTGGTCACCGCGAGCAGCGGGCCGCAAATCGCCATGCGCGTACGGCCCGAACGCGGCGGCCTGGGGGTCAGCTCGGCCAGCGCCGCCGCCAGGTTGGCCTGCGCCCGTGCTCGAGATCCCGCCCGCGCCGACGATCAGCTTGTCGTGCTCCTCCGACTCCCGCGTTTCGGCCGCCTTCCGCTCGGCCCGCCTGCGGGCAGCACGCCGGTTCACCTCGGACGTCAGCTCGTCCCTGATCTGCTCGTATTCGGCGCCGCTGACCCGCTCGTCGACGCTCAGCTTTTCCGCCTCGGCGGCGTGCTCGGCCTGTCGTTCAGCCAGCATCTCGGCCGGCTTCGTCGTTCTCTCGCCTGAGCCGCGCGATCCGGTCCCGCCGGTTGCGCCAGGTCCTCGCTCAGCCTGGCGCCTCCCCTCGGCCTCGGACCAGGTCCGTCGGCGGCCCGCTCGAAGTCGGCGACCGCCCGCTCGACGGCGTCCACCTGCTCGGCGCTGGTCGGGATGTCCCGGTCGGCCCCGGTGTGCCGCAGCCGCCGGTTCTCGCGTTCCAGCTCGGCGACCGCCTTGTCCAGCGCAGTCCTGCGCTCCGGCCGAGCTGGTCCCGGGCCTCGGACGCAGCACTGCGCCCGCGCGACCGCCTGATCGCCTGGTGACCGGCGCGGTCCTCGGCAGCTCGCCCGCGCTCGTCCAGGTCGGCCAGCAGCCGCCGTGCGCTGCCGCTGTCGCTCGGCCTGCCGTCCGCCCGCTGACGCCCGACTCCGCCAGTGTGCCGGTCCAGCTCGGCCAGCCGGGCCCGGCGCCGGTGGCCCGGTTGGTCGCCCCGATGAACTCCGGGACGCCTTGGGCCGGGCGCCGAGCTGCGGCCCGTAGCTGTACTGCGCCTGCGGGTCACCACTGCCGCACCGGCTGCTCACGTCCGCCACGCTCCGCGAGAGCCTGCGGGCCGCCTTCCCCGGGATTTCGGCCGCAACGAGAACCGACGCGAGCACTGCCTCCGATCCGCGCCGGGGGACCAGGTCCTGCTGCTCGGGAACGAGCAGGTCGGCCAGTGTCCGCCCGGTCGGCCGCTGAGCCAGGCGGCAGCGGCACCAGGTACCCGTCGGCCTCGGCCGCCGCGATCGCGCTTCGGCGTCAGCGCTGGGTCGGGATGAATCCACGCGGTCAGCATGCCCGCGCCGTACAGCGCGCCTTCGATAGCCGGCGGCCGCATCGTCGGGCAGCCCGTCCAGCGAACTCGACGAGCTGCCACAGCGGCGCGCCCGGACGTTCCTGCCGCTCGGCCGGGCGCAGGTCAGAGGCGGGCGGAGCATCGTCGTGCTCGGCCTGCGATGTCGCCTTCCGCTGGCCTGCTGGCCGACTCCTCTCGAGCCAGTGGTCGTCCTGGCTGCGGAACTGCTCGCCGACGCTGATCAGCGCGGTCCGCGCGTCGGCTTGGTCAGCGCGGCGAACAGTCTCGCTGAGCGTCAGCGCGTCCGGCTCGCCGACCTGCGTCAAGGGCTGAGCGAGCACGTCCGCTGGTCCTGGCTCGCCGTCGACGACCGCCGCCTCGTCACCGGTCCAGCGGCTCGCCCAGGCGCGCAGTTGCCCGGCCGATGTCCGCGCGGGCGGCGTCCAGCCGCTGCTTCGGCTGCCGGCAGGCACGCTCCGCTGTCCCAGCTACTGCTGGGCCTGCGGCCAGCGCCGACGCGGCGTCGGCGTTCCCCGGTCCGCTTTCCGCCTCGCGCACGACCCGGCTCAGCGCGGCCGGACCTCGCGAACGTCATCGCGGCGCGTGGCACACCCTGGCCTTGGCCGTGGTAGCCAGGTCAGCCCCGGTGTCGGCCGGCTCGCCGTCGCGGCTGCAGCCCGGCGAAGTCCGCCGCCTCGGCCAGGTCCCGCAGGTGCCGGTCGCTCGCGCCGGCTCAGCTCGGCGAGCCGGCCGGCCACCGCGTCGGCCTCGCGTCAGGTCGGCGACGTTGCTCCCGGCCCGCGCGAGCCGGCTGCGTCCTCCCTGAGCGCCGCGCCTGTCCTTCTCCAGCTGACTGCGCCGCAGCGCCAGCTTCTCGTGATCCTTGTAGGCGTCGCTGTTCTTGAGGCCGAACAGCCGCGCGTCCAGGGTCTGTGCACGCTGATCCCGGCGGCCTCGGCGTCGCCGGGCGCGTCTTTCCTCCCGCCCGGCCCGGCGTCACTTCACGGGCCGCCGTGGTGATCGCCGCCGACGTGACTGGCGGCGGCGCGATCCTGGCACGCGACCTGATCGAGCTGATGCCTGGCGTGCGACCCGCAGGTAGCGACGTAATGCTCGAGGAAGGCCCTGCACCGCGGCGTCGGCGGCGGCGAGGTCGTCATACTGCTTCTGCACCGCGGCCAGGTTCTCGAAGTCGCGCGCCGCCTGCTCGACCAGCTCCTCATCGACCGGGCTGAGCCCGGCGGTCAGCGTGTCCGACACCTTCGCCGGGTCGAGGTCCTTCGCCAGCAGCGGCCGGCGCAGCGCGATCAGCAGGTCGAGCAGCTGGATGTAGCGTTCCCGGCCGAGGCCGAACAGCCGCGCGTCCACGGCGTCCTGGTAGACGCCCGCGCGCTCGCCGAAATAGGCCTCGCGGCCGAGCACCGCGGTGAGCTGCTTGGCGGTCAGCGGCCGGGAGTCGGCCGACAGCAGGCCGAACTCGACGCCCATCCGCTTGTCGGTGACGAAGAACGACGGCCTTGGCCGGTCCCAGTTCTTGTGCGCGGTCAGGCCCGATGACCAGGGTGACGTTCCATTCCCTCGCCGGCCGGCGGGCGGCCGAACTCCATCCAGACGTAGCCGTGCTCGGCGTCCTGGCCCCGGTACAGCAGGTTCGCTTTCATCGTCCGGTTCTCGCCGCTGAACGGGTCGAGCCGGCGAGCATCCAGGCTGCCGTCCAGCACGAACGGGAACAGCACCTCAAGTGCCTTGGTCTTGCCGGAACCGTTGTGGCCGCGCAGCGCGAGCCGGCCATCGGCGAAGACGAACTCCTCGTCGAAGTAATCCCAGAGGTTGATGATCCCAGCCCGGGTCGGCTTGAACCGGGCGGGCGCAGACCCTGGGCCGTGGCTGGCAGTCACGCGGGTCCCTCCGCTGAGCTGAAAGGTCGAACGTCGCCCTGGCCGTCCCGGCGAGCACCTTCGGGAAGCGCGGCGGTGATGTTGCGGTACCGGGCCGCGGCGGGCAGGATCAGCGCGCCGCCCGGCACGCACCGGATGAGCCGCAGGTCATCGAGCAGCCGCAGCGCGGCGGCGAGCAGCCCGTCGGGGTCGAGCTGCCACTGGGCGGTGAACGAGGCCGCGCCGAAGTCATCGTACAGGGCCTTGAGCATGCCCGCCAGCCTGGTCAGCTCGATGAACGGGGCCTGTAGCGACACCTCCTGGCCGGACGCTGCCTCACCGCGCTCGCCAGCGGGACGGGACGGGACCCGGGCGGGACCTTGTTCTTCGCCGGGTGCCCCGGCCGGGCGGCCCGCGTCGATCCTGTCCAGCAGACCGCGCTGGTCGTCAGCGGTGGACGGCACCGGCAGCCGGGCCAGCGCCGGCCCGTCTTGGGGGTCCTCCAGCAGGTCCGCGACCTTGGCCAGCAGTAGCCCGGCGGTGCGGTTCACCGCTCCTCCCCGGCCAGGGAAAGGCTGGTCGGTGAACCGGCCGGTGGGGTCGGCCAGCAGCACCCCTTCGGCTCGCCGTTCCACCACAAGCCCGGTGAGCCGGGCCAGGTTCTCGGCGAGTTCGGTGCTGCGCAGCGCGGCGGCCGTCTCCGCGTCGAGCGTCGCGTAGTAGGCGACCGGCTGCTCCAGCAGCAGCCGCCGGGCCTGGCGCGCGGCTGCTTCCCGCTGAGCGGACCGTTTCGTACTGATGTCGGCTGCCTCGAACAGGCCGGCCGCGCCGGGCAGATGCTGGATCGGCCGGGCCGGGCGGAACAGTGCGGTGCAGATGTCGTGGTCGATGTCGTAGAGAGCATCGCCCCGGTCCGTGTCCCGGGCCCAGTTTTCCGCTGACCCGTCGGACAGCCGGAGCGCACCGTGATCGGCCAGCCAGTCTAGGACGTCCACCACGGCCCGCTTGTGTTCGGTGATGGTGGCCTCGAAGCCGAGGCCCTCGATCGCGTTCGCGGCCGGGGCGAACGCCCGGACCAGGTCGGCCAGGCTGATCTCGATTCGCGACCGCTGGAAAACGGCCAGAACCAGGCACAGATAGGCGAGTCGGCGCCGGTCGAACGGGCGGCCGCTGCGGGCCGCGAACACCGACCGCTGGGTGTCATCCACAGTGTCCAGGCGCCGGACCACCCGGACCTGATGCGCGGTCGCCATGAGCGTATAGCCGAGCAGCCCGGCGAAGTCCCGGGCCATCAGGTCGGCCCAGCGCAGCACCGCGGCCAGCGCCCCAGCGCGCGGCCGGGCCGCGGTGATCAGCTCGTTGGTCAATACCAGCCGGACCGCGTGCTGGTAGGAACCGAGGTCGCTGGGCGCGACCCCGCGGGCGGCGGACGGCTCAGCCACCGCGGCCACTGGCCAGTCCGGCCGCCGCCCGGGTGCCGAGGGCGGTACGGCCCCGGGCTTGGGCGAGTTCGAGCCGCAGCCCGGGCAGGTGCAGCACGCCGTACGCGGTCCGCACCGCGCTGCCCTCCGGCGCTGGCCTCAGCCGGATCACCATCACGTCGTTGCCGCCGGACCCACCGGTGATCCGCCCGGCCACCACCGTCCTGGCCTCCAGCGCCCGGGTCAGCAGCGTGAGCAGCACCCGGGTCTGGCCTTCGTCGAGTACCCGGTCACCCAGCCCCGAGCTGAGCAGCTGCCGGGCAGCGTCCTGCTCGGCCGCGCGCCGCGCCGCCTGGCGTCGTCGCAGGTCGGCGCGGACCCCGTCGTGGGCCTGCAGCCGCTGCGGCAGGCCCGGTGTGGGCGCCTTGCCGCGACGGAACAACGTGACCGCCACCTCCACCCCTGGCGTGTCCGCCCAGGACAGCCGGGGCGAGATCAGCTCACTGTCCTCGTGTACCCCACCGAGGTGCCGGGCTCTGCGCAGGCCGAACGCCGCACCCATCAGTGCGTGTGCCGCGTCCTCGTCGCTGGCACTGAACGCCCAGGCGGCCAGGTGCCGCAACTGGGTGGCGCGGTTCACCCCGCCGCGCTGGGCCTCGGTGATCTGGCGGAGCAGCGCGATCACGCTGGACACCCCGGCCCGGGTGGCCGCGGCCAGCTCGGCGGCCCGCGACCCCTCGCCTTCGGCGGTGAACCAGGCCCGGACCGCCGCCCAGCGGCGCCGCCAGTCGTCGAGCACGTCATCGGCCCGCATCAGCGGGCGTTCATCGGCCTCGGCCGCCCGGTTCAGCAGCGTGCCGAGCCCGGTCGCCTCGACCTGGGTGACAGCGAGGGCCAGCCGGGGCAGGTAGCGGTCCAGCTCGGCCATGAAGTCGCTCATGTGGGCCAGCAGCGCGTGCTTGTAGCGCAGGAACATCTCTGGCGACGCTTCGGTGGACCGGGTGATGTCGCCCAGCGTCAGGTGGAACCGCGCCGACCGGCGGGCCATGTCCTCCATCACCCGGTCCAGGCTCGTCAGCCGCCGGACAATCTCGTCACCGTCACCGGCCCGGTTGGCTTTGGCCAGCCCCTGCAGATCCCGCAGGATGTCGGAGAACACCAGCCGGGAGAGGTTTGCGTCATGCACCCGGGCGGCGAGCACGCCCTCGACCGCCGTGTACGCGCGGTGCCCCAGTTCGCTGAACTGGTAGACCGACTGCCGGTTCCGGTAGCGGGCCAGGCTGCCCGCCCGGGAGGCGTCCTCCAGCCGGTGCAGCACCCCGTCGTCGGTGAGGTTGTCCAGCCGGCCCCGCAGGCTGATCAGGTTGCGCGGCACGCTGTTATGCGTGGCGGCGAGTTCGGCCAGCACCTCCGCAACGTCGTCGGTATGCGCCTGGGCCACGTGGGCGCCGCGCAGCCGGTCCATGGCCCGCAGGACCCACAGGTACGCGACATAGTCGTCGCGCCGGGTGAAGCCGAACAGGCGGAACCGGTCGCTGACCGCCAGCGCGTCGAGGTTGAACGGGTCAGATTGGTCATTGAGTACCGCCATCGCGACGAGCCGCTCCCTGTCCGCGAGGTCGCCGGGGCATGCATCCCCATGATGGCATCGTGGCGCACTACTGGGTGCGATATGCCTCCCTATCCCTCTCGCTGCCAACCTGTGGAGCGGCGGCCACCTGCCGGTTCACCCGGGGCACCACCGTCGGGGCCGGTCCTACGGCTTCCGTCGTCTCGTCTGCCGAGCGGGAGGCTGGGCGTGCCGCCGTTTCTTAACAGCCGCACTGGGTGCCAAGGGCGAGCTAGAGAAGAAGCAATGCCCGGCCTAAAGCGCGGTTGCACTCACGCCGGGCAGGTCCGCGAACCGTGCGTTCGCATCGAAGCTGAGGATGATGCGATCGCCTTGCAAGGCATGCGCGGCGATAATGAGATCATGTGCGCCGCGAGGCTTGCCGACCCGGCGGGCGTGCGCGATCAGGCGTGCATGGTAAGCGGCAGTTACTTCGCTGTAGTCAAGCACGTCCACGGCCGAGGTGATGGCGACCAGTGAGCGAGCGCGATCAGCGGCCCGTTCCGGCGTGTCGGCAAGTTCAATGCCAACTCTGTACTCGGCAACGGACACAGCCGCGATTGCCAACTCGTCGCCATCCAGGGCAGCGCGGTCAACCGTGCCGCGCTCATACGCAATCAGAACATTGGTATCCAGGATCAGGCGCCTGCCCACGGATCATTCCCCTCACCAGAGATCAGGGCCAGCGCACCGGCGATGTCTTCGGCGAAACGATCATCGGGCGGCGGGATGTGCTCCAGTGCGGCGCGCAGGTCCGCGCCGGTACGGCGCCGGGCGGGTCTCATCTCCGCGACCACGTGGTTCCCGCGAGTGATCGTGACGGTCTCCCCTCGCTCGATCGCGTCGAGCAGGTCCGAGAAATTGCGTGAGGCTTCGGTCGCGGACATCGTTCGCATGGACCAATGGTATCTGATTATCAGATTCCAACAGGCATACGAGCGGCCTGAACCAGGAACCCCTTCGTTCGCATCGAGGGGGTCAGGGAATCAAATCCCCTCAGCTCCACCTCTGGGATCTGGTCTCCGACCAGGTCAGAAGCTCTTTTCTTGAGCCTCAGCCGACTTGCCAGGCTGGGGCTTTCGCCATGGTTGGGAGGATTCGTTTTAGTGCCGCTGAGCGCGGCCGCTGAGTGCGGCGGGAAAGGCTGGCACAGCAAGAAAACTGTGGCGTCTCAGCAGCCAGGCCTGACGCACCGGCCTATCAGGTGATGGTGGCCTGCCAGCGGCCACGCTTGAGATTGATCACGTCCCCTTCTGAGGGGATGGTGACCTGGGCGCCGTAGAGCGGGAACTCGCCGTAGCTGAGCCAGTAGTCACGGACTTCGTCGAGGATGTCCCACAGGCGGCGCGGGCCGGCCTGGTGCACGAGCGGGGAGTCCGTACCGCGGGCGGTGGCGCGCGCCCACGAGCCATCCGCATGTGCCATCCACGCGGTGCGGGTCCCGTCGCCGTCTTCCTGGTAGCGGTGAGCGATGCCGGACGCGGTGATTTCCAGCATGGACCGCAGTTCCCAGCATTCTTCCAGGGGCAGTATGGGGTAGCGGCCGTTGAGGATCTGGTCGCCGTCGGCGTGCTCGATGGCGGCTAGGAACTCATCCAGGCCGGGTGGGTAGTCCGGGCCGGTGCGGGTGGCCATGAACCCGGCCCGGTCCCACTCGACCCGGCCCTGGGCTCCTCCGTCGGCGGTCTTGTCCGCGGTGATCAGCAGCGTGGTTCCGGCCAGCACGGTGACCAGCCTGGCCGCCCGGACGCAGCGCGGCCAGCCAGCCCGCCGGGACCGGCTTGACCGACACCATCGACACGATGCGGTCATAGCTGCCCGGCAGCGGACCCGTGGCGTCGCGCGTGACGACCAGGGGATGCAGCCCGGCCTGGTCGAGACGTTTTACCGCCGCCTCGGTCAGGTAGGGGTCGATGTCGGTGCTGGTCACGTGCTGCTCGCCGAGCCTGCGGGCCAGCAGCGCGCAGCCGTAGCCCGACCCGGTGCCGACGTCGAGGATGTCGGCACCGTCGCCGAGCTGAGCGTGCTGGTACATGCGCACGGCCAGGCCGGGCATGGTGGACGACGACGTGGGCCGCCTGGCGGGATGGTCCTCGGGCAAGGCGTGGTCGGCATGTAGCGCGCCAACCCTGGTGACCAGGCTGCGGTCGCTGTAGGCCGCTTTCATCCAGCGCCGCTCATCCGCCGGACCCTCGCGCAGCGTCCAGCCGCCTGAGTCCAGGTAACGCCACCATCGCGGGACGAACAGGTGCCGGGGCGTGGCTGAGACCGGCCCGCGCCAGCGCGACACGGGCCCGGTCACCTGCGCGGCGAGCCTGGCCGCCTCTGGTTCCCAGTCCACGCTCACCAGCCCGTCCCGTCAGTAAGCAGGAGAACAAGCATCATGTTCGGCCGGGGCGCAATCGCCGCCGTCACTGTCAGGGTTACAAGTACCGTCCTGGCCGGAGCGCAGCACCTGGGCCATCGTATGCCGCCAGGCATCCCCGGACAGGATCGCGGCGAGCGGCGCCCGGTTTACGTTTCCGCATGTCAGCCAGCGGCTCAGGACGCACAGAGTCACCTCGCCGCCGGGCAGCACCGCGGCGCGCCCCAGCCCGCACTTGCCGCACAGCTCCGAGGGCTGCGGGGCGGATCCGGGCCGGGCGGCGCGGCCGACGGCCCGCATCCGGTCGGCCCTGATCCGGGCGGGTGGCATGCCCAGCGCCGCCAGCTCGGCGCGGGTCTCCTGAATGTCCTGGCCGTCTAGCACCTCGATGACGCCCACCCTGACCGCGATGCCGCGCCGCAGCGCCTCGATGAGATTCGCCCGGTTACGGGGGCGTGACCCGCGAGGAGGGTGGGTTCGTCGCGCGGCTGGCCGCTGGGCTGGCCGGGGCGGGGTCGCCGACGTTGCGTTTTGACTTCCGGGGGCATGGCGAAAGCGAAGGAAGGAGGATCTGACCATCGCCGGCGCGGTGAACGATATCCGGGCCGCGGTGGCTTACGTCCGGGCCGCGACCAGGAGCGGGCCGGTCAACCTGGCCGGCGCCAGCTTCGGCGGCGGGATCAGCGCGTTCTTCGCTTACCGTTACCCCAGCCACCGTGTACGTGTTGATATGTTCAGCAGCGTCCTTGAGGCTCCACCCCAGGGCGTGGCGCCAGGCGGCGCGAGGCCGCAGGCCGTAGCGCCGGGCGAACTCTGCCGCGATCTCCACGAACGCCGCCTAACGAACATGGTGCCTGCCTGGTGCACCTCTCACTGCCCGCTGCGTGGCTCCATCTCGAACCGGGCGCCTGGGACGTGGGCTGAGGCTCAGCCTGACAGCAGGCCAGTCAGGTTTACAGCCCAACAGTGATACAGTAGGAGAGTAGGAAAATCTGATTCCTTGGAGTGCGTTATGGGCATGCCCGCGGCCAAGATGGAACCGGAGCCTCGCCTGCGGACCAGGGCGAAGGTCCGGCCCAAGGCGCAGCTCACCCTGCCCGAGGAGATCCGCCAGGCCCTTCACATCGGTGAGGGCGATGAGGTGGAATTCGCCGTGCACGCCGACGGCACAGTCACGATCCGTGGTTACGTGTCCATCCCCACCGATCAGGCGTGGTTCTTCACGCCCGAGTGGCTGGCCGGCGAGCGGGAAGCCGACGAGGACATCGCGGCCGGACGCGGCACGGTCCACGAGTCCGCTGAGGACATGTTCGCTCACCTCGATTCGCTCGGCTCAGCGGATGAGTGATGCCGACCTTCGAAACGCTCCCCCGGTTCGAGCGCGACTGGAAGCACCTCAGCGCACAGCAGAAAGCAACCTTCCGCAAGGTCATCACTGACGCGTTCGTGCCGGACCTGGCCTCGCCTGACCGCCCGTTCCGCCCTGGGCTGCGCGTCAAGGGCGTGACCGCCCACCCCGGCGTCTTCGAGATGACCTGGGACAACGACGGCCGCGCGACATTCAGCTACGGCGAAGAGCGCATCCCCGGCCAGGCCCATGTCATCTGGCGGCGAGTCGGCACCCACGCGATCTTCACCCCACCGCCCGGCCCATAGCCAGCCTGGCCATCGCGTCGGCGAACTCGGCAGTCTCGGCGAGCGCCCGCAGTGGCCCGAGGTCCGGCGGCTCCAGAGCCAGACAATCCTCCTGCGCCAGGCCCGCCCCGGATGGCCGGGACGGGCCTGGCTAGCAGCCGTGCCGCTTGGTTCAGGAGATCCACACCGTCGAGGGCAGTGAGGCGATCCCGTTGGCTACCACGACCAGCGAGCTCCGCCCGGCCGGCGTGCCCGGCGGGAGGGTGAACCTGGTCGAGGATGTGGTCCCGGGGGCGACGGATACCGAGGTCCAGTTGCTGGTCCGGGCATAGGTCACCTGGCCGGTGGTCAGGTTGGTGATTCGTACCAGGGGGAAGTTGGTGTTGTCCTGGACGTCATCACCGTAGGCGGCACCCTGGTCCAGTCCTGCGAGCTGCCGGCCGGTCACCGTGTAGCTGCCCCCCGGGGCCAGATGAGTGGAGTTCAGGTAGGTAATCCGCGGCGCCCAGAACGTGTTCGGCGTCCCGCCAGCCGTGTACACCTCGAGCTGGCTGGTGCCGTCGTTGAACAGCACCTGCCCGTTCGGCAACGCCAGCATCCGGGTGTAGTACGACGAGTCGTTCGGCGCGTTGGACACGTCCGGGACCTGGGTCAGGGTGCCCGAATTCGCGTGGTACAGGAAGAAGTGAGTCGGCGTGTTGTACACGCACGCGCTCACATCGAACAGCACGTTCCCGTCCGGCAAGACCGAACCAGGCCCGTCGGCGCTGCCGAACTGCTGGTCGTCGATGGCCGGGATCTGTGGCCCCGCTGTCCATCTGCCCGCGGTCCCGGCACGGAAATGGTAGAGCGCGGTCTGGGTAGGCGCGTCCGTGGTGCACGGGGTGGGCGCCTCTTGCGTGCTGGTGCCGGCCCCGACCACGAACGTGTTGCCGCCCGGCATCTCAACCTGTGGACCGATCTCCACCACCGGCAGCGGATTGACCGGATTACCGTTATTGGCCGTGTTTCCGGCGAACGACCAGGAGTCGGTCCGTGGGCTGAAGAGCTGGGTCTGCTGCGGCGCCCAGGTATCGAGGGTCAGCACCTGGCCACTCGGCTCCAGGGTCCAGCCTTCTTCGTCGTTGGGATCGTTCTTGCCCAGCCCCGGAATGACCCGCCACGTGAGCGTCCGTGGATTGAGCAACGCGTCGTCGACGGTGAGGTCCGGGTTCGTGACGCAGGTCTGGCACGGCTGCTGGAGCATGAACGTACCGTCGGTCAGCACCTCGCTCGCCGCGTCCCCGATGTTCGTCCAGCCCGGTGGCGGCGCGACGGGCGCCCAGGTGTTGGTCACCGGGTTGTAGATCGCCCCCCGGTTCGACCACACCGCATTGGCCCCGATGTACTCGCCGCCCTCGACGATCATCCGCCCGTCGGGCAGGATCGCCGACGCGAAGTACAGCGGCGTATACCCGGCCGGCATCGACGCGATCTTGCTCCAGGTGCCGTCGATGTAGCTGCCGCGCGAATCCGGCGTGAGCTTGTACCAGTCGGTTGTCCCGCCCGTGGTGTCGTTGTCCGGTTCATCGTGCACCAGCACTGTCCCGTTGCTCTCCAGCAGCATCGTGCCCGGTGTGCCGAACGGCGGCGCGTTCTTCAGCGGCTTCCAGGGTGACGGCATGTCCTGGCCCGCCGGGCCGGAGAACGGCTTCTGGCCCGAGGGCTTCGCCCGCCCGAGCGGCGGGCGCGGGCCAACTGGCCGCTGCGTCTGGGCGGCCGCCTGAGCGGTCCGGTTCGCTGCGAGCTGGTGCGCGGACGCAGCCGGCGTAGTAACGATCACCAGCCCGGCGAGCGCGGCCAGGCAGGAAGCCCCGCCGGCCAGCACGGCAGATCGGTGGCGCAATGACATGAAGCCCCTCCTTTGTGTTCTTTGTAATTACCTCCGACGGCGCACGGGCCCGTCGCCCCCAAAGGGATGGTGGCCCAGGCCAGCCAGCACGTCCAGGTCATTAGCGAAAACGGCAGTTAGGCGGCGGATTGCCCTCGTCCGCCAATCGCCCCGGCACTTTCTCCTAATGACGCCCCGGTGACGGCGCTGGCCGGAGTTGTCCCGGAACCGGTCCGGGCATCGCCGCGGCGGTGACCCGGGGCCACGAAGCGCCGGCAACCCTGACGATTGGCGTTAAATTGGCCGATTAGCACCAGGGTGCGATTACAGCATTGTCGAGTAAAATGACGGGCGTATTACCGCGCGACTGGTGGTCCAGGACCGCGGGCAATGGCCGGAGCCACGAACGCCTGGGCGGGAGTGGCCCAGTGGGCCACTCCCGCCCGCGTTATTGGCGCGAAACGGCCGCGCCGTCCGGCCTCAGGACACCCACACCGTCGACGGTGGTGAGGCGATCCCGTTGGCCACCACGACCAGCGTGCTCTTGCCGGCCGGTGTACCCGGCGGAAGGGTGAACCTGGTCGAGGACCTGGCGCCGGGAGCGACCGATACCGAGGTCCAGTCGCTGGTCCGGGCGTAGGTCACCACGCCGGTGGCCGAGTTGGTGATCCGCACCAGGGGGAAGTTGGTGTTGTCCTGGACGTCATCACCGTAGGTGGCGCCCTGGTCCAGCCCGGCCAGCTGCTGGCCGGACAGGCTGTAGCTGCCTCCCGGGGCCAGCCTGGCGGAACTCAGCGACGTGATCCTGGGTGCCCAGGACGGGTTCGGCGTCCCGCCCGCCGTATACACCTCCATCTGGCTGCTGCCGTCGTTGAACAGCACCTGCCCGTTCGGCAGCGCCAGCATCTTGGTGTAGTACGACGAGTCGTTCGGGGCGTTGGGCACGTCCGGGATCTGGGTGAGCGAATTGGAGCTCGCGTTGTAGACGAAGAAGTGCGTCGGCGTGTTGTACACACACGCGCTCACGTCGAACAGCACGTTCCCATCCGGCAGGACCGAACCAGGCCCGTCGGCGCTGCCGAACTGCTGGTTGTCGATGGCTGGGATCTCCGGCCCCGCGGTCCACGTGCCCGCGGTCCCGGCCTGGTACTTATAGAGCGCGGTCTGCGTGGAGGCGTCGGTGGTGCACGCCGTGGGCGCCTCTTGCGTGCTCGTGCCGGCTCCGACCACGAACGTGTTGCCGCCCGGCATCTCGACCTGCGGCCCGATCTCCACCACCGGGAACGGATTGACTGGATTGCCGTTGGCGGCCGTGTTCCCCGCGAACGACCAGGTCTCGGTGCGCGCGTTGAAAAGCTGGGTCGCCTCCGGCACCCAGGTATCGAGCGTCAGCAGCTGGCCGCTCGGCTCCAGGGTCCAGCCTTCTTCGTCGTTGGGATCGTTCTTGCCCGTCCCCGGGATCACCGTCCACTTGAGCGTCCGGGCGTTGAGCAGCGCGTCATCGACGGTCAGGTTCGGATTGGTGAGGCAGGTCTGGCACGGCTGCTGGAGCATGAACGTGCCGTTGGCCAGCACATCGCTCGCCGCGTCCCCGATGTTCGTCCAGCCCCGTGGCGGTGCGACGGAGGCCCAGGTGTTGGTGACCGGGTTGTAGATCGCGCCCCGGTTCGACCACACCGCATTTTCCCCGATGTATTCGCCACCCTCGACGATCATGCGCCCGTCCGGCAGGACCGCGGACGCGAAATACAGCGGCGTGTACCCGGCTGGCATCGACGCGATTTTGCTCCACGTCCCGTCGATGTAGCTGCCGTGCGAATCCGGCGTGAGCTTCCACCACGCGGTGGTGCCGCCGGTGGTGTTGTTGTCCGGTTCGTTGTGGACGAGCACCGTTCCGTTGCTCTCCAGCAGCATCGTCCCTGGCGTCCCGAACGGCGGCGGGTTCTGCAACGGCGTCCAGGGTGACGCCGTGTTCGTGTCCGCGGGGCGGAAGTCTGGGCTCTGCCCTGACGGCTTCGCCCGCCCCAGCGGCGGACGCGGGCCAACTTGCCGCTGGGTCTGCGCGGACGCCTGAGTGGTCAGGGCCGCGCTCAGCGGGTGGGCGGACGCGGCCGGCGTACTGACGATCACCAGTCCGGCTACCGCAGCCGCACACGAAGCCCCGCCGGCCAGTACGGCAGATCGGTGGCGTAATGACATCAAGACTCTCCTACGTGCTCATTTGAGAACGAATTCCCGGCAGCGCATACCCACCAGAGAGCAGGTTTTGCGCGCGGCGACGGCAGCTACCCGCCGTCGGCCAAGGGATGGTGGCCCAGGCCAGCCACCACATCTAGGTCAATAACAAAGCCAATCTTTCCGTTGATTGTGATAAGCGGCCCCTATTGCCTCCTCATCCAAACGGCTGAGCCACATCACGTGCCTTCACGTACTGGCCCACGTTTCCTGGGAGTTACCTCTGCGACGGTAACCCGAGCCTCGTGGCCACGTCACGCACGACACGGCGAACTGCGGTACCACGGTGGCATGCCGTGGATTCCGGCCCGGTCAGGGGACCCTGGCAGCCACGGAACGTGACATGGCAGTCACCTAACGGGCCCGCCGGGCGCAGTTGCGTGGCAGCAATTAAGTATTGACAGTCATGGCGATTGGCGTTAAATTGACTGACTAGCATTTAGGTTTTAATTGCAGCATTGTCGGGGCAATGGCTGTCGCCGACCATCCGGTGCTACATCTTTCGCGAATGCGTTCCGAAACTGAAGTTGCGTGAGCGAGTTCGGGAGACATTTGGTGGACCAGGATCTTCCGGTGCCTATGTTACGGCCGCGGGTGAAGCCCGAGCATGCGCCGTACCGCATCGCGGAAGGCAAGATCCGTATTGGCGGGGTGTCGTACGGGCTGGCTGCCGAGATCTCGGATCCGGATGGCTGGGTGTGGACGATGCTGGCGGCGATGGATGGCCGCCGGGGGCTGGCGGAGATCATCGGCCAGGTTCACGCGGCCCATCCGGGCCAGCCCGTTGAGGTGCTGCGGCGCGGCGCGCAGCAGTTACTGAGCACCGGCTACATCGAGGACGCCGCCGCTCCGGTGCCGGCCGGGCTGACCGAGCGGGACATCGAGCGGTATGACCGGGCGGTGGGGTACTTCCGGTGGCTGGGCCTGTCCCCCGAGGCCAGTGCGTGGCGGCCGCAGGCCCAGCTCCGTGAGGCCCGGGTCACTATTCTCGGCGTCGGCGGGACCGGTGGCATCGCCGCGCTGGCGCTGACCGCCAGCGGGGTCGGGCGGCTGCACTGCGTCGATCCGGACGTGGTGGAACTGTCCAACCTGAGCCGGCAGGTCCTCTACACCGAAGAGGACATCGGGCACCCGAAGGCCGACACTGCGGTGGCCCGGCTGCGCCGGCTGAACAGCGACGTCCAGATCACCGGGCAGCGGCTGACCGCCAGCAGCACCGAGGACGTGCTGGGCCTGGCCCGCGACTGTGACGTGCTGCTGCTCGCCGCCGACCGGCCACCCGACTTACGGCGCTGGGCCAACCGGGCCTGCCTGGCCGCGGGACGCCCGTGGGTGGACGCCGGATATCACGGCCCGCTCGTGCAAAGCGCCGTCTTCGTGCCCGGCGAAGGGCGCTGCTGGGAGTGCACCAGGCTGGTCCTGCGCGATGATCACGCCGCCGACGGCGCCAACCCCGAAGACGCGCCGGAGCGGCTGGAAGCGGTGCTGCGCGCAGTGGGTGCGGTGTCCGCCGGGATCTCCGGCTACCTGGCCGCCCACCTGGTGATCGCCCTTATCACCGGGATACCGCCAGTGGTACCCGGCCGGATCGAGACGGTCAATCTGGCTGCGCTCGGCGCGCCCTTGGTGCTCGATGCCCCGCCGCACCCCGAGTGCACCGCCTGCGGCGGCAGCCGATGACGGAAGCGGCCAGGTAATGGCGATCGACGAGGCGCCGGCCACGGCCGGCCTGGGTGGCGGGTCGCGGGTGCGGCTGCACCGGCTGAGCCAGCGCCCGGACGGCGACGAGTGGGTGATCGGCCGGGTCGAGACCGGCGAGTTCATCACCGTGCCCCCCGTGGCGCACCGGGTCATCACGCTGCTCGGCGAGGGCCAGGCCATCGACGACATCACCGCTAGGCTCCGCGACGAAACCGGCACCAGGTTCGCGGTCGCCGACTTCGTCGCCGCGCTGGATGAGCTGGGCTTCGTGGCCGCGGTCGATGACCGGGTCCGCCCGGATGACGCCCGGGTCCGGCCCAGCCTGCCCTGGCTGCGGCCCGGCTACGTGCGCTGGCTACTGCACCCGTTCGTTCCGGTCATCGTGGCGGCCTTCGCCGTGGCCGCCGTCCTCATGCTGGTGCGCCACCCGGACCTGCTGCCCAGCAACCGGGTGCTGGTGTGGAGCAACCGGGCCGGGCTGGTGCTGGCGGTCAACGCCGCCATCGCCTGGACAATCATCCTGGTGCACGAGTCCGCACACCTGGCCACCGCCCGCGCGGCCGGGGTGCCCGCCCGGATCACTCTCAGCACCCGGCTGCAGTTCCTGGCCGCCCAGACCGACGTCAGCGGCGTCTGGGCCGCGCCTCGGCGGACCCGGATGACCACCTACCTGGCCGGGATGAGCATCGACCTCTGCACCGCCGGGACCTGCCTGCTCATCCTGGGCCTGGCCAGCCCACACGGCCTGCCCCGCCACCTGCTGACGGTGGCCGCCGCCTTGGCACTGCTGGGGCTGCCCCTTCAGTTCCTGGTCTTCATGCGCACCGACATCTACTTCGTCCTGCAGGACCTGACCAGGTGCGCCAACCTCTACGCCGACGGCTCCGCCTACCTGCACTACCTCGCCGGGCGGATCACCCGGCGCAGCAGCCACCCCGATCCGAGCCGCGGCTACCCGGCACCGCAACGCCGCGCGGTCCGCTTCTACAGCGCCGTCCTGCTGGCCGGGACGGCCATCTGCCTCGGCATCGAATTCGGCGTGACCTTGCCCGCCCTGATCACGCTCCTGGCCCGGGCGGTATCCGAAATCGGCTCCACCCTGGCCGGGACTCTCGATGGGGCCCTGGCCCTGGTCATCCTGCTGGGCTTCCAGGTCGTCTGGGGCACCCGCTGGTGGCACCGCCATCAGCACCAGGTCCGCTCTATGACCCGGAAATTCCTGCACACCGAGAGGAGGTGAAAGGCATGTCCGACATCTTCAAGACGACAGCTGACCAATCCCCGGTACCGGCCGAGGACGAAGTCGCGCAGCCGATCGTCATCCGCAAGCTAGACCGGCTGGAGACGACGCTACCGAGCAACCCCAGCGGCAACTGACCGCGGCCGCGGGCGCAGACGAGTCACCGGAAGGTGGTGAGAAGCCGGCAGTTTCAACGGCGGATGAGTTAATGGTGGCGGGCCTGCGGGTAAGCGCCGCGCCACCGTGTGCCGGGTGACGCACACCCGCATGACTGACGCCAGCCGCCGAGCGCTGGTGACCTGACCCGGAGGGGCGGCTATGGCAGGCATCGTGGCGGGGGCGGGCGGCGAAGTCGAGTCCGGGCCAGCGGCGCAGAACGCGGGACCGCGCCGGGCGGCCGGCATCTACGGGGCCATCGTCACCGCCGCCATCCTCGCCGCGGTCGGCGGCCACCTGCCTACCGCCGCGCTGGTGGTGTCCGTCGTGGTCACGCTGGTCGTGTACTGGCTGGCCGAGGAGTACGCCGAGATGCTGGGCGAGCAGATAGCAGGCGGCCGGCTGCCGAGCCGGGCGTATATCCGCGCAGTACTGCAGGCGACGTGGCCGATGGTCAGCGCGTCCTACCTGCCGCTGCTGGCGCTGCTGCTGGCCCGGGTGGCCGGGGCGAGCGCGAACCTGGCCGCCAACGTAGGGCTGATCGCGGCCGTGCTGCTGCT
This sequence comes from uncultured Actinomycetes bacterium, assembly GCA_963747705.1. Taxonomy (GTDB): domain Bacteria; phylum Actinomycetota; class Actinomycetes; order Streptosporangiales; family Streptosporangiaceae; genus RYN-230. Next base: position 66,481 of record CAVVGF010000029.1, on the reverse strand, counting down.
GACCGCGCACGGCTGGTGGGCCGCCCGGGCCGCTCAGCTACACGGCCGGCCTTTGCTGCTGGCTACGTCGGTGGCGGCGCTGCTGGGCCTGGCCATGATCGCGCTCAAGGACCTGGTCCTCATCCACCTGCACTGAGCCAGCCAGATATGGTGGCCATGATCATGCTGAGCAGGCCAGTCGTGAAGCCGCCCCAGGCAGCGCTGTACCCGGTCCAGGCGGTTGGCCGAGCGAAACGGAGGAAGTGCACCGCGTCATGGCCGTTTTGGAGCTGCTGCGATGACCGCCGTACTCCCGCTGGAAGCGCTCGGTGCGCTGCGCGACGCAGTGCACCGGCAACTGCCGGAGGCGGAGCGGCTGCGCCGGGAACTGCACGCAAGGCCCAGCCTGTCCGGCCACGAGCAGCCCACGCTGAACCAGCTGCTGGAAGCCCTGCCCGGCGGGGCCAGCGCCGAGCAGGTGGCGGGCGGCACCGGGGCCGTGCTGCGGATCGGCGGGCCGGGGCCCGCCGTGGGTATCCGCGCCGAACTCGACGCGCTGCCCATCACCGAGGCCACCGGCGTGCCGTGGGCGGCCGGGGCTGGCGCGATGCACGCCTGCGGTCACGACGTGCACATGGCCGCGCTGACCGCGCTGGCCGGCGCCCTGCACGAGGTGGGCCCGCCGGTGCCCATGCTGGCCGTGCTGCAGCCCCGCGAGGAAGGCAGCCCGTCCGGCGCGCTGGAAATCATCGGCTCCGGCCTGCTGCAGGCTCACCAGGTCGCGGCCATGGCCGCCGCGCACGTGCAGCCGGTCCTGCAGGCGGGCGAGGTGGCCTGCGCGCCGGGGGTGGTCAACGCGTCGGCCGATGAGTTCTTCGTGACCATGACCGGCAGCCCGGGGCATGCCGCCTATCCCCATCTCACCCGCGATCCGGTGCTGGCCCTGGCCCAGTTCGTGGTCGCCGTGCAGCAACTGGTCAGCCGGAACACCGACCCGATGCAGCCCGCAGTGGTGACGGTGGGCATGCTGGCCGCGGGCGAGGCGTCGAACGCCATCCCGGGCACGGCCACCGCGCGCGGCACCATCCGGTCGGTGACGACGCAGCACCGCGACCGGCTGCATGAGCGCGTCCGCGAGGTGGCCAACGGCATCGCGCTGGCCCACGGCTGCACCGCGGACGTGGAGATCGCCCGCGGCGAGCCGGTACTGGACAACGACCCGGGCCTGGCCGCGTCAACCGCGGCGCTGCTCACCCGGCTCGGCGCCACCGTCACCGAGCCGCTGCGCACCTGCGGGGCGGACGACTTCTCCTTCTACGGCGGGGTGGCCCCCTCGCTGATGCTGTTCGTCGGTACCGGCGGCCGGCCGGGTTCTGGCCTGCATACCGCCACGTTCCTGCCCGGCGACCGGGCCGTCGCCGACGTGGCCGACGCCCTGCTGGCCGGCTACCTGGCCGGCTGCGCCACGATCACCGGCTGATCACCGGCTGATCACCAGGCCCGCTAAGGAAGTTCGCAGAGGGCCCAGACGATCTTTCCGCCGGGGGTGCCCGGCCCGTCCGGCGCGTAGTAACCCCACTGGGCGCTCAGCGTCTGGACGAGCAGCAGCCCCCGCCCGCACTCGGCGTCCGGCCCCAGGTCCTGCGGGATGGGCTGGTGCCGGTCGGCGTCCCAGACCTGGATCAGCACGCTGCGCCGGTCCGAGGTGAGCCACAGCCGCATCGGCAGCTGGCCTGCCCCACGCTGCCGCGCGACCCGGGCCGACGCGCGCACCGCGTTGGTGGCGATCTCGGAGACGAGCAGTTCGACCGTGTCGGCCAGGGCCGCCAGGCACCACTCCTGCAGCATGCCCCGGGCGTGCGCCCGGGCGATGCACACCGACGCGGGCAAGGCCCGCAGTTCGAGGAAGCTGCGCAGCGGCCACTCCTGCATCCGCGCCAGGTCCTGGTCATGCAGGACCGCGGGCACGGCCGACAGGGTGGTTACCTGGCTGGGGAGGGCAGCGGATGACCCGCAGACCGTTTCAGTCCCTGGGACGGTCATTGCTGCACGCACGCCTCCGATCCGCTGAAGGCGTGTGGCCGCGGCGAGGGGGGTACCGCACCGGCCTAGCGGGAACGATAAACGCACAATGCCAGCGAAAGCTCACGAAACACCGTCAGGAGGACAGCCGCCGATCACCAACCGCTCACCACGGCGGGTACGCTGCCGTCATATCTGCGCTGCGACCGTGATCCGCTGGTCCCACGAGAGAACTACACCACACAGCGCAGCCAGGCCAGGAAGAGGTGCTGGGCGTGGACTTCGGGCTGCTGGGGCCGCTGGTAGTCCGTGACGGCACACGGACAGTCACCGTTTCGGCACCGCAGCAGCGGGTCCTGCTGGCCACCCTGCTGCTGAACGCCGGCCGCGTGGTCAGCCTGGACGCTCTGGCCGAGGTGCTGTGGGACGGCGAGTCACCAGCCGGGGCACGGGGTGCGCTGCACAGCGCCGTGCAGCGGCTGCGCGCCACCCTGGGACCGTCCGGGGCTGACCTCATCGAGACCCAGCCACCCGGCTACCTGATCACCGTCGAGGACGGCACGCTGGACGTACTGGCGTTCAGCATGCTCGCCGCCCGGGGGCACGCCGCGGCAGAAGCTGGCCGGTGGACGGAAGCGGCCGACCTGCTGCGCCAGGCGCTCGCGCTGTGGCGCGGCGAGCCGCTCGCCGACGTGCCGTCGCTGCTGCTGCGGGACCGTGAGGTACCGCCGATCGTGGATAAGCGGCTGCAGGCGCTGGCCATCCGGATCGACGCCGACCTGCACCTGGGCCGGCATGGGGAAGTGGTGGCCGAGCTGCGCCAGCTGGTCGCGGCGCACCCGCTGCAGGAGCAGTTCCACGCGCAGCTCATGCTCAGCCTGTACCGCAGCGGCCGGCAGGCCGACGCGCTGGCCGCGTTCCAGGACGTGCGGCGGGTGCTGGCCGACGAGCTGGGCATCGACCCGGGTCCCGGGCTGACCCTGCTGCACCAGCGCATCCTGGCCGCGGACAGCGAGCTCCTCCGCCCGGCCGAGAGCGAGCCGCCCAGCCCGGCGGAGACCGACAGCACCCCGGCCGCGACCCCGGGCCGGCGGGACTCCGCGGCCGCACAGGACCAGGTGGTGCCCAGGCAGCTGCCCGCGGCCACCCGGCACTTCGCCGGCCGGGCCGAGGCGCTCAAGACGCTGGCCGGGCTGGCCGGCGAGGCCACCGGGGGCAGCACGGCCACGGTGATCGCGGTCATCGACGGGACGGCCGGGATCGGCAAGACCACGCTGGCCCTGCACTTCGCGCACCAGGTCGCGGAGCGCTTCCCCGACGGGCAGCTGTACGTGAACCTGCGCGGTTTCGACCCGGCCGGCCCGCCGATGCCATCGGCCGAGGCGATCCGGCTGCTGCTCGACGCGCTGTCCGTGCCATCCGCCCGGATCCCCGCCGGGCTGGAGGCGCAGGCCGGCCTGTACCGCAGCGTGCTGGCTGGCAAGCGGATCCTGGTGCTGCTGGACAACGCGCGGGACGTGGACCAGGTCCGCCCGCTGCTGCCGGCCAGCCCCGGCTGCCTGGTCCTGGTGACCAGCCGCAGCCAGCTGACCAGCCTGGTCGCGGCCGAGGGGGCGTCACCGCTCACCCTGGACGTGCTGGGCGAATCCGACGCGCACGAGCTGCTGGCCCGCCGCCTGGGCGCCGAGCGGGTGGCCGGCGACCTGCCCGCCGCGGACGAGCTGATCCAGTTGTGCGCGGGCCTGCCGCTGGCGCTCAGCATCGCGGCCGCCCGCAGCGCCAGCCAGCCCGCCCTCTCCCTGGCCGCGCTGTCCGCCGAGCTGCGCGGCGCCGGCGGGCGCCTGGACGCGCTGGACGCCGGCCACGCCGCGACCAACGTGCGGGCCGTGCTCTCCTGGTCATACCAGCAGCTGAACGCCAGTGCCGGGCGGCTGTTCCGCCTCCTCGGACTGCACGCCGGGCCGGACATCAGCGCCGCCGCCGCCGGCCGCCTTGCCGACCTGCAACCGGATGACGCACGGCGGACACTCAGCGAACTCACCCGGGCCCACCTGCTGTTCGAGTACACGCCGGGCCGGTTCGGGTGCCACGACCTGCTACGGGCCTACGCGGCCGAGCTGACCCAGTCCCAGGACAGTGCGGACGAGCGGCGCGCGGCCGTCGGCCGGATGCTCGATCACTACCTGCACTCGGCCGCGTCGGCGGCGTTGCTGCTGCACCCCACCCGGCGGCCGGTCACCCTGGTCTCGGCGGGCCCAGGGGCGACGCCGGAGCACATCGCCGACGTCGCGCAGGCGCTGGCCTGGTTCCAGGCCGAACGCCGGGTCCTGATCGCCGCCGCCGCGCGGGCCGCGGAGGCGGGCTTCGACGTGCACGCCTGGCAGATCCCGTGGGCCATGTCCCGGTTTCTGGACACCAGCGGCCGCTGGCATGAGTGGACGATCACCGAGCAGACCGCGCTGGCCGCCGCCGAGCGGCTGGGTGACCGCAGCGCCCAGGCGGGCGCGCTGCAGCGGTACGGCTACGCCAACGCCCGGCTCGGCAACTACGACGACGCCTACCGCCTGCTCGGGGACGCGCTCAGCATCCACAGCGAGAACCGCGACAAGGCCGGGGAAGCCTACGTGCACAACGCGCTGGCCATCACGCTGAACTTCCAGGGCAGCTACGAGGAGGCCCTGGGCCATGCCGAGCAGGCGCTGGATTCGTACACCGTCATCGGCGACCAGTCCGGGCGGGCCCTCGCGCTGAACTCCTGCGGCTGGTTCCACACCATCCTCGGCGACCAGCCGCGCGCCATCAGCTACGCCTCCCAGGCCCTCGACCTGTTCCGCAAGCTGGGCAATCAGGAGGGGGTGGCGAGCGCGCTTGACAGCCTCGGTTACGCGGAACAGCAGGGCGGCCGGTCCGCGACGGCGACCCGTTATTTCCGCGAGGCGGCCGAGCTGTACCGGGAGATCGGCAGCCGCTGGGGGCTAGCCGAGGCGCTCAACCACCTGGGCGATGCGGAGCATGCGGACGGGAACCGGGCCGAGGCCCGGTCCGCCTGGGAAGAGGCGTACGTGATCCTTGACGACCTGGGCCACCCCGACGCCCCCCCGATCCGCACCAAACTCCGCGAACTCGAAGCCGGCGCCCCCAGCTAACCGGCGGGCGGGCCGGCCGACCCGTCTCCCTCACTGGGCCCCGATCTCGAACCAGATCGTCCAGCCGGTGTGCTCGTCACCGGTGCGGCCCCAGTTCTGCGCTAAACGGGCGACAACGAGAAGGCCCCGGCCGGTCTGGTCGTCGGCGGGAGCCTGTTGCTGCCAGGGTCCGCCCTCGTCGGTGACTTCTACCCGGATCTGGTCGCCGCGACGTTCTACCCCGACCCGGAAACTGCCACCGGGCTCGCGGGAACGGCTGTGCAGAGTGGCATTGGTCGCCAACTCGGAGAGGCACAAGATGGCGTCATCGGCGGCCGGGTGGCCAGCCAATAGACCGGCCAGAAACTGACGTGACTCACGAATCTGCGTAGTAGTAGCGGGGAAAGCACGAGACCAGCCGATCAGCGGGGCGGTAGTGGTCTCAGGCATGCCTTCTCCCGTTCCGGAATGGACGAATTGCGACACAATCGATTTCTAGTAGCCATCTTCAACAGGCGGCCCTAGGATCACCAGCCAAGACAGACTGTCGTCAGGACGTGTCCGAACGTAATGACCAGTGTCCGGGCCGTCCGGGAAGCGGGGCTGACGTGCCGCTGGTACGCGAGCTTGACCCCAGCGCCGGACCGTTACAGTTCTTCGGCGCCGAGCTGCGCCGGGCACGGACCGTGGCCGGGCTCAGCCAGGATCAGTTAGGCCAGCGCCTGGGCTACTCCGGCGCCCAGGTCGGCAAGGTCGAAATCGGCGAGCGCGCACCCGCCCAGGACTTCGTCGAGGCGTGCGACCGAGCCTTTCCGGACGCGGGCGGCTTGTTCGGACGGATCCAGCAACTGGCCCGCCGCTGGGACGGCGGCTACCCCTCGTGGTTCGTCAAGTGGGTCGATTGTGAGCGTCGGGCGACATCGCTACGTTCCTGGCAACCCTTGCTGGTGCCTGGCCTGCTGCAGACCGCCGACTATGCACGAGCGATCCTCTCAGCGGACCCGGAGACGACCGAAGTACAGCTGGACGAACTGGTGTCAGCGCGGCTCGAGCGGCAAGCAATCCTCAATCACCCCAGTGCGCCAATGCTGTGGATGGTGCTGGATGAAGCGGTCCTACACCGGCTCATCGGCTCCCAGAAGATCATGCATGACCAGCTTCTTCACCTGGCCGATACCTCATGCAGCAGTAACATCAACATTCAGATCGTGCCGACCGAGATTGGCGAGCATGCTGGACTGCTGGGCGGTTTCGCCATCGCTGGCTTCGACAACGAACCGAGTACGGTGTACATGGAGTCACCCGACCAGGGGCAAACCAGTCAGCTGCCAGCCGTGGTCAGGCGGCTCTCGCTCACCTTCGACACGTTGAGAGCTGACGCGCTACCCCGTGGAGCCTCACGAGACCTGATCGGAAAGGTTGCTGAGGAGAGATGGGCCACCCCCTAGACGCTGTCATCTGGCACAAAAGCAGCTACAGCGGCAGCAACGGCGGCGACTGTGTCGAGGTCGCCGCGCTGCCCGACCAAGGCCTCGCTGTCCGCGACTCCAAGGACCCGGACGGCCCAAAGCTGACGTTCACCCGCGCCGAGTGGCGGACGTTCACCGCTGCCGTAAAGGCAGGCGCGCATCGCTGAGCAGCCCGCCAAGCCCGCTGGCCTGGTCGTCATCGCACCGCTGAAGGACTGGACCTGCGCCGGCTGCGGCGGCACCGGCGACTTCCTCAAAATGGAAGACGCCGGGCCGCTGTGCCTGACCTGCGCGGACCTGGATCATCTGCTCTTCCTCCCGTCCGGCGACGCCGCGCTGAGCCGGCGGGCCAAGCAGACCAGCCGGCTGTCGGCCGTCGTAGTGCGCTGGAGCCGGTCGCGGAAGCGCTACGAGCGGCAGGGCATCCTGGCCGAGGAAGCCGCCATCCAGCAGGCGGAAGAACAGTGCCTGGCCGACGAGGATGTCCGGCTGCGCCGCCGTGAGCGGGACCGGGACCGCCGGGCCCAGGAAGACGTGGCGTTCCAGGCGCGCATGGCGGGCGAGATCAGGCGGCTGTTTCCGGGCTGCCCCAAGCAGAGAGCAACCGCGATCGCGGAGCACGCCGCGCTGCGCGGTTCCGGCCGGGTCGGCCGGTCCGCGGCCGCCCGGGCACTGGACGAGCGGGCCATCACCCTGGCCGTCGTCGCCTCGGTCCGCCACGAAGACACCGACTACGACGAACTCCTGATGTCCGGCATCCCGCGGGAAGAAGCCCGCGACCGGGTCGGCCCGGTCATCGACCAGGTGCTCGGCACCTGGGCTGAATGAGGCAGTGCCAACGGCGCAAGACCAGCCGCTGTCTAGCTAGACTAATCAAATATAAGTTCGATAGTCGGCGGAAATACCGGGTGGTGGTCCAGCGGATGAAGCGGTCATCGCCGTACGCTGAGGGGATGGGTGCCGGCAGGTCTGCGGAGCGGGCTGCGCTCGTTGCCTTGCTCCGGACCAGGCCTGGAGGGATGCGCTGGCCCGAAATCACGGCCGAAGTCCTCGAGGCCGGCGGGGCACTTGAGCTGTGGCATCGGCTGGTTCCTGCCGCGCTGATGGATGCGCCGGGCGAGCTGAACGCCCTGGACGCAGCCGCCCAGGAGATGACGGGCTGGGCCGCCCGGGGCTGGCTGATCGTGACCGTGCTCGACCCCGACTACCCGACCCGGCTTCGTGGCATCCACCAGGCGCCGCCCATACTCTTCGCCCGCGGCTCACTGATCCGGGATGCGCCGGCCGTGTCCGTGGTGGGCTCACGGAACGCATCCGAGCGTGGGCTGAGCATCGCGGCCGCCGTGGCACGGGAACTGGTCGCCCGCCGGATCACGGTGATCTCGGGGCTGGCTCGCGGCATAGACACGGCCGCGCACCGGGCGACTCTGGCCGCGGGGGGACGCACGGTGGCGGTCGTCGGTACCGGCATCAACCGGGTTTACCCCCCGGAGAACGGTGAACTGCAAGAAGAGATTGCCTCCCGGGGACTTCTGCTGTCCCAGTTCTGGCCGGATACACCGCCGCACAAGCATCACTTCCCGATGCGTAACGCCACGATTTCTGGCTACGGCCTGGCTACCGTCGTCGTGGAGGCGGGCGAACACAGTGGCGCTCGCGGGCAAGCGCGGATAGCGGTGGAGCACGGCCGACCGGTGATCCTGACCGACGCGGTGGTCAGGCAGAACGAGTGGGCGCGGGAGTTTCTCGGCCGTCCAGGTGTTCACGTGGCCAGCAGCCTGGCTCACGTACTGGAAGCCGTCGACGGCATCATCGCCGAACGCCGGGCTGTGGGTGACGAGTTGCACGGCCTGGTGTCCACCTAAGCATGACTGGCGCAGAGCCGGCCGCGCGCTGGGGTACCGCCCTCGTCTCCCGGGCCGGGCTCATCGCTGCGACCAGCGCGCCGCAGCCCAGGGTCATCAGCCCGGAACACTTCCGCACCGGCGGCCAGCTGCCACGGAACGCCCACGTGCTCCTGTTAGACGACACCTGGGCGACCGGCGGGCATGCCCAGTCAGCGGCTCTCGGGCTGCGCTCCGCCGGTGCCGCTCACGTCTGCCTCCTGGTAGCTGCCCGCTGGATCAAAACTGACTACGGCGACAACGCGGCCTTCTTACGGTCTCTCGCCGATCGCGACTACGACCCAGAGGTCTGCCCCTGGACGGGAGGTGACTGTCCCTAGGCTGCCCGGGTTCAGGGCCCAAGCACCGACGCAATATCTGGCGGGAAGTAGCGGTCTGACTTGAGTACCTTGCCGTCCGGCCGCAGTACTGGTTTCCCGTCGCTGTCCAGCTTGCTCATGTTCGACCGGTGCACCTCGCGCAGCACCGCGTCCAGGTCGATGCCGTACGTCAGCGCGGTGCCGTAGACGACGTAGACGATGTCGGCCAGCGCATCGGCGATGCCAATCAGGTCACCCTGCTCCGACGCGGCGATGAACTCGCCGACCTCTTCCTGAACCAGGTTGACGCGGAGCCGGGCCAGGGCCGGATCGATGTCGGCGGTGGGCTGTCGCTGCACCGGCCGGCCAAAGGCCTGATGAAACTCGGCGACAGCAGCAGCGACGTCCATGGCGCACTCTCCCGTTCCCGGCGATACGCCTGGATCATCCCGGTATCGATGGCCGGATTGCCAGCAACCGGACCAAGCCGCCAGCTAAGGCTCAGTCATCACCCCACCAGTCACCGTTGCCGACGTCGGCGACGATGCCCGCATCGTCGCCGAGCGCCGACGACGGGCGGTCGGCCTCTGGCACCGTCGTGAGGCCGCTACTCAGCCAATCGAGCCGGGCCAGGCATTCCTGCAACTCGGCGCGCAGATCGTTGATGGCCGCTTCGTTATTCGCGGCACCACTATCCCGGAAGCGGCGATCGATCATGGCTGAGACCTGCTTTTCAGTTCGCTTACCGAAAGATAGGGCAACCACCAGGGTTGCTATTCCGACCGCCGCCACAGCGATCGCCAGGAAGATCACCATCAGAACCGTCCAGAGAATCCCAGGCTCAGCCGCGTAACGCGGTGGCGGTCAGGACAACGGTGGCTATCGCCACCATGAGAGCGACTGTGCACGCTAGGACGATCAGCCAGCCGAACGCTGGCGGCGCCGATGTGGGCAGCCCGCTCGTGACGGTGATCGCCTGGTCGGAAGCGGCCTGCGGGCGAGGTTGAGTGGACTCGCCCGACGTTCTGGCTGCTTTTAGCGGAAGCCTGAGTGGAATTAGCAGGGGCACTGGCAGCGGGGTCATTGTGGTGCGGGGATGCCGCCGCAAAGGCCACACCCAGGAACACAGCCACAACGATGCCTTTCTTCATGATCGGCAAATCCTTGCTCGACAGGACACGATCCGCCCATATTCTCGCCGCCAAACCGCTACGTTACTAGGGTGCGTACAAAGATATTTCAGCAGCCAAAACGTGCAAATTTCCCGGGCAATTTCTGCTCAAATTGCTCCGCTGTTACCCATGATGCTGACGGGGCCGCTGGAGCACGGCGGGAAGCTCATCCATGCCGCACTTCACCGATGATCAACCGATTAGTGCTGCTGGGGAACACTAATCGGTTGATCATCAAAGGCTGGCCGGGAACCGGGACCCCGGCAATGGCCTACTGGTTGCGGAAGGCCTGTATGGCCATCGGGTGCTCGGCGCCGAGGATCAGCGGCTGGCCGGCCTGCTCGGCGGCGTGCTTCTGCGCGGCCAGCTGTGATCCGGGCGTGGCGTACAGCACGTGCACCCGCGCGTCCCCGCTGCCACGCTCGGCCAGCGGCGCCACGGCGGCCGGGTTCCCCTCAGGGTCGGTCACCCAGAGCTGGAAGTCGTCGCGCTTGAACAGCTGGATGTCCACGATCGGGGTCGGGTAGTGGTGCACCCCGGCAGGCTCCGGGTCCGCGGTCTCAGCACTCTCCACTCCGCCCTGCGGCAGTACCCCGGTGTGAAACGCCGGGTGCAGCGGGACGCCCGCGTTGAAGATCGAGTCAGTCCACTTCGCTATCCCGTCGGCGTCCGTGATAGCCGTGTCCAGCAAGCCATCCGGATCCAGTTCCTGCTTGACCTCCGGCGCGAGCAGGTCGTACAGCCGCTTGGCGTTCTGCCGCAGCAAATCGACCTTGCTGGGCTCCGCGCACCACTGGGCGGACCACTCGATGCCGGCCAGGTTGCGGACCATGAACCAGCCCTGGGCGTCCTTCAGCCACAGTGCGCCGCCGTGGTGGTCCTGGAACGGCCCGGGCCCGTAAATTAACCCGGTCGCCTGGCTCGCGATCTCGTTCATCTGGCGCCGGGCGGCGGTGTACTCCGGGGAGTCGGTACGACCCGGGTGGTCAGGGACGTCGATCGTCCAGCCGTGAGTCTCGGTCTCGGTGTGATCCGGGCCGGCCTGATCGCTGGGCTGGCCGTTCGGGGTAACGGTCATGGCTGACTCCATTCAGCTCATAAGCATCTGGTCACCTGAGAAACTTCGCCCGTCCCGGGCGGCCGCCGCAAGGGGCTTGCGTCCCTTGCCAGGCCGCACCCGGGCTCCGGCCCCAGCACCCGGTGCAGCGCCCCGGCGGCCGCTCGTGTACCTGCCTTGACCCAGAGGTAACCGGACATTGACTACCTCATGTGCTTAAATGAGGACTTTGGGCGGGGGGATCCGGTCGGCCTGGGGGTGTGCTGACCGATGGCCGGCCACCGGGTGCGCCGTTGACGCCGGGCCGGTGATGGCCCGGACCCGCTGCTCAGGCCCGGCCCAGGGGGAAGGTGGGGGCACATGAGGTCTCTTAAAGCTGGCCTGATCACGGGCTCGCTGCTGACACCGCTGCTGGTAGCGGGGGCGATGCTGGCCCAGGCCGGGCCGGCCGCGGCCAGCACGGCGGGCCATCATCAGGGAGCCGTGTTCGTGGCCAAGAACGCGAGCCCGTCGGGCTCCGGCCAGTCGTGCAACTCGGCCAGGTACTCGACCATCACAGCCGGGCTGAAGGCCGCGCCGGCCTGGTCGACGGTCGTGGTCTGCCCGGGGACCTATCACGAGCAGGTCGTCATCAAGAAGCCGGTGTCGCTGGTCGGGCTGCACGCGACCATCAACCAGAACGGCGTCACGCCCAGCCTGGTGGTGAACGTGCCGCACGTCGGGAAGCTGACCATCTTCGCGGGGGTGGTGATCCTCAGCTCGCACGTCAGCATCCAGGGCTTCACCGCCACCAACGCCCTGGGGGAGGGCATCCTGGCCGCCGGGATCAACGGTGACATCAGCAACGTCAGCATCAAGCACAACGCGGTGCTGCACAACGACCTCGGCGGTGGCGTGCCGCCCGCGTCAACCTACTTCGAATGCCAGGCGCAGGGCCCGGTGCCCGGTGACTGCGGGGAGGGCGTGCACTTCATCGCCGTGGCCAACTCGACGGTGAACGGCAACTTCATCGCGCACAACTCCGGCGGGGTGCTGCTCACCGACGAGACCGGCCCGACGCACAACAACCTGATCGCGAACAACGTCGTCACCCGCAACGAGAGCGACTGCGGGATCACCGTGCCCGGGCACAACCCGGCCGCGCTGAGCGCCAGCGGCCAGCCCCAGCCGAGCGTGGCCGGGGTCTACGACAACGTCATCGCGCACAACGTGGTCACGTTCAACGGCCTCAAGGGCGAGGGCGCGGGTGTCCTGTTCGCCAACGCCTCGGCCGGCACGGCGTCGTACAACAACCTGGTCACCGGCAACTTCATCGCCGGGAACGGGCTGTCCGGCGTGACCATGCACGCGCACACGCTCATGCCCGGCCAGTTCGAGCTGCTCAGCGGCAACAAGATCATCGGAAACCGGATCGGGACGAACAACATCGACGGCGACACGCTGGACGCGCCGGCCTCGCCCAAGGACCTGAAGACCACGGGTGTGCTGGTGTTCTCCGGCGGCACCCCGGTCTCCGTGGTCATCGCGCACAACCACATCTTCAACAACCACTTCGGGATCTGGCTGAGCAAGCCGGTCACGGCGTTCGGGCTCGGCACGAACTCGTTCCACAACGTGTTCAAGCCGATCTCGGCCGGCCACTGAATGGGGGAACGGCTCACGCGACTGAGTTAGACACCAGGGAGCGGCCCCGGCCCGCAGCGATCAGCTGACGGCCGGGGCCGCTGCCGCATCAGGCACGGGCCGCCGGACCGGGCCGGTGGACTCGCGGATGACCAGCCGGCAGGGCAGCCGCCGCAGGCCGTGACTGGGCCGCCCGTCGATGGCGTCGAGCAGCTCACGGGCGGCGAGCTGGCCGAGTTCCTTGAGGCACATGTCCACGCTGGTCAGCGGCGGGCGCGTGGTGCTGGCGAAGATCTCCCAGTTGTCGTAGCCGACCAGCGCGACGTCGTCGGGCACCCGGCGGCCGGCTTCGCGGAGCGCGTCCGCGACGCCCCGGGCGAGCTGGTCGCTGCCGCAGAAGATCGCCTCGGTGTCCGGCGCGGCGTGCAGCACGGTGTGCGCCGCGTGGCGGCCCCATTCCTCGCTCCACTCGCCGTGCAGCACCTGGCCGACGGCGAAGTCCAGCCCGGCCTCGGCCAGCACCTGCCGCGCCCCGGCGGCCCGCTGCCGCGCGGACAGGAACCGGTCCGGGCCGGTCACGTGCGCGATCCGGGTCCGGCCGCCGGTCAGCAGGTGCCGGACGGCCAGCGCGCCGCCCTGCTCGTCATCGGGGATCAGGGACAGCTCAGCCGGATCCTGCGACTGGGTCATCACGTAGACCACCGGGACCGGCAGGCCGGCCGCGATCGGTGGCCGCGGGTCGGTGCGCCGCCCGGTGACGATGATGCCGTCCACCTTGCGGGACAGCAGCGTGCGCACGTAATGCTGCTCGCGGATCGGGTCGCCGCGGCCGTCGCACAGCAGCGCGGACACCTGCCCCTCGCCCAGCGCGTCCTCGGCGCCGAACATGACCGGGATGGTGAACCGGCCGAAGCTGTCCGTGGTGATCAGCCCGACCGTGTAGCTGCGCCCGGACAGCAGTCCCTGGGCCAGCGGGTTGGGCCGGAACCCGAGCCGCTCGGCCGCGGCCTGCACTCGCTCCCGGGTCTCGGCGCGCAACTGGCCGCGCCCGTTGAGCGCCTTGGACACCGTGCCGATCGACACCCCAGCCAGCGTGGCGACGTTGGCGATCGTCACCGAACGGGTCTCCCGCACCAGAAAGCCCTTTCCTAGACTCCGCTCCCCGGCCGACAGCGGAGGCCTCCCACCCCAAGCATTTCCGCAACGGATGACTGTCCGTTCGGTCAAGGATACCGGCCTGTAATGGACCGGGACAGGGGTTGACCTAGTCCTGACCGGTTGTTAGCGTCCGGGGGCGGAAAAGGATTTCCTTAGTTGCCGTGGGGCGGCCGACCCGCACCCGTCCCGCCGGCCACCGCTGCCGCGAAGGACGAAGGGTCCAGCCATGAGCACAAGCAGGCGCCGGTTAACAGTCCTCCTCACCACCCTGGCGGCCACGGCCGCGCTGTCGGTCCCCGCCGTACCCGCACTGGCCGTCACGACCGCAAATGCCCCCATCCAGCCGAACGCCAGTACCCCCCACTCGCCGTCAGCCCCCGGGTCGGCCGCCAGCCAGCGCAACGCCGCTGCCGCCAGCACGCCGTCCGCCAGCCAGTCGGCCACCGCGCAGCCGACCACCAGCGCCCCCGGGGCCAGCACGGCACCGGCCCGCCGCTCGGCCACCCAGTCCACACCGGCCGGCGCCGTCACCCCCACACCCAGCCCCAGTACCTCGGGCTACCAGCCGCTGCCGGAACTCCCGGTGAACGCGTGCCAGGACTCGACGCTGCCGCAGGACTACGGCACCAACTTCCCCACCCCGGTTGACCCGAACGGCTACGGCTTCTACAACCAGTCGGTCATCGGCTGGGAGGGCAACTACTACGCCCCGTTCGCCTACCTGTCCGGTTCGTACTTCGCCCGGGGCGTGCCGCAGCAGTACACCCAGTCCGGCACGACCTACTGCGGCGCGATGTACTCGTTCGGCGCGTACAACTACGGGCTGGCCGCGGGCCAGGCGCCCGCGGCGGGCTCGGTCAAGTGGACCATGGCCGACGGTTACCTGCCCGCGCTGACCACCAGCTTCACCCGGAACAACGTGGCCATCTCGATCACGGACTTCGCCGACAAGCAGACCATCGGCGGCAACCCGGTCGAGCTGGTCTACACCCGGGTCAGCGTCACCAACCAAGGCTCGTCCGCGGTCACCGTGCCAGCCGGCCAGTCCGGCCCGGACCTGGTACCGCTCAACCAGGCCCCGGACACCGTGCCGGCTGGCGGCACCGTCCACCACGACTTCGTCGCGGCCGTGGACACGTTCGGGTCAGGGAACCCGCTGCCCGCGCCCGCGACCCTCAGCCAGTCCCCGGGTCAGGGCGGCGCACAGTCGTATCAGTGGGCGTTCGGAAATATGGTCCGGTTTTGGGCTGGACGGCTCGCGGTGACCCCGCGGCTGTCGCTGCCGAACGTCACGCTGCCGGACACCGGTGGCCTGGCCGATCCCGGCGACGCGCTGGACAACGCGTATAAGGCCGCGTTCGTGTACACCCGGATCGTCCAGGTCGGGAAGGCGCCGTTCTCCGGCGCGAACAACTACGACTGGCTGCTCAACCACGACCTGCCCGGGATCCTGGCCAACCGGTTCCAGCTGGGCGACTTCACCGACGCGCAGAACCTGCTGCTGACCGGCCGGATCTCCGAGGACCCGAACTTCAACGAGCAGGGCGCGAACTGGTACTGGGACGGGCCGTGGCGCACCCCGCTGGCCTGGGCCGACTACCTGGAGATGACCAACGACACCGCGTTCGTCAGCAAGTACTTCCACGACGACGCCGACGGCCCGAGCCCGTGGGGCCCGAGCCTGTACACCCTCATGCACACCGACTTCCTGAGCCAGCTCGACGCCAGCACCGGCTATCTGCAGTACTCCTACGACAACGACTCCGGTGGGGTGTGGCTGTTCGATGACCAGACCGCGCTGGCCGGCCTGGCCGCGTACAAGTACATCGCCACCCGGATCGGGGACAACACCGAGGCGCAGTGGGCGCAGACCCAGTACACCAGCCTGCTGAACGCGACCAACGCCGGGCTGGCCGCCAACGAGAAGGCGAACGACTTCGACTTCCTGCCCTGTGAGGTCAGCCAGCCGGTCACCGCCGACCGGTGCAATTCGGCCAACGACGCGAACTGGGCCTCGCAGGCGCTGTGGGGCGAGAACCCGTGGGACATCTTCCTGCAGGGCGGCCAGCTGACCGGGATCCTCGGCGACCCGGGCCAGATCGACAACCTGTATGAGATGGGGTTCAGCCGGCTGGACGGCACCGGCGTGCCGTACCCGTCGTTCGGCGCCTACACCGGCTACAGCGTGGCGCTGAACACCGCGTACTCGGCGGCCGCGCTGTACGGCAACGCCTACCGGGACCTGCCGATCACCAGTTACGCCTGGCAGATCAACACCACCACCGGCGGGCCGAACGCCTGGTGGGAGGCGAACGGATCGGCGCCGGACCCGGATAACCCGTGGCAGGGCAGCCACGCGGCACCGCAGTTCGGCGCGGTGCCCTATGCGTGGCCGATGGCCGGGCAGACGCAGACGCTGCTGCAGTCGCTGGTCGCCTCGGGGCTGGTGTCGTCTTCGGCGGCCGGCCCGGGCGGGACGTTCCGCTACCAGACGGCGCTGTACATCGGGCGGGGCGTCCCGGACGCGTGGATCGTGCCCGGGCAGTCCATCTCGGTGGGCAACCTGACCGCGTCGTACGACGAGAACACCGGGCGGCGCGCCACCTACGGGGTGCGGATCAGCACCAGCCGGGCCGGCGGCGGCCGGGTCGTGCAGGTCGCGCTGACCGGCCAGCTGCCCGGCAACGACGTGCAGGTGCAGCTGCCGGTGTTCGCCGACGCCGGGGTGCGCGGCGTGACCGGCGGGCGCTACGACGCCGCGACGCACTCGGTGCAGCTGAACCCGGGCAGCCGGACCGTGTCCGTGCAGCTCGGCAACGCGGCCAAGCCCTCGGTGGCGGTGCAGGTAGCCAGCACGGTGCCGGGCACGCACAGCCAGCCCACGCTGACCTCGGGGGTGCCGACCACCGCGTCGGCCACCATCACCAACCCGGGACAGACCACGATCAGCAACGTCCAGGTGTCGCTGCAGGCCCCGTCCGGGTGGACCACCTCGGCGACCTCGCCGGCCAGCTTCAGCAGCATCGCGGCGGGGCAGTCGGAGACGGTCAGCTGGAACGTCACCCCGGCCGACGACGCCACCGGCGGCAACGGCCTGGTCGTGTCGGCCAGCTACACCGCGCCGGACAGCGCGTCAGGGACGGTGAGCGCGGAACAGTGGGTGCACGCGCAGCGGCCGCTGCCACTGCCGGCCGGCGCCACTGACCTGGCGCTGACCGCCACCCCGTCGGCGTCCTACACGTCGCCGTGGGAGCACGTCACCGCGATCAACGACGGCGTGTACCCGACCTCGTCCAACGACAGCCAGGACATCCGCTGGGGCTGCTGGCCGGAGACCGGCCAGCAGTGGATCGAGCTGGACTGGAACCAGCCGGTCACGACCAACGGCAGCTCGGTCTACTTCCTGGACGACGGCGGCGGGGTTCGGCTGCCCGCGTCGTGGACCGTGCAGTACTGGAACGGCAGCGCGTTCGTGGACGTGCCGGACCCAGGCACGTACCCGATCGCGGACAACACGTTCAACGCGGTCACGTTCGGCTCGGTGACCACGACCAAGCTGCGGGTCGTGCTGCAGAGCGGGGCGGGGTCGGTCGGCGTGATCCAGTGGGTGGTGCCCAGCATCCCGGGCAGCGGCTGAACCCGCCGCCCGGGGGGAGGTGGACCTGCGCGGCCAGACCAGTGCCGCGCAGGTCCGCGCATCGGTGGATCCGGCCCCGTGGCGGGCGGGGCCGGCTCCACGCGGTGCCGTTGGCTGGGCGCGGCGTGCCGGGCCCACGCCGTGCCGGGCCCACGCCGTGCCGGGCCCACGCCGTGCCGGGCCCACGCCGTGCCGGTCAGCTGAGCAGCAGCGAGCGCAGGTGCCGCACCGCGGGCGATCCGTGCGCCAGCACGGTGTCGTGCAGCTGCCGCTCGGTCTCGTCCGGCCGCGCCGCGCGCAGCCGGGTCACCAGGTCGCTGACCTCGGTGTATCCGACGTAGTAGGTGGACAGCTGGGTAGCGGTGAGCTGCGCGCGCCGCCACTTGCCCGCCGCCTCGCCCTCCTCCTGGAAGCCGGGCCCGGTCATCAGCTCCATCGCGCTGGACTCGGTCAGGTCGCCGCAGTGCACCTGGACGTCCAGGATGGTGTTGATGATCGTGCGCAGCCGCATCTTGAGCTGCTGCATCCGGACCGCGTCCGGGTTTCCCTCACCCGGGTAGCCGTGCCGGGCCATCAGCTCCTCGGCGTACACCGCCCAGCCCTCCACGAACGACCCGGACCAGAAGGCCGCCCGCACCGGCGTGCCGCCCCGGAACCGGCGGGCGTGCGCCAGTTGCAGCACGTGGCCGGGCATCGCCTCGTGCACCACCAGGTTCTGCACCAGGTGCCGGTTGTACTCGCGGTAAAAGGACCGGACCCGGTCTTCGGCCCAGTCCCGCGGCGTTGGCGACACCGCCACGAACGTCGGCTGGCCGTCCGCCTCCAGCGGCCCGGGCGCGTCGCAGTAGGCGACGGCCACCCCGCGGTCGATCTCCGGCATCTCGATGATGTCCACGAGATCGTCCAGCGTCGTCACCAGACCGCTTTCCTTGATGAACGCCAGCGCCTGGTGATAGTCCCGCCCGACCAGGCCCAGGATCGTCCGGTCGTCGGGCGCGTCCGCGGCCAGTTCGTCCAGGACCCGGCGGACCAGGCCGGCGGAGCCGCCGTAGGCGTTGGAGCCGTCGGTGCTGGCGGTGCCGCGGTGCCGGTCCGCGCGTTGCCACCGGTGCCGGCGGTGCCGCCGTCCAGCCGGGCCGCGGTCTCGGTGATCCGGTCGGTGGTCTCGGCCAGATCGGCCTGAGCCTGGGCCAGGAGTTCGGCCGGTGACGTGCCCGATTCCAGGGTGTGGAACAGCTTGCGCGCGAACAGGTCCGGCCCGATCCGCGGATCGCGGAAGCTCTGGTCCCGTGCGCCATCCGCCAGCCGCTGTTCCAGCCAGCGGCGATGTTCCGCGAGCGCGTCCAGCGCCGTGGCCCGGGCTGCTGCCAGGCCTGCTGGCACCGCGCTATGTGACGCCGTGCCGTGTGCCCCCGTGCCGTGTGCCCCCGTGCCGTGTGGCGTCGTGCCGTGTGGCGTCGTGCCGTCCGGCGCGGCGGCCAGGATGCGATCCAGCTCCGGCCCGATCAGCCGCTCGGTCCCTTCGAACTGGCTGATCGCAGTTTCCAGGTGCACCTGGGGCATCCGGGCCGCGGCCACGGAACGCGCCGCCGCCAGCGCTTCCGGCACCGCGGCCAGCCGCTTGGCCAGGCTGTCCAGCCGGGTCGGCAGCGGCGCGAAATCGCGGGCCAGCAGCAGGTAGATGGCCCGGCCGGGGTTGGCCAGCATCGGGTTCCACTCGTGCTCGCGCAGCTCAGTAGTGGCGAACAGGACCCGTTCCAGCTCGGCGAACAGGATCTGCGCGTCCACCCGGTACTCCGCGGACAGCGGGCCCATGTCGATGCCCTGAACCTCGGCCAGCCGGCCGGCGCACCAGCGGGCCAGCTCGTCATAGTGCGCGGCCGTGCCGACGGTGAGCCGGCCGTCGTGCGCGTGCTCACCGAGCACTGTGGCCCGTTCTGGCCGGCGCTCCAGCAAGCCGTCTACGGTGGACTGGGCCAGGGCCGCGAAGGCGGCGTCAGCATCAGGCATGAGCCCGACTATAGAGACGCCCTGTCCGCAGACCGTGCCCCGCCATCGCCAGGCCACCATCGCCGGGCGCAGCACACCCACAAGCCCGACTTGTTGATGTTGGCGGAGCCGACACTATTGTGTCGGCAATTCCAATTGCCGCTCAACCACACTGATGTTTCACTCATGCCCCCAGCCAGCCCCTGGCCCCGCGTGGGTGAACCTTTGGTGCAGTCCTGACTACAGCAAACTTCCACCCACGGACCCGGACCGGGATGGACACTGCGCCACCGGGCCGCCTGTCAATGGGGACTCACGCCCACCCAGCAGCACCTACTTCAACATCAACAAGCGGTGCTGGTGTGACCGCTATCACTGGTCACACCAGCACCGCTGAGATCAGCCGAACAGCGTGCCCTGGCTCGTCTCCTGTGCCAGCGGGCCGAGGTCCTCCTCCCGGATCACGCTGCCGTCACCCCGGATGTGCCGCACCGGGATCCCGCGGGCGGTGAGCACCCGGGTGACCAGCAGCCGCCGGTGACAGCGCCGCGGATCCTCCTCGCTGCACAGCATGACCACCCGCTGCCGGCCCGATTCGGCCAGCAGCCGCCGTAGCCCGGCATTGAAGCGTTCCGTCTGGGCCAGCGCGTCGTACCGTACATGTCCGGCACCGTCGTAAAACTCCGGCTCCGGTGGCCGCCCGCCGAGTTCGGCACCCAGGAAGAGGTAGCCCAGGCCGGCCTCGGCCAGGGCGGCGCCGAACCTCTCCCGGTTGAACTGCGGGTTGTACCGGGAAAACGGCTGCGACCGGATATCCGCCACCAGTTCGATCCCGGGGCCGCGCAGCACCGCCAGCAGCGCCGGCAGCTCATGCCTGGAGTGGCCCACGGTCCAGATCGTCATCCCACGTCCGAGGCTACGCGCCCCCTCTGCTCCCCGGCCTGGGCTCGCGCCGCATCAGCCACGGCAACGCTATTTCCCGCCGTGCTCAGGCCCGGGCAGCGGGGCCAGCGCGGCGGCCTGAGCGCAGCCGCCGCGCCGGTCTCACCGCGGGTTTACTGCTGCCGTTTCTTCGAGGGTGTGGGGGCCAGGATGCCGATCAGGCCGCCCAGGATCAGCGTCGTCGCGGAGGCCACGTCGGTTGAGATGACTCGCGACCCTCTGAGCGACGCAATGACCATGGCAGCCACCAGCGCCAGCAGCGCGACACCGAGAAACCCGATCACCATCCCGTAGATCCAGCCCGGTTCTGCCTGCGCGGCCGCCTGCACCCCGGCCAGGGCGGCCTGCGCGGTGTCGGCTTGCTTCTTCGAGTCAGCGGCCGAGCTCGCGGCCTCGCCGGCGTGCTGCTTCGCCTCGTCGGCATGCTCCTTCGCCTCGGCAGCGGCCGCCTCCGGGGTGCTGCTCGGGGCCGGGCTCTGCGGGGCCGGGCTCTGCGGGGCTGCCGGGCGGTCCGGCCCGGCTGACCCGGACGGAGCGGCTGGCCCGGACGGAGCGGCCGACCCAGACGGAGCGGGCCGAGCCCAGACGGAGCGGCGACAGGACCCAGACGGAGCGGCTGGCCCAGAAGGAGCGGCTGGCCCAGAAGGAGTCGGCTCACCCGGCTGGACCGGGAACTGCGTGGGCGCTGGCTCGTTCGCCTGCAGCGCCTCAAGCACACCCGGATAGGCCCAGTTCAGGTCGGCCTCTACGCCGCCCGGGTAGATGTGGCCGCCGTTCCACTGGTACAGATGCGGCCAGCCCTGGGCCAGTTCACCATCGGCCGGCGCGGCTCCGCACAGCCACAGCCACTCGGCGTGCTCGCCCGCCTTGGCGGCCTGAATGAAGTCACGGAACCCATAGGCGCCGACCCGGTGCTTGCCCAGCACCGACGCCGCGCCATCCAGATAGGCCATCGCGGTGTCCATGGGGATGCCGACGATAGACAGCCAGCTGTCGGCGCAGAAGAAGATGGGCAGGCTGTCCGGGTAGCCGACGGACGCGGCGTCGTCCCGGGCCCGCTGCGCCATCGCGACTCCGGCGTCATGCCCGCCCGCCGGGTCGGTCTCACCCTCCTCGACGACCAGCAGCACCGTCCGGCCGCTGTCGGCCAGCGTGTGGTACGCGCCTGGGTAATGCGATATGCACTTCGGGTTGTCCGGCCACCCGATGTACCGGAATAAGAAGCGGAGATCGTACGTGGTGAAGCCGTCCAGCTCGGCTGGTGACAGTTCGCCTGCGGAGTAGTCCGCGCCGTATGTGACGTCCATGCTCACTAGTCCACCCACGCCGCACGTGGGCGCAACCGCGACGGCACAAGCCTGACCAAACTGTTAGCAAACCCCATCCGCCCGCTTGCTGCCCGGTGCACCCGTCCAGCGGCTACTTGATGAGCACGTTGTTCGCCGTCGAGGAGATGGCCGTTGCCCCGTAGGCGATCTGGACCGGGCTCAGTACTGGGTCGAGGTACCCGTCACCCAGCTGCCCCTCGTAGCTGACGCCCCATGCGTACACGTTCCCGCTGCTGGACACCGCGTACGACGTGGCCGACCCGGTGGCCAGGCTCTGGTAGGTCACGCCGGCCGGGGCGTGGAAGTGCACCGGGAGCGAGGCCATGGTCCGGCTTCCGTCGCCGAGCTGGCCCGCCCGGTCGTTCCCCCAGGACCACAGCGAGCCGTCGGCCAGCAGGACCAGCGTCTGCCCGTTGTTCCAGATCGACCCGCCCTGGGCTACCTGGCTGACCGCGGCGCGCAGCCGCACCCGGACCGGGACGTCTGAGGCGCGGCCCGCCTTACCGTCGCCGAGCTGGCCCGCCCCGTTGTACCCCCAGTCGAAGTACTTTCCGTTGGCCAGCAGCGCACCGGAGTCGGCGAACGCGGCCACCAGCTTGACCACCGGCAGCCCGCTGAGCCTGGTCACCACGGCCGGCGTGGTGCTGTTCCGCCAGCTCCCGTCGCCGAGGTCGCCATCGAGGTTCTCCCCGCACGCGTAGACGGTGCCGCCCGCGTCGTACAGCGCGTGCGTGCTCGCCCCGGCTACCGCGGTGACGTGGGACAGCGGCAGCCGCACCGGGCTGGCGTGGAGCTGCTTGCTGCCCAGGCAGAGTTCGCCGCCACCGTTGTTGCCCCAGCCCCAGACGTTGCCGTTGGTGTCCACGGCCAGGCCGGTGTCAAAGGGCATGGCGTCGGTGGGAATCGACGCGATCTTGATCCCGGCCGGGAACTGCACCTGCACCGGCGTGCTGAACGAGTTCTCCAGCCTGCCGTCGCCCAGCTCCCCCTGGGTGCCCAGGCCCCAGGCGTACAGGCTGCCGTCGGTCAGCAGCGCGTACTCGGTCGAGTTCGAGGTGCCGATCTCGGCCACGGCGCCGGGCAGGGTCACGTTGACCGGCGAAGCCAGCGTGTCCACGTTCCCCGGCGTGTTGCCGAAGAACGAGCCCCAGTGCTGCAGCGTCGTGCTGGTGGCCGGGTCGGCCAGGGCGGGCGTGGTCAGTGGGGTGGCGACCGCAGCTGAGGACTGCACGGCGGTCACCGGCGACAAGCGACCTGGCTGACCGGACGGGGATCCGGACCTGGTGGCCGGCGCCGCGCTCGGCCAGTAACTGGCCGAGCAGCCGGCCGACAGCAGCGCGGCGGCCATTATGAGCAAAAGGCCGGGCCTAACAGACAGTAAGGTTTTCGCTACATTCCGCGCCGAACTCGTCACCCGCCCAATATAGGGAAAACCGGGCTCTGCCGTAGGCCGATCAAAAGCAGGAACCTTTACCTTTTCTTAACGCCAGTGCCGACCGCGGCCGAACGGCGGTCCGGGCGCGTCCCGTGGTCAGCGGTGCTGCGCGTGGACGTGATCGAGAGCCGATGGGTCGTCCGGGTGATGATGGGGCATTTGCGGGCTGCCGACCTTGTCAGCGAACCCGGGCAGCGTGATCCGGTAGGCGCAGGTGTCGCAGTTCATCCTGATGTCACCCCGGACCGCCTCCTGGTATCGCTCCAGTACCAGCCCGGCCAGCTCGGGGCAGTCCCCGATCAGCCCGGCCACCCGGACGTCGATCCGGGGATGCCGGGCCGCGAACTCAGCCGCCTGCGCGGCGACCCGGTCCGGCAGCACCCCAGCGAACAGGAAGTACGGCGCGACGACCACCCGCTCGGCGCCGAGCTTGCGTACCTTGTCCAGCGCGGCCGGCACCGACGGCTCGGCCAGCGACACGAAGCAGAACTCCACCCCCGCGTAGCCGCGGCCCTCCCAGAGCAGCCGGGCCACCTTGGCCACCTCGGCGTTGCCGTCCGGGTCGGTCGACCCCCGGCCGACGAGCACAACCTGGGTGCCCGCCCGCGGGCAGCCGTCCAGCGCGGCGTCGATGCGCTCCGCCACCACGTCGAGCAGCACCGGGTGCGGGCCGAGCGGCCGCCCGTACCGCCAGCGCAGGCCGGGCCGGCGCTGCCGCTCCCGGGCCAGCGCGGCTGGTATGTCGCCCTTCCCATGGCCCGCGGCGGTCAGCACCAGCGGCACCGCCACCACGTCCGGATGTTCCGCGACCGGCATCCGCCGCACCACCTCGGCGACCGACGGGGCGGACAGCTCGATGAACCCGCCGTCCACCGCGGGCAGGCGCTGGCCGGCCAGCGCGCGGACCCGGTTGACCAGCCCGCAGAACCCAGCCACCCCGGCGGCGCTCCGGGTGCCGTGCCCCACGATCAGCAGCGGCAAGCCAGCGCCCGGCGCGCCTGCCTGGAGCGGTTTGCCTGCCGTCACGGCACCTCCACCTCTGCGTACAGCAGCGCGTTGACCGCGGCCGCGGCCACCGCCGCCCCGCCCCGCTCACTGCGGTTGCTCACCGCGGGCAGCCCGCTGGAGCGCAACGCGTCCTTGGCCTCGACCGCGCCCACGAACCCGACCGGCAGGCCGATGACCAGCGCCGGGTCCACGCCCAGGGCGATCAGTTCGTGCAGTGCGGTGGGCGCCGTGCCGATCGCCCAGACCGCGCCAGGACCGGTCTCGGCGAAGGCGACCCGGATGCCGGCCGCGCTGCGGGTGATCCCGGCCGTGGCGGCCAGTTCCGCGGCCTGGGCCGCACGGACCCGGCAGGTGACTGTCCGCGAGGTGATCCCGGCCGCCACCATCTGCGAGTCGGTCACCACCGGCGCCCCGGCGCGCAGCGCGCTCGCCCCGGCCTGCAGCGCGTCCTCGGCGCAGACCAGATCGGTGACGTACCCGAGATCGGCGCTGGCGTGCACGATCCGCTCCACCACCGCGCGGGTCAGCGGCGGCAGCCCAGAAGTGTCGGTACGGGAGCGCAGAATCTCATACGACTGCAGCTCGATGGGATGAACCGCCCGGCTCATCGAAGCGCCTTCCGATAGCTGATCGCGTCGACCGGGCAGACCTCGATGCACTCGCCGCAGCCGGTGCACCGGCTGGCGAGTACCCGTAGCGTGCCGCCGTCCGGCCGTATCGCGTGTTCCGGGCAGGTCAGCAGGCACGCGCCGCAGCCCTGGCAGGCGCCGATGTACACCGGCGCGGCCCAGGGCCCGCCGGCGGCCGTGTTCATTGCGGCTGCCATGAGTAGCCCCGTGGGGTAACCATCCGGCCCGACACCACCCGGGAGGTGCTGCACCCGACGATCACGATGCTGAGCATGTCCACCGCCGCCGCGTCGAACGCGGCCAGGGTGGTCAGCGTCACCTGCTCGCCCGGGCGGGAGGCGTTGCGCACCACCCCGGCCGGGGTGCCCGGCGGTCGGTGCTGGGCCAGGATGGCCAGCGCCGCGCCGAGCTGCCAGTCCCGGCCGCGGCTGCGTGGGTTGTAGAACACGGTGACCAGGTCGCCCTCGGCCGCCGCGCGCACCCGGCGCTCGATGGCCGGCCATGGCGTGTGCAGGTCGGACAGGGAGATGACCGTGTGGTCGTGGCCCAGCGGCGCGCCCAGCAGCGCCGCGGCGGCGAGGCTCGCGGTGATGCCCGGCACCACCACCACGTCGATGTCCCCGCCCGCCCCGTCCAGCGCGGGACTGGCCATCGCGTACACCCCGGCGTCGCCGGACCCGACCAGCGCGACCGCGTGCCCGAGCTGGGCCTGCTGCACCGCGGTCCGTGCGCGCGTTTCCTCGGCGCCCAGCCCGCTGGCCAGTACCCGGGTGCCCGGTCTGAGCAGGTCCCTGACCTGGTCCAGGTACTGGTCCAGGCCGACGACCACGGACGCGCGGCGCAGCTCCGCGGCCGCGCGGGGGCTGAGCAGATCACGTGCGCCCGGGCCGAGCCCGATCACGGCCAGCCGCCCGCGCGGCCGGACCCGGGCCACGGCGACGGTAGCCATGGCCGATTTCCGCTTCGGCACGACCAGGTCACCGCCGCCGGCTAGGACGCCCGCGCCCGCCAGAGCGTCCCCGCCCGCCGAAGCGCCCCCGCCGGCCAGAGCAGCCGCGCCGGTCAGAGCAGCCCCGTCGGCCAGGGCGCCGCGCCGGTCACGGCAGCCGCCCCGGTCAGGGAAGCCCCGTCGGCCAGGGAGCCGCGCCCGTCAGGGAAGCCGCCCCGGCCAGGGCAGCCGCGCCGGTCAGGGCGGCCGCTTCGGCCACGCTCGGGGTGCCGACGGCGGCCAGCGCCGCCGGGCTCGGGTTCGGCACCGGCACGGCCGCCAGCGTGGCCGGGGCATACGAGAGCAGCGGCCAGTTGCCGGCCCGGGCTACGGCCACCAGGCCGGGCTCGGCTGCCTTGGCGTCCACGGTCGCCAGGGCGGTCACCGACGCGGCGGACAGCCCCGCCTCGGCCAGCGTCTCGTCCAGCAGGCCTTGCACCTCTTCGGCGGGCACGCCGCGGCTGGCGCCGACCCCGGCCACCAGCGACGGCGGGCGCAGCAGCACGGTGCGGTCGTCAGCGGGCACGACCCGGTCGGTGACGATGATCCGGTGCTGGCCGGCCCCGTCCGGGCTGACCGGCAACGGCGGCAGCGGCCAGGTCTGGTCGCACTCCAGCGCGACCGGCTCGCCGTCCAGCAGCGCCCGGGTGACCGCCGCGACCGCTCCCTCGGCCGGCCAGCCCAGCGTGTCCAGTCCGGGCAGCCCGGCCGCGTCGGTCGCGGTGGTGATCACCGGTTCGGCGCCAAGCAACCCGGCCACCCGGCCGGCCAGCGCATTGGCCCCGCCCGCGTGCCCGCTGATCAGCGCCACCGCATACCGCCCGGCCTGGTCGACGCAGACCACCGCCGGGTCAGTGTGCTTGCTGTCCAGCAGCGGCGCGGCCAGCCGGATGACCGCACCAGCAGCGAGAAAACAGACCAGCCCGTCGCACTCGGCCCAGGCCCGGGGCAGCGCCTGGGCGGCCGGGCCGTCGTAGACCCGGGTCTCGGCCGGCCAGCTCGCGGCCAGCCGGGCCGCGCCGGCCCGCCCGGCCGCGGTCACCGCGATCAGCCCAATCACCCGAGCCCCCCGTCAGCCGGGTCAGCCCCACCCGCCGGGTCAGCACGGCCCGCCAGGACAGCACGACCCGCCCGGTCACCACGGTCCGCCCGGTCACCCCGGTCCGCCGGTCCGTCCGCCAGCCGCCGGTCCGCCCGGTCAGCACGGTCCGCCGGTTCGTCAGCGCGGTCCGCCCGGTCAGCACGGTCCGCCGGTTCGTCAGCGCGGTCCGCCCGGTCAGCACGGCCCGCCGGTTCGTCAGCGCGGTCCGCTGCAGGCGCTTGGGTGGCCCAGAGCAGGAAGACTGGGTTGAGCGCGCCGAGGCGGTGCACGCCGCCGGGCAGTGGGCTGAGCCGGGCCGCCTGGACGAGCACGCCCTCGACCGTGTACCCGGCCGCGGCCAGCGCCTCGTGGACCGGCCCGGTGCGCTCGACCGCGGCCAGGGCCGCCACCACCCGGGCGGGCCGCCGGGCGGCCACCGCGGCCACCACCGGCGCGCCGCCGCCACCGACGAACACCGCGTCTGGGTCCGGCAGCCCGGCCAGCGCCGCGGGTGCTTCCCCGGCCACCAGCCGCACCGCCACGCCGTGCCGCCGCGCGTTGTCCTCCACCCGCTCGCAACGCCTCGGGTCGCGTTCCACCGCGATGACGGCCGCGCCGAACCGGGCGCACTCGACACCGACCGAGCCGCTGCCCGCGCCCACGTCCCAGATCAGCTGGCCCGGCCCGGGCGCGAGCCGGGCCAGCGCCAGCGCCCGCACCTCGGCCTTGGTGATCACGCAGTCGCGCTGATCGAAATCATCCTCGGGCAGCGCCCATCCGCACGGCGCGCCACGCACGGATGTAGCACCGGCCACGGCCGGCCAGGCCCAGCCAGGCCCGGACGGCGGCGGCACGTCGGCCAGCACGAGCACCACGTTCGGGTCGGCCCAGTCACGTGCGGCCGCCTCGGCCGGTGAGCACGCGGTGATCCGCTCGTCCGGCAAGCCGAGCCGCTCGGCCACCACCAGCCGCCGCGGCCAGCCAGCGAGCGCCAGCCCAAGCTCGGCCGGCCCGCAGCCCGGCCCAGTCAGCACGGCCACCTTGGGGTACGCACGGCACACGTTGATGGCCGGCCGCGCGTCGCGACCGTGCGCGCTGACCACCTGCGCGTCGTCCCAGGGCAGCCGGGCCCGGGCAAAGGCCAGCGCGACCGAAGACACGGCGGGCCAGACGACGCAGGCCAGGCCACGCTCGCGCAGGCACCGCAGGATGCCGAAGAAGCCCGGGTCACCCGAGGCCAGCACGACCGCGTCACCAGCGTGACCGGCCAGTTCCGCCACGGCCGGCGCCACCGGGCCGAGTTCCACGGTGCGGGTGCCTGGGGCGGCACCAGCCGCGGCTAGCTGCCGCCGGCCGCCGACGACCAGGGTGGCGGCGGCCACCGCGGCGGCCGCGTCCGGGCTGAGCGGCGAGCCATCCAGGCCGATGACGGTGATCACGCCGGGCTCACCCACTCCGGGCGGCTGGCCGCCACCACCGTGGTGCCGTGGAAATCGACCATGGCCACGTCGGCGTCCAGCCGGCCCTGGCCCGCCCGCAGCAGCACCGCACGTACCCGCTGGCACAGCTCGTTTCCGGCGGCCCGCAGGAGCCCGGCCTGGTCCCACAGCTCGTACGCGTGCCGGGCCGTGTTGGCCGCGGCCACCTCCTGAGCCAGGCCAGCGTCGCCGCCCGCGGCCCGGGTCACCTCACCCAGCAAGCCAACGTCCACCTTGGACCGCGTGTAGTGCGTCATCAGCACCCCGGCGGCGAGTTTGGCCAGCTTGCCGACCATGCCGACGAAGACCACCCGGGTCACCCCGACGGTCAGCGCCCGGCGCAGCGCCGCCCCGGTGAAGTCGCCGACCTCCACGAAGCACACCTCGGGCAGCCCGGGCAGCAGCGCCATCGCGCCGCGTTCGGTGCGGCCGCCGGTGCACAGCACGACCGTGCTCTGGCCCTGAGCGGCCAGCACCGACACGGCCTGTTCCACGCTGGCCCGCCAGGACGCGGTGGAGAACGGGCGGACGATGCCGGTGGTGCCCAGGATGGAGATGCCGCCGAGGATGCCCAGCCGCGCGTTGGTGGTCTTGCGGGCCATCCGCTCGCCGTCCGGCACCGAGATCAGCACCCGTATCCCGGTGACGCCGAGATCGATGACCTCGCCCACCGCCTGCACAATCATGGTTCGCGGCGTGGCGGTGATCGCGGGCTCGCCAACGTCGATGCCGAGCCCGGGCTTGGTCACCACGCCGACGCCCACGCCGCCTTCCAGCACCGCCCCGGGCTCGTCCCGCCACCGGACGTTGGCGGTCAGGTGGGCGCCGTGCGTCACATCCGGGTCGTCACCGGCGTCCTTGACTACCACGGCGGTCGCCTGGGCGGGCTCGACCAGGCAGGAGAACACGTCGAAGCGGACCCGCCGCCCGCTGGGCAAGCCGACCTCGACCGAGTCCTGGCCCCGCTGGTCACGCAGCGCGGCGGTGGCCGCCTTGGCCGCCGCGGACGCGCACGTCCCTGTGGTCCAGCCGGTGCGCAGGGCCCGGGGCCGGACCTTGGCCGTGCGCGGCAGGTCAGGCTCGCGGAGCTCAGGAAGCTCACCATTCGCGTCCGTCATGTCCGGCTATCCCGCAAGGTCTGGCGGGCGGCCGGGTCAGCGCGCCGGTGGCCGTGGAAGTGACCGGGATGGTAGAGGTGCGACCGCTGGCCTCGGGCGGCCAGCGCGGGGCCGACCAGGAACAGGGTGTGCTTCCACAGCTTGTGTGCTCTCACCGTCTCGGCCAGCGTGCCCACCGTGCACTCCAGCAGCAGTTCGTCGGGCCAGGTGGCCCGGTACGCGATCAGCACCGGAGTGGCCGCGGCATAACCGCCGTCCAGCAGCTCGGCCTGCAGCTGCCCGGAGCGCGCCGCGGACAGGAACACCGCCATCGTCGCGCCATGTGCCGCCAGACCGGCCAGTTCCTCCCCGGCCGGCATCGGCGTCTTTCCCCCGCCGAGCCGGGTCAGGATCACTGACTGGGCCACCTCGGGCACGGTCAGCTCCCGCCCGGCCAGCGCGGACACCGCCGCGTACGCGCTCACCCCGGGCACCGTCTCGTGCGGAAGACCCAGCTCGTCGCACAGTTCCCGCTGCTCCTGGACCGCGCCCCAGAGCGCCGGGTCGCCGGAGTGGATCCGCGCCACCACCAGCCCTTCCGCCTGGGCTCGCAGGTAAATGGGCCGGACGCCCTCAAGGGGCAGCTCGGCCGAGTCCACGATCTCGGCTGACGGCCGTGCGTGGGCCAGCACGTCCGGATGGACCAGGCTGGACGCCCACAGCACCACGTCTGCGCCGGCGATGACCTGGGCGCCGCGCAGGGTGAGCAGGTCGGCCGCACCCGGGCCGGCCCCGACGAACCAGACCTTCCCGCCGGTCACAGCTTCCCGCCCCGGCCGGTCCTGGTGCCCGGCACCAGCAGCGTGGACAGATACGGCGCCGGGCCGTCCACCGCGGCGGCCGGGCGGATGTCCTCGCCGGGCAGGCCGAGGCTGGCGCCGTGCACCGCGACGTCCAGGCGGCCCGCCGCCCGGACCGTGGCCAGCACCTCGGGGAGGTGCCGGCCGCTCTTGTACCCGACCACGGTGTCATTCGTGGCCAGCGCCGCGCGGAACCGGTCGATCCCGGCGGTCAGCGGCAGCAGCGTCAGCGTCTCCTGGCCCTCGCACAGCACGGTTCCGCTGCGCGCGGCCAGGTCCTGCATGGCGGTGATGCCGGGCACGGTACGCACGGTCAGGCCGGGCACCAGCGCCCGGGCGCTGGCGGCCAGATAGGTGAACGTGGAGTAGATGTTCGGGTCGCCGATGGTGGCGAACGCGACCAGTGCCGCCCCGGCGGTGAACGCCGCCGCGGTCTCGGCCGCGGCCACGTCCCAGGCGGCCTCGCGGCGGCCGGCGTCACCGGCCGCGCCGAGCG
This sequence comes from uncultured Actinomycetes bacterium, assembly GCA_963747705.1. Lineage (GTDB taxonomy): Bacteria > Actinomycetota > Actinomycetes > Streptosporangiales > Streptosporangiaceae > RYN-230. The sequence continues at coordinate 35,705 of CAVVGF010000029.1, read as the reverse complement.
CGAACACGACCCGGCGGATCCGGTCGTGACCGGCGTGCGCGCGGACCGTCGCCTCAGCGCGGCCCTCCTCGCCGTAGGCCAGCACCGGCACCAGGACCAGGTCGGCTTCGCGCAGCACCCGGACCGCCTTGACCGTGACCAGTTCCGGGTCCCCGGGCCCGACCCCGACGCCGACCAGTGTGCGGGCGGCCGTCATGCCGCGGCCCTCACGATGCGGGCGGCCAGTTCCGGCCGCGCGGCCCAGTGCAGGTGCAGGTAGGAGGCGTGCACGCCGCGGTGCACGAAACCCTCTGGCCGGTCACCGAGGGTCCAGGCCGGCGACTCGTTGCTGGCCGGCCAGACCGCCGTGCGGTGGAACTCGTGGCCACGCATGGCCAGGCCAGGCCGGGGCCAGCACGGAGTCGGCCGCGGCGACCGCGTCGCGGTAGCCCAGGGTGAGGCGGCTGGTCATCCGCCCGGTGACCGCCAGCACGCCGCACATCGGGCGGCCGTCCAGTTCCTGGGCCAGGTAGAGCAGCCCGGCGCACTCCGCGATCACCGGCGCGCCGGACCGGGCCAGCCGGGCCACGGCGTCGCGCAGCCGGATGTTGGCGGACAGGTCGCTGGCGTGCTCCTCCGGGAACCCGCCGCCGAGCACCAGCCCGGCGGTGTCCGGCGGCAGCATCTCATCGCGCAGCGGGTTGACGCTGGCGACCTCGGCGCCCGCGGCGGTCAGCAGCTCGGCGGTCTCCGCGTAGCCGAACGTGAACGCTGTCCCGCCGGCCACGGCGATCACCGGGCGGGAGGGGGAGGGGGTGGGAGGCGGCCCGGCTGGGAGAAGGGGTGGTCCGACAGCGGGGGCCGGGGCTGGGCTGGGAGGCCCGCCGACTGGGGGGAGGGGTGGCCCGACAGCGGGGGCCGGAGCTGGGCTGGGAGGCCGCCCGGCAGCGGGAAGGGGTGGCCCAGCGGCCGGGGCCAGGGCTGGGGCGGAGGGTCCGGCGGGCTGAGCCGGGGTGGGGCGCAGCGCGGACTGCGGCGACCAGGCCGGGGTGGTGAGCGGGGTGGCGGTACGGGCCAGCGCCAGCACCGCGTCCAGGTCAACCGACTGGCTGACCAGGGCGGCCAGGCGGCGGACCGCGGCCTGGGCGGCGGGCTGCCGTTCCGCGGCCGGGATCAGGCCCAGGTGCCGGGATGGGACCGCGACCTGGTCGTCGCGGCGCAGCGCACCGAGCACCGGGACGCCGGCCCCGGCCAGCGCGGCCCGCAGGATGTCCTCGTGCCGGTCCGAGCCGATCCGGTTCAGCAGCACGCCGCCGAGCCGCAGGCCCGGCTCGAACCCGGCGAACCCGGCGACCAGCGCGGCCACCGAGCGGCCCAGCCCGGCCGCGTCCACCACCAGCAGCACCGGCGCCCCGATCAGCTGAGCCACGTGCGCGGTGGACCCCTCGCCGGTGTCGCCGCGCCCGTCGAACAGGCCCATCACCCCCTCGACCACGGCGATGTCCGCGCCCGCCGCGCCGTGCCGTAGGAGCGGCACCATCAGGTCCACGCCGCACAGCACGGGGTCCAGGTTGCGGCCCGGCCGCCCGGTGGCCAGCGCGTGGTAGCCGGGGTCGATGTAGTCCGGGCCGATCTTGTGCCCGGACACGGCCAGGCCGCGGTCGCGCAGCGCGGCCATCAGCCCGGTGGCCACGGTGGTCTTACCGTGCCCGGACCCGGGCGCGGCGATGACCAGGCGGGGCAGGCTCACCACTCGATGCCACCCTGGCCTTTCTGCCCCACGTCCATCGGGTGCTTGACCTTGGTCATCTGCACCACCAGGTCGGCCGCCTCGATCAGCCGGGGGTCGGCGTCCCGCCCGGTGATCACGACATGCTGCTGCCCGGCCGGCTGGCCAGCGTGGCCAGCACATCGGCCACGTCGACCCAGCCCCACTTCATCGGGTAGGTGAACTCGTCCAGCACGTAGTACCGGTAGGCCTCGGCGGCGAGGTCCCGCTTGACCTGGGCCCAGCCCTCGCGGGCGTCGGCCGCGTGGTCCGCCTCGCTGCCTGGCCGCTGGATCCAGGACCAGCCCTCACCCATCTTGTGCCAGGTCACCGGCGCGCCCTGGCCGGTGTCCGCGTGCACCTGGGCCAGCGCCCGGAACGCGGATTCCTCGCCGGTCTTCCACTTGGCGCTCTTCACGAACTGGTACACCACGATCGGCCAGCCCTGGTTCCAGGCCCGCAGCGCGAGGCCGAACGCGGCCGTTAACTTGCCCTTCATCTCGCCGGTGTGCACTACCACCAGCGGGCGCTGCCGCCGCTGCCGGGTGGTGAGCCCATCGTCGGGGACGGTGCGCGGTTTTCCTTGCGGCATCAGGCTGCCTTCCGCAACGTACGGACGGTGTCGGCCAGCGGGCCGGCCGCGAGTTCGCCGGGCGGCAGCACGATGCCGCCCAGCGCGGCGGCCAGCCCGGTGGCCAGGCCGAGCCGCACCGGGCCGTTCTCGCAGTCCAGCACCACGCTGGCCACCCGGGCCGACGCGAGCAGCGCCGCAGCCCGGTGGGCGTCGCCCACCGGATCCGGGCCGCCGGTCGCGCGGCCGTCGGTGACCAGCACCAGCAGCGGGCGGCGCTGCGGGTCGCGCAGGCGTTCGGTGCGCAGCACCTCGTGCGCCCGGACCAGGCCCGCGGCCAGGGGGGTGCGGCCGCCGGTGGGCAGCGCGGCCAGCCGGGCGGCCGCGGCTTCCACCGATGAGGTGGGCGGCAGCAGCACCTCGGCGCCGCTGCCACGGAACGCGATCAGGCCGACCTTGTCCCGGCGCTGGTACGCGTCGATCAGCAGGGACAGCACCGCGCCCTTGACCGCACCCATCCGGGACCGGGCCGCCATCGACCCGCTCGCGTCCACCAGGAACAGGACCAGGTTGCTTTCCCGGCCTTCGAGCTGGGGCTCGCGCAGGTCGCCGCGGCGCAACCGGAGCGGGTCCGGCGCGGCCCGGCCGCGCGCCAGCTGCTGCGGCGCGGCAGCGGCCAGCGTCGCGGCCAAGTGGATCCGGCTGAGCCGGCCGCGCGGCAACCGCGCGCCGGTGATCCGCCCGGCACTCGACCGGGCCCGTGAGCGCCGTCCCGGCGCCCCGGCCCCGGTGCCGGGCACGTCCAGCCGCCGGACCCGGAACACCTCACGCCGGCGCCACCGCCGCCGCCTCGCCCCCGGTTCCGGACCGCGTGGCTGAAACTTTCTGTCGTCCGGTGGGCATGAATGTTTCACCGATGTGGCGGGGTCGGCGGGCCTGCTCGCCGGGCCCGGGGCTCCGTGGCCGAGTCAGTTGTGGCTGAATGGTCCGGCGGTGCAGCCGGGGCGGGTGGGGTTTGCCCGGCGTGGTCCGCAGGCGGGGTTGGCTGGTCGGGGTCGGTTGCTGGGGGTTGGCCGCCTGGGTCGTCATCGGGGCCGTCGTCCTCAGCCGCGTCAGCCAGCGCCTGATCCAGCTCGTCGTCAGGCAACCCCGGTGCGTCGAACGGCTGGCGGCGGCGCCGGTGCGGCAGGGCCAGCCGGGCCGCGGCCCGGATGTCCTCTGCCGTCACACAGACACGCCCGGCCCAGGCGGCGTGGGCTATCGCGGCCCGGGCGGTGACCAGGTCGGCGCGCAGCCCGTCCACGCCGAACGCGGCGCACACCGAGGCCACCTGGCGCAGTGCGGCGTCCGTCAGCACCACCCGGTCCAGCCGGTCCCGCGCGGCGACGATGCGCTCGGCCAGCTCGGCCTCGGGCAGTGCCCATCCGGCGGCGAACGCGTCCGGGTCGCGATCGTAGGCCAGCCGCCGCCGTATCACCTCGGCCCGGACGTCCGGATCCTGCGGCGCGACCGCCTCGACGGTCAGCCCGAACCGGTCGAGCAGTTGCGGCCGCAGCTCGCCTTCCTCCGGGTTCATGGTGCCGACCAGCAGGAACCGGGCCGGATGCTGGACCGACACGCCCTCACGCTCGACGTAGCAGGTGCCCAGCGCGGCCGCGTCCAGCAGCAGGTTGACCAGGTGGTCGTGCAGCAGGTTGACCTCGTCCACGTACAGCACGCCGCGGTGCGCGTCGGCCAGCAGCCCGGGCTCGTAGGCCTTGACTCCCTCGGTCAGCGCGCGCTCGATGTCCAGCGCGCCGACCAGCCGGTCCTCGCTGGCGCCGACCGGCAGCTCGACCAGCCGGGCGGGCCGGTCAACCGCCCGCGCCCCACGCTCGTGCGGGCCGTCGGGGCACCCAGGGTCCGGCGACGCCGGGTCGCAGCTGAACCGGCAGCCGGCCACCGCGGTCACGCCGGGCAGCACCGCGGCCAGCGCCCGGACCATGGTCGACTTGGCGGTGCCCTTCTCGCCGCGGACCAGCACCCCGCCGATGGCGGGCGACACCGCGTTCAGCACCAGGGCCAGCCGCAGGTCATCCATGCCGACCACGGCGCTAAACGGGAAGCCCCGGTTCACGCGGAATCACCCGACCCTTCCAGCTCGCCTTCCAGTTCCAGGTACGCGGCCTGCAGCCGGTCGAGGACGCCGGGCGGCGGCTCGGCCCACAGGCCGCGGTCGGCCGCTTCCAGCAGCCGCCCGGCGATGTCGCGCAGCGCCCACGGGTTGGACTGCCGGAGGAACGCGCTGACCTGCTCGCCGAACACGTACGACTCGGCCAGCTGCCGGTACATCCAGTCCTCCACCACCCCGGCGGTGGCGTCGTAGCCGAACAGGTAGTCCACGGTGGCGGACAGCTCGAAGCCGCCCTTGTAGCCGTGCCGGGCCATCGCGGCCAGCCAGCGCGGGTTGACCACCCGGGACCGGAACACCCGGCGGCCTCCTCGGCCAGCGTCCGGGTGCGCACCTGGTCCGGCACGGCCGAGTCGCCGATGTAGGCCTGCGGGGCCGTGCCGGTCAGGTGCCGGACCATGGCCACCATCCCGCCGTGGAACTGGAAGTAGTCGTCGGAGTCGGCGATGTCGTGCTCACGGGTGTCGGTGTTCTTGGCCGCCACCGAGATCCGCCGGAAGCTGGCCTCCATGTCGGCCCGGGCCTCCCGGCCGTCCAGGCCGGTGCCGTACGCGTAACCGCCCCACACCGCGTACACCTCGGCCAGGTCGGCGTCGGTGCGCCAGTTCCGCGCGTCGATCAGCGGCAGCAGCCCGGCCCCGTACCCGCCCGGCTTGGACCCGAAGATCCGGGTGGTGGCCCGCCGCTGGTCCCCGTGCTCAGCCGCGTCGGCCAGCACATGCGCCCGCAGGTAGTTGTCCGCAGGCGGCTCGTCCAGCCCGGCCACCGCCGAAACGGCGTCGTCGATCAGCGTGATCACGTGCGGGAACGCGTCACGGAAGAACCCGGAGATGCGCACGGTCACGTCGATCCGCGGCCGCCCCAGCTCGGCCAGCGGGACGACCGAGAACCCGGTGACCCGCCGGGACGCGTCGTCCCACACCGGCCGGCAGCCGATCAGCGCCAGCACCTCGGCGATGTCGTCGCCCTGGGTGCGCATGGCCGAGGTGCCCCACACGGTCAGCCCGACCGACCGCGGGTACTCCCCGGTGTCGGCCAGATGCCGGTCGACCAGCGAGGACGCCAGCGCGGACCCGGTCGCCCAGGCGTTACGGGACGGGATGGCCTTGGGGTCCACCGAGTAGAAGTTCCGCCCGGTGGGCAGCGTGTTCACCAGGCCCCGGGTGGGCGAGCCGGACGGCCCGGCTGGGACGTACCGCCCGTCCAGCGCGCGCAGCACGCTGGTTATCTCGTCGGTGGTACGGGCCAGCCGCGGCGCGACCTCGGTGGCGGCGAACTCCAGCACCGCGGCCACGCCGTCAGGCGCGGACCCGGGCACTGCGTCACCCAGCACCTCGGCCGCGACCGCCGAAGCCTTGGCCGGCTCCCACCCGGCCGCGGCCAGCCCGCCGACCAGCCGCGCGGCCACGTCCTCCAGCAGGTCCACCGCGTCCGCACCGCTCCGGGCAGGCGCATCAGCCCGGCCCGCGGCGACGGCCAGCCCGGCAGGCACCGAAACCGCCTGGCCCGGGGCGGCCAGCAGCGCCGCCTCGTCCAGGCCGAAGAACCGGCCCAGCACGGTCCGCAGGCCGGGCAGCGCGGCCCGCCCGCCCCACAACTGGGCCGCGCGCAGCACGGCCAGCACGGTGGACTCCAGCTGCTCACCCGCTGGCGGCCCGCCCAGCACGTGCAGCCCGTCCCGGATGAGCGCGTCCTTGACCTCGCACAGGTAGCCGTCGATGTGCAGCACGAAGTCGTCGAACTCGGCCGCGCCCGGCTGGGCGTCCACGGCCAGGTCATGATGCAGCTCGGCGGTCCGGACCAGGTCCCAGATCTGCGCCCGCAGGGTGGGCAGCTTGGCCGGGTCGAGCGCGTTGACCGTGGCGTACTCGTCCAGCAGTTGCTCCAGCTTGGCCAGGTCACCGTAGCTGTCGGCCCGGCCCATCGGCGGGATCAGGTGGTCCACCACGGTGGCGTGGCCGCGCCGCTTGGCCTGGGTGCCCTCGCCGGGGTCGTTGACGATGAACGGGTAGATCAGCGGCAGGTCGCCCAGCACCGCGTCCGGTGCGCAGTCCGCGGACAGGCCGAGCCCCTTCCCGGGCAGCCATTCCAGCGTGCCGTGCTTGCCCAGGTGCAGCACCGCGTGCGCGCCGAACTCGCGTTCCGCCCACCGGTAGGCGGCCAGGTAGTGGTGCGACGGCGGCAGGTCAGGGTCGTGGTAGATGGCCACCGGGTTCTCGCCGAAGCCACGCGGCGGCTGGATCATGATCACCACGTTGCCGGACCGCAGCCCGGCCACCACGATGTCGCCACCATCGGTGTACAGCGTGCCGGGCGGCTCCCCCCAGTGCGCCACCATCGAGGCGGCCAGGCCCGGCGGCAGCGCCGCGAACCACTCCCGGTACCGTGCGGCCGGCATGCGCATCGGCGCGGCGGCCAGCTGATCTTCGGTCAGCCACTCGGCGTCGTACCCGCCCGCCGCGATGAGCTGGCCGATCAGCGCATCACCATCGGCGGCGAACCCGTCCCCCACGGCGTAACCGGCCTCGCGCAGCGCATCCAGCAGGAGCACGGCTGAGGCCGGGGTGTCCAGCCCGACCGCGTTGCCGATCCGGGCGTGCCGGGTCGGGTACGCGGACAGCATGATCACCAGCCGCGCTCGGCGGGCGGCACAGCGCGCAGCCGGGCGTGCGCCACCGCGATACCGGCCACCCGGGCGGCCCGCTCCGGGTCGGCCCGGTACTCCGGAACCCCATCCGGGCCGGTCTCCTTGAACGAGAACGGCACGGTGATCAGCCGGCCGTCGAACTCCGGCACGGCCACCTGCATGGCCGCGTCCATCGGGCTGAGTCCCGCGTTCGACCCGGCCCAGGCGGCCCGGGACGAGGTCAGGCTCAGCGCCTGCAGCACCGGGACGTCCAGCTCGGCCAGCGCCGACACGTCCCAGGCGTCCGCGTCCCCGCCCGCGCCGGCCCCGGCGGCCACCGTCCCGCCCGCCGCGAGCACCGTGACCAGCACCGCGTCCGCGCCGGCCAGCTCGGCGTACACCTCCGGGCCGGCCGACCGCAGCGACCCGCAGAACACCGCCCGGGCATTGGCCCCGCACGCCTCGACCGCGTCGGCCAGCGCGTCGATGAACGCCGTGTTCCCGGCGACGGCATGGGCGCGATAGAACACGATGGCCACGGTGGGGCGCTGCGGATGAAAAGCACGCGCGCCGTGCACACCGTATCCGGGCAGCGCCACCGGCGGGTCGAAGCCGGTACCGGTGAACAGCAGCGTGTCGGACAGGAAACGGGCCAGCTGGGCCAGGTTGCCCGGGCCGCCCTCGCGCAGGTAGCCGAGGGCCTGGGTGGCCACTCCGGCGGGCACCGTAGACAGCGCCATCAGCTCGGCGTCCGGCGCGGGCTCCCCGCTCAGCACCAGCACGGGCAGGCCACTCTCCAGCACCGCCCGCAGGCCGGCCGCCAGCTGCGCCGCCCGCCGAGCAGCCGGACCACGATACAGAACGCACCGTCCAGCAACTCGGGTAGCGCAGCCAGCTCGGTCCGCGCGGGGTTGGCCAGCCGCCACGGGCCGCCGCTGGCCCGGGCGGCCAGCAGGTCAGTGTCTGAAGCGGAGAGCAGCACGATGGCAGGCGGCATGTTCTGCCCGCGCCTTCCTCGGGGTGACCACGCCCCGGTACGAAGGGTCGGACGGCCGGAGTCTCCTGGCTTCCGGATCGCGGCTTCCCCCAGCCTTCCCGCCGCTGAACGGCCGTGGCATCTGGTGAGGGTCGCTCCCCGGTGACAGTGGCGGGACCGCGCCGGATTCACACCGGCTTCCTCCGCTGCCGTCCACGGAACGTCGCCGAGTAGACCACGCCTGCCGCCGCAGCGTCAACCAGCGCCGCGCGGGGCGGCGTGGCCGCTGATCAGGTCATTACTTGACAGAACCGCAGGTAGCGGTAAATCTCGGTGCTTGTTGGCTATTCTCACTACGCGTACCCGATGGCTGGGGGCGGCCGGGCTGCTGGCCGCCCTGGCTGGTGTATCGGGCTGCAGCGGGCCGGGCACGGCGACGCACGGGGCGGCCCCGCAGCCCGGTCCGGCCACCGCCAGCACCTCCGCCCCGGCCACCGGCGCTGCCGCCAGCGGCGCCACGGCCGGCGGCGCGGCGGCCAGCAGCCCGGCGCCGCCACCCAGCACCAAGGCCTCGTGTGATCCGGCGGCCGTGCTCGGCACCTGGAGCACGGCCCGGCGCGCCGCCCAGCTCGTGTTCGCGCCCGCCGACGAGGACGACGTGCTGGCCGCCCGGCCCATGGTCGAGGCGGGCGCCGGCGGCCTGCTCCTGTTCGGCTCGTCCGCCCCGGCCGACCTGCCCAGGCAGCTGGCCGCGCTGCGCCGGCACGCCCCGGGCGGGCTGCCGCCACTGGTCACCACGGACGAGGAGGGCGGCGAGATCCAGCGGATGGCCAACCTGGTCGGCAACCTGCCCTGGCCGCGGACGATGGCCGCCACCATGAGCCCAGCCCAGGTGCGCACGCTGGCCAGGCGGGTCGGCCGCCGGATGCGGGCGGCCGGCATCACCATGGACCTGGCGCCCGTGCTTGACCTGTCGGACAGCCCCGGTCCGGACGCCAGGTACCCGGACGGGCCGCGTTCGTTCAGCGTGCGCCCGGCCGTGGCCACCGCGTACGGCCTGGCCTTCGCGCAGGGCCTGCAGGAGGGCGGCGTGATCCCGGTGGTGAAGCACTTCCCCGGGCTGGGCCAGGCCGGGGCCAACACGGACTTCGGGCTGGCTGCTGTCCCGCCGCTGCCGGTGCTGGCCAGGGGGGCGCTGCGGCCGTTCCAGGCCGCGATCAAGCAGGGCCTGCCCGCGGTGATGGTGGGCGAGGCGTCCATTCCCGGCCTGACCCACGGGCTGCCCGCCACGCTGTCCGGCCATGCCATCACCGGCTTGCTGCGCCACCAGCTCGGCTTCCATGGCCTGGTGCTGACCGACTCGCTGTCCACCGGCGCCATTCAGCACGCCGGGTACAGCATCCCGCGGGCCGCGGTCCGCGCGATCACGGCCGGCGCCGACATGGTCACGTTCGACGCCGCCGACCCGGCCGCCACCACCAGGGCCGTCATCACCAGCCTGGTCTCGGCGGTCCGCTCGGGCCAGCTCCCTGAGGCCCGGCTGGACAGCGCGGTGCAGCACGTGCTCCGGGCCAAGGGACGGCCGGTCTGCGGCTGAGCTCTGCTGCTGAACTCTGCGCCTGAACCATGAGCCCGGCTTGCCGCCCGCTGGTACTGTTTGGGGTGAAGGGGAGTAGTCCTTCGCCGGCTGGTCAACATACTGGCGCGCGGTGCGTGCCCGGCCACCGGGTCACGTAACTGTGGCGGACGAGACCTTCGGCTGTTGAGCACATCCGGCCGGAGGACCCAGCACAGCATCCGGTCCGGGTGACACCCGACCGAAGGACTCCGAATGCCCTATCTGGCCGCTGCGGGGATCGCGTTCCTGCTCACGTTCCTCGGCGAACTGCCGGACAAGTCACTGTTCGCCTCGCTGGTCCTCGGCACCCGGTTCCGGCCCGCGTACGTGTGGGCCGGGGCGGCCGCCGCGTTCACCGTGCACGCCGGCATCGCGGTGACGGCCGGCCGGCTGCTGGCCCTGCTGCCGCATCAGCTGGTGGACGGCGTGGTGGCCGCGCTGTTCGTGGCCGGCGCGGTCTACCTGCTGGTGAGCAGCTTCCGGCCGCGCCAGCCGGAGGGCCTGGACGCGGCCAGGCAAGGCGGCCCGCCCGCGTCGTTCGCCCGGGTCGCGGGCACCAGTTTCGCCGTCGTGTTCCTGGCCGAGTGGGGCGACATCACCCAGATCACCGCGGCCAACCTGGCCGCCAAGTATGACCCGCTGTCGGTGTTCGTGGGCGCCACCCTCGGGCTCTGGGCGGTGGCGGCCATCGCGGTCAACCTCGGGGCCAAGAGCCTCAACTTCATCCCGATGGCCTGGGTCCAGCGGATCACCGCTGGCATCCTGCTCGCCCTGGGGGCCTACACCGCGTTCGTCGCGCTCACCGGCTGAGCCGCTCGCGGGCAACCTGGCCACCCAGCGCACCGCCGGTGGCTAGGCTCTGCTTCTGATGCGCCGCGCCGCCTGGATCGTGACCACTGCCACCGTCGCGCTGACCGGATGCGCAATCGCGCCGGCCAGCCATCAGCTCAGCGCTGCGGGCCGGACCCCTTCGGCCAGCAGGCCGGCCACGGCGCCGCCACCGAGCACGCCAGCCGCCACCGCCCCGGCCAGCACGCAGGCGCCCGCGGCGGCGGCCGCGGCGGAGGCGACCGCGCCGCCGCGGCTGCCGCATTCCCGGCACGGCGGCCCGGGGCGGTTCGCCCCCACGGCCTCGGGGGTGCTCGATGGCCAGGTGGTGCTGGTGGACCCGGGGCACAACGGCGGGAACTTCGACGCATCATCGGTGATCAACCAGCTGATCTGGAACGGCCGGGAGAGCGAGACCTGCGACACCACCGGCGCCGAGACCGACGGCGGCTACACCGAGGCCCAGTACAACTGGAACGTGGCCCGCTACCTGACCGCCGACCTGCGCGCCGCGGGCGCGACCGTGGTGCTTACCCGCACCTCCAACACCGGCGTCGGCCCGTGCGTCACCAAGCGGGCCGCGCTGGGCAACAAGGCCCACGCGAACGCGGCGGTGTCCATCCACGCCGACGGCGGGCCGCCCGGCGGCCGGGGCTTCGCGGTCCTGGAACCGGTCGCCGACGGGATCAACAACGCCATCGTCGGGCCGTCCGCCCGGCTCGGCACCGACCTGCGCAATGCGTTCGAGACCGGCACCGGCGAGCAGGTCAGCACCTACGACGGGGTCAACGGCATCCAGCCCCGCGACGACCTGGCCGGCGTCAACCTGTCCACCGTGCCCAAGGTGTTCATCGAGTGCGCCAACATGCGCAACGCCGCCGACGCCACGCTGATCACCTCGCCCGCGTGGCAGGCCAGGGCGGCCCGGGCCATCGCGGCCGGCCTGACCAAGTTCCTCACCAGCCGCTGAACTCAGCCGATCTGGGACAGGCCCTTCTCCAGGTCAGCGCCGTTCATCGCGGGTGCCAGCTGGACGTCGGCGTTCAGCTCCATGAAGAACGGCTCCGCGAACGGGGGTATGTCCGACGGGTCCGGCATGTCGAACACCATGAACGCGGTGCGCTGCCCGTCGAACGTGGTGAAGTACATCGCCTCCGGCCTCCACCGCTCAGCCGCCCGCTGCATGACGCTGCCCAGCCGGTGATCCCTGATCGCCTGGTTCGCCGCCTCCACGGGCAGGCTGATCTTGGCCATGACTCGCATAAATCCCCCCGGTTGTTATGAACCCCTTCGAGCAACGTAGCAGGTCACAGCGGTACCGAACAGATCCGCGACGGCTCGGTCAGGTGCGGATGGTCCTGGTCAGGTGGGCGTAGACCACGATGTCGTCCAGGTACTGCCGGGTGGTGGCGTCGAACTGGCCGCCGCAGGTGATCAGGCGCAGGCCCGGGTACTTGACCTGGCCGTATACGTCGTCGGTCGGGAACGCGGCCTTGACCACCTTCTGCACGCCGTCCACGGTGAAGACCGCCTCCGAGCCGTTGGCCCGCATGACCTTGATCTGGTTCCCCCGGTGCAGTGTCTTGATATAGAAGAACACCGAGATCCCGGTGAACGAGTTGACGTGCCCGAGGATGACCGCGGTGCCCTTCTGGCCGGGCGTGACGCTGCCGTCGTACCAGCCGGTCAGGTTGTGGTTCTCCAGCGGCGGTACCGCCACCGTGTGGTTGGCGGCCAGGCCCAGCCGCATCACCGGGGCGTTCACGTCCAGCTTCGGGATCATGATCTGCACCGGCCGGGAGAAGGCCAGTGGTTTCGCGACCGCGCCATCCAGGCCGGGCACATTGGTGCCCACGCTGGCGGGGATCTGCTCGGCCTGCCCGGACAGGTGCCCGCGCTCGGCTACCGCCCGGGCGACCACGGCCGCGCCGGCCAGGACGAGCACCGAACCGAGGACCATGACCAGCCGGCCGGGCCCGCGTCCCCGGCGGCCGCGGCGGCGGCTAGCCCGGATCCTCGTAGGCGTCGTACTCGGCCGGGGCAAAACGCTGGGTTTCGCGGCGCCGCCGGGGTCGCCGGCCGTCGTAGCCGGGCTCCTCGTAGTCGGGCTCGCTGAACAGCCCCTGAGCGGCACGGCGCTGGTAGCCCTGATCCTGATAGCCCTGGTCCTGGTAGTCCTGATCGTCGTAGCCCTGATCGTCGTAGTACGGCGACTGGTAAAGCTCGGCTGGGTAGTCGTCCTGGTAAAGCTCGTCCTCGAAAAGACCCGGGCTGGCGGGCCGGCCCGCTGCGGCGGTTACGTCGCGGTAGCTCCATCCGGGTGATTCGCTTCCTAGGAGTCGGAGACGGCCGGCTGGTCCCGGTCCGGGCCGCGGCCCGGACCGGGACCAGGCCCGATCAGATGGAGGAGTGCCGCCGGCGGCGGCGCACCCCGACGATCGTCAGGCCGGCTCCGCCCAGCAGGACGACGATGCCCGCGGCCAGCTCCGGCAGGATGTTGGCGTGCTGCAGGCTGCCACCGCCACCAGTGGCGGCCGAGCCCATTGGCATCGTGCCCACCGTCGGGGTGGTGCCGGTGCCGGTCATGGTGCCCGCGCTCATCGTGGCCGCTGGCATCGCCGCGCCGGTGACGTTCACCATGGTGGCCGCGGGCATGGTCGCGGTGACGGTGGTCTGCAGGACGCAGACCGCGACGATCGAGACCATCTGCTGCGCGTGCACGATGACGGTGAACCGGCTGGGCGGCATGATGTGCAGCACCCCAGCCGCCATCAGCGGCAGCGAGGCCTGCACGGTGAACATGTTGCTGCCGATGTTCGCCATCGCCCCGGTCAGCGGAATGCTGCCAGACTGGGCCCCGCTCAGCGGCAGGGCGCCGCTGAACGAAACCGCCGACGTGCCGGTCGGGTACGACCCGCCGAGACCGTTGGCCGGCGACGAGAGCGTGACCATGTCGGTCGAGCCGACCGAGTTGGGGCCGGACGTGCTCAGCGTCATCGGGATCCGGTCCATCTGGTGCATGGTGCGCCCGGCCACGGTGACCGTGCACGCGTACATCGGCCCGGTGGTCGCCATCGCCAGGGTGGACGCGGTGACCATGACCTGCACGGCGGTGGCCGTCGTGCTGGTCAGCGTGCAGTTGAACGCGGCCAGCGTGGTCGTGTTGGTCGTGGCGACCAGGGTCACCGTGAGCGTGGTCGGCGCCATGATCGACGCCGTCCCCGCGGTCGATGGGATGGCCGAGCCGCTGATGGTGACGGCCGGGAGCTGGGTTGCCGTCCCGGCCGGCATGGTGGTCATGCCGGTCAGCGGCACGCTGGCGGCGGACATCCCGGTGGACGGCGCGGTCGCGGCCGCGGTGACCCGGGTCAGCGACGGCAGCGTGGTGGCGGTGGGCAGTTGCATCACGCGGGTGGTGAGCGTGATCGCGGCGGCGGTGCCGGTGGTGGCTGCGCTGGGTGCGCTGAGCATCGCCGTGAGCGTGACTGGTGTGGTGGTCGTACCGCCGGACAGCGTGCACGAGTAGGTCACCGTCGTACTGGCCAGCGAGGCGTTCGCGTTGGCCGGGATAACCGGGCCGGTCAGCGTGGCCGCCGAGGCCCCGCTCATACCGGCTAGCAACCCCGTCATAGCCAGGACGAGTGTGCTGCCCGCCCACATAACGCGGCGGATCACATTCCCTTGGTGGTACACGTTCTGGCCCTTCTTGAGATGGCCCGCTCCGTGCGATGGCCCGCTCCAAGGGGGCGCGCGTTCAGCACACTAGGAGCTGCGCTGGAGCACATGCAAAGGAATGCAGCCGTTCGTAATATGGCCGCAAGATGTGCCGGTGACTACCATCAGCGGGTGATCAGTCCACCGCTGCCCCGGTTCCCGGACGGGTTCCACTGGGGCGTTGCCACGTCGGCGTACCAGATCGAGGGCGCCGTGCACGAGGACGGTCGGGGCGTGTCGATCTGGGACACGTTCTGCCAGCAGCCAGGGAAGATCCGGGACGGGCACACCGGCGAGGTGGCCATCGATTCCTACCATCGCTGGCCGGACGACGTCGCGCTGCTGGCCGGCCTGGGCGTCACCGCGTACCGGTTCTCCATCGCCTGGCCGCGCGTCCAGCCGGACGGCACCGGGCCGGCCAACCGCGCCGGTCTTGACTACTACGACCGGCTGACCGACGCCCTGCTGGCCGCGGGCATCACCCCGGTGCCGACCCTGTACCACTGGGACCTGCCGCAGCCGCTGGAAGACGCCGGGGGCTGGCTGGCCCGGCCGACCGCGCAGCGGTTCGCCGACTACGCGGCGCTGGCCGCGGCCCGGCTGGCCGACCGGATCCCGCTGTGGGTCACGCTGAACGAGCCGTTCGTGGTCACCGCGTTCGGCTACGCGCTCGGCATCCATGCACCGGGCCTGGAGCTGATGCTGGGCGCGCTGCCGACCGCCCACCACCAGCTGCTCGGGCACGGCCTGGCCACGGCGGCGCTGCGCGCGGCCGGCGTAGCCGAGGTGATGATCGCCAACAACTACTCGCCCGCCTCGGCGGCCAGCGAGAGCGCGGCCGACCAGGCCGCGGCGGCCGCCTACGCCACCCTGCACAACTGGATGTTCACCGACCCGGTCCTGACCGGCCGCTACCCGGACCTGACCGCGTTCGGCCTGGCCAGCGACGGCCAGGACCCAGCCAGCGGCCTGGCCTGCGTGCAGGACGGCGACCTCGCGATCATCGCGGCGCCGGTGGACGGCCTCGGGATGAACTACTACCTGCCGACCCGGCTGTCCGCGCTGCCGGACTCACCGCTGCCGTTCCAGATGCAGCCGATCCCCGGCTACCCGGTCACCTCGTTCGGCTGGCCGGTGGTGCCCGCCGGGCTGACCGAGATACTCGGCCAGCTGGCTGGGCGGTACGGCCGCGCGCTGCCGCCGCTGTACATCACCGAGAACGGCTGCGCGCACGACGGCCAGCCGGACGGTGACGGCCGGGTGGACGACCAGTTCCGCATCGACTTCATCGACAGCCACCTGCGCGCGGTGCACGCCTCGATCAGCGACGGGGTCGACGTGCGCGGCTACTTCCACTGGACGCTGGCCGACAACTTCGAGTGGGGCGAAGGATTCACCCAGCGTTTCGGCCTGGTGCACGTGGACCACACCAGCCAGGCCCGCACCCCGAAGGCGTCCTACTCCTGGTACCGGGACGTGATCGCGGCTCAGCGCGGCCAGGGCTGACCCCGCCGGGCGACGTAGCTGAGCAGCATGGTCAGGCTCAGCACGATCAGCGCGGCCTCGATGAAGAGCGACACCGTGCCCACCCAGTAGCCCC
Organism: uncultured Actinomycetes bacterium; assembly: GCA_963747705.1. Lineage (GTDB taxonomy): Bacteria > Actinomycetota > Actinomycetes > Streptosporangiales > Streptosporangiaceae > RYN-230. The sequence continues at coordinate 19,855 of CAVVGF010000029.1, read as the reverse complement.
AGTTGCCGACATCGCCGTGATCACCCGGCAGCCCCACCGTGCGGGATACCAGGTAACCGAGCAGCGGCCCGGCGCCGAGCAGCACCCCGGCCGCCCAGCCCATCCAGCTCCGGATCAGCCAGGCCGGACGCGGCAGCACCAGCAGCATCGCGGTCAGCACCGCGCCGACCTCGATGGCCCGGTATCCCCAGCCGATCCAGCTCGGCGTGACCAGCGTGGTGATACCACCCTGGTCGGCCACGTGCACGGTGCCGATGGCCAGCGCCAGCAGCGCGCCGGTAACGCGCACCGCGATAGCCGGCACGACGTCCGTGCGGACGATGACCGGGCTGACCGGCGTGGCCGTGGTTTGCTGCGTCACTAAACTGCTCCCCCGTTGCCGGGCACCGTGGCTGGTGCCCTCCCCGTTGCGCCGGGCACCGTGGCTGGTGCCCTCCCGTTGCGCTGGGCACCGTGCTGGTGCCCTCCCGTTCCCGGGCACCGCAGCCGGCGCCCTCCCCCACCACCACGGCCCGCGAAGCAGTAATGGTTCAGTGTCCGGTCGGAAACGCCGGTGTGACCATTTCCTCATGAACCAGGCTCTGGCCTGGCACGTTATGGTTCCAGCGCCGCCTTAGGCGGGTGCCGCGTGCGGCGCGGCGGCATCGTCCCAGGCCGCCCGGAGCGCGGCCAGGAACGCCGCGGTGGGCTGCGCGCCGGAGATCGCCCGGGACCCGCCGATCAGGTAGAACGGGACGCCGCTGATGCCGAGCCGCCGGGCCTGGCCGGCGTCGTCGGCGACCTGCCGCTCGGCCTGAGCATCGGTCTGAGCGGCCTGGGCCTGGCCGGCCTCTCAGCCCGGCGTCCGCGGCCACCGCGGCCAGGCCGGGCTCGTCGAAGACCGGCCGGCCCGCGCCGAAGTAGGCCTGGTACAACGCGGTTAGCATGGCCCGCCCGTGCCCGCGGGCCTGCGCGTACTGCAGCAGCCGGTGCGCGGCCCTGGTGCTGCCGAACGCGCGGTCCACGGTGAAGTCCAGCCCTTCCGCCTGGGCCAGGCCCTGCACCCGGCCCTCGGCCGCGGCGGCCTGCGCCGTGGTCATGCCGTACTTGGCCGCCAGCATGTCCAGCACCGGCTGGGTCACCCCGGCGGGCTGGCCCGGGTCCAGCTCGAACGAGTGGTAGACCACCTCCACCTCGGCCCGGTGCTCGAACTGGCTCAGCGCGGCGTCGAAGCGCGCCGCGCCCAGGTAACACCACGGGCAGACGATGTCGGCCCACACGTCCACGCGCATGGATTGCCTCCTGGGGGTCCGGCGGCGGGGGTGCCGCGGCGGGGGTTCGGGGGGACGGCGCCGTCCGCCGGTCTCGGCGGCGGGGGTTTCGGCGGCGGGCCGGTCAGGCCAGCGGCAGCTCGGCCCAGACTGTTTTGCCGCCGTCGGCTGGCTGCACACCCCAGCGGCCGGCCACGGCGTCCACCAGGCCCAGCCCGTGGTCCGGCGAAACCGGCAGCGGCGGATCCCCGTGCAGGCCGGCCAGCGGGCGGCCGTCTTCGACCCGGATCTGGACCACATCCGTGGCCAGCATGAGGCTGACGGTGAAGCCGGACCGGGCGTGCCGCACCGCGTTGGTAGCCAGCTCGCTGACCACGATGGCCACGTCGCTGGCCAGGTTCACCCCGCAGCGCTGCTCGAGCCGCCAGCCGCGCAGCAGGTCCAGCGCGAAATGCCGGGCCTGCCGGGGGGCGTCCCGGTCGTGCGGGAAGGACCGGGTAGCACGGGACCGGGCCGGCGCCGGGGCGGTGCGGGCCGGGCGGGCGGTGGCGGGCGGCGTCCCGACCACGGCCGCGTGCAGGCGGCAGACCTCGGCCAGTGCGGCGCGCTGGTCCGCCGCGCCGGCCGGCGCCTCCGGGTAGCCGCAGTACAGCCCGAACGGGATGTCCCTGGCCAGATCGTTCCACAGGCTTTCGAGTTCCAGGGCGGCGTTGAGCTGGCCCGCTTCCCAGAGCAGGGCGACCATCTCGCCGTACACCCGGACCGGCCGGCCGGCCGCCCCCGCCGCCCTGATCACCTGCCCGACCTCGGCGTCAAAGCTGGCCGGGTCCACCGCGCCGGCCACCGCGAACCGGTGCAGCAGGGCGGCCGCGTCGATGGCCTGATAGCGGCCTTCGGCCCGGGCCGCCGCGACATCGGCGTCCACCCCGGCCAGGTAGGACTCGAACATATGCCGGTGGGCCATGGTGGCCACCACGACCACCGCACAGCCCCCAGCCAGCGCGTCGGCCAGGTACTGGCCCGCGCCCGCCGCGAGCTCCCAGTCCTGCGTGTAGAACTGGACCACGTGCCCGCGCTGCGTCGTGCCCGCCACGCCGGGTGCGACGGCCACCGTCAGCCTCCATTTACCGACAAAGTCCCAGGACACACCTACTGTACCCGCGGAGTAACCAGTCATTCAGGACTGAGCCGGGCCGGTCCCGGTCAGGCCGGCCAGGACGGGGTGTCCGGCAGGGCCGGGGAGAACACCCACAGCACCCGGGTGGGCCCGGTGCCGCGGGACCTGGAACGTGTGGCCGGTGCTGCCCGGGAACGTGAACGCGTCGCCCTGGTCCAGGGTGACCAGCTTGCCGGCGACGGTGATCTCCAGCTGCCCGGCCAGCACGAAGACGAACTCGACGTCGGCCGGCAGCGAGTAGGGTTCCTCGCCGCTGCCCCCGCCCGGCTCGATGGCGCTGAGGATGGCCTGCATCCGCTTCTCCCCCGACGGGGTGAGCAGGTACTCCCGCACCCCGCTGCCGCCGAAGTTGATCGGCGGGTAGGCGTCGTGCCTGATGACCTCGCCCCGGGACGGCTGGAACAGCGAGCCGGCCGAGATGTCCAGCGCCGCGCACAGCCGGATCAGCGACGCGACCGAGACGTTGGCCAGGTCGCGTTCCAGCTTGGAGACGAACCCCTTGGTCAGCCCGCTCTGCTCGGCCACCTCGGCCATGCTCTTACGGGCCGCCAGCCGGGCCGCCCGCAGTTGCGGGCCGATGCCTACACGGACGGGAGCTCCGCCGGCGACGGCCGCGCGGCCCCCACACGGCCGCTCAGCCAATCCCGGCGCGCCGCATCGCGGGTCACCCCCGCAACACCGCCTGGCCGCCAATCCCAGCCCGCTGCGCTAGCCGTTATGAAACAAGGGTTGACAGTGAGGAAACCTGTGGTGATCATACTGCCACCGGCCACCGGTACTGGGCTTCGGCCCCTCACCTACCTGGAGGCGAGATGGCGGCGCAGTCCCGGGCACAGGCAACAGTGGACGAGCTGGAGAGCGGGCTGCTCGGGCAGATCGAGGTGCACTCGATCGACTGGATCCCGGACCCCGAGCGGCACGGCAAGAACTGGCAGCAGAGCATGCTGTGGTTCCTGGGCAACTTCCAGTACTTCACGATCCCGATCGGCTTCGTCGGCCCGTCGCTCGGCCTGTCGCTGGGCTGGACGATCCTGGCCGGCGTGCTCGGCATCGCGGCCGGCACCCTGTTCATGGCGTTCCACGCCACCCAGGGCCCGATCTTCGGCCTGCCGCAGATGATCCAGACCCGGGCCCAGCTCGGCTACCGCGGCGTGGTCGTCGCGCTGTTCGCGGTGCTGTTCACCTACATGGCCTTCAACGTGGCCGACCAGGTGCTGATGAGCACGGGGCTGCACGGCGCGTTCGGCTGGAACGCCGGCCTGGTGGCCATCGCGACCGCGGTGCTGGCCGCCCTGCTGGCCATCTTCGGCTACGACTGGGTCCACCGCGTGTTCCGCTTCCTGCTGGTCATCTCGTTCCCGTGCTACGCGATCATCTCGGTGGCCATCCTGATCGGGCACGCCGGCGGCACCGCCCCGCACCACCCGGGCGGCTTCCTGTTCGCCGCGTTCATGGCCCAGTTCTCGGTGGCCGCGGCGTACAACATCACCTACGCGCCCTACGTGTCGGACTACTCGCGGTACATGCCGCGGGACACCTCGCCGCGCGGCATCATCGCCGCGGTGTTCTTCGGCGCGTCCGGGTCGGCGATCTGGCTGATCGCGCTGGGGGCCTGGCTGGCCACCCGGCTCAACGTCACCGACGGACTGGTCGGGCTGCAGCTGGTCGGGGACAAGGTGGCCGCCCCGCTCGGCTCGGTGACCGCGGTGCTGTCCGCCACCTGCCTGCTCGCGACGATGGGGATGAACGCCTACGGCGGCATGCTCACCGTGCTGACCGGGATCGACTCGTTCCGCACGGTCAAAACCAGCCGGGCCTGGCGGGTGGCCACCATCATCGTGCTGGCCATCATCTGGTACGCGATCGGGGCGGGCATCTCCACCAGCGCGGTGTCCGCGGTGCTGAACTCGCTCACCCTGATGCTCTACCTGCTCGTCCCGTGGACCGCGCTCAACCTGGTTGACTTCTTCTTCGTCCGGCACGGGCACTACGCGATCACCGACATCTTCCGGCCCGACGGGGTGTACGGCGCGTGGGGCTGGCGCGGGCTGACCGCGTACTTCGCCGGCTTCGTGGCCGAGATCCCGTTCATGGTGCTGCCGCCGATCGCCGGCTTCTCCTACACCGGCTGGTTCCCCAACCACGTCACCAACGGCGTGGACTACTCCTGGCTGGTCGGCCTGGCCGTGTCCGGCCTGGTCTACTGGCTGGCCTCCCGGTCGCTGGACGTGTCCGCCGAGCAGTCGGCCATCGACGCCAGCGAACGGGAACTGCGCGCGATCGACGCGATTGCCGCGCAGGCCGCTGGCTAACCAGCCGCGGCGGCCTCCTCCAGGGTGGCGATGTCGAGCTTGGTCATCTTCAGCATGGCCGCGAAGACCCGGGCCGCCTTGGCCCGGTCCGGGTCGGTGTTCAGGTCCATAAGCATCGCCGGGACGACCTGCCAGGACAGCCCGTACCGGTCGGTGACCCAGCCGCAGGCCACCTCCTGCCCTCCGTCGGCCAGCCGGCCCCAGTAGTAATCAACCTCGTCCTGGTCGGCGCAGCTGATCATGAGTGAGATCGCCTCGCTGAACGCGCGCCCGGGCCCGCCGTTCAGCGCGAGGAACTTCTGCCCGTTGAGCTCGAACTCCACGGTCATCACCGAGCCGGCCGCACCGGGGCCAGCCTCGGTGTACCGGCCGATCCGGCCCAGCTTGCCGTCCTTGAAGATGCTCGTATAGAAGCGCGCCGCCTCCTCACCCTCGGTGTCGAACCACAGGCATGTCGTCAGCCCATCCCCAGCCATCACGGTCCTCCTCAGCTCGGCTGCGTCTGTTCTCGTGACGTCCTCGCCGCGGCGAACTCACCGGTACCGCAAAAACCGTGAACTATGACAATGCCGTAATTTCTCACAGAACCCAATTCTTTTCGTCGGCGGCGAGTCCTGGCGTATCCTTTCCGCGCGCCACTATGTTGGCGTCATGAAATCAATGCCAGCCTGGACCGGACGCACCCTTATCGCAGCCGTCGCCGCGGGAAGTATCGCCAGCACCGTGCTGACCAGCGGCGCGGCGTCGGCCGCGACGCACGTCAGCGCGCTGCCCTGCTCGGCGTCGATGAGCAACAGCCACCCGAAGCAATACACCACGGTCAAGGTGAACGTGCGTACCGCCGCGTTCGCCCGGGTGACCACGGTGGCGCATTACCGGACGACCAACACCACGCACCATGGCACGTCTGGCCGCCGCGGGAACGTGTCCATTTCCTACGCCATCAAGGGCGCCACTCCCGGCTACAAGGTGAAGGTGTCGGTGTCCGTGGTGAAGGGCAGCCGGCACGGTTCCTGCTCCACGTCGTTCACGCCGCACGCCTGACCGCAAGCCGGGGTTTAGGCGGACTGGTACTGGCGGACGGTTTCCTCGACCAGGGTCTGGCAGAAGGCGGGCAGGTCGCCAGGATTCCGGCTGGTGATCAGCACGTTCGGGCCGGACCGGTCCACCTGGACCTCGGCGTCCACCCAGGTGCCGCCCGCGTTCTGGATGTCCGTCCGCAGGCTGGGCCACGAGGTCAGCGTCCGGCCCCGGACCAGGTCCGCTTCGACCAGGGTCCATGGGGCGTGGCAGATGGCCGCGGCGGGCTTGCCCGCCTCGAACATGCCCCGGACGAACCGCACCGCGGCGGGCACGGTGCGCAGGATGTCCGGGTTGGCCACCCCGCCCGGCAGCACCAGCAGGTCATAGTCCTCCGGGTGGGCGTCGCTGACGATCTGGTCCACCGGGAACGTGTCCGCCTTGTCCAGGTGGTTGAACCCCTGGGCGTTGCCCACGTCCGGGGCCAGCAGCAGCGGCGTCCCGCCCGCGGCCAGGATTGCCGACCAGGGCTCGGTGAGTTCGACCTGCTCCACGCCCTCGTTGGCGATCAGGAATGCGGCCGTGCGGCCGTCGAGTTCGTTAGCCATGACTGGCATCCCTCCGTTCCAGCCATCCCCTGCCCAGTCCAGCCCGGTTGATTCCGTCAGCCGAGGTCGGCCAGGGCCTGGAACGCGAGCTTGGGTTCCCAGCCCAGGCCCTGGTAGCCAGCGGGTGGGCCGCCGGGCAGCAGCCGGACCAGGCCGTAACTGGCCAGGTCCAGGTCTCGGCGCGGCGCCGGGTCGTGCACCAGGCCGTAGCCGGCGAACGTGAACCAGAACGCCAGGTCCACGCCCTCGGCGGCGAACACCTCGTTGAGCTCGCGCAGGTACCTGACCTGCTCCCCCTCGTCGCGGACGTAGTCCCCGTCCAGCCGGGGCGGGTCGGCGTCCCGCTCGATGATGGCCCAGCCGGTGCCGCCACGGTCCCCCGCACCGGCGTAGCCGCAGCAGCCATACTCGGTGACGGTCAGCGGCTTGCCGTGGCCGAGGTGCTTGCGCAGTTCGGACCCGAACGTGGCGGCGTTCCCGGCCTCCCGGTAGGCATCCACCGCCACGATGTCGAACGGCGCCCAGTCCACCGGCTCCCACATGCCGGACGCGTAGCTGACCGGGCCCGCGAACCGGCCGCGTACCAGCTCGGCGGTCTCGGCCAGGAACCCGTTCAGCCGGCCGGGCAGCGCGCCGAACGCGGCCATCAGCTCCTGGTCCCAGTGGCCGAGGCGATCCACCCGTTCGAAGATGGTGCCGCCGGGCAGGAACCCGTCGGCGAACAGGCTCAGCTCGCAGCCGGTGACCAGGACCACGGTCGCGCCGTCGCGGCGCAGCCGCTCGGCCCGGTCCGCGCACTCGGCGAACAGCGGGGTCAGCTCGGCCGTGGTCAGCTCGCACGGGAACGGGGCGAACCAGACCTCAAGACCGGCGTCGGCCGCTTGCTGCGCGGCCACGCTGAGCCGGTCCGGGTCGCCGCCGGACACCCGGACCGCGGTGCAGCCCAGCTCGCCCGCGATGACCTGCATCTCCTGCCGAACGATGGCCGGGTCGAAGTCCTCCCGGCTGAGCCGGCCGCCGGGCGAGAAACCGGTGTCGTAGTTGATTCCCTTACCCCGCATCCGCGCACTCCCTGAGCATCCGCTCCATTGGCCCGGCGGCCACACCTGAGACCATCATGGCGAAGCCGACCGACCCGAGGGTGAGCACGGTGCCCTCGCTCCGGTACACCAGGTGCTTGTCCGCCGAAGCCACCCGGCGCAGCCTGGCCGGGCAGCCCCGCGAGAAGATCCTGGCCGTGCTGGCGGCCGAGGCCGCCGCCGCGTTCGATCTGCTGGAGCCGTCGCTCGGCCGCTACCTGATCCGGCCCGCCTGACCTGATCGGTACCCTGCCGGCGGCTGGCGAAATATTACAGAACGCGGACCCCATGCCCCAACAGCTAGGGATACGGCCGGTGCGTCACTAATCTCACCGAGGTAATGAGCGAGGGATGCCGTGATCACTATGCGCTGAAAGGGATCTTGGTGAGGACGAGATACGACGGGCAGGATGGCGCTGCTCATCTGCCCAGAATGAACCGTCGGGTACTCGCGATAGCGCTCGGCATTACGGCTGCCGTGGGCGGAGTGGTCGGCGGCGTAGTCGCTGTACACGGCTCCGGCACGGCGGGTGTCAGCCTGTCCGCCAACTCGCAGACCGAGCACATGGCCCGCATGGGCCGCATGTCCCAGCTGAGCGCGGGCTGGACGTTCAGCACACTGAACAACAGCAACGACCGCACGTTCAACCAGCTTCTGGGCGTCAACAACCACGGCCAGATCGCCGGCTACTTCGGGTCCGGGGCCAGGCGCCACCCGAACAAGGGCTACGTGATCAACCTGACCGGCGCGACCGCCTCGTTCCAGAACGAGAACTTCCCGGTCGGCAAGCAGACCCAGGTCATCGGAATTAATAACGTCGGAGTTACGGTCGGGTTCTGGTCCAGCCAGAACAGGCGCAACCTGTCAGACAATAACTTCGGCTTCTACACCCTGAACGGCGTGTTCCATAACGTCGTGTTCCCCACCCGGAACATGTCGAGTCCGCCGGTCACCCAGCTGCTCGGGGTCAACGACAACGACATTGCCGTGGGCTTCTTCAATGGGGCCGCAGGCGATTCGCACGCGTTCGAGTTCAGCATCCGCGGTGGCTGGTTCCGCCGGCTGCACATCCCGGGCGCGATGAGCAGCACCGCCACCGGGATCAACAACCGGGGCGAGATCGTCGGGTTCTTCTCGAACAAGAAGGGCAAGACCTTCGGCTTCGTGATCACCCCGCGCGGCACCGTCATCGAGTTCAACATCCCCGGCGCCAGCTCCACGATGGCGTTCGGCGTTAACAACTTCGGCGCGGTCGTCGGCACCTTCATGCGGGGTAGCGGCAACAACGCCAAGTCGTTCGGCTTCGTCTGGCGGCCGGGCCACGGTGTCCTGGTCGTCAACGACCCGCTGGGCCGGGGCGCCACCACGCTGAACGGCATCAACGACGCCGGTGACCTGGTCGGGTTCTACACCGACGCCAGGGGCAACACCGACGGCCTGCTGGTGGCCCACGGCGCGTTCACCGCGGCCGCCGCGCCGCCGGTGACCGTGACCGGGACCGGGACCGGCACGACCACCACGCCGCAGCCGACCGCCGGGCCGACGCACTTCTGACGAAGTAGCTCAGCACCAGCGCAACTGCACAGAACAAGCAGACGGGCGGCCGGGTTACCCCGGCCGCCCGTTGCCATTGCCTGGCGCAGTCAGGTCAACGGGACGGTGTCCTTACCGCACCGTGTCCTTTACCGCACGGTGCCCTTTACCGCCCTGTGCCCGGGGTGAAGGACAGCCCACGTAGGACCTCACCGGACCGGGCCGCCTCGACGGTGCGGAAGCTCTCCCCGGCGGTCAGCGTCTGCGCGCCCAGGCGGTCGGTGATGGCCACCACCTTGTTCGGGTCAGCGCCCTGGTCACCACCGCCGCTGACGGTGGAGGTAACCGCCCAGATGGTCACGGTGCCGTCCGGGTTGACCCGGCCGGTGATGTTCCGCAGCCCGTCGGTGGCCGGTGCCCAGGGCAGCCCGGTGGCCGCGTTGTCCCCGGCCGGGTAGCCGGGCACCTGGTACGGCGTGCCGAGGTTGAGACCGCTGGTCAGCGTGTAGGCGAGCTGCCAGCTGCCGTTCACCAGCACCCACTTCTGCAGCCCGGCCGTGGTCTGCGCGGCCGCCGTGGTGTACGTGCCGGAGGCCGTGGCGTAGGTGTTGTCCCCGTTGCCCTCGTCGGCCACGTACAGCGTGTGTGAGTTGGCAAACCACAGCCCGAACGGGAACGACGTGGTCGACTTCAGCGCGGTCGGGAAGCCCTTGAGCACGCACATGTTGTACGGGTACACGCCCTTGGTCTGCAGCAGCGACGGGTCATAGGCGATCGGTGCGGACGGCAGCGCCGCGCCGGGCTCGGGCAGGCCGGCCCCGTCCGGGCACGCCTTCCCGGTCGTGTCCACGAAGTACACCGTGTTGACCCCGTTGCCGCCGCTGCCCTTGGTGAAATACACGACGTTGTCGTACACGGTCAGCCCGCGGAAGTTGGTGTCCTTGCCGATCTTGTCCGCGGCGTCGCCCAGCTGGGTGATGCTGAAGCTGCCCACCGGGGTCGGCTGGCCCGGGTCCTGGGCGCTCTCCGGCTGGCCCGACGGCGTCATGATCTGCGCACCCGCGCCGAGGATCACCCCGTCTGGCTGCGGGTTGCTGCCATTCCCGGCGTTCCCCGCGGTGTAGATGGCATCGGCGCCGTTGCTGTCGTTCAGAACCGCGGCCCGGCCGTTGTTGCCGCTGTACGCGTTGGTCTCGGTGTAGCTGATCCGGCCGTCACGGCCCAGCGTGGCCACCACCCGGTAGTAGCTGCCCGGCACCGGGTTGGTCGGGTCCACCACGGCCGGGGTGTTCGAGTTGGACACGTCGATCACGTTCGGCCGGGTGACGTAGCCCATGAACGTCACGTACTGGCCGTTGGTTGACTGGTTCAGCGCCAGCTCGGACTTGGACGAGAAGCTGGTCACCACGCCGGAGCCACCCGGGACACCAGGCCGCGTCCCGTCCGGCACCCGCACCGTGCGTACAGCCCGGCCGGGGTGACCTCGTTCAGGAAGATCGGCGAGGTGATGCCGAAGCTGCCGTCGGCCAGCACGTTGTTGAACACGCCGGGATAGGTGCCGTCGGCGGTGGCGGTCACGCAGCCGCTGGTGCAGCCAGGCGGCAGCACGGTCACCCCGGGGGTGAGCAAGCCCGCGGTGCCGGTGTACACCGACCCGCTGATCAGCAGGTCACCGGGCTGCAAGGCGCCGCCGCCGAAGCCACGCGGCGCGGCGCTGGCACTGGTCGCGGCGAGCACCGGCGCCGCCGTGGCGACCGCCAGTGCGAGCAGCGCCGGGACGCGCCAGCGCCTGCGCCGGCCGGCCACGATGCTCCCCCTCCTGCTCCAGCCACCGGGGGACTGCGAAGAACGTTGGGTCATAGCTGGGCGAACCTCCTCGGTGCGGCCGGTTCCCCTGCGGCGCCGGCGCAGCCCCACCCTGCTCACTCCGCAAGACCATTTCGCAACCGGTGAGTGAACCCATTCTTAACATTCGCTCGATGTCCCAACGAACGGCTGTTACGGCGAGATGGCGGGCACCCGGCCCGCGCTGGCGCTCCTGATCACGTGGCGGCGGAACAGCTCGGCGGACGGCAGCAGCCGCCGGTCCGCGGACCAGCTCAGCACCAGCTCGCGGGCTGCGCCCGGGTCGGTGATCTCCAGGTAGCCCAGCGGGCCGGGCGCGGCTTCCGGCGAGCCCGCCCGCGGCGCGGGGACGATGGCCACCCCCAGCCCGGCGGCCACGAAGCCGCGCACGGTGGACAGGTCTTCGCCCTCGAACACCACCTCCGGGCGGAACCCGGCCCGCTCGCACAGCTCATCGCCCAGCCTGCGCAGCGCGGACGTGCGGCCCAGGCTGACGAACGGCTCATCGGCCACCTCGGCCAGGCCGATCTCGTCCCGCGCCGCCAGCGGGTGATCGGCACGCAGCGCGAGCCGCAGCGGCTCGACCATGATCAGCCGGGTACGCACCGAAGGGCTGCGCCCGCGCCGGGTGCCGATCTCCAGGTCGGCCCGGCCGTCGTCCAGCGCCACCGCCTGCACCTCGTCCCGGACCTGGGTGAGCTGGAAGCTGACCTGCGGGTGCGCGGTGCGGAAGCTGCGTACCAGGGCCGGCACCAGCCAGGTGCCGACCGACTGCTGGAAGGCCAGCGCCACGGTGCCGGTGTCCGGCTCGATGAGCTGGTTGACCGCGGCGATCCCGTCGTCCAGCTGGTGCAGCAGCGCGTCCACGTGCCGCTTGAACACCGCGCCCGCGTGGGTCAGCCGCAGTGTGCGGCCGTGCCGCCGCAGCAGCGGCGTGCCCAGCTGCGATTCCAGCCGGGCCAGCGCGCGCGACACCCCGGACTGGGTGACCATCTCCAGCTCGCTCACCTCGGTCACCGTGGTTCCGTCGGCGACCTGCTGGAACCAGCGCAGCGCATCCGTGTCCATATCCATGACTCTAAGTCATGAATTACCGTGACTCCATGACTGCGCAACCGGTAAACCTGACGGCTTGACCCTCACGCGGCGTGAGGGCGGACAGTGGTGCCCGTGAGTGAGTACACCGTCGGCGCGCTGGCCCGGCTGTCCGGCGTGACCGTCCGGACCCTGCACCACTACGACAGCATCGGGCTGCTCTCGCCCAGCGCGCGCAGCGCGGCCGGCTACCGGCTGTACAGCCAGGCCGACCTGCTGCGGCTGCGCCAGGTGCTCTTCTACCGGGAGCTGGGCTTCGGTCTGGACGAGATCGCCGAGATCCTGGCCGAGCCGGCCGACGGCACCGACGATCACCTGCGCCGGCAGCACCGGCTGCTACGCGAGCGGGCGGCCCGCACCCAGGCGCTGCTGCGCGCGGTCGAGAAGGAGATGGAGGCACGGGACATGGGCATGGCGCTCACCCCGGAGGAGCAGTTCGAGGTGTTCGGCACGGACAAGATGGCCGAGTACACCGAGGACGCCCGGCAGCGCTGGGGGGACACATCGGCCTGGCAGGAGTCGCAGCGGCGCAGCGCCGCCTACACCAAAGAGGACTGGATCACGATCAAGGCCGAGGCGGACGCCAACATCCAGGGCTTCGCCGAACTGGTCCGGGCCAGCCAGCGGCCACCGGGACGGCCGCGATGGACCTGGCCGAGGCGCACCGGCAGCACCTGATCCACTGGTTCTACGACTGCGGCTACCCGGCGCACCGCGGGCTGGCCGAGCTGTACGTGTCCGATCCCCGGTTCATCGCCACCTACGACGAGATCGCGCCCGGCTTTTCCTGGTACGTACACGACGCGATCCTGGCCAACGCGGACCGGGCGGAGGCTCAATCCGGCTGACGATCAGCCGGCTGAGCGTCAGTGCAGCGGGAAGACCAGCGGGAGGTGGCCGATACCGACCACGCGCCGGCCAGGTCACCCGCGGCGCGGGCCCCGGTGCCAGCTGGTAGTCCGGTATCCGGCGGTGCCACTCCTCGAGCGCCACCCGCATCTCCATCCGGGCCAGGTGCGATCCGAGGCAGCGGTGCGGCCCGCCGCCGAACGCCAGGTTCCGCTCCTGGCGGCCGAAGTCGATCGCGTCCGGGTCCGGGTGCCCGGCCGGGTCCCGGTCCGCGACCGCCACCATGACCTGCACCAGCGCGCCTGACGGGATGAGCGGCCGGCCACCTCGACATCCTGCGTGGTCACCCGCGGCACGAACAGCAGCGGGCCGTCCACCCGTAGAAGCTCCTCCACCGCGGCCGGGATCACCGTGGGGTCTTCGACGATCCTGTCCCGCAACGCCGGCTGGCTGGCCAGCACGGCGAATGCGGTGCTCAGCGCCGAGGTGACCGTTTCCAGCCCGGCCAGCACGAACAGGAAGGCCAGCCCGTAGATCTCCTCGTCGGTCAGCCGGTCATCGCCCGGGTCGGTCAGCAGCTGGCCGAGCAGGCCGGTACTGGTGCCGTCGCGGCGCTGCTGCGTCACGTGCTCGACCAGGTACTCGAACAGTTCCGTACCCATCCGGACCGCGTGCTCGCCCGGGGTCTCCCCGGGCTGGCCGGGCTTGATCCGGACCAGGCCTTCTTTCCAGGTGTTCAGCCGGTCCCGGTCCTGCACCGGCAAGCCGAACAGGGTCAGGAACACCTGGGCGGGCAGCGGCACGGCCAGGTCGGCGACCAGGTCACAGCCGCCACGCTGGGCCACGCCGTCGATCAGCTCGCGAGCCAGCGTTCGGACCTGCGGCAGCCAGGCCCCGACGCCGCGCGGGCTGAAGAACGGCTGCAGGATGCGCCGGTACCGGGTGTGCTCAGGTGGGTCGAAGGCGATCGGCACCAACGGCAGCGGGCTGCCCACCAGGTCGAACGCGCGCCGCGAGGAGAAGAGCCCGGGCTTACGGAGGGCGAACTCGGCCGCCTCGGCGGAGGTGATCAGGTACGAGCCGAACGCGGTGCGCAGCACCGGTCCGGCCGCGCGGAGGAAGCTGTAGGCGGCGGTCCGGTCCTCGGCCATCGGCAGCCGGTCCAGCCTGACGGGTTCTGGTGCTGCGGTCATCTCGGGTCCCCTCCTAGGTCTGGCCCGGGCCGGGACCCGGCAAACCCGGCGCCACCGGGCGGCTTACGCTGGCGGTAAGGACACCGGGAAGGGCCAGCCGGGTGGCTGCGTTGCCTCTCTGTGAGGCAGATTCCAGCAGCCCCGGCGTGGCGTGCGCCCCGGGGCGGACAGCAACGGAGGTGACGGGACTCGTGACGCTGCCGCAGGACACGACGGCCAAGTTCCAGGACTACGCGCACCCGGAGATGCTGGTGAGCACCGAGTGGCTGGCCGAGCACCTCGATGACCCAGGCCTCGTGGTGGCCGAGTCCGACGAGGACGTGCTGCTGTACGAGACCGGGCATATCCCGGGGGCGGTCAAGCTGGACTGGCACACCGAGCTGAACGACCCGGTGACCCGGGACTACGTGGATGGCGCCGGTTTCGCCCGGCTGATGTCGGACAAGGGGATCTCCCGCGACACCACGCTGGTCCTGTACGGGGACCGGAACAACTGGTGGGCGGCGTACGCGCTGTGGGTGTGCACCCTGTTCGGCCACCCGGACGTGCGGCTGCTGGACGGCGGCCGGGCCAAGTGGATCGCCGAGGACCGCCCGCTGACCACCGCGGTCCCAGACCGCCCGCGCGCCGACTACCCCGTGGTCGAGCGGGACGATTCGCGGGCCCGGGCGTTCCGCGACCAGGTCCGCGCGCATCTCGGCCAGCCGATGATCGACGTCCGCTCGCCGGGTGAGTACTCCGGGGAACTGCTGCATATGCCGGACTACCCGCAGGAGGGGGCGCTGCGCGGCGGGCACATCCCAGGCGCGGTGAACATCCCGTGGGCCCGGGCGGCCGCCGAGGACGCGACGTTCCGTAGCCGCAAGGAACTCGAAGCCATCTACGCCGGCGAGGCCGGGCTCAGCCCGGCCGACGACGTGGTCGTGTACTGCCGGATCGGGGAACGGTCCAGCCACACCTGGTTCGTGCTGACCCACCTGCTCGGCTACCCGGCCGTGCGCAACTACGACGGCTCCTGGACCGAGTGGGGCAACAGCGTCGGCGTGCCTATCACCAGGGGAGACACGCCGTGACCACGGCCGGCACGCTGAACCCACGCCTGCAGGACATCGTGGATGACTTCGACGCGGTGTCCGGCCAGGAGAAGCTGCAGTTGCTGCTGGAGTTCTCGGCTGAGCTCCCGGCGCTGCCGGAACGGTACGCCGCGCACCGCGACCTGCTGGAACCGGTGCCCGAGTGCCAGTCGCCGCTGTTCCTGGCGGTCGAGGTGGACGACGACCAGACCGTGCACCTGTTCTTCGACGCACCGCCCGAGGCCCCGACCACCCGCGGGTTCGCCAGCATCCTGTACGCCGGGCTTGACGGGCTGAGCGCCCCCGAGATCCTGGCCACGCCGGCCGAATTCACCACCGCCCTCGGGCTGCAGGACCTGGTCAGCCCCCTGCGGCTGCGCGGCATGGCGGCCATGCTGGCCCGGATCAAGCGCCAGGTCCAAGCGCAGACCAGCTAATCCCGGACTCCGGTCACCGCGGCACGCCGCCGCCACGCAGCTACCTAGCATGTGTTGTTGCGAGTGAGTTGCAATAAGGCCTACGCTGCTGGCAGCGAGCCCCTCGCCCGGAAGGTGACCAGATGGCTGACCCGCGCGCCCGGCTGACCAGGATCCGTGACGGGCTGACCCCGCGCGAGTGGTCCCGGGCGATCGCGATGGCGCTGACGGTCGTGGTGCTCAACGTGGCCGGCTGGGCCATGCTGGCCGCCGCGGTCAGCGGTCACTTCCACATCAGCAAGACCGAGACGTTCGGCTTCACCACCGGCATCCTGGCCTACACGCTGGGCATGCGGCACGCGTTCGACGCCGACCACATCGCGGCCATCGACAACACCACCCGCAAACTGGTCAGCCAGGGCAAGCGGCCGCTGTTCGACGGGCTTCTGGTTCTCGCTGGGCCACTCCAGCGTGGTGTTCGTGCTGGCACTGCTGCTGAACTTCGGCATCCGGTCGCTGGACGAGCAGGTCAGGAACTCCAGCTCGCAGCTGCAGTACACGACCAACATCATCGGCACCATGGTGTCCGGGGTGTTCCTGTTCCTGATCGCCGCGATCAACATCGTCATCCTGGCCGGCATCGTCCGGATGTTCCGCGACATGCGCGCGGGCCGCTACAACGACGAGCAGCTGGAAGAGCAACTGAACAAGCGCGGCCTGATGAACCGGTTCCTGGGCCCGCTGGCCCGGCGGATCGACTCGCCGTGGAAGATGTACCCGATCGGCTTCCTGTTCGGCCTGGGCTTTGACACCGCGACCGAGGTGGGCCTGCTGGTGCTGGCCGGCACCGCGGTCATCGGCGGGCTGCCGTTCTACGCGGTGCTGTCCCTGCCGATTCTGTTCGCGGCCGGGATGAGCCTGTTCGACACGGCCGACGGCTGCTTCATGAACTTCGCCTACGACTGGGCCTTCGCCCGGCCGGTGCGCAAGGTCTACTACAACCTCACCATCACCGCGCTGTCGGTGTTCGTGGCCGTGTTCATCGGCGCGGTCGAGGTGCTCGGCCTGCTCGGCCAGGACGGCAACCTGACCGGTCCCGGCTGGTCCTGGCTGGCCGACTTCGACATCAACAAGGCCGGTTTCGTCATCGTCGGCGTGTTCGTGCTGACCTGGGTGGCCGCCCTGGCCATCTGGCGGTTCGGCAAGATCGAACAGAAGTGGGACCTCGCCGCCAGCACCCAGTGCAACGACTAGGGTCGATCTCATGGATGAAGAGCAGGCGGGGCGGCGGCTGCGGGCCGAGCGGACCGAGGTGGAGCGCCTCCTGGCCGAGACCGTGCAGGCCGGTTCCGAGGACCGGGCGACCGAGGATGAGAAGGGCGTGGACTACGCCGATCCGGCCCAGTCGCTGACCGCGGAAGGCGAGGCTGACGCGATCGCGGAGAGCCTGCGGAACCGGCTGGCCGCGATCGGCCGGGCCGAGCAGCGGCTGGCCAGCGGGACGTACGGGCGGTCGGTGCGCAGCGGCCTCCCCATCCCGGACGCGCGACTGGAGGCCGACCCCGCCGCCGAGCTGACCGTGGAGGAAGCCGCGGCGCGGTAACGCGGGCAGCCCAGCGGCCGGCCCGCAGTCCGGCCCGCCCGCTGCCCGGTGCCGGCCTAGGCCTCCAGGTAGGGCGGCAGGCCGAACATGGGGAACAGGCTGGTGTCCAGGAAGTGGTGCAGGTGGGTGATCCGGCCGTCGGTGAGCTCCGGCACCTGAATACACCACGGTTCGAACCGGGTGCCGTCGCCAGTCGGCTTGTACTGGCCGAACGCCGGGCTGCCGTTGGCCACCACGGGGACGAGCCGTGATCCTGCGCAGGCACTGCCGAAGCCGGTCCAGAACCCGCGGATCTCGCCCGCGCCGCGCAGCCACATCTCGAACGGCGGCATGGAGAAGCTCGCGTCCTCGTGCAGCAGCGTGACCAGTTCGTCGACGTTGTAGCGCTGGAACGCGTCCACATACCGGCTGAGCAGTTCCTGGTGCTGCCTGGCCAGGTCCGGGGCTGGCTCCTCGGCGTCCGGGCCGGTGGCCGCGATCGTGCTCCGGGCCCGCTGCAGCGCGCTGTTCACCGACACCACGGTGGTGTCCAGCAGGTCAGCCACCTCGGCGGCTTGCCAGCAGAGCACCTCGCGGAGGATCAGGACCGCACGCTGCCGGGGCGGCAGGTGCTGCAGCGCGGCGATGAACGCGAGCCGGACGGTGTCGTGCAGCACCACCTGACCGGCCGGGTCGGCGTCCGGGGCAGTCATGGCCGCGTCGCCGGGGATCGGCTCGATCCAGGCCGTCTCGGGCAGGGTCGCGACCGGGGCCGTGGTCGAGGGCACCGGGGCGGACAGGTCCATCGGCAGCGCGCGGCGCTGGCGGCTGCGCAGCATGTCGAGGCACACATTGGTGGCGATGCGATACAGCCAGGAGCGCACCGCGGAACGACCCTCGAACCGGTCGAACGCCTGCCAGGCCCGCACCATGGTCTCCTGCACGGCGTCGTCCGCGTCATGGGCGGAGCCGAGCATCCGGTAGCAGTACCCGGTCAGCTCCCCGCGGTGCATCTCCAGGTCATAGGTAACAGTGCCGGTGGTGGCGATGGTACTCACGCTCCTCCCGTCGTAGCCCGAACCTACCTACCGGGCCGGGCCATGGCGAACCAGCGGACCGGCCCCACTGTGCCACCAGCCACCGACAGTTCCTGGGGAGAGCACGGGGAGATGGCGTGGAGGAGTTGCCAGACCGGGTGGTGCTCATAGAAAGTGAGCATCGGCGGTTCGTTCCGCGCCCGGCGTGCGCTGCGCCGGGCCACTGGGGGCGGCCACGTGGCGCAGCACTGGGCTGCGGGGAAGACCATGGCGAGTCATCGGGACGGATCAGCACGCGCGGTAGGCATCCGTGATGTGGCCAAGATGGCCGGTGTTTCGGTCGCCTCGGCCAGCTTCGCGCTCAACGGCCAGCCCGGCGTGGCCGACGACACCCGGCGGCGCATCCTGGCCGCCGCGCAGCAGCTCGGCTACCGGGCCAACGCCCAGGCCCAGGCGCTGCGCCGGGGCCGCACCACCACCTACGGGTTCGTGGTACGCAACTTCGCCAACCCGTTCTTCCTGGACGTGCTCAGCGGGGCCGAGGAGGTCGCCATCGCGGCGGGCGCCACGCTGCTCGCCCTGGACTCGCGCTATTCACTGGACCGGGAGCGCGGTCACGTCCAGGAGATGGCCGGGCAGCGGCTGGCCGGGCTGGCCATCGCCCCGGTCGGCACCGGCGAGTCGATCCGGCTGTGGCAGGAGCTGCGGCCGGGCGCGCCGGTGGCCGCGGTGAACGCGTCCGTCCCGCGGATCACCGGGGTCTGCCGGGTCCGCCCGGACAACCGCGCCGCCGTCGAGCTGCCCCTGCGCTGCCTGGCCGAACTCGGCCACACGTCGGTCGCCTTCCTGTCTGCCCCGCGCCGGCTGATGGCGGACCCGGACCGGCTGCGCCAGTTCCGGCGGCTGTGCCGGGCCCTCGGGCTGCGCGGCACCGTGGTGTACACGCCGCTGACCATGACCGATGTGCAGCGGGCCAGCACCGTGCTGCTGGCCGCGCCGGAGGCGCCGACCGCGGTCATCACCAACTCGGACTACACCGCGCACGCGGTGTACAAGGCCGCACGTGAGCTGCGGCTGCGGGTCGGCCCGGACGTTTCCGTGGTGGGCCACGACGACCTGCCCACCTCGGAACTGCTGGACCCGCCGCTGGCCACCATCCGGCTGGACCGGCAGGAAATGGGCCGGGCCCTGATGCGGCGGCTGCTCGGTGAGGTCCCCCCGGACGACTACATCGCCCCGGTCGAACTGATCGCCCGCGCCTCCCTCCAGCCGCCAGCCATTCGTGATCATGACTTTGGTGTGCATCTAGTAGCACCAAAGTCATGATCACGAACTGAAAGCCGGTGCCCCTGGGGCAGGAGTGCCAGCGCGGGCCACTGGGGTGGGGCGTGCCCGGCACCGGGACAGCGACCAGACGCGAGCGAGAACTCGCAGGCAGCGACACACCAGACGCACCGGTGAACAGCAGTTGGACCGCGCGCGTCAACTCGGTAACGGCTCTTGACACCCGTGCCGGAGATACGTCAGCATACCGGCGAAAACTAAACGTTTAAGGTGTTTTATCTACCGTCGTTCCGGGGGGGTCGGCCGGCCTCCGCAGACTTACTGCGCCGCGGGCTTTCGGCATACCGCGGCCCGCTCACAATTGGGGACGCACGAACCGGAGGAATGAGTGAGATCTCCCTATCGCTTTACCCTGGTGGGGGTCGCGGCACTGGCATTGCTGGCGGCTGGCTGCTCGTCTAGCTCCAACTCCAGCGGCGGGACCAACTGGGCCTCAGTCTC
>CAVVGF010000028.1:0-76669 GCA_963747705.1 uncultured Actinomycetes bacterium | reverse complement strand
TGGGCCGGATCGGCCGCCTGCGGGGCGGGCCCGTGGTTGGCGATCCACACCGCCGCGATCACGGCCGACTGGTCGTAGACGTACGCTGCCGTGGTCGAGCCGTCGTACTCCACCACCAGACGGCGGCTGCCGTACGGGCTCTCGCTGCTGAGCAGGATGTCGGGCCGGCCCGGTGTGGCCGCGAGACTCGCGTCTCGCCCGCTCCTGCGCAACGTGGGCATGTCCGAAAAGATACTGATTCTGTGCAGGTCACCGGGACCGCACGCGGGATATTGTTAAGCGTTTTCCAACCGTCTCACCCGGAGCCCAGGTGCCAGCTGACCGAACCCTGACCCGCCCGCCGCGGCACCTGGCCGACCTGGATCCGGCCGACCGGCGTCAGGCTGCCGCTGAGCTGGGCGGACCGCCGTTCCGCGCCGACCAGCTGGCCAGGCATTACTTCGCCCGGCTGACCGACGACCCGGCCGAGATGACCGACCTGCCCGCCGCGGCCCGGGAGCGGCTGGCGGGCGCGCTGCTGCCCCGGCTGCTCAGCGCGGAACGTGAGCTGTCCTGCGATCAGGGCACGACGCGCAAGACGCTGTGGCGGGCGTTCGACGGCGCGCTCATCGAGTCGGTGCTGATGCGCTACCCGGACCGGGTCACGATGTGCGTGTCGTCCCAGGCCGGCTGCGGGATGGCCTGCCCGTTCTGCGCTACCGGCCAGGCCGGGCTGACCAGGAACCTGTCCGCGGCCGAGATCGTGGCCCAGGTGGTGGCGGGCGCCCGGGCGGTGGCCCGCGGCGAGATCCCGGGCGGGCCGGGCCGGGTCTCCAACATCGTGTTCATGGGCATGGGTGAGCCGCTGGCCAACTACGCCAGCGTGCTGCGGGCCGTGCGCCGGATCACCGACCCGGTCCCCGATGGGCTGGGCATCTCGCAGCGGTCGGTCACCGTGTCCACCGTCGGCCTGGTGCCCGCCATCGGGCGGCTGGCCGCCGAGGGGCTCGCGGTGCGGCTGGCGGTATCGCTGCACGCGCCGGACGACGGACTGCGGGATGAGCTGGTGCCGGTGAACCGGCGCTGGAAGGTGGCCGAAGTGCTCGACGCGGCGTGGGCCTATGCCGCGGCCACCGGCCGCCGGGTGTCCATCGAGTACGCGCTGATCCGGGACATCAACGATCAGCCGTGGCGCGCGGACCTGCTGGCCGAACTGCTCACCGGGCACCTGGCGCACGTCAACCTGATCCCGCTGAACCCGACCCCCGGGTCCCGCTGGACCGCCTCGGCACCCGGCGCGATGCGTGAGTTCGAGGAGCGGCTGGCGGCCCGGGGCATCCCGGTCACCGTCCGGGACACCCGGGGCAGCGAAATCGACGGGGCGTGCGGCCAGCTGGCCGCGCCGGCTGCCGGCCGCCGGGCGCTGCCGGTCACCCCCCGGGTACCGTAGGCGGCCATGCCGGGCAAGGACGCTCTGCGTACCGCGGGCCGCGGGCTGGCCGGGCGGCTGGTGCACCGGGCCTGGCGCGCGGCCCAGCAGGCCGGCGCGATCACCGCGGACACTCCGGCGGGCCGGCGGTTCGCCGGGTTCGGGGCCGGCTCGATCATCGCGTTTCCCACCGGGGCGCTGTACGGCGAGAAGTGGATCGAGATCGGCGCGGGCACGATGATCGGCGAGCAGGTGTCCATGTCCGCGGGCATGGTGCCCGGTCACGAGCTCGGCGACGCCTCCGTGCTGCACGTCGGGAACCGGTGCGTGATCGGCCGCGGCAGCCACCTGGTGGCGCACTACTCCATCGCGATCGGGGACAACGTCTTCACCGGCCCGTACGTGTACATCACCGACCAGAACCACGGCTACGACGACCCGGACGTGCCCATCGGCCGCCAGTGGCCGAGCAACACCGCGGTCTCCATCGGCCCGGGAACGTGGCTGGGAGCTGGGGTGATTGTGCTGCCCGGGGCGCAGATCGGCCGTAACGTTGTGGTGGCCGCCGGCTCGGTGGTCCGCGGCCACGTGCCCGACCGGTGCGTGGTCGCTGGTGTCCCCGCCAGGGTGGTGCGGGAGTACGTGCCTGGCGACGGCTGGTCGCGTCCCGCGCCGGTGCTGGGCGACTGATCCTGATCGCCCGGAACAGGGTCACGACTCTGTCACGATGAGGGTGATCCCGCCCCCTGGCGGCTCGCCATTCGATACGGCTGGTCATCCCGCACCTTGCAGGAACGCGGCCGGACGGTCTCAGCCTGTACCGCCAAGGGGGCATGTGAAGGGGCGCAACGATCGAGTCGTGAGCGCGGCGTACCGGCCAGAGCCGGCGGCCGTGGCCGCGGCGCGCAAGTTCGTCCGGGAGACCCTGCAGGGCTGGCTGGACACCCGGCCCGCGCCGGCCGACACCGAGCTCGTCAACGACGCCGTGCTGCTGACCAGCGAACTGGTCACCAACGCCGTGGTGCACGCGGGCACCCAGGTACAGGTCACCTGCAAGCTTGCGGCCAGTGCGGTCGAGGTGGTGGTCCGGGACAGCCACCCGGCCCGGATGGTGCCCGGTCCCGCCCGCGACGACAGCATTCCAGCCGAACGCACAAATGGCCGCGGACTGCTGCTGCCTTCCGCGCTGGCGTCGGCGTGGGGAGTGAGTTACGGGGCCGAGGCCAAGGCCGTCTGGTTCCGGATGGGGCTGGCCGGGCAGAAGACCAGCCTGGCCGAGCCGGTCGGTGATCCGGACGCGGCCGAGTCGGCGGTGCCGGCCGGGGGCTGGAACGTGCGGGCGGCCAGCCCGGCCGCGGCGGGCCAGCCGGCCGTGGAGCCCTCCTATGACGACCTCCTACGCCAGGCCGTCGGCTCGGCCCGGGTCATCGTGGCCGGCGACGCGGCCTATGCCCTGGTGGCGGACGAGGACGGGGATCTGTCGGTGCGCGCCGCGACCGGAATCAGCCCGGCCGCGCTGCTACGCACCGCCCCGTCGGTGGCCACCGTGCCGTTCATCGTGGACGGCCGGGTGACCGGGGTGCTGGCGGTGGCCGCGGTGCTGCCCGGCCGGTTCGGTGACACCGACGTGCAGCGCCTGCAGCAGCTGGCCGACAGCATGGCCGCGGCGCTGGAGCGAGCCCGGCTGGCCGGGCTGGAACGGGCCCGGCGGGCCCGGATCGACGTGCTGGCCGAAGCCAGTGAGCTGCTGGCCGGCCCGCTGGACGCGGACCGGATCCTGGCCCTGGCCGGGCAGGTCGCGGTGCCCCGGCTGGCCGAGTGGTGCGCGGTGCTGACGGCAGGCCCGGACGCGGAGCTGAGCGTGCTGGCCGCCCGGCACGCCGATGACCGGCAGGCGGCCGCGCTGGGCTGGCTGCTGGAGCGGGCCCGGGCCCGCGCGCCCTGGCCGCCCTCTACTGCCCATCACCGGGCTGCCCACTACGGGGGTCACCCCGGAGGCCGGCCGGGCGGCCCAGCGCGGCCCCGTGCGGCCCAGTACTGGGACCTGGCCGGCGACGGCCCGGCGGGCGGGCCCGCGGGGGTCGTGGAGCTGGCCGCCCGCGGCGCGTGGTGCTTCCCGCTGGCCACCGCGGGCGGCGCGAGTGGGCTGCTGGTGCTGGGCGGCCCGCACGTCGGGAGGCCGTCCCGTGAGGTGCTCAGCCTGGCCGAGGACCTGGCCGGCCGGATCGCGCTGGCCCTGGAGAATGCCCGGCTCGCGGCCCAGCAGCAAGCGGCCGGCCAGGCGCTGCGGGCCGTGCTGCTGCCCGCCGAGCTGCCCCGGGTGCCCGGGGTGGAGCTGGCCGTGGCACACGACCTGCCGGGGGCCGGGGCCGCGGCCGCGGCGGGTGGCGACTTCTGCGACGTGTTCCCGGCCGGGCCCGGGCGGTGGCGGTTCGCGGTCGGTGAGGTGTGCGGCACCGGCCCGGCCACCCTGGCCGTGACCTCGCTAGCCCGGAACACGCTGCGCATCCTGGCCGCGGACGGGCTCGGCATCCCCGCGGTGCTGGACCGGCTCAACCGGCTCATCCTGGACGAGCGGGCGCCTGGCACGTTCCTGACGCTGGTGCATGGGGAGATCAGCGCGGCCGAGCCCGATGGCGCGGTGCCGCTGTCGCTGGCTTGTGCCGGGCAGCCGCTGCCGCTGCTGCTGCGGGTTGCCGGTGCCGCTCCGGACCCCGCGGCGGCGCCACAGCCGGTGCTCGGGGTGATCGATGGGCTCACCTTCGCCGCGCAGCAGATTCGCCTGGGCCCCGGCGACCTGCTGCTCTGTGTCACCGACGGGGTGACCCGGCGGCGGGACGGGGACCGGCTGCTCGATGACGACGACGGCCTGGCCCGGCTGCTGGCGGGCTGCGCCGGGCTCACGGCCGAGGTGGTGGCGTCCAAGGTGCACGAGGAAGTCCGCGGCTTCGGCGGCCGCCCGGCCGCCGACGGCATGGCCGTGCTGGTCCTGCGGGCCGAGAACTGAGGCCTCACTCTTCGCGCAACTTGGGCCGGAATACCTCACCGCGTAGCGCCCGCCCGATCAGGTCGGCGGCCTGCGCGGCGGCCACCAGCCGGCGTCCTTCGGTGCGGTATGCCTCCAGCACCGCGTCTACCCCGGCCGCGGGCAGCGCCCCGCCCAGCTCGGTCCGGGTGTTGCGGTAGCCCTCGCGGGCCCCGCGCACGCAGGCATTCAGATGATGCTTGGCCATGGTGGCCAGCGCGATCGGGTGCCGCCGCAGCACGCCGTACAGCCGGTAGTCCGGGGGGACCACGTCGAGCAGCCAGGCCACCGCGGTGGCCTCGAAATCTGGCCCACCCGGCGGGTGCACCCCGGCCGGCCAGCCCGGCGGAACGTACTCTGCCACCCCACCACATTAGCAAATATCGAACATGTGTTCCCAATCGAGCCCAGACCAGCCGTCGCTGATATCCTGGCGGAGGCCGTGCGCGACATCGCGGTCTGCCGAAGGGGCGTACCGTCACTGCGACAGGAGCCCGCGATGGATTCGGCCGGCCAGCGACTCTTGCCTCGATACACATCTACCCGGTCAAAGCTGGCCGGGCCATCGACCTGGCCGAGGCGGAGGTCGAGCCGTGGGGCCTGGCCGGTGACCGCCGCTGGCTGGTGACCGACCCGGACGGCCAGTTCATCACCCAGCGGGCCGAGCCGACGCTGGCCCTGGTGGCGCCTGCTACGGACGCCGCCGGAAACCTGCATCTGTCGGCGCCCGGGCAGCCGCCGCTGCCCGTGGCTGCCCCGGCCGAGGTCCGCGGCGCGGAGATGCTGTGGGTCAGCGTGTGGCAGTCGAAGGTCCGCGCCGCCGCCGCCGGGGACCAGGCCGACGCGTGGTTCTCCGGCTATCTCGGCCGGCCGGTGCGCCTGGTGCACCTGGACGACCCGACCCGCCGCCAGGTGGATCCGGAGTTCGGTGTGCCCGAGGACCGGGTGAGCTTCGCGGACGGCTACCCGCTGCTGCTCACCAGCATGGGCTCGCTGGACGCGCTGGGCCAGTGGCTGATCGAGGATGCCCAGCCGGCCGTGCCGATGACCCGGTTCCGGCCGAGTGTAGTCGTGGCCGGGGCGGCCGCCGTGGGCTGAGGACGGCTGGCGGCGCATCCAGATTGGCGCGGTGCCGTTCCGGGTGGCCAAACCGTGCGGGCGCTGCGTGGTCACCACGATCGACCAGCAGACCGCGGAGCGGGGGCGGCAGCCGCTGGCCATGCTCGGACGGCGCCGCCGGTTCGGCCAGCAGTTGGTCTTCGGCCAGAACCTGATCCCTGATGCCACCGGCACCATCCGGATCGGCGACCTGGTGCGGATGATCGGCGCCGGGCGGGTTCACTGCGCCGTAACATCGCGGGCCAGAAACTTAACACAGCAGAACTTGCTCTGCTGCCTGCCATTTTACGACAATCGTCAGGAGCGCGGATTCTAGGACTTCCTGGTCTCCGGGTGCCCAAGCCCTGCCATTGCTGTCACGCTCTGACAATTCGGCCTGCCCCGCCGCCCCCGCGGGACGAGGGAGCACCCATACGCCATGACGAATGCCACCGAGATTTTCCCGGAACGATCCACCCCGAACCGCGGTCTGCGGGCCAATGCGCTCGGTTTTCCCGCCGTGCTGGCCCAGTCGATCGCGCTGATCTCGCCGACGATGACCGCGGTCCTGATTATCCCACTGGCATTCTCGAATGCGGGCCAGGGAACCTGGCTGGCCTATCTGTTCGGGATGGTGATGCTGCTGTTCGTGGTATTCAGCCTGAACCAGTTCGCCCGCCGGTCGGCCACCGCGGGATCCATGTACACCTACACAAGCCGCGGCCTCGGCGCGGCCACCGGGGTGTTCTCCGGCTGGACGCTGATCTGGTCTTATCTGTTCATCGGGGTGGCCGGGCTCACCGGGTTCGCGGTGTTCGCCACCCAGTTCCTCGGCGCCGTGGGAGTACGCGCCCCCGCACCGGTCGTGCTGTTCGCCATCAGCGCGCTGGCCTGCTGGTACATCGCTTACCAGGACATCAGGATCTCATCCATCCTGACCCTGGTCCTGGAGTGCCTGTCGGTGCTGTGCATCCTGAGCCTGGCCGCGATCGTGCTGTTCAAACATGGCTTCTCCGTTGACACCAGTCAGCTCGAGCTGCATGGGGTCGGCTTCCACGGGCTCAGCCTGGCCGTGGTGGCCTGCGATCTTCAGCCTGGTCGGCTTCGAGAGCGCGACCGCACTGGGTGGCGAGGCCAGGAACCCGCTGCGCAACGTGCCCCGCGCGGTGTTCTGGAGCCTGATCCTGACCGGGCTGTTCATGGTGTTCATGGGTTATGTCGAGGTCTACGGCACCCGGCACTACGGCACGCCGCTCGGCTCCATCGCGGCGCCGCTGAACGTGATATCCGCCATTTACGGGGTGAGCTACTTCAAGATCCCGCTGTCCCTGGGCGCCATGATCAGTTTCTTCTCGCTGTCGCTGTCCTGCCTGAACGCCGGTTCGCGGATCATTTACCCGATGGGCCAGCACCTGGTATTCCCGCGCCGCATGGGCACCGTGCATGCCAGGAACGGCACTCCGCACGTCGCCATCACCGTCTATATTACGATCATGTTCGCGGTGCCCGCGGTGCTGTCGATATTCACGGATCCGCTGACCATCTTCGGCGATGCGGGGACGCTGGCCGCCTTTGGCTTCCTGCTTGCTTACTTCCTGATCTCGGCCGCGGCGCCGGTCTACTTGGGCAAGCGGGGGGAATTGCGGCCACGAAATGTCGTGGTCGCGACTCTCGCCTTTCTCTGCCTGCTGGTGCCGACGGCGGGCAGCTTTTACCCGGTGCCGCCATTCCCGGTGAACATTTTCCCGTATCTCTTCCTGGGCTACATGCTGGCCGGCGGGCTCTGGCTGTTCGTGCTGAGCCGTCGGCGGCGGGGCCTCCTGGCCGAGATCGAGACCGATCTGGAGAACACCCTGCACGCGCACGAGCAGCGGGTGCCGGCGGCGGGGCCAGCCGGGGCTCATCAGGGCGAGGGCGCCCGGCCGTTCGGGCTGGCCGCGGGCACGGTTGATTGAATGACCGCTCCGGCACCGGCCGGAGCGGTCAGCTCCTGGTCCGGCCGACCTGCCCCGGGGAGGGGGACTCCGGGGCGGGTCAGCACGGGGTGTGGCCAGCACAGGATGCTGTCAGCATGGGGTGCGGTCAGCACGGGGCGGTCGTGGCGCCGCGCCCGGCGGACCGGGCCCCGCCAGCTGACATCGGCCGGCTGGCCGGCCGCGCCCGGCGGGTGCGCCGTGCGGCGGCGGCCCGGTGGTCCTGCGCTGCCTGATCGAGCATGTCCTTGACATGCTGGGCGGCGACTGCTGCGCCTATCGCTGAGTACACGGTGTCCTCCTCGGCCTGCGGCCGTGGTCACGGCCGTACATCTTCGAGCTTGCTGCTAAGGGGGTGGCCGCCACATTGGGCGAACGCCTTATCTCTGCGCGGGCCCGGCCGGCTAAGCCTTCTGGCCGCCTTAGGCCCGGGTGCTTAGCCGCGGCTCACGACGGCCTGCCGCTGCTGTCGGCCATGCGCTGCGCCCCTGTATGCACCGCGCACTGGCCGGTCAGCAGGTAGTCGGGGCAGCAGTAGCCGGGGGCGTCCTGGCCGGGCGGGCCGCCCCGCGCCGGTCGGCCAGGTCAAAGAGCCAGGCCAGGCGGGGTGACCTGGCCTGACGGGCCACCCGGGCCTGGGCCGTCCGGGCCGCTTCGGCCCGCAGTTCCCTGATGCGCTGGCTGGCGATTGCGGTCTGGATCACCGGATGCACGAAATCCTCCTCGGCGGCGGCCACACGTCGTGGCCGTACACCATCGAGGCTCGCGGTAAGGCGGGGGGGCCCGCATCGGGCGAATGCCTTATCTCTGGCTGTCCCGGGGATAAGGCGGCGCACCGGGGTGAGACGTGCCGTTAATGCGCCGGACATCTGCGCAGGTGACGATGCACCGCGTGAGCAGCGAATACGCGAACTGGCGTGGGCACGTGATCGTCTGCGGGATGCACGGGGTCGGCCTGTGCATCGTGGACTTGCTCAACCTCTCCGGGGTGCCCACGGTGGTCATCGACGACCATCCGGACCTGCGTGCTGGCCCGCAGCCTAGATCGCGTGGGGCATCCCGCACATCGCGGGCCGGGCCACGGCGGCCGCGACGCTGGCCGAGGCCGGGCTGGCCGGCGCCGCCGCGGTGATCTGCGCGCTGGAAGACGACCTGGGCACGCTGGAGGCGGCGCTGCTGACCCGGGAACTGCGCGCCGACGTGCGGGTGGTGGTGCAGCTGTCGAATCCGGCCGTGGGCCGCGCGCTGGCCCGGATCGACGTTGCGGTGCTGGACGTGGCCGGGCTGTCCGCGCCGTCGATCGCCGAGGCGTGCCTGCGCGCCGGGGTCCAGGAGATCCGGCTGGCTGGGCAGCGGTTCGCGGCCGCCAGGACCACCGCGCCCCGGTCGGGCAGCCTGCGCGAGCTGTACGGCGCGCTGGCCCCCATCGCGGTCCAGCCAATGATAGGCGGCGAGGTCGCCGTCTGCCCTGGCCGTGACCATCAGGTAGCGGCCGGGGTACCAGGTCACGCTGTTCGGCACGCCCGGTCGAACTACGCGCCGCCGGGGTAGGGGGGCCGGGGCCCGGGCCGGGGCCCGGGGGGCTGGGGCCGGGGCGGCCAGTGGCCCGCCGACGGTCCGGGGCTGCGAAGTGGTCACCTCGGCGTCTTGCTGCGTGCCGCGGTGGACCGGCGGCTCGCGGTCGCACTGGGGGCGCTGTTCACCGTGCTGGTCGCGTCCACCGCGATCCTGCGCGCTGGCCTACCGGCTGCCCTGCGTGAGCGGCAGTCTCTTGCTTTGTCGCTGCTCGACGCGGCCTACTTCACCGTCGAGACCGTCACCACGGTCGGCTACGGCGACTACTCTTCTTCCGCCGTCAGGGTCCGTGGCTGATCGCCGGGGGCATCTGCCTGATGCTGCTCGGCGCCCTGTTCGTCGCGGTGTTCTTCGCCATGCTCACCAACATGCTCGTCAGCCGGCGGATCGAGGAAGCGCTGGGCCACGGCCGGATCACCGGGCTGCACGGGCATGTCCTGGTCATCGGGCTGGGCGCGGTCGGCATGCAGGCCGCTACCCGGCTGGCCGCCGCGGGCAGCGCGGTGCTGGTGGTGGAGAAGGACCCTGGCAACCGGCACCTCGGCCAGGCCCGGGCGCTCGGCCTGCCGGTGGTCCTGGCCGACGCGACGCTGCCCGAGACACTGCACGGGGTCGGCCTGGCCAGTGCGGCCGCGATTGCCGTGCTGACCAGCGACGACCTGGCCAATCTGGAGACTGGCCTGGCCGTCCGGGACCAGCTCGGCGCGCGCTAGCTAGACTCGGTGCCGGTGGTGCTGCGCATGTTCGACCCGCAACTGGCCCGCTCGGTCCGGCACAACTTCGGCTTCCGCATTGTCCGGTTCACCGCCGCGCTGGCCGCGCCGTGGTTCGTCGGCGCCGCGCTCGGCTTGGACGTGCTGAACACGTTCTACGTTGGCGATGAGCCGCTGCTGGTAGCCCGGCTGACGGTGCGCCCCGATGGCGGCCTGGACGGGCTGGCCCTGCGCGACCTGGGCGCCCGGACCCGCATCCTGGCCATCAGCCGCGCCGCCGACCAGGAGCTACCTGGAGCATCCGCCGCGCCGGGGCACCCGCTTCCGCGACGGTGACCAGACTTACCTGATCGGCCCGTACGAGGAACTGCTGGCCGTGCTGCGCCGGGACCGGCCGGTGGTAAATACCAGCCGGATACAATGGAAAACGCCGCGCCGACCTGCGCGGCAGCCCCAGCCGTCAAGCAGATGAGATTCCGTATGCCCGTACGTCAGGCTCAGCTCGCCACCCGTGATGAATTGCGCAACGTAGCCATCGTGGCGCACGTCGACCACGGTAAGACCACCCTGGTCAACGCCATGCTCTGGCAGTCCGGTGCGTTCCGGGTTGGCGCCCAGGTGGCCGACCGGGTGCTGGACTCCGGTGACCTGGAACGGGAAAAGGGCATCACGATCCTGGCCAAGAACACCGCGGTCGCGCACGGCGGGCTGACCATCAACATCGTGGACACCCCGGGGCACGCCGACTTCGGCGGCGAGGTGGAGCGCGGCCTGTCCATGGTGGACGGGGTGCTGTTGCTGGTGGACGCCAGCGAGGGCCCGCTGCCGCAGACCCGCTTCGTGCTGCGCAAGACGCTGGAAGCCAACCTGCCCGTCATCCTGGTGATCAACAAGGTGGACCGGCCGGACGCCCGGATCGCGGACGTGGTGGACGCCACTTACGAGCTGTTCCTCGACCTGGATGCCACCGAGGAGCAGATCGAGTTCCCGATCGTCTATGCCTCGGCCCGGGCGGGCCGGGCCTCGCTGACCCGCCCCGCGGACGGCACGCTGCCCGACTCGCCGGACCTGGAGCCACTGTTCACGGTCCTACGGGACACCGTGCCGGCCCCGTCCTACGACCCGGCCGAGCCGCTGCGGGCCCACGTCACCAACCTGGACGCCTCGGCCTACCTGGGCCGGATCGCGCTGTGCCGGGTGGAGTCCGGTGAGATCACCAAGGGCCAGCAGGTGGCCTGGTGCCGCCGGGACGGCTCGATCGTGAAGGTGAAGATCACCGAGCTGTTCCGCACCGAGGCGCTGGACCGGGTGCCCACGCAGAGCGCCGGGCCGGGCGACATCATCGCGGTCGCCGGCATCCCGGAGATCATGATCGGTGAGACGCTGGCCGACCCGGACGACCCGCGGCCGCTGCCGCTGATCACGGTGGACGAGCCGGCCATCTCGATGACCATCGGGGTGAACACCTCCCCGCTGGTCGGCCGCGAGAAGGGCAGCAAGGTCACCGCGCGGATGGTCCGCGACCGGCTGGACCGTGAGCTGGTCGGCAACGTCTCGCTCCGGGTGCTGCCCACCGAGCGGCCCGACACCTGGGAGGTGCAGGGCCGCGGCGAGCTGGCCCTGGCCGTGCTGGTCGAGACGATGCGCCGGGAGGGCTACGAGCTGACCGTGGGCCGGCCCACCGTGGTCACCCGCGAGGTGGACGGCAAGCTGCACGAGCCGGTCGAGCGGCTCACCGTGGACGTGCCCGAGGAGTACCTGGGCGCGGTCACCTCGCTGCTAGCCCTGCGCAAGGGCCGGATGGAGCACATGACCAACCATGGCACCGGCTGGGTGCGGCTGGACTTCATCGTGCCCGCCCGTGGCCTGATCGGCTTCCGCACCCAGTTCCTCACCGACACCCGGGGCACCGGCATCGCGCACCACGTGTTCGAGGGATACGAACCGTGGTTCGGCGACATGCGGATGCGGCCGACCGGTTCGCTGGTATCCGACCGGTCCGGGGCGGCCACCCCGTACGCCATGTTCTCGCTGCAGGAACGGGGCACGCTGTTCATCGGGCCGGGCACCGAGGTGTACGAGGGGATGATCGTCGGGGAGAACTCCCGCTCCGACGACATGGACGTGAACATCACCCGGGAGCGCAAGCTGACCAACGTGCGGCAGTCCACCGGGGAAGAGCTGGAGCGGCTGGTGCCGCCGCGGGCGCTCAGCCTGGAGCAGGCCCTGGAGTTCTGCGCCAGCGACGAGTGCGCCGAGGTCACCCCGGCCACGGTCCGGCTGCGCAAGGTGATCCTGGACGCCAAGGACCGCGCCCGCGTCCGCGCCCGCCGCTCCCGCGGCGAGTAACCCGCCCCTCCTTGATGATCAACCGAACGCTGTCGCTGTAGGTCACTGCCGCTGACTTAGGACGGTTCGCTGCGGGCCGTCAGCCCTGGCTCGTGAGGCCTGAGGTGCTGGTGTGACCAGTGATTACGGCCAAGGGCGGGACCGGTTGCTGCTGTTGCAGTGCCCACCCCGGCCCGGCCACATCGGTGAAAGTGTGCTGCGCACCGGTGCGCAGCACACTTTCACCCATGCGGTGCCAGAGGCGGGCTGGGGCCATGAATGAAACATCAGTGTGGTTGAGCGGGGGCGCGAAGCCGGCCGCCAGAGCGGGCGGCCGCGCCGGGTGGTCCACCTGATAACAAACTGCGGGCCGTGCTACCAGCGAGGCCTGCCAACTCCAGCCCCACCAGTCACATTGATCATGGTTCGCGGCTGCGGCGGAGCTACTTGATGAAGCCCAGGTAGAGGACGCTGAGCAGGCCGAACACGAAGCAGTAGATGGCGAACGGGGTCAGCGTGCGGGTCTGGAAGTACTTCATCAGGAAGCGCACCGACAGGTAGGCGCCGACGAAGGACAGCACGCTGCCGACCAGGATCTGGCCGTGGATGCCGTTGCCCAGCGGGCCGGTCAGCTTGGGCAGTTCCAGCACGCCGGCCGCCAGGATGACCGGGGTGGCCAGCAGGAACGCGAACCGGGCCGCGTCCTCCCGTGACAGCCCACGGCCCATGCCCGCCACCATGGTGACGCCGTCCCGGCTTATCCCGGCCAGCAGGGCCAGGATCTGCGCCGCCCCGATGGTGATGGCCTTCAGGTACCCCATCCGGACCAGCCGCTCGTCCGCGGAGAGCGCCTGGGCCAGTTCCTCGTCGCGCAGCGCCTGGTGGCTGGAGACCTGCCGGTGCCGGGCCTGCCTGGCCTGGCCTGGCGTCCGGGGTGGCCCGGGCGGTCCCGGCCGGTAGGGCGCCTCACGCGGCTGGTACAGGGCCTGATAGGGGTCCTGCGGCGGCCCGTACCCGGGCGGGTCAGCCGGGTACCCGGATCCGGCCTGCTGGTACCCAGGGCTCGTATCCCGCCTGCTGGTACCCGGACGGCTCGTATCCCGCCTGCTGGTATCCAGCTGGCTCGTACCCGGCCTGCTGGTACCCGGCCGTGCCGGCCGCCGACACCAGTTCCCGTTCCCGCTCGGCGGCCACCGCCTGGTCGGCCTGGATCGAGGCCCGCGGCCGGAACTTCTCCCCGCAGTACAGGATGATCCCGTTGATGATCAGGAAGACCCCGGCCAGGATGGGCTTGCCGAAGATCTCACGGAACGGCTTATCCGCGACCACGCCGACCAGGCCGACCGGGATCGTGGCCAGGATGATCATCCAGGCCAGCTTCTGGTCCCGGGTCTGCACCTGGCGGTACCGGATCGAGCTGAAAAATCCGCCGATGATCCGGACCCAGTCCCGCCAGAAGTAGATGAGCAGGGCCAGCGCGGTGGCCACGTGCATGCCGACGATGAAGGCCAGGTACGGCGAGGACGCCTCGGATACGTTCAGGTCGCTGGCCCAGCTGCCGCCGATCAGGGCGGGCAGCAGCACGTTATGCCCCAGGCTGGACACCGGGAACAGCTCAGATACGCCCTGGATCAGGCCGACCACGGCAGCCTCAAGGTACGTGATGTGCGACATGAAGGCCTTTCCAGTCCGCCGGTCCGAGCTGCCGGGCTCGCAACCTTACTTGATCAGGCCCAGGTAGATGACACTGCCCAGCCCAACTACGAAACAGTAGATGGCGAACGGGGTCAGCGTGCGCGTCTGGAAATACTTCATCAGGAAACGCACCGAAACGTACGCGCCGACGAAGGACAGCGCGCTGCCGACCAGGATCTGGCCGTGGATGCCGTTGCCCAGCGGGCCGGTCAGGTCGGGCACCTTCAGCACGCCCGCGGCCAGGATGACCGGGGTCGCGAGCAGGAACGCGAACCGGGCCGCGTCCTCCCGGGACAGGCCGCGGGCCATGCCGGCCACCATGGTGACGCCGTCCCGGCTGATCCCGGCCAGCAGGGCCAGGACTTGCGCTGAGCCGATGATGACCGCCTGCCGGTAACCGGCCTGGGCCAGCCGCTCGTCAGCCCGCATGGCCAGCGCTATCTCCTCCTGGCGAACCGCCTGGTGGCTGCCCGGTGGGCGGCCTGGGCCGGGCGGGCCGGAACCAGCCGGCACGAGCTGCTGCTCACGCTCACGCTCGGCCGCGGCGGCCTGGTCAGCCTGGACCGACTGGCGGGTGCGGAACCGCTCCCCGCAGTACAGGATGGCCCCGTTGACGATCAGGAAGAACCCGGCCACGATCGGCCGGCCGAAGATCACCCGGAACGCGTGCTCGGCCAGCAGGCCGACGATGCCCACCGGGATGGTGGCCAGGATGATCATCCAGGCCAGCTTCTGGTCCCGGGTGTCCAGCCGGACCCAGGGCCAGCCGGGCCGCAGCCGCAGCGAGCTGAAGAAGCCGCCGATGATCCGGATCCAGTCCCGCCAGAAGTAGATGAGCAGGGCCAGCGCGGTGGCCACGTGCAGCCCGACGATGAAGGCCAGGTAGGGGGACTCCGGCTTGGACACGTTCAGGTCGCTGGCCCAGCTGCCGCCGATCAGGGCGGGGATCAGCACGTTGTGCCCCAGGCTGGACACCGGGAAGAGCTCGGTTACCCCCTGCACCAGGCCGACCACGGCAGCCTCGAGGTACGTGATGTGAGACATGGCAGCCTTCCGATCCGGCTGGTGCGCAGGTCACATGCTACGGGCTGGACGTAAAGGCCGGGTCGCGTCCGGCGGCTACTGAACCAAATCTGAACAAAGCCAGCCGCCGCCCGGGTAGCCGGGCGGCGGCCGTGCCAGGTACTGGCGTTAGGCAGGCGGAACTCAGGTGGCTTCGACGGTCACGGTGATGCGGGCCTGAGCGCCACTGTTGTTGCAGTAGACGTTGATGACATCCTCGTTGTCGTTCTTGTAGGTCCAGTTCTGGCCGGGATCGTCGAACGCGACGTGGCCGATGATGTTCTGCGTGCTGGAATCCTCGATCTTCACGGTGAACGTGGAGTCGTCGAAGGCGCAGCTGCCGCTGCCCTTCGCCTCGATGTACTGGGTCCCGCCGGGCGGCAGCGACGATGTCGCGGCCACCTTGGTGTTGTTGAACAGCGACAGGTTGGAGCCCTCGTCACCGTTGTCGTACATGCAGGCGACATCGGTGATGAACAGCAGGATGGGCTCGGAGCGGTTGTTGACGACGTTCATGAACGCGCCGTATCCCATGGCCGCACCTCACGCCTTCTCGATGAGGCCGAGGACGCCGTAGAAGTAGGCGCCTTCCGTCTCACCGTGCAGCTTGCTGATCGACCAGGTCACCTTGTAGGTGCCGAACGTCGCGGTCACCGAGAGCCGCCCATCGGGCAGCGAGTGCTCCTCGTACAGCGTGTTCGGGTCGTCGTCGGACTGGCCGACCCAGATGGTGTTGTCGCCGGCCCACGGGATGGCCGTCACGGCCTTGGCCGTGGTGCCGCCGGCCGGGCTGAGGCTGAGCACGTAGCCGATGTCGGTGTAGTCGGTCGAGTTGATGAACTGGAAGTTGGCCGCGTAGGCCACCTTGACCGTGGTGCGGTCGCCCCACGAGTCGGTGTTGTAGTCCATCTTCGGGATGACCTTGCCCTTGTCCTCTTTGGGGATGATGGACGGCTCGCCGTGCACCTGGGCCAGCACATCCCAGGAGACGTCGGTGTCGGTCAGGTTGTGGATCTCCACGCTGTTCACCATCTTGTGCCCGAGGTAGGAGACGAGCAGCGGGATGGCCGCGATCACGCCCAGCCCGGCCGCCTCGCCCACCACGCTGCCCCAGTCGACGGCCAGGTACTCGGCGCCCTGCTCGGCCAGCTCGCCGCCCACATCGCCGACCTCGGCGGTGGCATCCTCAATCGGCCCCTCGGCCTCGGCATCCGGGTCGATGTCCGGCGTCTCCACCTCGGTGGCCTGCCTGAACTGGTTGGACATCTTGGTGAGCAGCGTCTTGAAGTTCTTGTAGGCCGGGCTGAGCAGGTCGGCGAACAGCTTCTTGCTGAGCACGATGCCGCCCGGGATGCCGACCAGGCCGAGGCCGAACGAGATGTCCCGGGAGATCGCGTTGGTGGTGTTGTGCGTCTGCACCGTGCCGATGCCCACGATGGGTGGCGGGTCGCCGGGCTTGGGTGCGGTGACCAGCTGGCCGGTGCCCCGGTAGAACGCCCCGTTGCGCATGTCCACGTTGCCGTTGCTGGCGATCTGGATCGGGTTGCCCTGCGGGTCCACGGCGGGCGCGAACGGGTTGTCGTCCGGCCCGGTGTGATCGGCTATCCAGCCCCAGAAGTCGGCCGTCTGGTTCTGCGCGTCAAACCATTCCTGGGTCGGGTCACCGCCCTGTTTCGCCTTGTCCAGCGCGGCTTCCAGGTTGTCGTCCAGGATGTGCGCGAACCCGGCGGTGATCGGGGTGAGTTGCAGGCTGAGAGTCTGGTCCGGATCGGTCATCGGCTCGCCTCCTCGATGATGGCGGTGGAGCAGTAGTAGTAGCTGTCGTAGGTCTTGCCGGTGAGCTTGTTCAGCGACAGCGTGACGGTGTAGCCGCCGAACGTCGCCTTCGTGCTCAGCTGGCCGGTGGGCACGCTGTGCTGCTGGTAGGCCTGGCCTGGGTCGGTGGCGGTGCCCACCCAGACCGCGTTGTCACCCGCCCACGGGACGCTGACGACCACCGTCGCGGCCGGGCTGCCGTCGGCCGGGTGCAGTTGCAGCACGTAGCCGATGTCGCCGTAGTCGGTGTAGTTGACGGTCTGGAACGCGGCCGACGAGGACAGCGTGACGTCGCCGTCGGCCCCGGACTCGTGCTTGAGGCCGGGCAGCGCGTTCTGGCCGGGCTGCATGGCGGTCTCCCCGTGTACCAGCGTCTGCGTCCAGGTGAAGTCGGTGCCGGTCACGTTCTGCACGATGAGCGCGTGGGTCATCGCGTGGCCGAGGAACTCGGCCAGCATGGGCAGCGCCATCAGCGGCGCCAGGCCGGCCACGTCGAGCGCCACCGAACCCCACTCGATGGACATGTACTCCAGGCCCTCTTCGCCCACCTCGGCCGCGACGTTGTCCACGATCTGGCTGTCCTGCTCGACGACCTGGCTCGACTCGGCCAGCGCGTCGATCGAGGGGGCCTCGGCCCGGGTGGCCTGCTGCAGGCGGCTGGCCAGATCGGTGAGCACCCGCGCGGTGTTCCGGTAGATCGGTACCAGCAGCTTGCTGAACAGGTCGGCGGTGAACTTGAGGTACAGCGGCATGGTGGCGACGCGCACCGCCACCGCGGTCCACGAGGACACCCCCAGTGTCTTGTCGCGGGTCGCCACGGTGGCGTTGCCGACCAGGTCGCCCGGCTTGCCGCCGTCGGACACGAACTCGGCTTTCAGCCGCATCTCGACGTTGCCATTGGACGCCATGAAGACGGGGTTGCCCTTCGGGTCAACCCCGGGCGCGAACGTGATCGCGCCAGTGGCCAGGTCGCCCCAGAAGTCGCTGGTCTGGTTCAGCGCGTCGAAATACTGCTGCGTGCTGTCCCCGCCCAGCTTGGACTGGCTGACGGCGGCGCGGAACGCGGCGTCCACCACCGCGGGGAAGCCGGACGTGTCGGGTTCGACGGCGAACGTGATCGAATCGGCCGGGTCGGGTGTGCTGCCGGTCATAGGTCCTCCTGGCAGGCTAGAGACGTTGAATGCGGGCGACGCAGTGGTATTCGTCGTTGTGTCCGCTGAGCGCGTCGATGGCGAGCGTCACGGAGAAATGCTGATTGCCATGGAAAACCCGGGTGGCACCGGTCGGTGCGCTGTGCCCGGAGTAAATCGCGGCCCAATCTGGGGCGCGGCCCGGATCGCCGAGCCAGACGGCGTTATCGGCGAGCCACGGAATCGAGATAACGGCGCAGGTGTCCTGGCCGGTGTAGCCGCTGGGGCGGAGGCTGAGGACGAGCCCGATGCCCTCGTACCCGCTGGTGTTCATCGACGAGAAAATGGCCTGGAATACCACCGGGACCGTGGTCTCGTCGCCCCAGCTGTCGGTGGCCCGGCCCATCTTCGGCAGCACGCTACTGGCGGGCTGGACGGTGACCGCGCCCTCGTCGGTGTACGGGATGGACCAGGTGAGATCGGCATCGGTCAGGTTGTTCAGCTCGATGTGCAGCACGAACTGCTTGGCCAGCGCGCTGATCAGCAGCGGAATGGCGAGCAGCACGGCCAGCCCGGCCAGGGCCGGCACGGCCGCGCTCAGGTCGATGGCCACCTCGGCGACGACTTCCTCCTCGACCAGGACCTCCGCGGTCTCCTCGGCGGTGGCATCGGCCACCTCGCTGGTGGCCGCGTCGAGGGAGTCGGTCAGCCCGGCCACGTCCTCGCCGACGTCGGTCTCCAGCCAGTTGTCCACCGCGTTGCGCAGGAAGCTGGTGAACCTGGACAGCAGCGGTTTCAGCAATGCCTGCCAGACCTGCTGGGTGAGCACGAAGTCCGGAGGAAGTTCGGCCAGCGAGACCGCGAACTGTGCGATCTTCACCACGTTGAACGGGTGCGGCAGGGCCAGCCGGACCGTGGCGACGCCGCGGACTGGTGGCTGGTCGGCCGGGGGTTGGCCAGCGCCCCACCGGACGGCGGTGGGTCGAGGATGACCCCGACGGTCATCGTGGTCACGCCGTCTGACGCGGTCGCCTGCTCACCGCCGCCGGGACCGGGGGAGACGGTGAACGCGCTCTCGCCGTTCTTGCTCAGGTACGTGGAGAAGCTGGCCAACTGGAGCATGTGCTGCAGATAGCTCGCCGTGCCGGACCCGCCGGCCAGGCCCTCATCCAGCAGCATGCGGAACGCCTCGGTGTTCTCCGCGGGGATGCCGTCACCGGTGAGTGCCGTTACCCCGAAATCAAGGCGCGGAGATGGTGCAGCCATTCACTTGCCTTCTTCCTTTAGTGCGCATGCGAAGGCAGATACCACGGGTATAGGTCAGCCATATAAAGGCTGCGTGGTAAAGGACCCAGGCGTGCTGGACCGCCCGGAAAGAATCGCAGATATCCTGGAATGGGGAGTGCTTCGGCCGTGCTGGACCTGCCCCCAACCGCGAGATTATGCCGTCGTACCGGCGGGAGTCAAGGGTGCAACTATATTTAGCAGCCTGGCCCGGGTGGTTTCGACTTTAGCTATGACGCGCGCTATTAAATATGGGCATAGTGCGCGATGTCGCCTATCAGCCCGCGGTGGCCCCGAGTGCACGTCTCCGAGCAGATGATCGCGCTGGGGCGGCGGCCGGGCCGCCTGACGGCGGCGCGCCGGGCGGCGGCGGGTAGCGGGTGCTGGCGTTAAGTAAAAGAAGGGTTATTGCTTTTTGCCCGGGACCGCGGGGGTGTCGTGGTGGGGACGGCGGGAGATCTTGCTGCCCAGCCAGACCAGCGGGTCGTACTTGCGGCTCATCACGCGCTCCTTCATCGGGATGAGCGCGTTGTCCGTGATCTTGATGCCCTCCGGGCACACCTCGGTGCAGCACTTGGTGATGTTGCAGTAGCCGAGGCCGAAGTCGTCCTGGGCGATCTCCCGCCGGTCAGCCTCGTCGGCCGGGTGCATCTCCAGTTCGGCCACCCGCATCAGGAACCGGGGGCCGGCGAACGCGCGCTCGTTCTCCGGATGGTCCCGGATCACGTGGCAGGTGTCCTGGCACAGGTAGCACTCGATGCACTTGCGGAACTCCTGCGACCGGTTCACGTCCACCTGCTGCATCCGGAACTCGCCCAGGCCGATGGCCGGGTCCGGGGTGAAGGACGGGATCTCGCGGGCCTTCTCGTAGTTGAACGCGACGTCGGTGACCAGGTCGCGGATCACCGGGAAGGTGCGCAGCGGGGTGATGGTGAGCGTCTCGTCCTCGGTGTAGGTGGACATCCGGGTCATGCAGGCCAGCCGGGCCGGCCGTTGATCTCCATCGAGCACGAGCCGCACTTGCCGGCCTTGCAGTTCCACCGGATGGCCAGGTCGTTGGCCTGGGTGGCCTGCAGCCGGTGCAGCACGTCCAGCACTACCTCGCCGTCGTTCACCTCGACGGTGTAGTCGGCCAGGCTGCCATCGCCATGGTCGCCGCGCCACACGCGCAGCGCTGCCTTGTAACTCATCAGCGCGTCTCCTCCGGCGCGGCGGCCGCGCTGATGGGCAGCTCGGCTTCGGTTAGGTACTTCTTCAGCTCACTGACCTCGAACAGGCCGAGCAGGTCGGGGCGCATCGGGATCATCGGCTGGCGCGTCAGCGTGGCCGTCTCGCCGGGCAGCGAGCAGACCAGGTTGACTTTCCGCCACTCCGGCGCCATCTCCGGGTAGTCCGAGCGGGTGTGCCCGCCGCGGGACTCCCGGCGCTCCAGCGCCGACTGGGCGATGCAGTCCGAGACCAGCAGCATGTTGCGCAGGTCCAGAGCCAGGTGCCAGCCGGGGTTGTAGGCCCGGCCGCCCTGCACGCTGACCTGCGCCGCCCGGGCGCGCAGCTTCTCCAGCTCGGTGAGCGCGCTCTTCAGCTCATCCTCGGTGCGGATCAGGCCGACCTGGTCGGTCATCAGCTGCTGCAGCGCGGCGTGCACCTCGTACGGGTTCTCCCCGCCGGACCGCTGCAGCGGGGCCAGCGCCTCGGCCACGGCCGCGTCCACGTCGGCCTGGCTGATCCGCGGCCGCCCGGCCGCGGTCACCGCGTCCACGTGCTGCGCGGCGCTCTGCCCGGCCCGTCGGCCGAACACCAGCAGGTCGGACAGGGAGTTGCCGCCGAGCCGGTTGGACCCGTGCATGCCGCCGGACACCTCGCCCGCCGCGTACAGGCCGGGCACGCTGGACGCCTGGCTGTCCGGGTCCACCTCGACCCCGCCCATCACGTAGTGACAGGTCGGCCCGATCTCCATCGGCTCCTTGGTGATGTCCACGTCGGCCAGCTCCTTGAACTGGTGGTACATGGACGGCAGCCGCTGCAGGATGTAGTCGGCCGGGCGGCGCGAGGCGATGTCCAGGAACACCCCGCCGTGCTCGGTGCCGCGGCCCTCCTTGACCTCGGAGTTGATCGAGCGGGCCACCTCGTCCCGTGGGAGCAGCTCGGGCGGCCGCCGGTTGTGGTCCGGGTCGGTGTACCAGCGGTCGGCCTCTTCCTCGGTCTCCGCGTACTGCGCGCGGAACACGTCCGGCACGTAGTTGAACATGAACCGCTTGCCCTCGCTGTTGCGGAGGACGCCGCCGTCGCCGCGGACCGACTCGGTGACCAGGATGCCTTTGACCGACGGCGGCCACACCATGCCGGTCGGGTGCAGCTGGACGAACTCCATGTTCAGCAGGCTGGCCCCGGTCAGCAGGGCTAGCGCGTGCCCATCTCCGGTGTACTCCCAG
Source organism: uncultured Actinomycetes bacterium (assembly GCA_963747705.1). Classification (GTDB taxonomy): domain Bacteria; phylum Actinomycetota; class Actinomycetes; order Streptosporangiales; family Streptosporangiaceae; genus RYN-230. The sequence continues at coordinate 55,131 of CAVVGF010000028.1, read as the reverse complement.
GAGTTCGAGGTGACCTTGTAGGACTTGCCAATTCCACCGGTCGCGAGCACTACCGCCGGGGTTTCGAACAGCAGGAAGTCACCGCTCCCGCGTACATAGCCGAACGCCCCTGCCACCTGGCCGCCGTCCAGCAGCAGGCGGGTGATCGTGGTCTCCGCGAAAACCTTGATCATCGCCTCGGGGTCGCCATGCTCGATGGCGTCCTGCTGCTGCAGGGCCACCACCCGCTGCTGCAGGGTGCGGATGATCTCCAGGCCGGTGCGGTCGCCGACGTGGGCCAGCCGGGGGTACTCGTGCCCGCCGAAGTTCCGCTGGCTGATCTTGCCTTCCTTGGTCCGGTCGAACAGCGCGCCCCAGGCTTCCAGCTCCCAGACCCGCTCCGGCGCCTCCTTGGCGTGCAGTTCGGCCATCCGCCAGTTGTTCAGGAACTTGCCGCCGCGCATGGTGTCGCGGAAGTGCACCTGCCAGTTGTCCTTCGGGTTGGCGTTGCCCATCGACGCGGCGCAGCCGCCTTCGGCCATGACCGTGTGCGCCTTGCCGAACAGTGACTTGGAGATCACCGCGGTCTTCTTGCCCGCCTGCCGGGCCTCGATCGCCGCCCGCAAGCCTGAGCCGCCGGCGCCGATCACTACCACGTCGTAGGACAGCCGTTCGATGTCAGTGTCACTCATGTGGGCCTTCTCAGAAGAACCGCGGATCGGAGATGGCGCCGCTGGCCACCAGGCGGATGTACAGGTCGGTGAACAGCACCCAGAACAGGGATACCCAGGCGAACTGCTGATGCTTGACGTTCAGCTTGGAGACCTGGGTCCACATCCAGTACCGGGCTGGGTGCTTGGAGAAGTGCTTGAGCCGTCCGCCGACCGTGTGCCGGCAGGCGTGGCAGGACAGCGAGTACAGCCAGAGCAGGGCGGCGTTGACGATGAGGATCAGCGTGCCCAGGCCCATGTGCCCCCACTGGCCCTGGTGGTTGCGGAACGCGATGATCGCGTCGGCGCTCAGGATCACGTTGAACACGATCGCGATCCAGAAGAAGTAGCGGTGCACGTTCTGCAGGATCAGCGGCAGCCGGGTCTCGCCGGTGTACTTGGCGTGCGGCTCGCGCACCGCGCAGGCGGCGGGCGATCGCCAGAAGGCCCGGTAGTAAGCCTTCCGGTAGTAGTAGCAGGTCAGCCGGAAGCCCATGGGCCCGCCGATGATGATGATGGCCGGGGTCAGCCAGGTCAGCCACGGGATCCAGTCGAAGCCGGATCCCTTGGCGCAGGTGGTGGCCAGGCACGGCGAGTACAGCGGCGAGATGTACGGCTTCCAGAAGTAGTCCGCGTTGACCAGGGAGGCCCAGGTCAGGTAGATGACCACCACGGCCAGCGCAGCGGCGTTGATGGCCGGCTGGCGCCACCAGGGGTCCTTGCGCAGGGTGGCTTCCTTGATCTGCGCCCGGGTGCTGGCTGGCGCCTGACTTACCTGCGTCATCGGTAACGTCTCCGCCCTTGCAACTCAGTGAGGTCGTCTCGCGCCGCGGCGGCGTGGTGTCGCGCCGGGCGGGGTTCGCGGAAAGCGAAGCGAAACTTTAGTCAACTGAATACCACCATGAAGCGGGTCAGGGTGTTTCCATCCGTGTGACTCTCACTACATCGCCTGCTTACTCTGGGCCCTGGCCTGGGCCGGATCCATTCCGAGGGCCTGGTAGAGGAAGTCCACCTGGAGCAAAAGCAGGTTTTCGGCCACCTCTTCCTGCGGTGTCATGTGCGTCACGCCGGACAGCGGCAGCACGCTGTGTGGCCGCCCGGCGGCCAGCAGCGCGCTGGACAGCCGCAGCGTGTGCGCCACCACCACGTTGTCGTCGGCCAGGCCGTGGATCAGCATGAGCGGGCGGCTCAGCTTGGCCGCGTCCGCGAGGGCCGAGCTGGTGTCGTAGGGCGCCGGGTCCTCGGCTGGGTTGCCCAGGTAGCGCTCGGTGTAGTGGGTGTCATACAGCGTCCAGTCGGTGACCGGCGCGCCCGCCACCGCGGCGTGGAACACGTCGGGCTGGCGCAGCACGGCCAGCGCGGCCAGGTAGCCGCCGAACGACCAGCCGCGGATGGCCACCCGGCTGAGGTCCAGGTCTTCTGGGTGCCGCTCGGCGGCCGCCTGCAACGCGGTGACCTGGTCTTCCAGCACCGGGCCGGCCAGGTCGTGCCAGACCGCCCGGTCCCAGTCCGGCCCGCGGCCCGGGGTACCCCGGCCGTCCGCGACCAGCACCGCGAAGCCCTGCTCGGCCAGCCACTGCGAGGTGTGGAACGCGCCCTGGGCGGCCAGCACGCGCTGCGAGTGCGGCCCGCCGTACGGGTCGAGCAGCACCGGCAGCCGGGCGGCGCCGGGCTGGTGCCAGGACGGCAGCAGCAGCGCGGTCGGGATCTGCTGCGGGCCGGCCGGGAACAGGTCCGGCCGCGGGGGCGGCAGGTTGGGCTGCTCGGCGCGGACCGCGATCGGCGTGCTGATCGCGCTGACCGCCGGGCCGCGGTCCGGGCAGGCGTCCTGGCCGGCCTGCAGCACCTGGACCGTGGGGCCAGGCTCGTCGAGGGTGCGGCTGACCAGGACCGTGCTGCCGCCGGACCGGGTGCCGCCGTGCACGCCGCCGGGCGGGCTGAGCCGCTGCAGGCCATGGCGCGGGTGGTGCAGCCAGAGGCCGATCTCAGCCGGGTCGGCCCCGGACGCGGTGAACAGCACGCTGTCTCCGTCGGTACCGAGGACGTGCCGGACCTGCATGGTGGCGGGGGTGACGGCCTCGGCGGTGCCCGCCTGGTGCTGGGCGGCGGTGCCCAGCAGCAGGCGGCGCGCTCCGTCGGCGTCGGCCGTCCAGGCGATCCGCCCGTCGCTGGTCCGGGCGGGTACCCCGGACACGATGTCCAGCCACTTCGGGTCGGTGTCCTCGCGGATCAGCGTGGTCTCGCCGGTGGCCGGGTCGGCCTGCAGCAGGCGCATCCGGCGCTGGTCCCGGCTCTGCACCACGAGCAGCGGCCCGGCCGCGCCTGCCCCTACCGCCCAGCTCACTGTGGCCAGATAGGGGAAGGCGCCGCGGTCCCAGCTCACTTCGGCCTGGCTGCCATCCAGCCGCGCGAGCAGCAGCGACACGTCCGCGTTGGCGGTGCCCGCGGCCGGGTAGCCGATGTCCGCCGCCGGGCGGTCCGGGTGGGCCGGGTCGGCGATGTGCCAGCGCTGCACCGGGCTCTCGTCCACCCGCGCGGTGAGGATGGCCGACCCGTCCGGCGCCCACCAGTAGCCGCGCAGCCGGCCCATCTCCTCGGCCGCGATGAACTCGGCCAGCCCGTAGGTCACGCCTGATTGGCCGGCCGGGTCGGCCAGCATCCGGTCCTGGCCGGTCGCGATGTCGATCACGTGCAGCGCGCCCGCGGACACATAGCCGATCCGCCCGCCGGCCGGGTCCGGCCGCGGGTCCAGGACCGGCGCGCGGGCCGGGATCTCCCGGGGCGGGCCGGCTGGGTGGCCGAGATCGGCCAGCTCGGTCAGGTAGACGCGGCCGCCCAGGGCGAACACGGCGAGCCGCAGCTCACGGTCGGTGGCGTAGCTGACGATCCCGCCGGCCTGCTCGCGGGCCCGCTCCCGGCGCGCCTTTTCCGCCGCTGGGAGGTCACCCTCGGCCGCGTCCAGCGCGGCCGGGTCGGCCACCAGTTCTTCCCGCGATGATTCTCCCGGGCCGGCCGCAACGTGCACCTGCCAGAGGCAGGTGAGCGGGTCGGTGCCGGTCTTGGTGCGCAGGAAGGCAACGCGGCTGCCGTCCGGCGAGACGCGGAACGAGCGGGGCACGCCCAGGCTGAACCGCCGGGTCCTGGCCTGCTGCCGGGGGAAGGTCTCGGTCATGTCCCGATCCTGCCACCAGCGCCGCGCCCGCGGCATGGCCAAGCGTGACCACAATGCCGCGGGAAAACGGTGTGAATACGATCCGGCGCACCTACCACCGGGACGCGGAAAGCAATTCCCCGTGATGGGCGCGCTGGCCGGAATTCGTCAGACGGTGAGCTCACCCTCGATTTTCCGGAGCGAGTGCCGGGCCAGGGCCAGATTGGACTTCGCCCGGTCGAGCACGAGATAGAGGAACAAGCCACTGCCGGTCTGGGTGTTCTTCAGCAAACGGATCACGTGGTATTGCTTGCTCAGCGTGATCAGGATGTCCTCGATCTGGTCGTTAACGCGGAGCGACCGAGAGTGCCGAGCGTCAGGCCGCTCTCCCAGTCGACCAGCGCCACCCCGAGCGCACCCTCGACGGTCATCGCCTCTTTGAGTGCCGTCTCAATGTTCATTGCGGTCCCCTCCCGCTCCGCTGATTATCCGCGAGTCACCATAGCGGACAGACGTGTCTAGTGCGGTCACTACTGTCGGTGGTGAGTGCTCATTTGAGCCCCTTGTTGCGGCTGCCCGCCAGGTATATGTATCCTGCCGCAGAGTTTCCGCAGGGGGGAAATGTGCCAAGCCTTATTGACTCACTTCGCGGCATTCTGGAGATCGAGGGCGCCCGTACGGCGGCGCTGGTCGATGCCGCGACCGGCATGGTGCTGCGGGCTGCGGGCGAGGAGGGGGCCGAGCTGCCGGCCGCGGCGGCCTGCCTGGCGGATGAGGCCCGGCTGGCCGCCACCGCGCTGGGCCCGGCCAGCCCAGGTGGCGAGCTGGCCGAGGTCGCGGTGGTCACCGCCAGCCGGTTCCAGCTGCTCAAGGTGCTGGACGCGCGGCCCGGCGAGGGCACCCTGCTGTTCGTTGACCTGGACCGGTCCAGGACCAACATGGCGCTGGCCACGTTGCAGGTGGGCCGGTCCGCGCCGGAGCTGCTGGCACGGTGGCGCTGCTCGCCGTCGTCGGCGACGAGGGCCTGGACACCGGCCGGCTGCACCGGGAGTCGCGGGTCACGGTGCAGAAGCTGGCCGGGCTGCTCGGCGGGGCCGGGCCAGGCCAGGCACACGCGGCCGCCAGCTAGCCTCTCGGGTATGCCCAGCGCCAGCCCGGACCGGTCAGCCAGCTCGTCAGCCGGTGATCCGGGCGGCGGGCTGCTCCTGGTGCACGCCCATCCGGATGATGAATCGATCCACACCGGGGCCACCATGGCCCGGTACGCGGCCGAGGGCGTACCGGTCACCCTGGTCACCTGCACGCTGGGCGAGCTGGGCGAGGTCATCCCGGCCGGCCTGCGGCAGCTGGCCGCGGACCAGGAAGACCGGCTGGGCCCATACCGGATCGGCGAGCTGGCCGCGGCCTGCGCGGCGCTCGGCGTGACCGACCACCGCTTCCTGGGCGGCCCGGGCCGGTGGCGCGACTCCGGGATGATGGGGCTGCCCAGCAACGCCGATCCGCGCTGCTTCTGGCAGGCCGACCTGGACCAGGCCGCGGCCGAGCTGGTCGCCGTCATCCGCGAGGTGCGGCCGCGGGTGATGATCAGCTACGACGACAACGGCTTTTATGGCCACCCGGACCACATCCAGGCGCACCGGGTGGCCTGGCGCGCGTTCCAGCTGGCCGGTGCCGCCTGCGGGGTGGCCAAGCTGTACGCGACGGCGCTGCCCCGGTCGGTGCTGGCCAGTGCGATCCGGCTGACCGGCACGGAGGCAGCCCCGGGCGCTGGCCCGGTGCCGCCGCCCGGCTTCACCGAGGCGGCCGCCGTGAACGAGCTGCCGTTCGGCGTCCCGGACGAGCAGGCGACGACCGAGATCGACGGCACCGGGTACCTGGCGGCCAAGACCGCGGCCATGCGCGCGCACGCCACCCAGATCGCGGTGCACGAGCCGTTCTTCGCGCTGTCCAACGGGGTCGGCCAGCGCATCCTGGGCCTGGAGTACTACACGCTGCTGGCCGGGCCGCGGGGTGAGCCTGCCCCGGCTGGCCCCGCCGGGCCAGCCGGGCGGGCCGGACTGGCCGGGCCAGAGACCGATCTGCTCGCCGGGCTGCCGGACACGTACGTATAACCTGCAATCCGTGGACAGCTTGCCGCAGCCGCGCCCGGCGCGGGACAGCCAGGCGTTCGTGACCGGTGGCGCGTACGCCCTGCTGTTCCTGCTCGGCGCCGCGCAGGGCCTGATCGGCTGCTTCCAGTTCAGCCGCGGTGCCGGGCCCATCCCGGTGGCCGCCCTCATCCTGGCCGTGCTGATCCTGGTCACCTGCGTGCTGGGCGCCGCGGGCATGGGCTCCGCGGCAGGTGCGCTCGTCCCCGCGGCCGGCTGGCTGCTGGTGTCGGTGGTGCTCACCCTGCCGACACCCGGCGGCAGCGTGGTCGTGACCAACACCACCGCGGGCGCCTGGTACCTGTACGGCGGGTCTGTGTGCGCGGCAGCCGCCGTGGTCTACGCCTTCGTCAGCCGGAGCCGGGCCCGGATGCGCCGCTCATGACCCCGGTTGACGACGCCGATTACCGGCGCGTGGCCGGGCGGTTCGCCAGCGGCATCATGATCGTGACGACCACGCTGGACGGCGCCGACCACGCGATGACCGTGTCCGCGTTCTGCTCCGTGTCGCTGCGCCCGCAGCGGGTGCTGTTCTGCGCGGAGAAGATCGCCCGCTTCCACGACACCGTGCTGCGCACCGGGACCTGGGCCGTGTCCGTGCTCGACGAGGACGCGGAGAAGACCGCGCGCTGGCTGGCCAGCCGGGGCCGCCCGCTCGACGGTCAGCTGGCCGGGATCGAGCACTTTCCCGGCCCGGTGACCGGCGCGCCGGTGCTGGCCGACGCCCTGGGCGCGCTGGAATGCCGTACTACCGCGGTGCATGACGGCGGCGACCACAGCATCGTGGTCGGCGAGGTCATCGGGGTGGCCGAGCCGAAACCGGGCGGCCGGCCGCTGATCCACTACAGCGGCCGGTACCGCACCCTCGACGACGGCTGACGCCGCCGGTCAGTCCCGGATGGCCAGCTCCAGCTGGTCGATGCCCCAGTCCAGATCGGGCTCGCTGATTACCAGCGGCGGCGCGAGCCGGATCGCGGTGCCGTGGGTGTCCTTGGCCAGCACACCGCGGGCGGCCAGCCGCTCGCAGGCGACCCGGCCCGGCAGCGAGGTGAACTCCAGGCCGGCCCACAGGCCCCGGCCGCGCACCTCGCGGACCACGTCGGCCGGCAGCGTGGCCAGCCGGTCGTGCAGGTGCGCGCCCAGCTTGGCCGACCGGTCCTGGTACTCGCCGGTGGCCAGCATGGCGATGACCTCCCGGCCCACCGCGCAGGCCAGCGGGTTGCCGCCGAACGTCGAGCCGTGCTGCCCAGGCTGGAACACCCCGAGAATCTCACGGGACGACACCACCGCGGATACCGGCACGATGCCACCGCCGAGCGCCTTGCCGAGCAGGTACATGTCCGGGACCACCTGTTCGGCCTCGCAGGCGAACGTGGTGCCGGCCCGGCCCAGCCCGGACTGGATCTCGTCGGCGATCATCAGCGCGCCATGCGACGAGCACAGCTCACGCACCGCGGCCAGGAAGCCCGGCGGCGGCACGACCACACCGGCCTCGCCCTGGATGGGCTCGACCAGCACGCCGACCACGACCTCGTCCATGGCCGCGGCCAGCGCGGCCGCGTCCCCGTAGGGCACCACCCGGAATCCCGGCGTGTACGGGCCGAACGAGGCCCGGGCGTCGGGGTCGGTGGAGAAGCTGACGATCGTCGTGGTCCGGCCGTGGAAGTTGCCCTCGAAGGCCACGATGACGGCCTGGTCCGGTGGGACCCCTTTGACCTCGTAACCCCACTTGCGGGCGGTCTTGATGGCCGTTTCCACCGCTTCCGCGCCGGTGTTCATCGGCAGCACCATCTCCATGCCCGCCAGCTCGGCCAGCTCGGCGCAGAACGGGCCGAACTGATCGTGCTCGAACGCCCGGCTGACCAGGGTGACCCGGTCCAGCTGGCGCTGGGCGGCGGCGACCAGCGCGGGATGGCGGTGCCCGAAGTTCAGCGCCGAATAGGCCGCGAGCATGTCCAGGTAGCGGCGGCCTTCGGTATCGGTGACCCAGGCGCCCTCGCCCTCGGCGATGACGACGGGCAGCGGATGGTAGTTGTGCGCGCTGTGCGCTTCGGCCAGGGCATGCAGGCTGGCTGCCGATGTGGTCACGGTGGTTCCCCCTCGCACGGCTGTTCCCCCGATCATGGCCGCAGTTCCAGTGTGCAGCACTTCGGCCCGCCGCCGGCCTTGCGAAACTCCGACATGTCCACCGGGACCGGCGTGAACCCGCGGATGGCCAGCTCGGCGGCCAGCCCGGTGGCCTGGGCGGGCAGGATGACGTGGCGGCCGTCGCTGACCGCGTTCAGCCCGAGCACCCCAGCATCTTCGCCGCTGGCCTCGATCAGCTCGGGGAACTGCGCGGCCAGCGCGGCGCGCCCGGCCGCGTCGAACGCCGCCGGGTAGTACGCGGCGGTGTGTGCGTCGAGCACGCACAGCGCCGTGTCCAGGTGGTAGAACCGCGGATCGACCAGGCGCAGGCTGATCACCGGCAGCCCGAACAGCGCTTCGAGCTCGGGGCGGACGCCCTGGCCGGTGCGGAAGCCGTGCCCGGCCAGTATGACCTGGCCTGCGGGCACGATGTCGCCCTCACCCTCGTTGACCTGGCCCGGTTCGTGCACCGACCGGTAACCGTGGCGGCGGAACCAGTCCAGGTAGGCCGGGCCTTCCGCGGCCCGCTCGGGATAGCGGAACCGGGCGCCCAGCACGGTGCCGCCGATCACGGTGGCCCCGTTGGCCGCGAACACCATGTCCGGCAGATCCGGATGGCCGTCGATGAGCTGCACCGAATGACCGAGGCTGGTGTAGGCGTCCTGCAGCCCCTGCCACTGGCGGATGGCCAGTGCCGTGTCCACCGCGGCGCCGCTGGCCATCCACGGGTTGATGGCGTACCGCACGGTGAAGTGCTCGGGACGGCACATCAGGTAGGTCCTCGGCAGCGGCGTCCGGGTGGTCGGCTGCGCGGCCAGGCCGGTGGCGGGATAGGTAGCGGTCATCGAACTCCTCTCGTACGGGGTGCGGATGATCAGCTAGTCCAGCGTAAGAGCTGCGTCCGGTGGGATAAATGCGCGCGAGCTGCGTCTGGCCGTCGATTCGTTGCGAAGATTCGGCTGGGACGGCCGATCGTTGCGTGCGCCAGGGTTAGGGCAGCAGCGGGCTAGGGCAGCGCGGGCGGCACTGGCGCACGGCCGATGTCCCGGGCCAGGTCCAGGGCGAGCCACCGGTCGGCGTGAGCGAACGTCTCGAACTTGGCACCCGGCGGGATCTCGCTGTCCTCCTCCAGCGCTCGCAGCACGCGCAGCGCGGCCGGGGTGTTCAGGTCGTCGTCGAACGCGCCGAGGAAGTCGGCCACGTACTGCGCGCACATCGGCCGGCTGGGCGAGTTGGCCCACTCGGCCACCCGCTGCCGCCAGCGGCGCACCGTGGCGTCGGCCGTTTCCAGGGCGGTCCAGGTCAGGTCGATCTCCTGCCGGTACCGGTGCTCGGCGAACGCCAGCCGCAGCGCCAGCGGGTCAAGACCGCGGCCGGCCAGATCCCCGAGCAGCACCACGTTCCCGGTGGAGCTGGCCATCTTCCGGCCCTCGAACAGCAGGTGCCCGCCGTGCACCCAGTTCCGGACCACCTCGTGGCCGGTGACGCTGTCCGACTGTGCCCGCACGTTCTCGTGGTGCGGGAAGCGCAGGCCGATCCCGCCGGTGTGCACGTCGATGGGGTCGCCCAGGTCATGCAGGGACATGGCGGAGCACTCAGTGTGCCAGCCCGGGATCCCGGTGCCCCAGGGAGCCGTCCAGGTCACCTCCTGGCCGGCCGGCCTGCCCTGCCACAACGCCCAGTCCGCGTGGAACCGCTGGCCCGGGTCCACATCCGGCTGGCCAGCACCGGCGCTGGGCCGGTGCCCGGTGCGCAGGTCCCCGAGCCGGTGCCCGGACAGCTCGCCGTAGCTGGGGAAGGATCGAGCGTCGAAGTACACCGAGCCGGCCGGGGTGGGGTACGCCTGACCGGTCTCCAGCAGCTTGCTGATCAGCTCGATCATCAGCTCGATGGATTCGCTGGCCCGCGGCATGCTGTCGGCCGGCCGGATGTTCAGCGCGGCGCAGTCGGCGCGGAACGCCGCCTCATGCTGCCGCGCGGCGTCCGGGCCGGGCTCATCGCCGTCCGGGGCAGGCTCATCGCCGTCCGGGGCAGGCTCATCGCGTCGGCCAGCCTCACGTCGGTGATGTTCTGGCAGCGGGTGACGAGCAGCTGGGCTCGCTCCGCGGTCCGCCGGATCAGGTCGGGCAGCAGGTAGGAGCGCAGGTCGCCGATGTGTGCGGGGCGGTAGGTGGTGGGCCCGCAGGTGTAGATACGCAGGCGGCCGCGGTGGGCCGGCTCGATCGGCGCCACCTGATGGGTCCGGGTGTCAAAGAGCCGCAGCACGCCCCCAGCCTATGGGTGCGCGCAGGTTCAGGGCCGCAGCCCTCGCACAAGGTCGGCGGGCACCACCCGCACCGGGAACGGCTGGCTGGCGGTCCAAGCCTGCCCGCCGGTCACGTGCACGATCTGCTTGTAGTCGCCGCCGGCTAGCTCGAACACGGTCAGCGCTGGCTGGCCGGGGTTCGGGTTGACCAGCCAGTAGGAGGGCGTGCCCAGCCGGGCGTAGACGGCCTTCTTCAGGCTGGCGTCGTGCAGCCTGCTGGTCGGCGAGATGACCTCGACGGCCAGCAGCGGGGCCCGGGGCAGGCATCGTTCCGTAAGATCCTCATACTGGGCTACCAGGACATCCGGCTGGACCTCGTTGTACTTATCCGGGCGTACCGCGAACGGCGCGACCAATACCCGCATGTTGGCCGGGCAGGCCTGACGCAACGCCACGCCAAGGGCGATCGTCGCCTCTTGGTGGGCCCAGCCGGGGGCCGGGCTCACCAGGAGTGCCCCGTCGATAAGTTCGTAGCGGCGGCCGTCATCCGGCGTCTCCTCCAGGTCGCTGACCGTGAAGGGGTGGGTGACATGGCCGGGGCTGGTCATGACAGTCATGGTCCCCTCCTTCCTTCCGGTCAGCAACTGTGCCACTGGGTTACGACAGCGCGGCCAGGCGCGCGATCGCGGCGTCCACCCGCTCGTCGGTGGCGGTGAGCGCGATCCGGACGTGCTGGCGTCCGGCCGGGCCGTAGAACTCGCCCGGGGCGACCAGGATGCCCAGGTCGGCCAGCAGCTCCACGGAGCCCCAGCCGTCCTGGCCGGGCCGCTGCGCCCACAGGTACAGCCCGGCCTCGGAGTGGCTGATCCCCAGCCCGCCGCCTGGAACGCGGCCAGCAGCCGGTCACGGCGCGCGCCGTACACCGCCCGCTGCTGGTCGGCGTGCGCGTCGTCGTCCAGCGCGGCGGTCATCGCCGCCTGCACCGGCGCCGGCAGCATCATCCCGGCGTGCTTGCGCACCTCCAGCAGCTGGGCGATCAGGGCGGGGTCGCCGGCGACGAACCCGGCCCGGTAGCCCGCGAGGTTGGACCGCTTGGACAGCGAGTGCACCGCGAGGACGCCCGTCGGCGGCCCCCCCGGACACGTCCGGATGCAGGATCGAGAGCGGCTCAGCGGTCCAGCCGAGGCTCGAGGTAGCACTCGTCGGACGCGAGCACCGCCCCGCGCTCCCGGGCCCAGCTCACCATCTTGGCCAGGTGCGCGGGCGGCAGCACCCGCCCGGTCGGGTTGGCCGGGGAGTTGACCCAGGCCAGCCGGACGTGTTCCGGGCCGAGCGTGGTCAGGCCGTCCGCGGCGATGCCCTGGGCCCCGGCCAGCCGGGCGCCCACGTCGTAGGTCGGGTACGCCAGTTCCGGATACACCACCACGTCGCCCGGGCCGCACCCGAGCAGCGCGGGCAGCCAGGCGATGAACTCCTTGGTGCCGATGACCGGGAGCACGGACTCCGGCGGCACCGCCACCCCGTGCCGTCGGGCCAGCCACCCGGCCGCCGCCTGGCGGAGCTGAGGCGTGCCGGGGTGGCGGGTAGCCCGGGGCGTTGGCGGCGGCCTGCAGCGCGTCGGTCACGACCCGCGGCACCGGATCCACGGGGGTGCCGACGGACAGATCCACGATCCCGCCGGGATGGGCCCGTGCCTTGTCGCCGTACGGGGCGAGCAGGTCCCAGGGGAATCGCGGCAGCCGTGCGGCCGGGTCAGCTCTCTTCGGCCTGTGGCGGCAGCACGGAGACCAGCGGGTGATCCTTGTTGATCTTGCCGATCTTGGCCGCGCCGCCCGGTGAGCCGAGGTCCCCGAAGAACTCCACGTTGGCCTTGTAGTAGTCCTTCCACTGGTCCGGCACGTCGTCTTCGTAGAAGATCGCCTCGACCGGGCACACCGGCTCGCACGCACCGCAGTCCACGCACTCGTCCGGGTGTATATAGAGCATGCGCTCGCCCTCGTAGATGCAATCGACGGGGCATTCCTCGATGCACGACTTGTCGAGTACGTCGACGCAGGGCTGCGCGATGATGTACGTCACGTTCGGAACTCCTCTATTCCCGCGCTGTCCCGGGGCGGCGGCTGTCCCGTGAGGGACTGAGGCTCCCAGTATCCCGGTGCTGGTAAGTATCCCGGGCCGGGCGGCGTCAGCGCACCCTGGGCGGCGAGATTCCCAGCCGGCCGCAGGCTATCAGCTCAGCTCCAGCTCGCCTGCGGGCGGTGCGGCCGCGTCGCGGTCCCAGCCTTTGCTGCTCGCGGCGGCGCGCCACTGGTACCCACTGAACCGGATCTGGTGGATATGGTAGGTGCTGGCGTGGGTAACCAGCCACGTCGCCACCTCCCAGCCGAGCCGCTGCTGCCCGATCCGGAGTTGCACCCGGGTGCTGCTCCCGTCGGCCACGCTGCCCCGGCTGCTCCGCTGGTCAGTGACCTCGCGAGCTACCGCTGGGCCGAACGTGGTGCCGAGCCCGCTGGTGATCCCGCTCACATTGGCCGGGGCCCGGCTGGCCGAACCCGACCAGCAGTAGACGGCGTGCCCGCGCTGCCCGGTGAACGCGGGGGTCATGGCCGCGGCCATCTTCGCGTACTGGGTGTAGGCCGTCCCGTCGGCGCTGTGCTGCACGTCCTGGGCGGCCTGGTACACCGGCATCTTCCGGTAGCCGGGGATGGCCTTGAGCGCGCGGAAGAACTTGGTGCTGGCGTAGATCGGGTCCTGCAGATCCTTGCGCGGTCCCCAGCCTTCCGAAGGCCGCTGCTGGAAGACCCCGACCGAGTCCCGGTCGCCGTAGCTCAGGTTGTGCAGCTTGGATTCCTGCATCGCGGTCGCGTAGGCGATGGTGACCGCCACCCGGGGCATGGCGTGCTGGTGGGCCACGCCCGCGATGGTGGCGGCGATGGACCCCTGCTCGGTGTCCAGCAGGATGCTCTGGTGGTCGCCGGTGGCCACGCAGCCCGATCCGGTCAGCACCGGGGCGATCACCGGCGCGAACGCGCGTACCACCAGGTACCCGCCGCCCGCGAGCACGGCGAGCACAGCGGTCACGGTGAGCGCCCGGCGGCCACGATGACGTGACCGCGCGGTGGGCCGGCTTCTTGGCACAAGCCGAAGTTACCGGTGCGTGCGGAATAACGGGGACAAGCCGCCAGGGATCGCCGCCGCGGTGCACCCCGGGGACAGCCCGCCCTCAGTGCGCTGAGCAGGCCAGTGTGCATGGCAGGATCGGGAGAGTGCAACCAGAATCACGTCGCCGCGTTCGCCGTCAGGGCCCCGCCATGCTGCGCGGCGACTTCATCCCCAAGACCACCACCGACCAGCGGCTGCTCGACCGCCGCGGACCGGGCGACTGGGTGCATACCGACCCATGGCGGGTGCTGCGGATCCAGGCCGAGTTCGTCGAGGGCTTCGGGCTGCTCGCCGAGCTGGGCCCGGCCGTGTCGGTGTTCGGCAGCGCCCGGGCCGGGCCGGGCAGCGTGGAATGTGACCAGGCCGAGGCGATCGGGAAGAGCCTGGCCGAGGCCGGGTACGCGGTGATCACAGGTGGCGGCCCGGGGGTCATGGAAGCGGCCAACAAGGGCGCTGCCACCGCGGGCGGCGTCTCGGTTGGCCTGGGCATCGAGCTGCCCACGGAAATGGGCCTGAACGACTATGTCGAGATCGGCCTGGAGTTCCGGTACTTCTTTGTCCGCAAGACCGTCTTCATCAAGTACTCGCAGGCATTCGTGGTGCTGCCGGGCGGGTTCGGCACGCTGGACGAGCTGTTCGAGGCGCTCACCCTGGTGCAGACCGGCAAGATCACCAGATTCCCCATCGTGCTGGTGGGCAGCGAGTACTGGTCCGGCCTGCTGTCCTGGATCCGGCAGAACGTGCTGGGCGGCGGCAAGATCTCGGCCGGGGACGAGGACCTGCTGGCCGTGGTGGACGACCCGGCCGAGGCCATCAGCATCATTCAGCGGGCGCACGCGCAGCGCAACGGCGCCGATCCGGCCCCCGGAGTGAGCTGAGCCAGCGGTTCGCCCGCCTGCGCGCCCGCCGCGCGTGGCACGATGCATACTGTGTCCGTTCTGTTGCTGCTTGCCGGGGCAGTCATCCTCGCCGGCGTGGTCGCCGTGGCCATGGGCCACGGCGGCGAGATGGCCGAGTTCCCCAGCGACTACATCCCGCCCACGCTGGGCGACCTGCTCACCGCCGCCGACGTGGCCATGCTGCGGCCCCCGCCGGCGCTGTGGGGATACAACACGCAAGTGACTGATGAGGCGCTGAGCCGGATCGCGCAGATTGTCACCGAACGAGACGTGGAGATCGCCGTGCTGCGCCAGCAGCTGGCCGAGCTCCGGCCGGGGCCGGGTGGCGCCCGGCCGGCCAGCGCGAGCCGGCCCGCGCCAGCGCCGGTTGCGGTGGACGAGCCGCGGCGGCTCCGGTTGTGGTGGACGAGCCCGGGGCGGCCCCGGCCGATGCCAGTGCGGCGGCCGACGACCCCGACGCCGCGGCCCGGGACGAGACACCGGCGGCGCCGGCGGCGGCCACCGTCGAGGCGGCCGCGCCCGACGATGACTGACCGGCCCGGCACCGCGCAGCCCGGCCCGGATGGGCAGCTGCGCTGCCCGTGGGCGATGAGCAGCCCCGAATACCTCGGCTACCACGACGTGGAATGGGGCCGGCCGGTCCGCAGCGACCAGGGCATCTTCGAGCGGCTGTGCCTGGAGGGCTTCCAGTCCGGCCTGTCCTGGCTCACCATCCTGCGCAAGCGGGACAACTTCCGGGCCGCGTTCCGCGGCTTCGACCCGGCGCAGGTGGCCAGCTTCGGCCCGCCGGATGTGGACCGGCTGCTCGGCGACGCTGGCATCATCAGGAACCGGGCCAAGATTCAAGCCACGATTCATAACGCCAGTGCCGCGCTGGACATCCCAGGCGGGCTCGCGGCCCTGGTCTGGAGCTACGCGGTGGATCCGGCGCCGGTGGGCCCGGTCAGCCTGGCCGACCTGCCCGCATCGACACCGGCGTCCACCGCGCTGGCCAAGGAGCTGCAGCGGCCGGGGTTTCCGGTTCACGGGCCCGGTCACGGTTTACGCCACCTTCCAGGCCTGCGGTCTGGTCGATGACCATTTGCGGGACTGCTTCCGGCGTGGCGCCTACCAATAGTCGGCCAATCGCCCTTCGTGAATCACACGGGCGGTGTCACAATATGAGCAGAGCGTGACTGGAGGCTGAATGGCAGACGGACCCGTGGAGGAGCCGCCCGTTCCACCTGGTGTCGACCCTGAGGTGCCCAGCCCGGCCCGGCTCTATGACTACTACCTGGGTGGCCGGATCAACTACCGGGCCGACCGGGAAGCCGCCGAGCGGATCCGCACGGGCCTGCCCGAGATCTCGGACATGGCGTGGGCGAATCGTGGTTTCCACCAGCGGGCGGCGAAATGGCTGGCCCAGAGCGCTGGGATCACCCAGTTCATCGACATCGGGTCCGGCCTGCCCACCCAGGGCAACACCCATGAGGTGGTCGGGGCCATCACGCCGGTGGCCCGGGTGGTCTACGTGGACAACGATCCCATGGTCCGGGCCTTCGCTGGCGAGCTGCTGACCAGCCCGTTCACTACGTTCGTGTTCGGCGATCTGCGCCAGCCGGACGCGGTGCTTGGGGACCGCCTGCTGCGCTCGCTGATCGACTTCACCGAGCCGGTCGGGCTGCTGATGACGGCGGTCATGCACTTCGTGGCGGACGACGCGGACCCCTGGGGCCTGGTCTCCCGGTATGTGGCCGCGCTGCCGCCCGGTAGTTACCTGGCCCTGTCCCACGTGACCGCGGACAACGTGCCGCCGCAGGCGGTGCGCACCGGGCTGGCCGAGTACGCCAAGGCGACCGAGAACATCCACCTGCGGCCCCGGGCCGAGGTGGCGCGCTTCTTCACCGGCCTGGACCTGGTCCCGCCGTGGCCCGGTGGTGAGCCGCGGCTGGTCTTCATGGGCGAATGGGGGGCCGAGGACCCGGAGACCGCCGATAGCGACGGATCGCACTGGGGTTACGCCGGAGTGGCCCGAGTGCCGGCAGAGTAGTCTCGGCAGACAGGTATGGCGGGAGGGGAGACAGTCATGGCCGACGCTCAGCCCGATCCCGCCGGAGTGGACAGCAGTGTCCCGGCTCCGGCCCGGATCTATGACTACCTGTTAGCTGGCAGCAACAATTTCCCGGCTGACCGCGCCGCTGCCGAGCAGATCCTCAAGGCCGTCCCGGAGGTGCGCGACGCGGCGTGGTCCAATCGAGGCTTCCACCAGCGGGCCGCCAGGTGGATCGCGGAGCAGGGCATCCGCCAGTTTATCGACATCGGCTCCGGGCTGCCCACTGTAGGCAACACGCATGAGGTGGTGCAGCGCCTGGTGCCGGAAGCCCGGGTGGTGTACGTGGACATCGACCCGCTGGTGCGGCAGCACAGCCAGCCGCTGCTGGCCGGCAACGGCTCGAGCACGGTCATCGTGGGCGATCTGCGCGACCCCGAGGGCATCCTGGGCCACCCGGAGCTGCGCCGCCTTATCGACTTCACCGAGCCGGCCGGGCTGCTGATGACCGGCGTGCTCATGTTCGTGGCCGATGAGGCCAGACCCCACCAGCTGGTCGCCCGCTACCTCCGCGAACTGGCCCCGGGCAGCTACCTGTCGCTGTCCCATCTGAGCGCCGATCACAAGTCTGATCAGGCGGTGCAGGGTTTCCGCGCCGTCTTCGACACCGCCACCGAGCACCTGTACTTCCGGTCCCGGGCTGAGGTGGCCCGGTTCTTCACCGGCCTGGAACTGGTGCCCCCGTACCAGGGCAGCCCGCCCCAGCTGACCTATGCCGGCCTGTGGGGGGCCGAGGACCCGGTGGCCGCCGACACCGATGGCTCGCGCTGGCTGTGGTGCGGGGTAGGCCGGCGCCCGGCGAATCCGGTGACTCCAGACAGTGACGGGTGATCATGCTCTACTGTTGGGTTTGCCACGCGGCACCCTGCCGCCCGAGGAGGATGCAGTAGTGACCGGGAAGCCGACCGTAGAGGAACTCGGCGTCAACCTGGCCGCGCAGGACTGGCGGCGGTCCGGTGACCGGGACGGGGCCATCGAGATCGCGTTCGTGCCGGCCCGCGCCCTGGCTACCGCGGCGGCCGTGGCCACGACCGCCCCGGGCGCGGCCGCGGAGCGCACCGAGTACGTGCTGATGCGGGTGGCTGGCGACCCTGCGGGCCGGGTGCTCGTGTATGACCGCCACGAGTGGGAGTGCTTCCTCGATGGCGTGCGCGGCGGCGAGTTCGACGAGGGCGCGAGCTAACCGCCGGCCGCAGGCGGCCACTCCGGCGCACTCCGGGCAATGAGTGCTACACCGGACCCTGGATTGTGCTTACCCTGAACACAAACGTGAGACTCCCAGGGAAGTGGCCGAGTATCTGCGATTCACAAGTTAGGTAGCGTTATGCTTAATCCAGCGCCTTGTCAAGGAGGAGAGGCCGGATGACCGACGATGCCTACGGGGCAACCGTGGCCAAGCGTCGGCTGTCCCGCCGCCTTGCCGAACTCCGGCTGCACAGCGGGCACACCGCTAACCACGTCTGCGACATCCTCAACTGGGGGCGCGGCAAGGTGGGCCGGTTCGAGGCCAACCAGTGGAAGCGGCCCGAGATGAGCGACATCCGGGACCTGCTGCGGATCTACGGCGTGGACAGCGCCGCCGCGGAAGAGCTCGAGGATCTGGCCATCCGGTCCCGTGCCCGGCCCTGGTGGCGCGACTACACCGACATCTTCGAGAACGAGTTCCCCGGCTTCGAGAACGACGCGGAGCGGATTCAGGTCTGCATGCCGCTGGTCGTGCCGGGCCTGCTGCAGACCCAGGACTACGCGGAGGCGTTCATGCGGGCCGGCCCGCGGCCGCCCACCTGGCGGCGCAGGGCGATAGAGACCCGGCAGCGCCGCCAGGAGATCCTCGACCGGACAAATGGGGCCGCGCCCCGCCTGGTGACGGTGATCACCGAGGCCTCGCTGATGTACCACTGGGGCACCAAACCCGAGCGGCAGGAGCAGATCGAGCATCTCATCGAGATGAGCCGCCGCCCCAACGTCGAACTGCGCATCCAGCGCTTCGCGGACGGCCCGAGCCCGGGCGTGACCTCCTCGATCAACATCTTTGACCTGCCCGGACGGCGAGCCGAGCGTCGTCTTCGCCGAAACCGATATCGCCGTTCAGGAGGTGAGCAGGCCAGAAGAGGTGAGCTTGTACGTTCAAGCATTCGGCCGGATCCGCGATTCGGCCCTGGAGCCCGGAGCCACTGTGCTCTACCTAGAACACCTCGCCCAACAACTGGAGTAATCATGATCGATCTGTCTCGAGCTGAGTGGCGTAAGGCACGCCTGAGTAGCGGGTCCAACGGGGGCTGCGTGGAGATCGCGGCCAACCTGCCCGATGTCGTCGCCGTCAGGGACAGCACCCGCCCGGCGCGCGGCGCCCACGTGGTCAGCCGGGCGGCGTTCGCCCGGTTCCTGGCCGAGACCAAAGCCGGCCGCTTCGACCTCGACGGTCAAGACTGAGCCATCCAGGCACCACCCAAGAAGAATCCCCCGGGCCGCCACCCGGGGGATTCTTCTATCAGGACCTGTCTCGAGGTCCGGCGGCTGTGGGGCAGCCGCCGCGGCACGACTGTACTGCGCGGCCCGCTGGGCGGAAACACCCAGGCTATACCCCTTGTGTTACCTGTTAGCCACAGCACTAATACTTTACGTAATGTCCGCTTTAGGGACGATTCTGTCCGGACAGAAAAGGTAAAGACTGCTTCAAGCCCGCACTTCCGTCCCGGATGTCGTTGCGCAACTGGGCGCACGACTCGTAATATGTGTTTCACAGATTATGAGCCGGGAAGGCGCAAAGCTCATGTTAGGGTCACTAGCGGCCGATGTACCGCACCCCTCCGACGCGGTGCATCCTCCGGCCGTGACCGTATCCGCGGGGGGATGTTCCGCCTCGCCGCTCCCGATGGACGCCACGTTGCGCGGCCACCGCCCGGCAGTTGTTCCGGGCGGCCGCGGCGGGCATCGGGTTGCCGGACGAGGCGATCTACGACGGCGTCACGATGGCCAGCGAGCTGGCCGCCAACACCATGCACGCGCGGGCCGCGGTCCAGTTCGACGGCGTCCTGGGCTGCCCGGTGGCGGGAGCACCGGAACTCTGGCTGTACCTGCGCCGGGCCACTGGACAGCAAGAACTCGTGTGCAAGATGTTCGACGCCCTGCCCGGCTGGAAGAACGGCCAGCCGCCGGTGGCACTGCCCGTGGGCGCGCCGGCCGAAGACGAGGAGAGCGGCCGCGGCCTGTGCGTGGTGCACGCGCTGTCCCAGGGCCGGTGGGGCCATCACCTGACCCGGGCCCGGCTGGGCGGCTGGAAGGTCCCAGGGAAGGCGGTCTGGTTCGCGCAGCCGCTGCCCCCGGGCGCCGCCCTGGACCGGTTCCGCCAGGCCCAGCCCGGCTCGCTGCAGGCCGCCGCCAGCCTGGAGCGGATGCTGTCCGATCGCGGCCTCGGGCACATCGTCCGGGCCGACGCCCCCGCCTCGGGCATGTCGGTGCTGTCCATCCGGCGTGGCCTGACCGTGTGGGTACGCAGCCGGGTGGTGTCGTGGACCAGCCGGGCCGGCGGCCGGGAGTGGCGGGAGTTCTCCGACATGGTCGACGCGGCCGAGCAGATCGTCTGCGCGCACGAGGAACTGGCCAGCGCGGACGCGGCCTGAGGCCGTCCGCCGGCCCTGGCGGCCCTAGCGGCCCTGGAACGTGGGCCGCTGCTTCTGGGCGAACGCGGCCGTGGCCGCCTGGTGGTCCGCGGTGCGGCCCAGGGCGGCCTGGACCTCGGCTTCCTGCTCCAGCGCCGCGGCCAGATCGTGCCCGGCCGCGTAGTCGAGTTCCGCCTTGATGCCGCCATAGGCAGCGGTCGGGCCCATGGCCAGCCGGGCGGCCAGCGCACTCGCCGCCCCGGCCAGCTCCGCATCGTCCACCACCTGGCTGACCAGGCCCAGATCCAGTGCCCGGCCGGCCGCCAGGGGCTCGGCCAGCAGCAGCAGCTCGGCCGCCCGGCCCGCCCCGACCAGCCGCTGCAGGGTCCACGAGGCGCCGGTGTCGGCGGCCAGCCCGACCCGGGCGAAAGCCATCAGGAAACTGGCGCTGCGGGCCGCGATGCGCAGGTCACAGGCCAGCGCCAGGGAAGCCCCCGCGCCCGCGGCCACCCCGTTCACGGCGGCGATGACCGGCTTGGGCATGGACCTGATGGCCAGCACGATCGGGTTGTAGTGCTGCCGGACCGTGTCCATCGCCGTCGCGCCCGGCCGGCCGGACGCCGCGCCGGCCTGGGCCACGGCTAGCAGTTCGGCGTGCTCACGCAGATCCTGGCCGGCGCAGAAGGCCGGCCCGGCGCCGGTGATCAGCACCGCCCGGACCTCGGGGCTGGCCGCGGCCTGGCGCAACGCGGCCAGCAGCGCGGTCTTCATCTCCGCGGTGAGCGCATTATGGGCCCGCGGCCGGTTCAGGACGATGGTGGCGACCGCCTCGGTCAGGTCCCAGCGCACCGTATCTGATCGGGCCGTATCTGATCGGGCCGTGTCTGATCCGGCGTCCGCCACTGGCGCTGATTCCGCGTCCGCCACTGGTCTCTCCTTTAGGTGCAGGTAAACCTAACCACCCGTGACCGAAGATGCACGAGGTGCTGATGAGACCCTAGTTACCGACGGCAGGGGGCGGAAGGGAGTGCTGATCGTTACCACTGTAGGCCGGAACTCTGGATAATAGAGGTACTGATCATTCGGCTGTGGGTGGCCGGACCCGCCGCAGGTGCCGATCTGGCGCGGCAGGCCTCCGCGAGGTCTCATGCGGCCCCGGGCAGGAAGGGGATGCGGAATGGCGGCGATGAAGCCGCGGACGGGCGATGGTCCGCTCGAGGTCACCAAAGAGGGCCGCGGCATCGTAATGCGCGTACCGCTCGAAGGTGGCGGGCGGCTGGTGGTCGAACTGTCCGCGGACGAGGCGGCCCGGCTTTCAGACGCGCTCAAATCCGTCACCGGCTGAGCCTTGCCGGTCAAGGCCAGGGTTACCGCTGTTCCAGCGGCTGATCAGCAACCTCTGGGCAGTTTTCTCCGCGCGGCCAGCGAAACCGGGCCCTCGGTTATCGCCGTACCGGTGCGCAGCCCGGGCGAGCCCGGTGCGGACCCAGTTCCCGGCGGCGGCGCGGCCGAGCTGGACAGCTATCTTCCTTTCCCGGCCGCCGACATCATCGCCTCCGGCCAGCTGACCGGCCGGGCGGGCGAAATCACCCAAACCGTCATCGATCTGGGCGGCCGCCCGGGCACCGTCATGTTCCTCGGCATCGGGGATGCTGCTCCCAGCGCGCTGCGACGGGCCGGGGCGGCGCTGGCCCGGCGGCTGCAGGCCGGCCGGGCCGCGGTGTGCACCGCCGTGCTGACCGAGCCGGACGAGTCGGTGCGGGCGTTCGTGACCGGGCTGCTGCTCGGCTCGTACCAGTACACGCTGAAATCCACCGCGGCGCAGCAGCCCGGGCCGGAGGTCCAGCTGCTGCTGGCCGGCCGCCGGGATCCTGCCGCCCTGGTCGAGCGGGCCGCCGTGGTGGCCGGGGCGGTGGCGCTGGCCCGGGATCTCGGCAACACCCCGTCGATGACCAAGTCGCCGGCCTGGCTGGCCGGTGAGGCGGCCCGGATCGCGGCCGCGCACGGCCTGTCCTGCCGGATCTGGACCGAAGCCGACCTGACCCGGGACCAGTTCGGCGGGCTGCTCGGGGTAGGCGCCGGGTCGGTCCGGCCGCCCCGGCTGATCGAGCTGAGCTACCGGCCCGGCCCACAGCGGCACGTGGTGCTGATCGGCAAGGGCATCACGTTCGACAGCGGCGGCCTGTCGCTGAAGCCCAACGACGGCATGAAGCTGATGAAAACCGACATGGCTGGCGGGGCGGCCGTGATCGCCACCATGTCGGCGCTGGCCCGGCTGGGCGCCCCGATCCGGGTAACCGGGCTGGTCGCCGCGGCGGAGAACATGCCGTCCGGCAGCGCGCTGCGGGTCGGGGACGTAATCCAGCACTACGGCGGGCGGACGGTGGAGGTGCTCAACACCGACGCCGAGGGCCGGCTGGTGCTGGCCGACGCGCTGGCCTACGCGGATGCCGAGCTGGCTCCCGACGTCATCGTCGACCTGGCCACGCTGACCGGGGCCGCGCGGGTGGCGCTGGGCGCGGTGCTGGCCGCGCTGTATGCCACCGACGATGACCTGGCCGCGGCGCTGCTGGCGGCGGGGACGGCCAGCGGTGACCGGCTGTGGCGGATGCCGCTGGCCGACGACTACCGGGACGGCCTCGATTCACCCGTCGCCGACCTGGCCAATGTGGCCAGCGGGTCCGGCCGGGCTGGGTCCATCGACGCGGCGCTGTTCCTGCGCGAGTTCGCCGGCGGCCGGGCCTGGGCCCACCTGGACATCGCCGGGGCTGCCCGGGCCACCGCCGACGACGGCGAGAACACCAAGGGCGCGACCGGGTTCGGCACCCAGTTGCTGCTGCACTGGCTGACGGACGGCGCCGCCGTGCCCGCCCCGGCTAGCGCTTGACCGCGGCCAGCAGCCCGTCGCCAACCGGCAGCAGCACCGGTACCAGGCGCTCATCCTCCCTGACCTGGTCAGCCAGGTCCCGGATGGCCAGCGTGCCGGGATCGGCCTGGCCGTGGTCCGCGACCCGGCCACCGTACAGCGCGTTGTCGAAGGCCAGCACGCCGCCCGGCCGCAGCAGCCGCAGCGCGGCGGCCAGGTAGTCCGGGTACTCGTACTTATCCGCGTCACAGAACACCAGGTCATATCCGCCGTCGGTGAGCCGGGGCAGCACATCGAGCGCCTTGCCGCTGATCAGCCGGAAACGGTTGGCCGGGAAGCCCGCCTCGGTGAACGCCTTGCGGGCCAGCCGCTGGTGCTCCGGCTCGGCGTCTACGCTGGTCAGCACGGCGTCCGAGCGCATCCCGCGTAGCAGCCAGATGCCCGACGTGCCGCAGCCGGTGCCGATCTCCACCACTGACCGGGCGTTGATGGCCGCCGCGATGAAGCGCAGCGCCGCGCCGACGGCCGGCCGACCGGGGTCGCCCCGCCTACCTCGGCGGCCGCCCGGCGCGCGGCCAGCAGCGGCTCGTCCTCCTGGAGGTAGTCCTCGACATAGGCGAGATTGGCCTCAGCGCTCACCATCGGCTGCCTTCCCGGTGCCTGCATGTTCCCAGTCCCGGCAGCCTATCGTCACAGGCTGCTGCGGACGATCTGTGACCCGGGAACTAGCTGGGCGGGCTGCGACGTTGACACTGACGCGGGCCGGTGCAATTCGGCCGCGGCTGGTGCGGAGAGGGGATGCCTGGGGCACCATGGTGATACAGGCACATGGCACGGGTCAGGAGAGCGAGACAGTGGGCGAGCTCGCAGCCAGCCCGGACGAGGTCTCCGAGTGGACGCCCCCGTCCTGGGAAGAGATCGTGCGGGAGCATTCGGCCCGGGTATACCGGCTGGCTTACCGGCTGACCGGCAACTCTCATGATGCCGAGGACCTGACCCAGGAAGTCTTTGTCCGGGTGTTCCGCTCCCTGTCCAGCTACACCCCGGGCACGTTCGAGGGCTGGCTGCACCGGATCACCACCAACCTGTTCCTGGACATGGCCCGGCGCAAGCAGCGGATCAGGTTCGAGGGCCTGGGCGACGACACCGAGCAGCGGCTGCGCGGCGGCGAGCCGACGCCTGCGCAGGCCTTCGATGAGCGGCATCTGGACGGTGACATCCAGGCCGCGCTCAAGGCGCTGGCGCCTGAATACCGGGCCGCGGTGGTGCTCTGCGACATTGAGGGCCTGTCTTACGAGGAGATCGCCGACACGCTTGGCGTGAAGCTGGGCACCGTGCGCAGCCGGATCCACCGCGGCCGCGCGCAGCTCAGGACCGCGCTTGACCACCGTCGCCCGCGGCGCAGCGGGCTGGCCGCCACCGCACCGGCGCCCGCGGGGGAGGTCGCCGTCCCGCTGGTCGGTGACCGGTGAGCCATCTGGGGCAGCGCATCTCCGCCCTGATCGACGGCGAGCTGGCAGATGCGGAACGGGACCGGGTGCTCACCCACCTGGCCGGCTGCGACGAGTGCCGCCAGGAGGCGGTGGCGCTGCGCGCGCTGAAGCAGCGGATGCACTCGCTGGGTGAGGCCATGGTTGACGCCGCGCTGACCGGGCGGCTGATGGCCATGGCCGCGCCCGGGGAGGACAGTGGCTGGCCAGGCCGTGCGCCGTGGCGGTCAAGGACCACGTTCCCGGCCACCCGGCTGCTCACCGCGGGCCTGCTGGCCTCGGCCATGACCGGGCTGGGGGCGACCGCGTTCTTCGTCGGTGGCGAGCCACAGACGCCCGGGCCCAAGGTCACTCCCGCCGTGGATACGTTCCTGGTCCAGCACGCCGACGTGACCGGCGACATGCCGGTGGCCCCGGCCGCCGCGGCCGCCAATCCGGCCAGCCCGGCAGCGTCCCAGCTGGGCCGGGCCAGTCACCGCGCGCCCAGCCACCGGGTCGGCCTGCTCCAGCCGTCGGCGACCCCGGGACCGTGAGCTGAGGGATGTTCTCGCGCACCGTAGCGGGTGACCGGACTGCCGCTGAGCACGATCCGCTGCACCTGCGCATCGCCACCGCCGTGATGGTCCTCGGCCTGATCGCCGGCGGGGTGGCCGTCGTCTGGCGGGACATGGCCACCCGCAACGGCCTGCTGCTGACCGGCGCGACCGGGCCAGGGAACGCGTCCAGCCAGGCACTGGCGAAGCTGCCCTCGGCCACGCTGACCCCGGCCGAGACCGGCAACGCCGGCCTGCACCTGCTCAGCGAGGCGGCCGCCGCCTGCCGCCAGGTGTCCTATCAGGGCGTGCAGATCACCGAGTGGCACGGCGCGGACGGCAGCCTGACCTCGATGGTGAACGTGTGGCATCAGCGCGGCCATCAGACGCTGATCCAGGTGGCCGCGGTGCCAGCCGACCAGTCCGCCCAGCCGCTTCGCACGGCCGGCGCGGCCGACCCGGACCCGGCCGCCGCCGATGCATCGGCCCAGCGCGGCCCGGAGGGAGTCATGAGCATGACTCCGCAGATGGTCGCCCTGCTGGCGGCGAACTACCGGGTCGCGGTGGGCAGGCCGGGCTGGGTCGCGGGCCGGCTCGCCCAGGAAGTGGTGCTGTACCGGCGCCGCTCCGGCGCGGTGGCCGCACGGTTCTGGCTGGACAGCGCGACCAAGCTGCCGCTGCGCCGTGAGACGTTCGATAGCCACGCCCGGCTCATCACCGAGGACGTGTTCGTCAGCCTGACTCTGGGTGTCCCGGCGGCCACCAAGCTGCCTGCCACCGGGAGCATGCCGTCCAGCACGCCGCTGGCCAGTGCGCAGCTCTCCCAGCTGCGCACCGCCGGCTGGCCACTGCCTGGGCGGCTGCCCGGCAACCTGACCCTGGTCCAGGCCGACCAGACCAGCACTTCCGGCGGCCGGGTCGTCGATCTCGCCTACTCCGACGGCCTGTCGGTGATCTCCCTGTTCCTGCAGCGCGGCCACCTGCCGCCGGTCATGAGCGGCTGGCAGGAGGTGGCGGTGCGCGGCCAGCTGGTCTACATCGCCGACCCGGACCAGCGCAGCGTGGCCTGGTCCGCCCGCGGCTTTGTCTACACGATGATTGCTGACGCCCCGGCCCAGACCGTGGACGAGGTGGTCAGCGGGCTGCCGCACACCGGAAAGGCCGGTTTCTTCGGCCGGATGGACCGCGGCCTGCACCGGCTCGCCTCGTGGCTCAACCCCTTCCGCTGACCCGGGTTGCGCGTAGGACACCAGGTTGGGGGCGGCGCAGCCGCGATAACGGGTTTACAGTGGTACCCAGACCGTGCGCGCCGCCGCGTGGCGCACCTGGCGTGGAGAGCTGACGTGTTCCTCGACCTATCGTTTGGCAAGCTCCTGGTGCTGGCCGTGATCGCCATCGTGGTGTTCGGCCCGGACCAGCTGCCGAAGATGGCCCGGCAAGCCGGCGCTACGCTGCGCGAACTGCGCAAGCTGGCGGATGGCGCCACCCGGGACATCCGGGAGGGGCTGGGACCTGAGTTCGCCGACTTCGACGTGCGCGACCTGCACCCGGGCAACTTCGTGCGCAAGCACTTGTTCGAGGACGACATGGACGGCAGCGCGGCTGCGGCCGCGGCCGCCGCGGCGGAGCCGGTGGAATACGAGGCCGACCGGCGGGCCACCGCCACGATGGCCCATGAGGAACTGCTTCCGCCGTTCGACACCGAGGCCACCTGAGCCCCGGGGTCAGCTGAGCCCTGCCAGTTGACCCGGCCGGCCTACCGGCCGGGCCGCGCGCTCAGGCGGGCGTCAGGCCCAGCCGCCGCCCGGCCAGCCCACGGGCCTGACTGACCAGGCCGTTGGCGATCCCGGATAGCTGCTGTGCGGCGGCCGACCCGGGGTCGCTGAGCACCAGCGGCACACCCCGGTCACCGCCCTCGCGCAGGCGCACGTCGATCGGCACCTGGCCGAGCAGCGGCACCGTGGCCCCGGTCACCCGGGTCAGCGCGTCGGCCACGGCCTGGCCGCCGCCGGAGCCGAACACGTCCACCGGTTCACCGCAGTGCGGGCAGGCCAGCGCGGACATGTTCTCGATGACCCCGGTGATCCGCTGGTGGGTCTGCACCGAGATCGCCCCGGCCCGCTCGGCCACTTCCGAGGAGGCCAGTTGCGGTGTGGTCACCACGAGAAGCTCCGCAGTGGGGACGAGCTGGGCGATTGAGATGGCCACGTCCCCGGTGCCCGGCGGCAGGTCCATCAGCAGCACGTCGAGATCGCCCCAGTACACGTCGGCCAGGAACTGCTGGACCGCCCGGTGCAGCATCGGCCCGCGCCACACCACCGGCGCGTTGCCCGTGGTGAACATCCCGATGGAGATCACCTTCACGTCATACGCGACCGGCGGCATGATCATCTGCTCGACCTGGGTGGGCTGCCCGGTGACGCCCAGCATCCGGGGCACCGAGTGACCGTAGATGTCGGCGTCGAGCACGCCGACCTTCTGCCCGGCCGCGGCCAGCGCGGCGGCCAGGTTCACCGTGACCGAGGACTTGCCCACCCCGCCCTTGCCGCTGGCCACGGCGAACACTTTGGTCAGCGACGTGGGCTGGGCGAACGGGATCTCCTTCTCCGGCCGCCCGCCGCGGAGCCTGCCCTGGAGTTCCCGGCGCTGCTCCTCGCTCATCACGTCCAGCTCCACCCGGACCCGGGACACGCCGGCCAGCTTGCTGACCGCCGCGGTCACGTCCCGGATGATGGTGTCCCGCAGCGGCAGCCGGCCACCGTCAGGTAGATATCCACCCGGACGACGCCGTCGGCGCCGACCTCGACGGCTTTGACCATGCCGAGTTCGGTGATGGGGCGGCGGATCTCGGGGTCGATGACCCCGGCCAGAGCCTCGGTGACCTGCTCAGGCATGGGGAGTGTGTCGGCACTGGGCGAGCTCATGCCCTCATGCTACGGGGTCGGACATAGCGTCGAACGCGGTCCGCGCGCACCGGCTCCCGGCCCTGGTCAGCTCACCGGCTTACTGAACCACGGGCTCGCCGGTCCGCGGGTTCAGGATGAGCCGGGTGAATCGCGGCCGCCGCCAGTCGAACATGCCGTCCAGCGAGCCGGCCAGCGTATCGAACGACCCGTGGCCGATGCGCTCGCCACCCAGCCAGTTGTCCTCGATGAAGCGCAGCACCGAGGTCTGGTCGGTGAGCGCGCCATCGACGTAGTTGCGCCGGGCGTACGGGGAGATCAGCAGGAACGGCAGCCGGGGCCCGTAGCCGCACCGGTCCTGGTGACCGGCCAGCGGCTGGCCATGCCCGCAGACCCCGATCCCGTTGAGCCGGTCGGCCAGCGGGTCGGCGGACGGGTTGACGATCGGCGGCATGACATGGTCGTACCAGCCGTCGGAGTCGTCGTAGGTGAGCATGATCGCGGTGCTCCGCCAGTTGGGTTGTCCTCATTCGGGTTATGTGTCAGCAGCGCATTGGTGAGCCCGTTGACCCGCGGCGTGTCCCGTTTCGCATGAAATGGATTGCCGTGGTGTTCGCGGCATGCGGGTAAGTGCCGAAATAATGATCGAAGCTGATGTTCTCCTGGAACAGCACGACGAGGTGCTTGATCGGGGTCGCTGTGTGCTGCGAGCCATGCGTGGCGTTGTGAGCTGGGGTGATAGAGGTGGGAAACATGCTGCTGGCCATCGCGATGACCAGCGCGCCCCAGGAGAAAACGCGCACTGAGATCCCCGCAGAATATGTGACAGAATGCGTCGCTAGGCGCTCGGCGAGCCCATATCTGTATTCTCACCCGGGGCGAGGCAGTAAACATTTCCGTGCTGCGCCCAGCGCTCGGCGGGTGAGAGCGCCGCGGGGCTCGCGGGCTCGTTCAGCCGCCCCGTCAGCAGCGCGCCGATGATGGCCGGCCAGGCCGCGGATCCTGGCTCCACCCGGCTCACCCGCGCCGTCCAGGACACCAGGCCGCCGCCGGTGTCCTTGCTCGGCACCTCGACGGTGACCTGGCCTGCCGTCCCGAGCCCGGGCACGTCCTGCTCGCCCGGGCCGGTCAGCACGTAGGCCGCGTCCCGCCAGACGTGCCAGGCGGGCCGGGCCGCGGCCGCCCGGCACCGTGATCCAGATCAGCCCGGCCCGCTTGGTAGCCTCCGCGATGAGGGCGAGCCGATCCGCGCCCGGCTGGTTTTCTGCCACCGGACCAGACTGCCACGGACCCGACGATCAGGAGGCCGTGCGAATGACGCCGCCATACCGTCCGCGCCGGACCTGCCTGGCCGTGCCCGGCAGCAGCCCGCGGTTCCTGGAGAAGGCCCGCGGCCTGCCCGTGGACGAGGTCTTCCTTGACCTGGAGGACGCGGTGGCCCCGGCGGCCAAGCCGGATGCCCGGCGCGCGGTGGCCGCGGCCCTGAACGCGGGCGGCTGGGGGAGCAGGACCCGCGCGGTGCGGATCAACGACGTGGCCACCCCATGGGCCTACCGGGACGTGATCGAGGTGGTCGAGGCGGCCGGGGCCAATCTGGACGTGATCGTGCTGCCCAAGGTGGCCGCGCCGGACCACGTCCGCTGGCTGGACCTGCTGCTCGGCCAGATCGAGCAGGCCACCGGCCTGGCGGCGGGCCGGATCGGCATCGAGGCGCAGATCGAGGACGCCAGCGGGCTGGCCGCGGTGGACCACATCGCGGCCGCGTCCGGCCGGCTGGAGGCACTGGTGTTCGGCCCGGCCGACTTCATGGCCAGCATCGGCATGCGCTCGCTGCAGGTGGGCGCCGAGCCGGAGGGCTACACCGGGGGCGACGCGTACCACTACCCGCGGATGCGCATCCTGGTCGCGGCGCGCAGCCGCGGGCTGGCCGCCATCGACGGGCCGCACCTGGCCATCCACGACACCGACGGCCTGCGGCGCGCCGCGGCCAGCGCGGCCGCGCTCGGCTACGACGGGAAATGGGTGCTGCACCCCGGCCAGGTTGACGTGGTCAACCAGGCCTTCTCCCCGGACCAGGACAGCTATGAGCGGGCCGAGCAGATCCTCGACGCCTACGCGGAGGCCACCGGCACGGCGCACCGCGGCGCGGTCATGCTGGGCGACGAGATGATCGACGAGGCGTCGCGCAAGCTGGCCATGGTCACCGCGGCCAAGGGCCGGGCGGCCGGGCTGACCAGGCGCGGCCCCGCCGCCGGCCCGGGCCCGGCTCAGCCGAGCACCCCCCATCCGGCCAGCGTCTCGGCCAGCCCGCTGGTCAGGGGTAGGCGGCCCAGCTCGGCCGGGCTGACCCAGCGCACCTCGGCGGCATCGTCACCCGCCACGAGCACCCCCCCGGTGACCGTGGCGGCATAATCTCTGATCTCCAGCACCGCATCCGGCGGCGATATTCGCTTAACGCTGCCGACGAGCTGGTCACACTCGATCTCCAGCCCGGTTTCCTCGCGAATCTCCCGGATCACGGCTTGCTGGTCGCTCTCCCCTGGCTCGACCCGGCCGCCGGGCAGCGACCACCGCCCGGCCTCCGGGGCGTGACCGCGCCTGATCAGCAGCAGCCGCCCGCCGGGATCCTTGATGATCGCCCCCACGCAGGGGATCCGCCGCCGCTGCGCCATGTCCTCACCCCCGTGCCGTGTGCAGGCGCAAGTATGCAGGTGATGGTGCTTGACGTTGGCGCTGCCGGAGATCAACGTCGATACACATGATGAAGGATCCGGTCTGCCCGCGCTGCCAGGGCGCGCTGAGCGAGCCCAGCGCCTGGCACAGCGCGTGGCAGTGTGACCTGCACGGCGCGGTCCAGCCGCTCCGGATGACCCGCACGCCGTCACCGGGCGGGCTGCAGGCCCTGCTCAAGGCGGCCAAGGTGCCGGTCTGGCTGCCCTGGCCAATCCCGCTCGGCTGGCTGGTCACCGGGTTCACCGGGGCCGGCGACGATCGCAGCGGAACCCGCGGCTGCGTGGTCGCGCTGTCCGGGCCCAACCCGGTCGGCGGGCCGGGCGAGATGCTGCTCGTCTCCGAGGAACCCGGGCTCGGCCTGGGCGCCGGGCTGGCCGGGCTGACCGAGCCCGATCCCGGCGAGGGCTTTGCCACCGGGCAGCCGCACGCGCTGGTGCAGTTCGGCAACCACGAGTTCCCGCTGTGGCACGTGAGCGTGCCGGAGGCCGCGGCGTTCGCCGGCGAGGTGCTCGGCAACTGGCTGTGGATCATCCTGTGGCCGGACACGGCCGGCACCGTGCTGCTGGAAACGCTGACGCTGCGCGACCTCCGCGACCCCATGCAGGATCTCGATCTTCCGTTCGGCGCGAAGTCCCCGCGGCTGCCGGGGTTACCGGGTACGCCGTAGCATGAGCCCCCGTGCGCATCGATCTGCACTCCCACTCGGCCGCCTCGGACGGCACTGACCCGCCCGCCGAAGTGGTCGCCCGGGCGCGCGCGGCCGGCGTTGACGTGCTCGCGCTCACCGACCATGACACGCTGGCCGGTCTTGACGCGGCCCGTACCGCGCTGCCGCCGGGGCTCACCCTGGTCAGCGGGATGGAGCTGTCCTCCCGGCTGGACGGGCATAGCGTGCATCTGCTCAGCTACCTGCCGGCCGGGATGAGCCCGGAGCTCGCCGCCGAGACACAGGCCATCCGGGATGACCGGGTGCGCCGCGGCCAGGCCATGGTGGCCCGGCTGCGCGAGCTCGGCGTGGACATCAGCTGGGACCAGGTGGCCGCGCTGGCCGCCGGGGGCAGCGTGGGCCGGCCGCACATCGCCCGGGCCATGGTCGCCGCCGGGGCGATCGGCGAGCCGCACGAGGCGTTCAGCCCGGACTGGATCGGGTCCGGCGGCCGGGCCTACGTGACCCGGTACGCGCTGCACCCGGTCCGCGCCATCGGCCTGGTCCGCGACAGCGGCGGGGCCGCGGTGCTGGCCCACCCGGGCGCGCTGTCCCGGGGCTGGCGGATCCCTGACCCGGCCATCGAGGAGCTGGCCGGGGCCGGGCTGGCCGGCCTGGAAGTGGACCACCCGGATCACGACCCCGCCGAGCGGGCCCGGCTGCGCGAGCTGGCCGCCCGGCTCGGCCTGCTGACTACCGGCGGCAGCGACGATCATGGCAGCCTGACCGGGCACCGGCTGGGCTGCGAGACCACCAGCCCGGAAGCCTTCGAGCGGCTGATGGCCGAGGCTTCCGGGTCATAACCGTCGTGCGGCGCAGCCATAATGGGGCCGGACTCCTGACACGACGCGGAGAGGCAGGGCTGGCATGGAGGCGCGGATAGAACAGGTGACCTCGCCGGGCAGAGACGGTGCGCCGGACGGTAACACCTGGATCGTGGGAGATGACGAGGATGTCATCGTCATCGACCCGGGCACCGACGCCGGCTCGGTGCTGGACGCGGTCGGCGAGCGCGAGGTCCTCGCGGTGATCTGCACCCACGGGCACGCCTCGCATGTCGCCGCGGCGGCCGAGGTGGCCGACAGGGACGAGGCCCCGATCGCGCTGCACCCACGGGATCTGCTGCAGTGGCGCAACGCCAAGGCGGGCGACGATCCGGAGATCGGCATGGAGGACGGCGGCATCTTCGAGGTCGCCGACGTCTCGCTGGAAGTGATCCACGCCCCCGGGCACACGCCGGGCTCGGTCTGCCTGTACAGCGAGGAACTCGGGGCGGTGTTCTCCGGGGATGTCCTGCTGGCCCGCGGCCCGGTGCCGCACGAGGGTGAGTTCCCGGACTTCCCGGCTCAGCTCAGCGCGATCGGCGAGCACCTGCTCACGCTGGACGCGGCCACCCGGGTGCTGCCCGGGCACGGCGAGGAGAGCACGGTGGCGGCGGCCACGAAGCGGTTCGACTCCTGGGTGACCGCGGGCCCGGTGCTGGCCGCCGTGGACGATCCGGACTGAGCGGCATGCTGCACGGGGAGCAACTCGGCCTGGCGGGGATGCCCCGCCGCCTGTATCCGTGTACCCCGACCCGGCTGACCACCTGGCTGGCCTGCCGGCGGCTGTACCGGATGAACTACCTGGACCGGCCGGCGCCGCGCAAAGGGCCGCCGTGGGGGCACAACAGCCTGGGCGCCAGCGTGCACAACGCGCTGGCCGGGTGGTGGCGGCTGCCCCGGGCGCAGCGGACGGTGGGGGCGGCGGGCGGTTTACTGGAGCAGGGCTGGATCAACGAGGGCTTCGCCAGCGACGCGCAGTCGGCCGCGGTGCGCGCCCGGGCGGCCAGCATGGTCGAGGCGTACGTGGCCCGGCTGGACCCGGCCGCCGAGCCAGCCGGGGTGGAACGCACGGTGGCCGCGCGAACCGAGCGGATCGCGGTGTCCGGGCGGATCGACCGGCTCGATGACCGGCCCGGCACGGCCGGCGGCGGGCGGGAGCTGGTCGTAGTCGACTACAAGACCGGGCGCCGGCCGCTGAGCACGGACGACGCGCGCAGCTCGCAGCCGCTGGCGCTGTACGCGGTGGCCGCGGCGCGGGTGCTGCGCCTGCCGTGCCACCAGGTGGAGCTGCATCATCTGCCGACCGGCACGGTGCACGCCTGGACGCACACCGACGCCACGCTGGCCCGGCAGCTGGGCCGGGCCGAGGACATCGCCGCCGAGTGCGCGGCCGCCGACGACCAGTTCCGCGCCGGGCTGCCCGGCCCGGGTGGCGTGGACGAGGTGTTCCCGCCCAGTCCTGGGCCGGCCTGCGGCTGGTGTGACTTCCGTGCGGTCTGCCCGGAGGGATCCGCGGTCACCACCGCCCACCGCCCCTGGGACGGCCTCGACCTGCCCGCCGAGGACTGACCGCGGCGGTCAGGAGGTGCGGGCCGGGCGGCCCTGATGGCATTCGACGGTGTTCCAGAAGCCGGTCAGGATGCTCGCCGTGGTTTCCGGCGCCTCGACCGCGGGGGAGTGCGCGGCGGCCGGGATGCAGACCCGCTGGGCGCCGAGCCGGGCGGCCATGTCCTCCTGGGCGGCCGGCGCCCAGGCGTCGTCGTTCTCGCCGTACACCACCATCAGCGGGACGTCGCCCAGCTCGGCCAGGGCCGGGGTACGGTCCGGGCAGGACAGCAGCGTCTCGCCCATGGCCCGCAGCCCGGTCGGGCTGCTCTGCAGCAGCCGGGTGCGCAGGAAGTCGATGATCCCGGCTGGGACGCCGCCGGCCACCGCCTCGGGTTCCATCCGGGTCTGCCAGATCCGCTTGATCTCGGCGCCCAGCCCGGCTGGCCCGGTCCCGTCCAGTTCGGCCAGCAGTTCGCTCAGCATCGCCGCCCGCGGCCCGGTGAGCGCCCCGGGACCGGAGCTCATCAGGGTCAGTGAGCTGATCTGGGCCGTCCGGGCGAGCAGCACCTCCCGGGCGACCAGGCCGCCGAGGGAGTGGCCGAGCAGATGGATGCCCCGGGCGGCCGGGCCGTCCGTGGTCGCTCCGGCCTCGGAGCGGCCGGAGCTGAGCCAGTCGGCGATCATGGTCACGTCCGCGGCCAGCGCGTCCAGCTGGTAGGCCGCGTCGTCGTCGCCGCCGTGGGTCTCGTACTGGCCACGCATGTCTATCGAGATAACCTGCAGGCCGGCCGCGGCCAGTGCCTGCAGGATCAGCAGGAAGTCTTCTTTGCTGCCGGTGTAACCGGGAACCAGCAGCGCGGGCTGCCGCTCGCGCACACCGGTGACCGGGAGCGCCTCGAGTGCGGCGAATTTACCCCGGCTGGTTTCGATGGTCCGCTGCCGCACCCCGGAGGGCAGTTGCAGCGATTTGGGTGTGCTCACAGGCGGCCAGCCTACCCACGGATGCTGCGGGTACCCTTACCTGCCCTTGGTGATTGCTAGACACCGGCGAGGGGGGACCAGCTCAGCCCGCCGCGGCGTCCTTCCGGCCGCCGCGCCGGGACCGGCGCCGCCGCCGGCGGGCGGGCTGGCTGTGCTCGGCGGCGCCATCGCTGGAGGCTGATGCTGCGGGTGGCTCTCGGTTTCCGGCTTGGCCGGCTCGCCGCCGCCCACCGCCACGCCGCCCCGGGTCCGCCTGCGGATCCGCGGCTTGCGGGCCGCCTGCTCGTTGCGCTGGCCGCGGTGCGGTGCGCCGGACCGGGCCCGGCCCGTCTCGCCCAGGTCTTCCATCTCCTCGGCCTCGATGCCGGCCCGGTCCCGGCTGGCACGGGGCAGGCTGCCGGTGACCCCGGCCGGGATGTCCAGCGTGGCGTACAGGTGCTCCGAGGTGGAGTAGGTCTCCGGCGGCTCCGGCTGGCCCATGCCGAGCGACTCGTTGATCAGCTTCCAGCGCGGCATGTCGGACCAGTCCACGAACGTCACCGCGATGCCGTCCCGGCCGGCCCGGCCGGTGCGCCCGGTGCGGTGCAGGTAGGCCTTGTCGTCTTCCGGGCATTCGTAGTTGATCACGTGCGTGACGTCGTCCACGTCCAGGCCGCGGGCGGCCACGTCGGTGGCCACCAGCACGTCGATCTTCCCGTTACGGAACGCGCGCAGCGCCCGCTCACGCTGGCCCTGGCCGAGGTCGCCGTGCACCGCGGCGGCGGCGAAGCCGCGCGTGGTCAGCGCCTCGGCCACCTGGTCCGCGGACCGCTTGGTCCGGCAGAACACCATGGCCAGGCCCCGGCCGTTGGCCTGCAGGAGGCGGGCCAGCATCTCGATCTTGTCCATCTGGTGCGCGCGGAACACGTGCTGCACGGTCAGCGGCACCAGGTCGGGCTCGTCGTGCTGCTCGGCCCGGACGTGCAGTGGCTGGCGCAGGTGCCGACGGGCCAGAGTGACCACTTCACCTGGCATGGTGGCGGAGAACAGCATGGTCTGCCGCTCGGCCGGGGTGCGCTCCAGGATCCGCTCCACGTCCGGGAGGAACCCGAGGTCGAGCATCTTGTCCGCCTCGTCCAGCACCAGCGCGCGCACCGCGGACAGCTTGAGGTGCCGCTGCCCGACCAGGTCGAGCAGCCGGCCGGGGGTGCCGACCACGATGTCCACGCCGCGGCGCAGCGCTTCGATCTGCGGTTCGTAGGCCCGCCCGCCGTACACGGTGAGCACCCGGGTGCCCAGGGCCACGCTGGCCACCTTCAGGTCCCCCGCGACCTGGCTGGCCAGCTCGCGGGTGGGCACCACGACGAGGGCGGGCGGGGCGTTCGGCTCGCTGGCCGGGGCGTCGGCCAGCTGCTGCAGCAGCGGGATGCCGAAGGCCAGCGTCTTGCCGGTGCCGGTACGGGCCTGGCCGATGATGTCGTGCCCGCCCAGCGCGACCGGCAGGGCCAGGCTCTGGATCGGGAACGGAGCGGTGATGCCCACGCCCTCCAGGGCCACGCAGATCCGCTCGTCTACGCCGAGGTCACGAAAGGTCGTTGTCGCGTCCACGTCCGGAGAACCGGCTGCCTGGCGGTCGTCCGCCGGGGGTTCTGCTACGGATGAGGTCAGTGTGTGCGTTGTCAGTTCAATCAGCTTCCATCAGTGGCCCGCTGGCTGGCGGCACGCTACGCGTGCGTGATGGCCTCTCGGGCCTCGCTAGTGGCTCCGCTGACGGGCGGTCTGGCCCACCAGCGCAATAGGGCTTCCAGTCAGCCGAACGACGAGCCCTACACCACCAAGAACACGACCGGGGTTTGCCGCATTCCCAGCACAAAACTGCAAGCAGTGTAGCAATGTGTACTGCGCGCTGGGGATCCGACGCGCTGGCTCGGGCGAGGCGGGGCGCGCCGCAGGCGTGTCCCCCCGAGCCCGCGCCTTCAGGGGACCGGGATACCGCGGCGGCGAGCCGCCGCTCGGCGCGCAGCGGCGATGGGGGGTTCCGGGGGGTCGCCCCCCCGGGCCAGCACAGCCCTTGCCCACACTAGGTTGTTACGCTTCGCGGGTGACCGAAGCACGGCCCCGCGAGGATGCGGCCCAGCCGCCGGACGGCCCGGACCGGGCCGGGGTGCTTGACCTGCTCGGCCTGCTCGCCTACGCCGAGCTGGTGGCGTTCTTCCGGCTGTCCGGCGACGCGGCGCTGGCCCCCTCGCTGGCCGACAAGGCGGCGCTGGGTGAGATGGCGGTGGCCGAGTTCGGCCACTTCCGGCTGCTCTGGGAGCACATCACCACGCTGGGCGCGCAACCCGACCAGGTGATGCTCCCGTTCACCGCGGCCCTGGACGCGTTCCACGCCCGCACCGCCCCGTCCGACTGGCTGGAGGGCCTGGTCAAGGCGTACGTCGGCGATGGCATCGCGGCGGACTTCTACCGCGCGGTGGCCGAGCTGGTTGACCCGCAGACCCGGGACCTGGTCCTACGGGTGCTGGCCGACACCGGCCACGCCGAGTTCGTGATCGCCCGGGTGCGGGCCGCCATCGCGGCTGACCCGCAGGTCGCGGGCAGGCTGGCGCTGTGGGCCAGGCGGCTGGTCGGCGAGGCGCTGGCCCAGGCCTACCGGGTGGTCGCCGACCGGCGGCCGCTGGCTACCCTGCTCTCGGCCGGCTCAGCGGCCGCGGCCGCAGCCCGCCCGGCGCCGGACCGTGCCGCCGAGGGCCAGCCCGCCGCGGACAGCGACCTGGGCGACATCGGCCGGATGCTGGCCCGGATCACCGACGCCCACGCCCAGCGGATGGCTGCGCTGGGTTTGACCGGCTGACCTGGCTAAAGGTTACTGAAGCCGACTCGGCGCTGTTCGGTGTCGGTGAACTCGATGTACGCGATCTTGTCCGCCGGGACCAGGAACTTGCCGCCCTTGATGTCTGGGAGCACCAGCAGCCCGCCGTCGTCGGCCAGCGCCTCGCTGAGCAGCCGCTGCACCTCGTCCGCGGAGACCTTGGTCTCCACGACCAGCTCCCGCGGGATGGACTGGATCCCGATCTTGACTTCCACAGCGCTCCTGTCGTCAGGCGGTGCGTGGCCAGCCACTGATGCCGCGCCAGGCCAGCCGGGACATCATGTCCTCGGCGGCGTCCTTGGGAATGGCCCGGTCGGTGCCGAGCCAGTAGGTGGCGCTGATTCTGGCCATGCCGACCAGGCCGATGCTGAGCAGGTGCGCCTCGGCGTCGCTCATCCCGGTGTCCTCGCGGATGACCTCGCTGATCATGTCGGCATGGTCCCGCATGGTCTGGTCCAGCCGGTCCCGGACGGCGGGCTCGTTCCGCAGATCGGACTCGAACACCAGGCGGAACGCCCCGCCCGTGTCGGTCACGAAGTCGAAGAACGCCTGGAACGTGGCGGTGACCCGCTGCTTGTTGTCCGTGGTCGAGGCGAGCGCGTTCCGGATGGTGGCGGTGAGCGCCTCGCCGCTCTCGTCGAGCAGCGCCAGGTACAGCTCCAGCTTGCCCGGGAAGTGCTGGTACAGCACCGGCTTGCTGACCCCGGCCCGTTCGGCGATCTCATCCATGGCCGCCGCGTGATAGCCCTGCGCGACGAAGACCTCCTGGGCAGCCCCTAGCAGCTGCCGGCGCCGGGCAGGCCTCGGCAGCCGCGTACCGGCCGTGCGGGCCTGCGGTGTTGCTGTCACGAGACACTCCGATGCGTATGTCCGGCGGCAAACCCGCCTGATCACGCCATCCTACGACCGTGCGGACGCGCGGGGACCGGTAACAGAACGTGACTCACAGGTTGGCCGGTCAGCGGTAGGTATCTTCGTCGTCGCTCACTTCGAGGTACTGCTCCGCGGCGTCCGCCTCGTCCGCCTCGTCGGGCAGTTCGAACGCCGTCGGGCCGCCGGCTCGTCGTCTTGGCCGGGCAGCGGCTGACGCTGCTCGACGGCGTCGTCGGTCGGTACTTCTATGTCCTCGCTGGAGTCCCAGCTCACGTCGCTCACGACGTCACCTCATTCATTAGCTGGCTCGCTGGCTCAGCCTCCGGCCGGGCCGAGTCTTCCGCAGCCGGGGCCTGGTTGCCCGCTGCTTCGCCGGTCTGCCCGGGCGGCTCCGGGCTGGCCGCGGCCAGCCCACGCAGCGGCGCCCCCACCGCTTCCCCGTAGCTGGGGAAGGCATGCACCATGTCGGCCAGCACCTCCAGCGGGATCTTGGCCCGGATGGCCAGCGTCACCTCGCCCATCCACTCTTCCGCGTACGGGCCGACCGCGGCCGCGCCGACCAGGATGTCGTCATTGCCCGCGTCCGCGTACAGCTCGACCCGGCCCCGGTCGTCATCCTCCACCGTGGCCCGGGCCGTCTCGGCCAGATCGCAGCTCACCGTGACCAGGTCCACCCCGCTGGCCGCGGCCAGCGCCGGTGACATACCCACGGTGACCACCGACGGCGAGGTGTACACCGTCCGTGGGACCGCGCGGTAGTCCGCGCAGCGATTGCCGCCCAGGATGTTGGCGGCCACGATCCTGGCCTGATACCGCGCCGTGTGCGTGTACGCCGCGACCGCGGTCACATCGCCTGCCGCCCACAGCCGCCCGGCCGGCTTCCTGGCCCGCTGGCCCGCGCCGAGCAGCGTGCCGCCCGGCGGCGCGGCCAGGACCACCCGGCACGTCTCGTCCAGCGGCAGCGCCGCACCGGCCGGGATGCCGACCACCTCGAGGCCGATCCCGCTCACCCGCGGCCGCCGGCCAGTGGCCAGCAGCACCCGGTCCGCCTCGATCCGGGTCCCGTCGGCCAGGGTCAGCGCCAGCCCGGAATCCAGCGTCTCGGCCTTCACCACCGGCGAGCCCAGCCGCAGGTCCACCCCGGTGCGGCGGAGCGCGTCGCCGAGGATCTCGCCGGTGAACGCGGCCTCGCCCGGCAGCACGTGCGGCTCCGCTTCCACCAGCGTCACCTGTGAGCCGAACGCCGCGTAGATCTGGGCGAGTTCGCAGCCCACCGGGCCGGCCCCCAGCACGATCAGCCGCCGCGGCAGGTCGGGGCAGGTCAGTGCCTCGGCGCTGGTCCAGGTGGGCACGTCGGTGAGCCCCTCGACCGGCGGTGCGACCGGCTCGCTCCCGGTGGCCAGCACCAGGTCCTTATAGCGCAGCGTCACCGCGCCGGACGGGGCGGCCCCGTCCAGGCTGGCCTTGACCGGGTTCGGCACCACCACCACTGTGCCCGGCTTGGTCACCCGGCCGGTGCCGCGGAGCAGGGTCACCCCGGCTTCGGCCAGCCGGGCGGTGGCCACGGTGTCGTTCAGGTGGCCGGCCACCTCGTCCCGGCGGGCGACCGCGTGCTCCCAGGTCTCGCCCCGGCGCGCCGACTGCAGGAGCGACTTGGACGGCATGTCGGCCAGGTAGGGTGACTCACCGCCGACCAGGCCGGCCTCCACCAGGGCCGCGGAGCGGCCGCCCCGTGAGACCTCCATGGCGATGAGCGTGCCGGATGTTCCCCCGCCCAGCACAACGACGTTGAAGTCAGGCATGTGCTGATCCTCCCCCGCCTCGTTATGCCGACGCGGTCCGTTCACTGCCGACGCGGTCCGTTCATTCTGACAGCCAGAGCCACCTCTGCCCGCCTCAGAGGGGCACATTCCGCACATCCTGGGTACTGACACTGCATGCGCAGCATGTGGAAGGGTGCTATTTCGTTCGGGCTGGTGATGATCCCGGTCAAGCTCTATACCGCTACCGAGCAGCGGGACGTTACTTTCCGTCAGGTACACGCGGCGGACGGCGGCCGGATCAGGTTCCGCCGGGTCTGCGAGCTGGACGGCGAAGAGGTGCCGTACGCCGACGTGGCCAAAGGATACGAGCTGGAGGACGGCCGGACGGTCGTGCTGACCGACGAGGATTTCGCCCAGCTGCCGCTGCCGACCGCCCGCAGCATCGAGGTGCTGAACTTCACTCCCGCCGACCAGATCGATCCGATCCTGATGAGCCGGAGCTACTACGTGGAGCCGGAGAAAGCCGGCACCCGGGCCTACGCGCTGCTACGCGACGCACTGGAGCGGTCCGGCCGGGTGGCCGTGGCCCGGGTCGCGCTGCGCCAGCGGGAGTCGCTGGCCACGCTGCGCACCCGGGACGGCGTGCTGGTGCTGGAGACGCTGCTCTGGCCGGACGAGGTGCGCGCCGCCGACTTCCCGTTCCTGGACGAGGACATCGAGACGAGGTCCCAGGAGCTGAAGATGGCGTCGTCTCTGATCGACTCGATGACCGAGGACTTCGATCCCGAGCAGTACCACGACAACTACCGGGAGGCGCTGGAGGAACTGGTCGCGGCCAAGGTGGACGGCCTGGCCCCGCCGGAGCCGGCCGAGAAGCCAGCCACTGAGCCGGTCAGCCTGCTGGACGCGCTGCAGGCCAGCCTGGACGCGGCGGGCAAGGACCAGACCGGGACCGCCCGCAAGCGCCCGCCGCGTAAGCGGGCCAGCGCCTGACCCAAGTAATCTGGCCCCGATGAAAACACGCACACTGGGCCAGGGGCTCACGGTCACCGAACTCGGCCTCGGCTGCATGGGGATGAGCCAGTCCTACGGCACGCCCGACGACGCCGAGTCGGTGGCCACCATCCACCGCGCGCTGGATCTCGGGATCACGTTCCTGGACACGGCGGATGCCTACGGCCCGTTCACCAACGAGGAACTCGTCGGCGGGGCGATCAAGGGCCGCCGGGACGAGGTCGTGCTGGCCACCAAGTTCGGCAACCAGCGCCGTCCGGACGGCACCAGGACCGTCAACGGCCGGCCCGAGTATGTGCGGGAAGCGTGCGACGCCTCGCTGCGGCGGCTCGGCACCGACCGCATCGACCTGTATTACCAGCACCGGGTAGACCCCACCGTGCCGGTCGAGGACACCTGGGGCGCGATGAGCGAGCTGGTGCACGCCGGTAAGGTGCGCCACCTGGGCATTTCGGAGGCCGCGCCGGCCACCGTGCGGCGGGCGCACGGGGTGCACCCGATCGCGGCCGGCCAGTACGAGTACTCGCTGTTCAGCCGGGAACCCGAGGACCAGCTGCTGCCGTTGTTCCGCGAGCTGGGCATCGGCCTGGTGTCCTACAGCCCGCTCGGCCGCGGGCTGCTGGCCGGCACGCTGGACGCTTCGGCCGGCTTCGGCGCGGCCGACTTCCGGTCCCGCGCGCCCCGCTTCCAGGGCGACAACTACACCCGCAACCTGGCCATGGCCGCCGCCGTACGGCAGCTGGCCGAGGCCAAGGGGGTGACCGCGGCCCAGCTCGCGCTGGCCTGGGTGCTGGCCCAGGGCGACGACATCGTGATCATCCCGGGCACCAAGCGGCGCAGCTACCTGGAGCAGAACGCGGCGGCCACCGACATCGTGCTGAACTCGGCGGATCTGGCCGCGCTGGAGGTGGCGGTGCCGCGAGACGCGGCCGCCGGCGAGCGTTACCCGGCCGAGTTCATGGCGCACATCGGCCACTGACCAACGTGATCATCACCGCGCCGCGGGTCATCCCGGCCCTGCCCGGTTCCGGCGTCCTCGAACCCGGCTTCGTGCGGATCGCCGATGGCCGGATCGCCGAGGTCGGTGCGGGTGCGCCGCCCGGTCGCCCGGACCTGGCGCTGGCCTCGGGTGTGCTCGCCCCCGGCCTGGTGGATCTGCAGGTCAACGGCTACTTCGGGGTCGAGCTGATGGCCGCGGACCCGGACGGCTGGGCGGCCGTGGCCGCGGGCCTGCCCAGCACCGGGTGCACGGCGTTCCTGCCCACGTTCGTCACCGCCCCGTTGGCGCGGCTGGCCGGCGCGCTGCGCCGCGCGGCCGGGTTCGCCGGGCAGCTGCCGGCCCGCGGCGCGCGGGTGCTCGGCGTGCACCTGGAGGGGCCGTTCATCTCGCCGGCCCGGCGCGGCGCGCACAACCCGGAGTGGATCATCCCGGCCACCCCGGCGGCCGTCGGCGAGCTGCTGGCCGCGGGGGAGGGCCTGCTCCGGGTGGTCACGCTGGCCCCGGAGATGGCCGGCGGGATGGCCGCCATCGGCCAGCTGACCGCGGCCGGGGTGCTGGTCAGCGTGGGGCACAGCGATGCGACCGCGGCCCAGGTGGCCGCGGCGGCCGGGGCCGGGGCGCGGATGGTCACCCATCTGTACGACGCGCAGCGGCCGCTGCACCACCGTGAGCCTGGCGTGGTCGGCCAGGCCCTGGCCGACCACCGGCTGACCAGCGGCCTGATCGCCGACCTGCACCATGTGTCGGCGGTGGCCTGCGCGGTCGCGTTCGCCGCCGCGCCCGGCCGGATCTGCCTGGTCACCGACGCGGCCGCCTGCGCAGGCCAGCCGCCGGGCGAGTACCTGCTCGGCGGTGAGCGGATCGTGCTGCTGCCCGGCGCCGGTGAGCCGCCGCACCGGGCCGATGGCACGCTGGCGGGCTCGGCGCTGCGGATGGACCAGGCGGTGGCCAACATGGTGCAGACCGGAGCGGACCTGGACGCCGTGGTGGCGGCGGCGACCCGGGTCCCGGCCGACCTGATCGGGCGGCCCGAGCTGGGCCGGCTGGCCCCCGGTACCGCGGCTGACCTGGTCTGGCTGGATGATGATCTGCGAACCGCCGCGACCTGGATCGAGGGTGAGAAGGTGTATCCGTGACCGTGTCCCTCCCCACCGCGATGCGGACCGAGATCGGGCAGCAGCCGGCCGCGCTGCGCGCCACCCTGGACGCGCTGCTGCCCCGGGCGGCCGAGGCCGGCCAGCTCGCGGCCGGCTGCTGGCAGGTGCTCTTCATCGCCCGGGGGACCTCGGATAACGCCGCGGTGTACGGCAGCTACCTGCTCCAGGCGCGCGCCGGGATGCTGGCCACGCTGGCCTCGCCGTCCATCGCCACCGAGTACCGCAGCCAGCTGGACCTGTCCGGGGTGCTCGCGGTGGCGCTGTCCCAGTCCGGGCAGACCGAGGAGATCGTCGAGACGCTGGCCTGGGCCCGCCGCTGCGGCGCGCGCACGCTGGCCATCACCAACGGGGCCGGCTCTCGAGCTGGCCGGGGCGGCCGAGCTGGCCCTGGTCACGCTGGCCGGGACGGAGCACGCCGTGCCGGCCACCAAGACCTTCACCACCCAGCTGGCCGCCCTGGCCGTGCTGGCCATCGGGCTGGGTGCCGACCTGGACGTGGGCCAGCTGCGCGCCGTGCCGGATGAGATCGAGCGGATGCTGGCCGCCGGCCTGGACGATGAGCTGGATCCCATCGTGACCGAACTGGCCGCGCGCGCCGGGTCAGCCCAGTCGGCGTGGTCGTTTCCGGACGGGGCATGGCTTACGCGGCCGCCCTGGAACTGGCCCTCAAGCTCAAGGAGGCGTGCTACCTGCACGCGATGGGGCTGTCCTGGGCCGATCTGCTGCACGGCCCGATCGCGGTGGTGGACGCGGAGACCCCGGCCATCCTGCTGGCCGCCGACTCCGGGCCGGCCCTGCCCGGCACCATCGAACTGGCCCGGCGGGTG
This sequence comes from uncultured Actinomycetes bacterium, assembly GCA_963747705.1. GTDB lineage: Bacteria > Actinomycetota > Actinomycetes > Streptosporangiales > Streptosporangiaceae > RYN-230. The sequence continues at coordinate 10,951 of CAVVGF010000028.1, read as the reverse complement.
GTCGCGGCCGGTGCGCGCGCCTACGCGATCGGCGGTGGCCCCGGGCTGGCCGCGGCCAGCAGCCGGGCGGTGCCCGGCCTGCCGCTGCCCGAGTGGCTGGCCCCGTTCGGCCTCATCGTGCCCGGTCAGCTGCTCACCGAGGCGCTGTCCCGGCGGCTGGGCATCGACCCGGACAGCCCGCGCGGGCTCAGCAAGATCACCCAGACCACGTGATGGCCGGGCCCTTCGCCGCGGCCGTCTTCGACCTGGACGGCACGCTGATCGACAGCGAGGAACGCAGCCGCGAGGCCTGGCTGCACGTGTTCGAAACCCGTGGCCTGCCCGCCGACGAGGAGCTGATCCGCTCGTTCATCGGACGCCGCGGCGTGGACACCCGTGACCTGCTGCTGGCCCGGCTGCCGGATCACGACCCGGCCGAGCTGATGGCGGCCACGCACGTGTACTTCCACGGCCCCGATCAGCCGCCACTGCAGCCGATGCCGGGCGCGGCCAAGCTGGTCCGCTCGATTGCCGCCGCAGACATCCCGCTGGGGCTGGTGACTTTCAGCTGGGCGGCGTTATGCCGAAGAATCGCTCGTGGATCTGGGCGTGCGCGAACTGTTCACGGTCGTGGTGACCGCCGGGGACGTAACGGTGGGCAAGCCGGATCCGGAGGGCTACCGGGCCGCCTGCCGGGCGCTGGGCGTGGCCCCGGCCGCCACCGTGGTGTTCGAGGACGCGCCGGCCGGCGTGGCCGCGGCCAAGGCGGCCGGCGCCTACTGCGTCGCGGTGGCCACCTCGCACGGTGCGGCCGAGCTGTCCGCCGCCGACCGGGTGGTGCCGGACCTGGCCAGCGTCAGCTGGCCGCTGCGCTGAGTCAGGGGTTCTCCCGGTAGACCTTGTGCTGCGCGGCCTGCGCGCGCGGCCGCAGGACCATCAGGTCCACGTTCACGTGCGGCGGCCGGGTGATCGCCCAGACGATGCTGTCCGCCACGTCGTCGGCGGTCAGCGGCCCGGCCACGCCGGCGTACACCGCGGCCGCCCGGGCCGCGTCGCCGCGGTACCGGTTGAGCGCGAACTCGTCGGTGCGCACCATGCCCGGCGCGATCTCGATGATCCGGACCGGCTGGTCGTACAGTTCCAGCCGCAGCGTGCCGGCCATCGCATGCTCGGCGTGCTTGGCCGCCACGTAGCCGCCGCCGCCTTCGTAGGCGATGAACCCGGCGGTCGAGCCCATGATCACGATCGTGCCGGCCCCGCTGCCGATCAGCTTGGGCAGCAGGGCCTGGGTCACGTGCAGCGTGCCGAGCACGTTCACGTCGAACATGGCCTGCCAGTCGGCCGGGTCGCTGTCCGCGATGGTGTCCGCGCCGAACGCGCCGCCCGCGTTGTTCACCAGCACGTCGCACCGGTCCAGGTCGCCCGCGAACGCCTGGACCGCGTCCGGATTGGTCACGTCGAGCAGGGCCGGGTCGGCCTGACCCCCGTCGTCGCGGATCCGCCGGGCCAGGGCCTCGATCCGGTCCGCCCGCCGGGCGGCCAGCACGAGCTGATAACCGGCCTGAGCCAGCCGGACCGCGGTGGCCGCGCCGATCCCGCTGCCCGCCCCGGTAACCACCGCGACCTTGGTCATCTGCTGTTCCTTTCCGTCCAGTCGAGTAGGTCCGCGGCGGACCGGGTATTGACCACCCGCTCGGCCGGGATGCCGAACTTCTCGGCCCGGGTCACGCCGTTGCCCAGCCAGTCCAGCTGCCCGGGCGCGTGCGCGTCGGTGTCGATGGCGAACACGCAGCCGGCCTCGATGGCCAGCTGCAGGAGCCTCCCGGGCGGGTCCCGGCGCTCCGGCCGGCAGTTGATCTCGACCGCGACGCCGTGCTCGCGGCACGCGCCGAACACTGCCTCAGGGTCGAACTCCGATTCCGGCCGGCCCCGCCCGAACAGCAGCCGGCCGGTGCAGTGCCCCAGCACGTCCAGGTTTGGGTTGCGGATCGCGGTCACCATCCGCTCGGTCATCGGCCCGGCGGGCATCCGCAGCTTGGAATGCACGCTGGCCACCACCACGTCCAGCCGGGCCAGCAGGTCCTCGCGCTGGTCGAGGGCGCCGTCCTCGAGGATGTCCACCTCGATCCCGGTCAGGATGCGGAACGGGGCCAGTTCGCGGTTGAGCCGGTCGACCAGGTCGAGCTGGCGCAGCAGCCGGTCGGCGGACAGGCCGTTGGCCACGGTCAGCCGGGGCGAGTGGTCGGTCAGCGCGATCCATTCGTGGCCCAGGCGGCGCGCGGTATCGGCCATCTCATCGGGCGGGCTGCCGCCATCGGACCAGTCCGAATGGGTGTGGCAGTCGCCGCGCAGCGCGGCCCGCAGGCCAGCCCGCGGCGTGGATCCCGGGCCGGCCGCGGGGCCGGACCCGGGGCCGGGCGCGCTGTCGGCGGGCGCCTCGGCCAGCAGCGTGGTCAGGTAGCCGGGCTGCTCCCCGGCCGCCGCCTGGGTGATCACCCCGGCCGTGGTCGCGCCGATGCCGGGCAGCGCGCGCAGCGTCCCGTCCCGTACGCGCCGCTCCAGCTCGGCCGCGGGCAGGTCGCGGACCACCTGCGCGGCCCGGCGGAACGCCCGCACCCGGTAGGTCGGTGCCCCGGCCCGTTCCAGCTGGAACGCGATCTCGCGCAGCGCATGTACCGGATCCACCTGCCCACCAATACCCGAGCCCGCCGCCTCCGCGCCACCGGGCCCCCACCGTGGGCCCGGTGGGGGCCCGGCCCGGCCGTCCGGGACCAGGCTGTCTAAACTTGAGTCATTCGTTGTCTTGAGACGTTCACGTTTACCTCGATAGGTTGGGTCCTGTGAGCGCAGCTGAGACTCCGGCCATCGCCGAGGAGTTGCGCGGTGCCGGATTGCGGGTGACCGCCGCCCGGGTCGCCCTGCTGCAGACCGTCCGGGCCGGTGACCATCTCGGCGTCGAGGCGATCGCCGCCGGGGTGCGCGACCGGGTCGGCCTGGTCTCCCTGCAGGCCGTGTATGACGCCCTGAACGCGCTCACCCAGGCCGGGCTGGTCCGCCGCATCGAGCTGGCCGGCAGCCCGGCCCGCTACGAGGGGCGCCTGCGGGACAACCACCACCACGTCGTCTGCCGATCCTGCGGTTCCGTCGCTGACGTTGACTGCGCGGTCGGCCAGGCGCCGTGCCTGACTCCGTCCGACGACCACGGCTTCTCGATCGACGAAGCCGAGGTGACCTACTGGGGCCTGTGCCCCGGCTGTTCCACCGCCCGCACTACCTAAATCAACGCGATCAGTCGCCAACTCCGGAGGGAATCCCATGACCGAGAACCATGATCCAACCGTCATCGAAGGTGCGACCCCCGAGGCCGGGCAGGACGAGCAGGTCGGGGGCTGTCCGGTCGTGCACGGCCTCACGCAGCCGACCATGGGGGACGCCAACTCTGAGTGGTGGCCGAACAAGCTCAACCTGAAGATCCTGGCCAAGAACCCGCCGGTGACCAACCCGATGGGTGCGGACTTCAACTACACCGACGCGTTCAGCCGCCTCGACCTCGCGGCGGTCAAGCGGGACATCGCCGAAGTGCTGGCGACCTCGCAGGACTGGTGGCCGGCTGACTTCGGCCACTATGGCCCGCTCGATGATCCGGATGGCCTGGCACGGCGCGGGCACCTACCGGATCGGTGACGGCCGTGGCGGGGCGGGCTGCGGCCAGCAGCGTTTCGCGCCGCTGAACAGCTGGCCGGACAACGTCAGCCTGGACAAGGCGCGGCGGTTGGTGTGGCCGGTCAAGAAGAAGTATGGCCAGAAGATCTCCTGGGCCGACCTGATGATCCTCACCGGCAACGTGGCGCTGGAGTCGATGGGCTTCAAGACGTTCGGCTTCGGCGGCGGCCGGGCTGACGTTTGGGAGCCGGACGCGGACGTGTACTGGGGCCCCGAGACGACCTGGCTGGACGACGAGCGCTACAGCGGCGACCGGGACCTCCAGGAGCCGCTCGGCGCGGTTCAGATGGGCCTCATCTACGTCAACCCGGAGGGCCCGAACGGCACCCCGGACCCGATCGCGGCCGCCCGCGACATCCGGGAGACGTTCCGCCGGATGGCGATGAACGACGAGGAGACGGTGGCCCTGATCGCCGGCGGTCACACGTTCGGCAAGACGCACGGCGCCGGCCCGGCGGAGAGCGTCGGCCCGGACCCCGAGGCGGCCCCGATCGAGCAGCAGGGCCTGGGCTGGAAGAGCAGCTACGGCACCGGCACGGGCCGTGATGCGATCACCAGCGGTATCGAGGTCACCTGGACCGCCACCCCGACCCAGTGGGACAACAGCTTCCTGGAGACGCTGTACGGGTACGAGTGGGAGCTGACCAAGAGCCCGGCCGGCGCGAACCAGTGGCAGCCGAAGGGCGGCGCCGGTGCGGATCTCGTGCCCGACCCCCAGGACCCGTCGAAGCGCCGCCCGCCGACCATGCTGACCACTGACCTGTCACTGCGCATGGACCCGGTGTACGAGCAGATCACCAGGCGCTTCCTGGCCAACCCGGACGAGTTCGCGGACGCGTTCGCCCGGGCCTGGTTCAAGCTGACCCACCGCGACATGGGCCCGAAGGTGCGCTACCTCGGTCCTGAGGTCCCGGCCGAGGACCTGATCTGGCAGGACCCGGTCCCGGCGCGGGCGCACGAAGTCATCGACGCGGCCGACGCGGCCGCGCTGAAGAGCCAGATCCTGGCCTCGGGCCTGCCGGTGTCCCAGCTGGTGTCCACCGCATGGGCGGCGGCGTCCACGTTCCGTGGCAGCGACAAGCGCGGCGGCGCCAACGGTGCGCGGATCCGCCTCGAACCGCAGAGCGGCTGGGAGGTCAATCAGCCCGAGCAGCTCTCCAGGGTGCTGCGCACCCTGGAGGGGATCCAGTCGGCCTTCAACGCCGCGCACGACGGCGGCAAGCAGGTGTCGCTGGCCGACCTGATCGTGCTGGCCGGGGCCGCGGGCGTGGAGAAGGCGGCCAAGGACGCCGGCTTCGACGTCGAGGTCCCGTTCCGGCCGGGCCGGACGGACGCGGCACAGGAGCAGACCGACGTGGAGTCGTTCGCCGTACTCGAGCCGCAGGCGGACGGGTTCCGCAACTACCTCGGCAAGGTCAACGGGCTGCCGGCCGAGTACCGGCTGATCGACCGGGCCAACCTGCTGACGCTGAGCGCCCCGGAGATGACGGTCCTGGTCGGTGGCCTGCGCGTGCTCGGCGCGAACTACCAGCAGTCGCCGCTGGGGGTGTTCACCGCCGTGCCCGGAAAGCTGACCAACGACTTCTTCGTCAACCTGCTCGACATGGGCACGACGTGGCAGCCGACGGCCCAGGACGCGAACACGTTCGAGGGCCGGGACACCAGCGGCCAGGTCAAGTGGACCGGCAGCCGGGTCGACCTGATCTTCGGGTCGAACTCCGAGCTGCGCGCGCTGGCCGAGGTCTATGCCAGCGATGACGCCAAGGAGAAGTTCGTCCGCGACTTCGTCGCGGCCTGGGACAAGGTAATGAACCTGGACCGCTTCGACCTCGCCTGATCACCGCGTCCAGGCTGGCCCGCGAGGCCGGCCCGGATTCTCGTCTCGGCTTGGATCCGCGGGTTTGCCCCGGGCGGGGTGGTACTCGCGCGGAATGTCTGGTCACCGCCCCGGTGCCACTAACCCACTTAGCATGCCGCTGATTTTCCGGTTGCTACGGGGGTGGGCGATGCTGAAGCGACGGATGTGGCCGGTGTACTCGGCTGGGCTGGCGGTGACCGTGCTGGCCGGCCTGGCCGGGACGGTGGGCGCGGCCGCCCAGGCAGGGGCGGCTCAGGGAGCGCAGGCCGGGCCGCGGATGGCGCCGGTCGGCGCGGCGCCGGCGCTGCCCGCCGGGGCCCGGCTGGACGGGGCGGAACCCAAGTCGGACACGCTGCACGTCACGATCGCGCTGCGGTCGGCCCACCCGGCCCGGCTGGACCGGCTGGCCACCCAGGTAGCCACCCCGGGCACGACTCAGTTCCGGCACTTCCTGCGCCCGGCGCAGGTGCAGCGGCGGTTCGGGCCGCCGCTGCCGTGCTGGCCCGCACCCGCGCCTGGCTGCACGCGCAGCACCTGGCCACGCAGCCGGTCCTCGGCGACGGCCTGCTGCTGCCGGTCACCGGTCCGGTCCGCCAGTTCGAGGCGGCGTTCCGGGTCAAGATCGCCCGGGTCCGGCTGGCGGGCGGCCGGCTGGCCTGGGCCAACCAGTCGCCCCCGGAGCTGCCCAGTCAGCTGCGCCGCTGGGTGGCCGCGGTCGCCGGGCTGGACAGCCTGCACGTGCTGCACCCCCAGCTGGCCCGCGGCGCGGCGCCCGATCAGGTGCCGCACCTGGCCGCCCAGCCGGCCCTCGCCGCGGACGGTGGATCGGTGCCCGGGCCGCGGGCCTGCCCGGCGGCGCGTACCACCCGGCACGTGTACACCGCCGCCTGGCTGGCCACCGCGTACAAGTTCAACCCGCTGTACCGCGCTGGTGACTTCGGCCAGCACGTCACGGTGGCGCTGTACGAACTGGCCGACTACGCCAACCAGGACATCCGCAGCTACGAGCAGTGCTACCAGATCAGCCCGTCGGTCCAGCGGGTGCGGGTGCTCGGCGGCACCAGCGTCGCGGCCAACCCGGGCGGCACGATCGAGGTCACCGCGGATATTGAAGTCGTGGCGGCCATGGCGCCGCGGGCCAGCATCCTGGTCTACGAGGCACCGGCCAGCCGTGGCGCCGCGGCCGTGCTGGACAACTACGGCGCGATCGCGCAGCAGGACCGGGCTCAGGTGGTGAGCACGTCCTGGGGGACCTGCGAGCCAATACTCGGCTCCCGCCTGATCGGCATCGAGTCGCAGATCTTCCAGGAGATGTCGGTGCAGGGCCAGTCGATGATGGCGGCGGCCGGCGACGACGGTTCTGTTAACTGCATGCCGGGGAAAGGCATGAAGGTGCCGAACCCCGCGTTCTACAGCCTCCAGGTGGACGACCCGGGCAGCCAGCCGTTCGTGACCTCGGTCGGCGGCACCGAGATCACCCGATACGGCTCACCTCCGGTGCAGTCGGTGTGGAACCAGACCCCGTACGGGCAGGGGTTCAAGGCGCCGTTCGACGGCCTGCCCGGGCATCCGGCCACCAGCCCCGGCAACATCCTTGGTGGGGGCGGGATCTCCCGGATGTGGAAGATGCCGTCCTGGCAGGTCGGTTTCGACCGCAGCGGCAACTCCAGCGGCAAGCCCTGCCACGCTCCGCGCGGCCACGACTGCCGGGAGGTGCCCGACGTGTCCGCGCTGGCCGCGCAGGGCGCCGCGGCCGCTCCTGGCGTCCGGCGCACCCGCGGCTACGTCATCTACGGCACGGCGGGCGCCTTCAAGGGCAGCGGCTGGCAAACCGTCGGCGGCACCAGCCTGGCCACCCCGCTGTGGGCCGCGCTGACCGCGCTGGCCGACCACCAGCGCGGCGACCACCGCCTCGGGCTCCTGTCGCCCAGCCTGTACCGGATCGACCGGACCGACCCGAAGGCGTTCACCGACGTGCGCACCGGCAACAACGACTACCTGGCCCGGGGCGGCCATCCTTCGCACTACACCTGCCGGTACGGCGGCCAGCGCAACAAGCCGTGCTACCACGCCACCAAGGGCTACGACATGGCCTCCGGGCTGGGCACCCCGCAGGCCAGCTACCTGGTGGCCGCGCTGCTGCGCCAGCACAGCAACGCCGGGCTGGGCTAGGGCCTCAGCCCATCGACTTGGCGCCGTCCAGCGACTCGCGGATGATGTCGGCGTGCCCGGCGTGCTGCGCGGTCTCGGCCAGCACGTGCAGCAGCACCCGCCGGGCGGACCAGCTGGCGCCGCGCTCGAACCAGGGCGCTTCGGGCAGCGGCTGGGCGGCGTCCAGGTCGGGCAGCGTGGCCACCACTTCCGCGGTCTCCTGTGCGACCTGCTCGTAGGCCTGCAGCAGCCCGGCCAGCGTCTCGCCTTCCAGCATCCGGAACGCGGCCATCCAGTCGGTCATGTCGCCCCCGCCCCAGCTCATCGCGGCCGGGCCGTCCTGGATGAACCGGATCCAGCGCCGTTCGGTGAGCGTGACGTGTTTGATGAGGCCCTTCCCGGCTGCTGCTCAGCACGTTACGGCCTGGTGCTGACAGCCCCACGACCCCGGGCCTGCCGCGGTGAGCGGCAGCCAGCGGCGATTCAGAGCCGCCACAGAAGCTCCGCCAACGGCTAGCAGAACGCCCGGGGGCACGATGAAGTCACATCGGAAAACCAGAAAGAAAAGAGGAGATAGCCGTGACCGGCGCCGTGATCGCCAACTTCCCCATCATCGCCCTGATCGTGCTGGGCATCGTGGGGGTGCCGCTGTGGATGACCTTCAAGCACCAGGACAAGCACCCGGACTACACCGAGGCCCGCGCCTACTTCCGGGCCAAGGAAGCGGCCGAGCCGCACGTCGAGCGAGTTCGTGCCGTCCACCCCGGTGGCCGCGGTGGACGGGCTGACCGTGGCCCGGCGGCACCTGGCCCCGTACCGCGTCGTGCCTGGGCGCCGGCACGCGACCGAGCCTGCCGTGCGGACGCACACCCGGACCGGGCAGCCGGCTGCGGCCAGCGAGACCCGGTAACCCCCCAATGCCGGGGGGAGCGCCCGGGGGAGTAGCAGCACCATCGAGGCGGCGGGAACCTGACCAGGTTCCCGCCGCCTCGTACCATGTGGGGGTGCTGCGTGGCGTGATAACCGACTGGGGTGGCGTCCTGACCGGCCCGCTGCTGGACACTGTGCGGGCCTGGATCGCCGCCGACGACATCGACTCCGACAGCTACCTCGCGGTGATGCGGCCCTGGGTGACCGGCGCCTACGAGTCCACCGGAGAGGCCAACCCGATCCACGCGCTGGAGCGCGGCGAGTGCACCGACGCGGAGTTCGAGCAGGTGCTGGCGGCGCAGATCGTCCGCCGCGACGGCACCCCGGTCCCGGCCGCGGGCCTGCTGGACCGGATGTTCGCCGCCACCGTACTCAGCCAGCCCATGCTCGAGCTCCTACGCCAGGTGCGCGCGGCCGGGGTGCGCACCGCGCTGCTGTCCAACTCGTGGGGCGTCACCAGCTACCCGGTGCACCTGTTCCCCGAGCTGTTCGACGCGGTGGTCATCTCGGCCGAGGTCGGCATGCGCAAGCCCGAGGAGCGCATCTTCCGGCATGCCGCGCAGCTGCTCGGGCTGCCCCTGGGGGAGTGCGTGTTCGTGGACGACCTCGAGGCCAACGTGGTGGCCGCCGAGGCGCTCGGCATGACCGGCGTCTGGCACACCGACCCGGCGGAAACCGTGGCCCGGCTTGGTGCGCTGGTTGGGCTGCCGGCCCGGACACGCTGCCCTAGCCTTAGCCAGTGGCTGACTATCCGAGCCCGTCCAGCCCGGGACGCTCGGCGAACATGCGGGCCATCAAGCGCACCGGCACCAAGCCGGAACTGGCCCTGCGCAGCGCGCTGCACCGGCGGGGCTACCGGTTCCGTAAGGACTACCGGCTGGACCTGGCCGAGGGCGCCCGGGTACGGCCGGATATCGCGTTCACCGCCCGCCGGGTGGCGGTGTTCGTGGACGGCTGTTTCTGGCACGTCTGCCCGGAGCATGGCCGGGACCCCACGGTCAACGAGTGGTACTGGGCGCCCAAGCTGCGCCGCAACATGGAGCGGGACCGGGCCGCGGACGCCGCGCTGGCCGCGGCCGGCTGGCAGGTGGTCCGGGTCTGGGAGCATGAACCGCTCGACGCGGCGATCGCTGCCGTGGTGGCGGCCCTCGGTGGCAGACTTACCGGCAGGGAAGCACCGGACAGCACGGGCTGACCGCATACATCTCATCGGGGACAAACATCATGCGCGTCTACCTGCCGGCCACGGTCAGCATGCTCGACTCGGTACTGCGCGACGCAGAGATAGGCCCGGCGCCGGTCACGGCGTTCGCCGTCACCCCCGCGCTGCGCGAGTGGTACGCCAGTGGTGACCTGGAAGAACTCGAGTACGTCGCGATGATGCACGCGGCCCGGGCGTCGCTGCGCCTGCTGCTGGCCGATCCGGGCGCCCCGCGCCGGCGGGTGGTGCTGGCCGCCGACGTGCCGGACGAGCAGGTGGACGCCAAGGGCGGTTTCGACGAGCCGACCCTGGTCCAGCTGTCCGCGCCGGTCCCGCTGGCGCGGGTGGCGTCCGGGCATGTTGACGACCGGATCGCGGCGGACGACATCGGGGCCGCGGCGGCCGCGCTGCCCGGGGCCGACTCCGGCGACGACGACGCCCAGTTCCTGGTGGACAGCGCGGAGGGACACGAGCTGCTCTGGTTCGCCACCCAGGAACTCCGCTACGTAACGAGGAGTAGTGAGTTAGCCTAACCTAGGTTAGGCTAACTCCGTGTACTTTGACATACTGATGCTGCGCGTGCTGCGCGACCAGCCCCGGCACGGGTATGAGATCAAGAAACAGGTCGAGCGGATCCTGGGCGGCCGGTCGATCAACAACGACGTGCTCTACCCGGCGCTGCGCCGGTTCGAGGAGCAGGGCGCGGTCGAACGGGCCGCCGCCGAGGCCGACCCGGGCCGCCCGCCGCGGAACGTGTACCGGCTCACCGACACCGGCTATGACCTGTTCCAGTCGATGATCCGCGACGCCGACCCGGCGCTGCTGGCCGACGAAAACGAGTTCCAGGTGCGGGTGTCGTTCTTCGCCGACCTGCCACCCGAGGACCGGCTGCGGATCATCGCGGTGCGCCAGGGCCTGGTGCAAGCCCAGATCGACCACCTCGATTCGCTCCGGCCGGACGCCCAGGCGCAGCCCTGGGGACTGCGGGTCATGGATTTCCACCGCGACAACGCCCGCCGCGAGCTGGCGTGGCTCATGGACCTGGCCGCGGCGGCAGGCGGCCCGCCGTGACCGCCACCCGGGCCAGCGCCGGCACCGGCAGGCCGCAC
>CAVVGF010000027.1:0-121858 GCA_963747705.1 uncultured Actinomycetes bacterium | reverse complement strand
AGCGCCCGCAGCGGATCCAGGGATCGACGTCCAGAGTGCGCGGGTTTGAGGCGTCTTCTCGACCAGGACCAGCGTGGCGACCAGCGCGACAGCATCAGGACAGCGACGCCGAAGAACGGGCCGCGCCAGCTGATATTGCCAAGCACGCCGCCGAGCAACGGTCCGAGGCAATGCCCACGCCGAGCGCGGTCTCATACAGTATGATCGCGCCGCCGAGCCGCCGCTGGCCGAGGCCACGATCACCGCCAGCGACGTGGCGATAAACAGGGCGTTGCCCAGCCCCCAGCCGGCCCGGAAGCCGACGATCTCGCTGATGCCGCTGCGGCTGCCCGCCAGCGCGCTGAAGACCACGATCAGGACGAGACCGGCGACCAGCGTCCGCTTGGCCCCGATGCGGCTGGAGACCCAGCCGGTGACCAGCATCGCCACCGCGGTGACCACGAGGTAGCTGGTGAACAGCAGCTCCACCTGGCTGGGGCTGGCCTGCAGCTTGCTGGCAGCGACGGAGGATCGGGTCGACCAGCCCGATGCCCATGAACGAGATCACGCAGGCGAACGCGACCGCCCAGACCGCCTTGGGCTGGCGGAACGGGCTGCCCGCACGGGCGGTGCGGGCTGAGGTGCTGGCTGGCGTGGTGGCTGGGGTGCTGGCGCTCACCGGGCGCTCACCTCGGCCAGCGACCTGAGCGCGGGCAGGGCCATGGCCAGCGCGGCCTGCTGCCCGGGGGGGATGACCGAGCAGTTCGGTGGCCTGCTCGGCGCGGGCCGCACGCCTGCTGGCCACCAGGGTCTCTCCCGCCGTGGTGACCCGCACGTTCACCACCCGCGCGTCCCGGGTCACGGAACCGCTCGGCCAGGCCCTGCGCCTCCAGCCGGGAGACCAGCTGGGTCATCGCCGGCTGCGTGACGTGCTCGCTGTTAGCCAGGTCGTCGCACAGGCTGGCCCCGTCCCGGGACAGGCGGGCCAGGGTGAACGCCGCGGTGGGGCTCAGCTCACCGGGCGCCGGCCGCCGCCACGCGGAGAGCAGCCGCTCCAGGGCCGCGGAGAACTCGGCGCAGTCGATGGGCGGTGCGGTACCGGGCATGCTGATTTCCTGCGTAGCGTCCATGCCCGCAACTATTTCAGCGTTATATATCTACCTTATGTATTTGCCCGCCCGAGCCTCACGGCCCGCGCCGCGACGACTCCTCACGGATTCGGTGCGGCCGCCGCCTGGTTTATCCGATTCCAGCGCACCAAATGCGTTGCTTGGAGTCTGCCCGGGCGGCCACGCCACCGGCCTCGCCCAGCCCACACCCCGCGCAACCCGCTCATACGCCATCTTGCGGCCGCCTGGCCTGGGGTATGATGTGGCCGGTGGCGCGGTCTGGGGCGGCCCGGACTCATCCGCGCGGTGTCGTGACAGCGCGGGGCTTGTGGGACCCATAGAGCCTGTAAGCCACCGCACTGTGAACGCACCAGGTGGGTCACCCGCCACGGCAGCCGGCGCCGGGACGGCATCAGGCAGCGGACCGGCCGCGGGCGTGCGAACTGGCGGGCCGCGCGGCTCGTGAGGCCGGTGGGGCTGGACCGCCAGCCGGTGACGGCCAGGCCGGGGCGGGTCGGGCGGGGCCGGGTGGGGTCCGGGGTTGGGCGGGCCGGGGCGGGTCGGGTCACCCAGCCGCCCGCACCACGGCTGGGTGACCCGACCCGGCCCCCCTAACGGAAGTCGCCGCGCTCGCGGATGGCCCGGATGTCCTGGGCCATCCGGAAGATCACCATGAAGAACTCCAGGGTGATCCGGTACAGCGCGGTGACCACCAGGAAATAAAGCGGCGCGACGACCAGCAGCACGATCAGGCCGAGGCCGACGTTCGCGGCCAGCACGCTGAGCGCGAAGCCGACCGCGCTCAGGCCGACCACGACCACGATCAGGATGTAGAGGACCTTGACCACTTTGGGGGTCACGAACGAGGTGAACGAGAAATCGAACAGCGCGCCCAGGAACCCCTTCGGCTCCCCCGCGGGGAACTGCTGGGTGGCGAACGCCGCCAGCCCGAAGACGCCTGCCCGCCCGGTCCCGGGGGCGGCCCGGCCAGCTCGCCAGCGCCCCGGCGCCATAGGACGGCGAGCGCGGTATGGCTGCCCGGCGCCGTAGCCAGGCTGCCCAGCGCCGTAGCCGGGCTGCCCGGGGGGCGCGGAGGGGGCCGGTACTGGCCCCGGCCGCCCTCGCTGGCCCAGGGTGGCCCGGGCGTGCCCGCGGCACCTGGGCCGGGTGCCCCCCGGCCCACCGGCGGGCCTGCCCGGTCCCGCCGATCCGCCCGACCCCGACCCGGGGCTGCTGCCCCAGCCCTGACCAGGTGCGCCGCCCCAGCCCTGTCCGGGTGGCTGCTGCGACATTCCGTTCCCCCCAACCGGGAAGAGTCCCAAACCGGGCGCGGCGCTGGCCGCGCTTACTTATAAGGACGTAGTAACCGGTTAAGAAGATTACGGGCTAATAGCAACAGAACGGTAACTTAAACGACAGTGACCTTCCTTGGCGACATTAGCGACATTGTGGCAGGGACGCGACAGAAAGTAGAGCTGGTGGCGCGCCGGAGCGCGGCCACCCGGCAGCAGCCGGCCACTGGACTCAGCGGGGCGCGGCCGGGGTCACCGTGAATGGGTACTGCTGGGCGAACGCGGCGATGGCGTCTTGCCCGATCGCGAGCCAGAGCCGATGGCTGATGCCGCGGTCGAGGCGGACGGTGCCGTGCACCATGTGCACCGGGGCGGTCACGAACGTCCCGTCGCGGCGGCTCAGTCCACTGAGTTCGGTGGCCAGGTCCTCGGTCCCCGTTGGTGAAGTCGCTGTCCACGGTCAGCATCCCGATCAGAGCGTGCAGCACGCGATACATCGTCACCGGACTGGTCAGCAGATGGTGGCTGGCCAGCTTGGCCGGACCGCCCGGATGAGGCTTTGCTGGCGAAGGATCCGTCCTTCCTGGGTGAGAGATGGCTGCCGCGCGTAATAGAGCGCGGTCAGCCCACCCAGGTGGTTAATGCCGACGTGGAAGGTGTGACCGAAACTGGTCGTGGTCTCGGGCAGGATCACATTCACGCCGCCGATGGTGTCAACAACGTTGGCCACGTGAGCAAAGTCGATCCGGGCATAGTGGTCGATCTGCAAGTGGGTCAGGTCCTCGACCGTCTGAACGAGCAGCGACGGCCCGCCGTACGCCAGTGCGTTCTCGATCTCGGTGCGGCCATGACCGGGGACGCTGACGATGGCCCGGGGCGGGATCGAACACCGCGCCGGCCTGGTCATCGGCGTTGATATGCAGCAGCATGATCAGGCCACTGGCGCCCTGGGTCCGACGATCCGGTGGGGCCGATGCCGGCCCCGGTGATGAGCACCGTCATGCCGCCCGAGGGCGCCCCGCCGAGGGGCTTGCTCGCCGCCTCCAGCCTGGTGAATCGAACCTGGATCCGCGGGACACTGCCAGCCAGGTGGTTGAGGTATGCGTAGCCGCCCCCCGCGACAGCGCCGATCAGCACCACGAGTGACGTGAGCGAAACGAGGACGATGCGCATCGCGCGCCGCTTCGGCCAACTGGCGGGCTCCTGTTGCTGGCCTCCCGCCGTGCCTGAATCCGGAGCATCCCCCAGGCCAGCCGAGTCACACCGGCTAGGCATGTCGGACATTATTGGCTTTCCCCCTTGTCTAGGTGCTGCCAGGTGCATCTATCAGCGGAGAAGTAGGTCCAAACCTCTGTCCGCCCGCCAGATCAGTACAAGCCCGGTTAGCGCGATCCCCTGTGCACATCGACGCCTTCTGCACTTCCGGTCAGTGGTCGCCGCATCACGGCGTTCACTTCGCCAGCACTACAGATGGTTACCTCAAAACTACAAGGAGTAACGTATCCCACGCGCTGATTCATAAAGCTGCCCGGCTCGGATCTACAACAAAGCTGGCACGGATGGGGGGATTCGTGAATAACGAGGCATTGGGCGATGAATCGTCCGGCTTCCAGCTCGGGCGAACCCTTTGCGATCTGCGGCAGAATTCTCCACTCAACACTGGGTACGGGTGGCCCTCGAAGCCATCTATGACTCGATGTCGTGGGTCTGCGGACTACTCATCGCGATCAGCCTTACCGGTGATATGGAGAGAGCAAGGCCCGCAGCATTTACAACGGCCGCCCTCATCCTCGCGGTGATCCTGCTCAGCCTGGGATCAGGCCTGCTGGCCGGCCTGTACCGGGGCAGGTACCAGCGAGGCAGCTTCGACGAGGTGATGGGCAGCATGATGGCAACGTGCGCGATGGTGCTGTTTCTCGCGCTGCTGAGCCCGATGCTCGTGGGCGGCCAGCGGGCCATCCTGCCAACCCTGGCCGGCAGCGCCCTCTTCGCGCTTCCGCCATGCTGGGCGCGCGTTATGTCGTGTTCGCCGTGCGCCAGCGGTCCAGGACCCCGGCGGCCGCCACGGTGAACATCATCGTGTTCGGGGCCGGCGACGCGGGCACCATGCTGATCCGCCGCCTGCTCCGTGAGCCGGACGCGGCCTACCGGCCGGTCGCCCTCCTCGACGACGACCCGGCCAAGCGGCGGCTGCGCATCCACGGCATCCCGGTGCTCGGTGACCGCACCCGGATGGCCGAGGTGGCCGCCGCCACCGGGGCCACGGTGCTGGTGATCGCGATCGCCCGGGCCAGCGGGACCGCGATCCGCGACCTGACGGCGCGGGCGGAGCAGTGCGGTCTCATCCCCAAGGTGGTGCCGACGTCACCGAGCTGATCAGCGGCAGCGCGCGGATCGAGGGTGTCCGCGACCCGCGGATCAGCGACCTGCTCGGCCGCAGGCCGATCAGGACCGATGTCGACGGCGATCGCCGGGCACTTTGCGGGCAAGCGCATCCTCGTCACCGGGGCGGGCGGTTCCATCGGGTCGGAGCTGTGCCGCCAGCTTCACCAGTTCGGCCCCGCCGAGCTGATCATGCTCGACCGCGACGAGTCGGCGCTGCACGCGGTCCAGCTCACGCTGCACGGCCGCGCCCTGCTCGACTCCGACGAGACCGTGCTGGCCGACATCCGCGACCCGCGCCGCGTTCCGCGAGGTCTTCGAGCGGTTCCGGCCGCAGATCGTCTTCCACGCGGCCGCGCTCAAGCACCTGCCGCTGCTCGAGCGCTACCCGGCCGAGGCGGTGCAGAGCAACGTCCTCGGCACCCAGACGGTGCTCGAGGCCGCCGCCGCGTGCGGCGTGGAGTCGTTCGTGAACATCTCCACTGACAAGGCCGCGGACCCGGTGAGCGTGCTCGGCTACTCCAAGCGGATCGCGGAGCGGCTCACCGCGCACATGGCCGCCAGGCCGACGGCAACTACCTGAGCGTCCGGTTCGGCAACGTCCTCGGCAGCCGCGGGTCGGTCCTCGGCGCGCTGTCCGCCCAGGTGGAGGCGGGCGGCCCGTTGACCGTGACCCACCCCGGAGGTGACCCGCTACTTCATGACGGCGGACGAGGCGGTGCAGCTCGTGCTGCAGGCGGCGGTCATCGGCGGCAGCGGCGAGGTGCTGATCCTCGACATGGGCGAGCCGGTGCGGATCGCCGACATCGCGCGGCGGCTCGCCGCGGGTCCGCGCGCCCGGTCGACATCGTCTACACCGGGCTGCGGCCGGGCGAGAAGCTGACCGAGGACCTGCTGGGCGCCGACGAGGTGGACTACCGGCCGCGCCATCCGCTGATCCGGCAGCGCCGGTGACGTCGCTCGGGCCGGAGCGGCTCAGCCGCCTGGACCCGGCCGCTGACCCAGGCTCGCTCCGCCGGGCACTTGCCGCCTGCACGAAGGACTCAGCCTCACCGTTGCCGCGAGAGTCGGTTCGCGGGTAGCCGCCAGCCGAGCTCGGCAACCTGGCTGACCAGCTTGTCGAGCAGGGCCGCGGTGGCCAGGTAGGCGCCTGGGGGCCGCCGAAGGGGTCGGCCACATCGTCGTCGGCGGAGTCCCGAGCAAGGCTGCCCGCGCTCTGCCGTGATGGACCCGGGCCAGCCAGCCGACCAGCGGCTCAGCTGGCATCCTGGGACCCACCTGGTCTCCCCGGCGGGCCAGTTCCTTGAGGGTGAACACATGAGGCCACACGGAGGGCTCGGTGACGACTGCATGGCGGACATGCTCCCGCGCCATGGCCAGGACCAGCCCAGCCCCACGGAGGTCCGGGGCGGTGACCAGGTGACTGCGATGGTGGCTAACGTCGAGCCCATAGCCCGCCATGGTGGAAATCACCTGGGGGGCGCGGGCTCGCGCTCTCCCACCAGCCCGGCTGAACGCACCGGCACAAACATCCCGAACTCAGCAATCTTCCTGGCCAGCAATGCTTCGGACATGACGGACTTGCATCTGTTAGCGGTGCACAGGACGAGCACGCCTGCCACATGGCGGCCGTCGGCGGCCATGGCTGAACTCCCTGTTCGGCACGCAGACTCAGTCATCATGGTCACTCATTGTGCTCGGGTGTACGCTGATTGTCCTCACGATAGCCACCCGGGGGCCCGGGCTTTCTTACCAGTGAGGGGACTCACTCGATGGTCGAGTTCACCAGCGGAGCCACTTTGCACACATATCTGACGGTAATACGCCGCCGGAAATGGTGGCTCATCGCGGTGGCTTTCCTTGGGCTGGCGGCCAGTCTCGGCCTCTCCTGGACTGAGCCAAAGCAATACTCGGCCACGGCTGCAGCTCTCGTGCAGGCATCCGGCCAGAGCATCACCCTCGGGAGCGCTGCGCAGCAGGTGACGACGACAGAGGTGCAGACCGAATTGCAGCTCGCGACGAGCGCCCGGTGCTCCATGCCGTTCAGCGCAGCTGGGCGGCGTCCCGCCCATCATGGCCAATGAGGTGGCCCAGACGAACGTCATCGGCCTGACGGCCGTCAGTTCCAGCCCGGCCCAGGCCGCTTTGGTCGCGAATACGTATGCCAAAGCGTTCGTGCACAGTCCGCAGTACTGCTATTGCAGCCTCAGTGCGGCACAGAGCCAGCTGCTGTCGGAAATCTCCACTCTGGGCAAGCAGATAAAGTCACTGCAGGGCAAGCCTTCCGCGACAGCCCAGGTTGTCTTTGATCAACCAGCAAGCCGTACTCAAGGAAGAGGTCGCCCAGCTCCAGATCAACGGTGCCGCAGCCACGAGCGCGGTAGGAATTTTGTAGCCCCAGCTCAGCCCCCCACCGCCCCGAGTTCCCCACGGCCGGTGCGGGCGGCCTGCTGGGGCTGGCCATCGGGCTTCTGCTGGGGCTCGGTGTGGCATTCCTGCGCGACAACCTCGATCGCGCACTGACCTCGAAAGAATCCGCGGAGAGGATTGGTGGCGCACCGGTACTCGCCATGGTGCCGATGGTGAATTCCTGGAAAAACGGGGCAGGCCGGTGATTGCGTCGAGTTCCGAGCCAACCTCGGCGGCCGCCGAGGCATACCGCTCGCTGCGCACCTCCCTGCAGTTCGCCAGGCAGGCGCGTGATATGCGGACGCTGCTGGTCACCAGCCCGGCCGCAGCAGAAGGGAAAACCTCGACTCTGGCTAATCTGGGAGCCGTCTTTGCCCGGCAGGCGAGCGAGTCGTGCTGGTGTCCTGCGACCTGCGGCGCCCGCGGCTGGGACAGTTCTTCAGGTCGATGAGCAGGCCGGGCTCACTACGGTGCTGCTCGGGCGGCAAACGCTGGAGCAGGCCGTGCAGCCGGTCCGCGGCTACGACTACCTGTGGATGCTCGCCGCCGGGCCGGTCCCGCCAAATCCCGCTGAGCTGCTCAACAGTCCGCGCGCCAAGGACGTATTCGCCGCTCTGGCGGAGAGCTTCGATCTCGTCCTGGTGGACAGCCCACCGGTACTGCCGGTCACCGACGCGATGGTGCTTTCCCAGTACGCCGACGGCACGCTGGTGGTGGTGGCTGCCGGGCAGACCAGGAAGGCCGTTGCAGCGGGCCACCGAGCGATTCACCCAGGCCAAGTCTTCCATCGTCGGGCTCGTGCTCAACGAAGTGACCAGGCAGAGCATTGATCGCCGAGGGTACGGGGAGACGTACGGATCTAGGTTCATACCAGCCCGATCAGTCCTTGGCCAGCATTCCTGCCCATACCAACGGCCACCCCGACGCACCGGACTCGACCGCAGGCCCGGGCCGCGCCTAACTCAGTCGCCGTGCAGGGTGGTGACGGTCTCGCGGACGCACGACACGATGCGGTCGATGTCACCCTGGCTCAGCGACGGGTGCACTGGGAGCGAGAGCACCTCGGCCGCGGCGCGGCTGGCCCGCGGTGTCTCGTCCCGGACAACCTGCGGCGAGCGATCGTAACAGGGATAGTCATGGACGAGCCTCGGGTAGTCAGGGCCGTGCGTCGATGCCCGCGGCGTCCAGGCTCTTGGCCAGCTGCTCCCGGCCCATTCCCGCCTCTGCGGTCACCTGAACGGTGTACTGGTGCCAGACATGCGCTCTTCCCGGCGGGGCGTGCGGCAGCAGCACGCCGGGCAGCCCGGCCAGCCCGGCGGACAAGCATGCCGCGTTGGCCGCCCGCCGTTCGTTCAATTCCGCCAGCCGTTGTATCTGGACGGTGGCGATCGCAGCCTGCAGGTCGGTTAGCCGATAGTTACATCCGGCCAGCTCGTACTGATAGCGTTCCCGCATTCCCTGGTCGCGCAGCAGCGGGAGCCGGTCCGCCACCGTGTCATCATCCGTCGTGACCATTCCGCCTTCGCCGCAGGTGATGTTCTTGGTGGCGTAGAAGGAAAAGGCAGCGGTGCCGAACGTACCGACAGGCGTCGCAGCCATGGCGCCATGAGCCTGCGCCGCGTCCTCGATGATCACGAGTCCGTGCTGGCGGGCCAGCGCAGCCAGTGAGAACATCTCCGCGGCAGACCGTAGAGGTGGACTGGCAGCAATGCCCTGGTCCGCGGCGTGATGAGTCCGGCGACGCTGAGCCGGGTCGAAGCGTCAGGTCCTCGGCCAGGTCCGCGGAACCTGGCCGTGGCGCCTGCTTCCACGATGGCGTTGGGGTCGCCACGAAGGTCAGCGGCGAAGTGATCACTTCGTCACCGGGGCCGATGCCGTGCGCCCCGGAGCGAAGCGATAAGCGCAACCGTGCCATTGCTCACGGCGACCGCATGCTGGCGCCCCTGCGACGCCGCGAAGGCCCGCTCGAACTCCTGCACCTTGGCTCCGCCAGGCCAGGTTGCCTGAACGCAAGACACCCAGGACAGCTTCTTGCTCGGCTACTCCGGTCGTAACACGGGCAAGCGGGATGCGGGGTTGAAGCCGTCTCAGACACCACCCACTCCGCAGAGTGGGTTCAGGATGGCCATCTGGGCCTTTTTAGCGCATCGTCCGCAGCTGCATTAAAGCCAGCAGCAATCACCCCCGGCCACTCTGCCGACAACAGGAGAAAACAGCCCAATTCCACGGTGTCGTACCCCCTGCCTGGAACTCCCCAGCCACACTACTTTAAGTAGTCAGATGATTACGATAAGTTATGAGTGTCATTGCTCACCGGCCGGCTGCTTGACCGCGCCCGGCGGAGTTGGGGGAAAACATCGTCGTGAGCAATCATGTGCCACGTCATGCTGATCGGAGCGAACTGCTCGTAATTATTTCCAGATTCTCGCCGATGACCCAGCCTTGGTGCCGGACGGCACACAATGCTGACCGGAAGAGGAATGGGTAGTCCGGGCCAGCCCGCCGTACCGTCCACTCAGATCGGCCATGGGCACCCGGCTGCGCAAAAAGCGGAGTCCCGTAGTGGCACCTCAGTGCACTATCCCGGTAAGCGCCTACTGGACATGACGCTTCTGCTGCTCACAGCCGTCCCGGCGCTGATCCTGGGAATGCTGGCATCGGCAGCGATCTGGCTGGACGACGGCTCCCCGGTGTTGTTCCGCCAGGTTCGTGCCGGGCGTGACGGACGGCGATTCGTGCTGCTGAAGCTTGCGGACCATGCGGGACACCCGGCGGTCAGACGCCTTTCCCGACCCAGAAGGCTTCACCAGAGTCGGGCGGATACTTCGCCGACTGTCCCTTGACGAACTACCGCAGCTCATCAATGTGGCACGCGGTGAGATGAGCGTGGTCGGGCCACGGCCCACCCTGCCCTATCAGGCGTCGCGGTACAGCGCCAGGCAGCGGGGGCAACTCCTGGTCCTGCCCGGCCTGACCGGGCTGGCCCAGGTCGCGGACGCAACCGAATGAGCTCGGGCGGATCGAATGGGACCTCTTGTATGTCAGAGCACAGAGCCTCCGGCTTGACCTGTCGATACTCGCCTCGACCGTCTGGACGGTGCTGGCCGGGAAAGGCGTGACGGGCCATCCGCGCCGGGATCCCATCGCGCAGCCAGAAGAGGAGGACCGCGATGAAGCGGCCGGAGAGCCGCGTATCCGGCTGGCCAAACCCGACATCGGTGAAGAAGAGTTCGAAGCGGTGCGCAACGTGCTGAGGAGTGGAACGCTTACCAATGGCCCGGAAAACGCCGCATTCGAGCGGGAGTTCGCGGCCAGGCACGACGCCGATCATGGGGTGACGTTCGCCAACGGCACCTCGGCGCTGGCAGCCATGCTGCTGGCTGAGGACATCGGGCCCGGCGATGAGGTAATCGTCCCATCGATGACCTTCATCTCAACAGCGACATCGGTGTGTCACGTGGGCGCCACTCCCGTATTCGCCGACATCGATCCGCGCTCATTCAACCTCGACCCGACTGATATCCCACGGCTCGTCACGCCGCGAACCCGGGCGGTTCTCACGGTCCACTACGCCGGCCAACCCGGGGACATGGATGCGTTGCGCGCGATGTGTGACCGGTATGCCCTGCTGCTCCTGGAGGACGCCGCGCAGGCAGCGGGCGCCGGGTACCGGGACGTTCCGGTGGGCACCTTCGGAAAATCAGCGATGTTCAGCTTCACTCCCACGAAGAACATCACCACTGGTGAAGGCGGTATGGTGCTCACGAATGATGTGAAAACCGCCGAGAAACTGCGCCTTCTCCGCAATCACGGCCAGCAGCAACTGTATGAGCACACCCTCATCGGTTACAACTGGCGGCTCACCGAGATGCAGGCGGCACTGGGCAGAGTCCAGCTCCGCAAGCTGGACGCCATCCTCGAGCGGAAACGGGCCAGTGCGGCGTGGATGAACAGGCGCCTGGATTCCGTGCCAGGTATCACCCCTCCGTTCCAGAAACGTCACTCCACCTCAGCACACATGCTGTACACCTGCCTGATAGATGACGGGCGTGACGCCGTCCGTGATTTCCTGCTCTGGAAGGGAATCGAAGCCCGTGTCTGTTTCCCGCCCGCCATAAGCCAGCGCATTTTCGGGGGGCCGCGCGAATGCCTTCCCGAGACAGAGGAGGTCGACTCGGCGAATGCTCTCGCTCCCCATGCACTCCCGGCTCACACCAGCCGAGCTCAGCTACATCGCCGACACGTAGAGGAAGGCGTCTGCATGGCGCGGATGTCCCGGTGAGGCTGCACGGGCCGGCGTGATCGGCTTGGGCACGATGGGCCGCCATCACGCCCGGGTGCTCGGTCAGCTCCCCGGGGTGGAACTGGTGGGCGCGTGCGATCCGAACCCGCTCGCCCGCAGCGCGGCGCGAGGCGTCACTACCTACTCCGGCATGGGCGAGTTGCTGGCTGCCGGGCTCGACCTGTGCGTGGTCGCCGCGCCCACATTGATGCACGCGGAGATCGGCCTGCGGCTGGCCTCGGCTGGCGTGCACAGCCTGATCGAGAAGCCCGCCGCGGCCGACATGGCGAGCGGGTGACCTGCTGGCCGCCAGCTTCGAGAGAAATGGCCTGATCGGGTGCGTCGGCCACGTGGAGCGGTACAACTCGGCGCTGCGCTCGCTTCAGCTACGCGTCCAGCAGGGGGAACTGGGCACCGTCTACCAGGTTGCCACCCGTCGCCAGGGGCCATTCCCGCACCGCATCCGCGATGTCGGCGTGGTCATGGACCTCGCCACCCACGACATCGACCTGACCCGCTGGGTCGCTGACTCGCCGTACCTGAAGGTAGCCGCATTCAGTGCCAACCCGAGCGGGCGGCCCCACGAGGACCTCGTCGCCGTTAGCGGCGTCTTGCAGAACGGCACGATCACGAGCCATCTGGTGAACTGGCTGTCTCCCATGAAGGAGCGCCTGGTCGCGGTGACCGGCGAACGCGGGTGCCTGACCGCGGATACGCTCGCCAACCAGCTGTGGTTCCAGCGCAACGGCGCAGTGACCGCTGAGAGTACCCCGGGGCAGCCGTTCCATGCGGCATCCGAAGGAGACCTGATCCGTTACGCGTTCAGCCGACGGGAGGCGCTCTGGGTCGAACTGGAGAACTTCCGTGACGCGGTGCTGGGCAAACCCGCTGACATAGTCAGCCTGCGTCAGGGCGCGGAAGCCATCCGGGTGGCCAGCACCATACTGGACGCCGCGGGGGCCGGGGCCGGGCCACGGGATGGCGCTGATGATCAGCAGTCCCCCAGGCCCGAATTCACCGCGGCGCGCCGGGTGCACGCGTGACCGCCAGGGTCACCGTCGTCGGACTGGGCAAGATCGGGCTGCCGCTGGCCGTCCAGGTAGCTGCTAAGGGATTCCGCGTCCAGGGCGCCGATGCCAGCCCCCGCGTGGTGAAGCTGGTTTCGGCTGGCCTGCCACCGTTCCCGGGCGAGCCGGGCCTGGCGGAGGCCCTTCGCGCCGCAGTCGGAACCGGGCTGCTCACGGCTACTTGGAACACCGTGGCCGCAGCGGCGGGCAGCAACGTCGTCATCGTCGTCGTGCCGTTGCTGACCGGGCCCGGTGGCCGACCTGACTTCTCCGCCGTGGACAGCGCCACCGCCGCTGTGGCCGGCGGCATGAGAACCGGCACGTTGGTCAGCTACGAGTCGACGCTCCCCGTCGGCACCACACGGCAGCGGCTCGCTCCTGCGCTGGCAGCAGGATCGGGGTTGCAGCCCGGTGTGGACTTCGCGCTCTGCCACAGCCCGGAGCGCGTCTCCAGCGGTCGGGTGTTCGCTGACTTGCGGCGCTACCCGAAGCTGGTGGGCGGGATCGACCCAGCGAGCGGCGAGCGGGCATCGGCCTTCTATTCCGCAGTTCTCGACTTCGACGAACGGCCCGATCTGCCACGCCAGAATGGCGTATGGGATCTCGGCAGCGCCGAGGCAGCCGAGTTCACGAAGCTGGCTGAGACCACCTATCGAGAACGTCAACATAGCGCTCTCCAACGAGTTCGCGAGGTTCGCGTCGGCGGCGCACCTCAACGTCTATGAGGTGATCGAGGCAGCCAACAGCCAGCCGTTCAGCCACATTCACCGGCCGGGCATCTCCGTCGGAGGCCACTGCATCCCTGTCTATCCGAGGCTCTACCTCGCGGGAGACCCGGGCGCCCAGCTCCCGGCGCTAGCCAGGGAGATCAATGAGGCTGTCCCGGGGGCGATGGTCCGGGCCCTGACCGAGCTGGCCCGTGGCAGGCGGAGCTGGCCAGCGGGCTGACGGGCCAACGAGTCGTTATCCTCGGGGCCGCCTACCGGGGTGGTGTGAAGGAGACGGCCTTCTCCGGTGTCTTCCCACTGGCCAGTGAGCTGTCCCGGCTCGGCGCCACCCCGCTAGTGCATGATCCGCTCTACACGGCCGGGGAACTCCGGGATCTCAACCTCGAGCCGTATTGCCTGGGTGAGGCTTGTGACGCCGCGATCGTGCACACCGACCACGCCGCCTATGCGGCGCTGACGCCTGCTGACCTGCCCGGGGTCCGCGCCTTGGTTGATGGCCGGGCGATCACGGACCCGCAATTGTGGGCGGCGGTGCCGCGGATCGTGCTCGGCATAGGCCAAGCCAGCCAAGGTCAGGACCCGGGCCCGGCCCTGGGCTCGGCCCGGGCCAGTGGCCGGGCCGGGACACCGACCACCACCGCCCCACTCGGCTGATCCCGGGTGACGACCGCGCCGGCCCCGACCACCGAGCCCGGCCCAATCCGCAAGCCCTGGAGCACACAGGCATTCGAGCCGAGGGTGGCCTGCGCTCCGATCCGGACGGCCCCGGCCACGTTCACGCCCGGCAGCACGGTCACGAAATCGCCGAGCACCGCATCGTGGCCCACAGTCGCGTTGTAGTTGACCTGGACGTGCGCGCCGAGCGCCGTGCCGGTGGACACGAAGGTGTTGGCCAGGATGACACACCCGGGGCCGATGACGGTGCGCGGTGAGATCACCGCTCTGGGATGGAACACCTGGCCGGGCGTAAGGCCGCGCGCGATCAGGACACCGACCAGCCGCTGCCGGACTCCCGCGTCGGCGATCGCCACGACAAAGGTACCCGGGCCGACATCCGCTGGCCGGCGGACCGGCTGCCCGTCGACCGTCCCGGCCGGCGCGTGCTCGTCAACGAACACGCTCTCCGCCGCACAGGCGGGTGAGACGGCACGAAGGGCATCGAGCGTCTCACGGCCGAAACCCCCTGCGCCGGCGATGTAGAAGGTCACCCTCGCGCCCCCGTGAGGACATCAAGGAACTGGGCGGCAAGAACAGTGCTGCGGTGGTTCTCATGAACCCACTGCTGGCCACGCTGACCCAGAGCCGTGCGTCCGGCACCGCCAAGAGCCGCGACTTCGAGCAACGCCTCGGCCACCGCCTCGGGGGCCTCCGGGGGCACGCAGACCCCGGCACCCGACACCGCCACCGGATTGTCGATGACCGCGCAGGCGGCCACCACTGGCCGCCCGCTCGCCAGGTAGTCGAACAGCTTGTTGCTGCTGAGCCCGTACCTGAACACCGGGACATCACGCAGGCAGAACAGCAGCACGTCGAGCGCCGCGAGAACAGCAGGCACCTCCTGCCTGGGCACAGCACACCAGAACAGCACGTTCGTCAGGCCGTTTTCGGCCGCCAGCCGCTGGCACGCCGCCTTCTCCGGTCCCTCACCCACGAACACGAAGGCGAACCTGCGATCGCCCCTGGACTGCAATTCATGCGCGGCTCGGACCAGTGTGTCCAGGCCATTGGCGCGCCCGTGCGACCCAACGTAACCGGCCACGGTCACGCCCACGCGATGCCATTCCCTGATCCGCGCCAGGAGTTGCTCCGTGGTCCCGGCGACGGATGAGATGGCCGGGCGGTCCACGGCGATCCCGTTCGGGATGTAGGAGATTTTCTCCCTGGGGATCCCCCGCCCCGCGATGTAATCGGGTGCCCCGGGCAGCAGGCTGACCACCGCACGGGCCCGGCGATATAGGAACAGCTCCAGCCAAGCCAGCACCCGGGCGGCAGCGCTCCGTTCCGGCAACGCGCCGATATCTATGAGAGTCTGCGGCCACAGATCCCGGACCTCGAAGACGAAAGGCGTACGCCGGGCCCAGCCAATCACACAGGCGGCAGCGACAGCAGCCAGATGCACCGACGAGCCGACGATGACGTCTCGGGCGCGAGAACCGGAACTGGGCCAGGCTCACGCCTGCGGCATAGCTGAGCATGTTCAGCACCCGAGGGATGCCATTGTCCGTGTAAGGGACGGTTCGCACCCACACAAAGCGGACACCGTTAACCCACTCGACCCGCATCATCCTACGGCCAGACAGCCGCTCCTCCGCCCTGGTGAAGTGACTGTAGCTACTCGCGAATATTGTTACCTCGTGCCCTTGCTCGGCAAATAGGCGGCCAAATTCATAATGCCGTGTGCCGGCCGCCCTGTCGGGAGACGAAGCGTAGTGATTGAGGATCCAGATCTTCATCGGGCCACGCCGTCTGCTAGCGATCCGCCGGCCAGCTCGGCGACGGCGCGGATGGCCGCGCGGCCGTCACCGTAAGGTCGCGGCGGCTCACCCTGGGGAGGCGGGCGCAGTGCCGCCGTGGCCAGCTGCGCCGGCTCCGGGACCAGGACGTTCCATCCGCCCTCCAGGGTCTCCGGCCACTCAGTCCGGTCGCGCAGGGTCGTGCACGGCACGCCCAGCAGCAAGGCCTCCTTCTGCAGGCCACCTGAATCGGTGACCAGGCCGCGGGAAGCGGTCATCGCGGCGATCATGCTGAAGTACGGCAGCGGGTCGCTAGGCTGCACGGAACCGGCCGACAGGGGCACGCCCAGCCGTCGGGCCCGGTCCACGAGCCGCGGGTGCGCGACCAGCCGGACGGGCAAGGGACAGGTCGCGAGCGCATTGAGCGTCGCGGCCAGCCGACTCGGGTCGTCCGTGGTCTCGGCCCGGTGCACGGTCGCCAGCAGGTACGGGCCCGCCCGCGTGAACTCGGGCAGATAACGTTCGGGTTCCTGCGCAACCTGGGCCTGCGCCATCGTGAGGGTGTCAACCATGACATCCCCGACCACCACCGTCCGTGCGGAGAGTCCCTCGCGGGCGAGGTTGGCCGCCCCTACTGGTGACGGCGCGAGCAGCAGGTCGGCCAGATGGTCAGCGACGATGCGATTACGCTCCTCGGGCATCCGGCGGTCGAAGGACCGCAGGCCCGCTTCGAGGTGCGCCAGCGGGCGGCCCTGCTGGGACGCGGCCAGAGCTCCGCCGAGGGTGGAATTGGTATCACCGTAGACCAGTACCCAATCCGGCATTACCTCCCGGATGACTGGGTCAAGCTTGGTAAGCATGCCCGCGATCTGCTCAGCATGGCCGCCCGAGCCTACGCCGAGGTTGAACTTTGGGGCCGAAATGCCGAGGTCGTCAAAGAATGTATCGGATAGCAGGTGTGCGTAGTGCTGACCAGTGTGCACAATTACGTGATAGTGCCCGGCGGCACTGAGCGCGCGGTTGACCGGCGCCAGCTTGACGAATTGGGGCCGCGTACCGACCACGCTCAGTACCCTCATGCAGGCCCTCCCCGTGTGCAACTGCGGAGCATATACTACTCAACGTAAGCAGTATGCTACGCTTGGTGAACGGTAAAAGGATCTGACACTCCAGGCGAGGCACTGCTGTTGCGCACATCCCTCAAGCACCCGCCGACGGTTTCGCGGATGCCAGGCCTGAGCACTTCTCGCATCAGCACAATGCTCTCGCTGGAGGGCGTCCGGCTGCGGACCATCGGCGGGACCATGGCCGCCAGAATCGCCTCGTCAGCGTTCAGCTTCGGCGCCGGCATTATCGCCGCCCGGCTCGGATTGCACGGACGCGCCACACTCGCCATCCTTATAGCCGTCCCAGCGCTTTTCGGCATAGTCGCCGTATTGGGATTGGATAACGCCAATGCCCGCTTCGCCGGACGCTCTCATTCCGCTTTCCGCCAGATAGTCCGCCGGTCCGTCGTATTCTCGGCCGTACCGGGCACCGCCATGGCGGCGGCCTGGTGGTACGCGGGTTCCGTCTGGCCCGGTGTCCGACTCGGACTCGATCCACGGCAGGCCCTGCTCAGCGCGGCCTTGTGCCCCATCAGCCTGCTCTTCACACTGCTCGGCACGGCCGAAATCGGCCGGGGCCGGATCGCCATCTATAACCTGGCCACGACTATCACCGCGGCCGCTTACCTGGCCGGGACCGTACTGCTGCTGGCGTCTGGGCACCTGACCGTGGACGGATGCTTTGCCGCGTGCGCGCTAAGCCAGCTGCTGGGCTCCTGCCTGCTGCTCGTACTGGCTGCGGGCAGGGTGCATGAGGACGGTGAGCGGATCGCGCTGCGCCGCTACAGCGGCTACGCATTCCGGGCCTACCTCCCAAACCTGGCCCAATACGGCATGCTGCGCATGGACGTACCGGTCATCCAGATCCTGGCCGGCACCACCGCGGTCGCGCTCTACGCGATCGCGTTGCCAGTGGCCGAGGCCGTGATGCTGCTCCCCACCGTGGTCGCCCTGGTCATGTTCCCCCGGGTGACCGCCGGAGCGGTTGACCAGGCAGCGGCGGACCGGATCGCCAATGCGGTCGTGGCCGCCTCCGCCGTGCTAGCTGGACTGGTCGGGCTGGCCGCCCCGATCTGCATCCCCCTCGTTTACGGCGCATCGTTCCGTGGCGGTGCCCGTCATCTGGATGATGCTTCCCGGCATGCTGTTCTTCAGCATCGGCCGGACACCACAGGCCTATCTGGCCGCTACGGACAGGCTGAGGCAGGTCATAGTGGCGACCGCCGGCGGGGTTGCGACCTGCCTGATCGCGTTGTTCGTGCTGACCCCGCGGTTTGGTGCCGCCGGGGCCGGGGCAGCCGATTCCATCGGATACCTGACGTTTACCGCGCTTGTCCTCGGGAGGCACCGGCTCACGGCTCCAGCCCGCCTGGCCCGGCACGGGGCCGGGCAATCGGCCCGAGCAACTATCCGGCGCATGCAGGACCCGCTGCGCAGCGCGCTCGCCCAGGTCACCGCGAAGGGCCTGGCCCAAACGGCCGGGTTCGTCCTGGTCGCGCTGGCCACCGGGTACGCACCCACGCACCTACGCCTGATGGTGAGTATCGCGGCCGTGGTCATCATCCTGGCCTGGCCAGATACTGGCCTGATCCTCCTCGCCGTCACGCTGCCGTTGTCGCAGACGGACTTCGGTGCCTCCATGATCTCGAGCAAGGACCAGGTGAGCCTGCTCTTGGCCTGCCTGATCGGCCGGGCCATCACCGGTCACGCCAGGCGGCCAGGCGGGTGGGCGGCGGTGGCGGCGGTCTCGCTTGCGGGCTACGTGCTGTGTCACTGCAACTGGCCAACGGAGGCGCCAACGCAGGCGCGGACTGGCGTACCGTGCTGCTGCTCGCGGCCCCATTGCTGTGCGTGCCTGTCCTTGCGGACCGCGATCAGGCGACACGGCGGGCACTCATAGCCTTCGGCCTGGCCGCAGCCGGTCTGGCGGTAGTCGAAATCCTGAAGTCGCATGCCTCGCTGACCGCTTCGGCGGGCGTCACGGCCGCAGCCAGCGCCGGGGTGGCAGCCGACCAGACCGGTGCCGTAAATCACAACGCTGAGGGCGCCATCTTCGTCATGGCCCTGGCCGTCTTGCTGAGCAGATATCCGCGAACCAGCCCAGGACCTGCCCGGCTCGTGCTCGCCATGGCCATCGCCCTGCTGGGCTTGGGGATTGCTTTCTCATTCAGCAGATCCTCCTACTTCGGCGCGCTGGCGGTCATAACCGTGTTCGGGGCCCGCCGGTCGCTGCGCGGACTGGCTGGCGCGGCCGCAGTCATTGGCGGCTGGCCGCCGTGCTGCCCGCAGCCGTCGGCGCGCGGCTGGCCACGGTCTGGAATTCAGTAACGCAGACGCCTCGTCTACGGTGCGCATCGACCTCTGGAGTAGCGCACTGCGCATGTTCGAAAGCCACCCGGTCTTTGGCGTGGGGTATCTCAACTTCTCTTCTCAGTTGCCTGCCTACTACATCAACACGGGAACCTATGACAGTTCTCTCGTGCAGTTCTGATGCTTGACTTCGCGCACAACACCTACCTGACCGTGCTCGCTCAGACCGGTCTTGTCGGGTGCTGCCTCGTAGGTTTCCTGGTCGTCGTCGGGTGGCGGAAGGCACGGGCAGCCACCCGGCCGGTGACTGGGCCGGTGGAGCCGCGCTGCTCAGTTTGGCCGGGCTGGGGGTGTCTCGGTCTTTGGTGAGTGCTGCTGGTGCCAGCCATCCTGGCCGCGTTCCTGCTGATCATCATGGCCACGGGACTCCCCCCAGGAGATCCCCACCGTGCAGGCCCGGGCCGTGAGGCATGAACTCCCGCGTGACCGCCAGCTGCGCATACTGCAGGTGGTCGGCACGCCCTTCGGAGGCGACTGGTT
Organism: uncultured Actinomycetes bacterium; assembly: GCA_963747705.1. Lineage (GTDB taxonomy): Bacteria > Actinomycetota > Actinomycetes > Streptosporangiales > Streptosporangiaceae > RYN-230. The sequence goes on along the minus strand of CAVVGF010000027.1, from coordinate 102,201 downwards.
CTGCCACCAGGTATCCGGCCTGGCCCGGATGGGGCATGAGGTGTCCGCGGTAGTGCCAGCGGACGGGCCACTGGCTGACAAGCTCAGGTCGGCGGACATCCCCGTGTACCTGATCCCGATGGGGCTGACCCGGCGATTGCACCGGCTGCCCGGGGTGGCCGCCGCCAAGTGGCAGTTGCTGCGCCTCGTCCGCGAACTGCGTCCGGATGTCATCCACGCCCATCTGGTCATGGCCGCCGTGTCTGCCGGATCGCGTCACTTAGCTACCGGCGCGCGCTGCGGGTAACCCAGGTGCCGGGGACGGTCCATTTGCAGGACCCACTGCTGCGCCGGCTGGAGCAGTGCACGCTCTCCCGCGATGATCTCGTTATCGGCTCATGCGGAGCGATCGCCGACGAGTACCGGGCGATGGGAGCCCGGGCGGTAGCGGTCGGCTACTACGGCTGTGACGTGCACCGCCTCGATCCCAGTCACTCCGGCGCTGCCTTCCGCAGCGAGTTCGGGCTGGCCGCCGATACGCCGACCATAGGGCTGGTGGGCTACATGTACCCCAGCCGCCTTCCCGCCTTCCCGGATTACGGCATCAAGGGTCATGAGGTATTCATAGACGCCGCGCCGTCGATTCTCGAACGGGTGCCAGGCGCACACTTGTTCGTGGTGGGTGACGAACTGGCCGGAAAGGGGCGGTACCGGCAGGAACTGGAGGCCAGGGCCAGCGCTCGCGGTCTCGGTGGGCGCATGCACTTCACCGGATGGCGCTCGGATATCCCAGCGTCCTGGCCGGGCTGGATGTGGCAGTCAACCCGTCGATCGGCGAATCGGCCTGCTACACCATGGTCGAGGCGCTGCTGATGGGCAAAGGCGTCGTGGCCAGTAACGTCGGCGGCCTCCCAGACACCGTGCAGGACGGCGAGACAGGCCTGCTCGTACCCCGGGTGACCCCGCCGCCCTGACCGCGGCGGTGACCGAGCTGCTCGCCGACCCGGCGCGGCGAGCCGACATGGGCAAGCAGGGCCGCGACCACTGCCTGCGACGTTTCGATATCACGGCGACAGTTGCCCAGCTCGATGAGCTCTATAAGCACGGCATATCGGCTTTGCCAGAGCGGAGAGGCGGCCAGGGACAGTCATGCAGGACAGCCAGGTAGCCAGCCGTCCGCTCCGCGTTCTGCAGGTGACCACCATGCCCGTAGGGGCCGAATGGTTCTTTGATCAGGTGACCGGCCTCGCCGGACTCGGCCATACGGTATGTGCCGTCTTCCCAGAGAGCGGGCCGTTGGTCGGCCGCCTCCGCAGCGCAGGCATCCGGGTCGAAATAATTCCCTTCCAGGGCAAGCACCCACGTCATCTGGCGCGGATCGCCGCCGCGGAATGGCGCCTCATGCGGCTGATGCGCTCCTTCCAGCCCGATGTGATCCACGCGCACTTGCTGAAGGCCGTGGTATCCAACCGCCTGGCTTCCCTGGGCTACCGGCCCGCGCTTCGGGTGAACCAGCTGCCCGGCGTACTGCACCTGCACAGCCCGCTGCTCCGATGGGCGGACCGGCTGACGCTGTTCCGCGATGACATAGTGGTCGGCTCGTGCGAGGCGATCGCCAGCCAGTACCGGGCCATGGGAGCCAGGTCGGTAGCCGTCAGTTACTACGGGTGCGACGTACACAGGTTCGACCCGCTCCTGCCGTCGGCGGCCTTCCGGCGCGAGTTCGGGCTAGCTGACAGTACGCCGACGGTCGGCATCGTAGGGCGCCTCTGCCCCACCGGAATGCGGAGTTTCCAGGAAGTGGGGTTCAAGGGACACGAGGTCTTCCTGGACGCGGTCCCACTGATTCTCAGTGAGATGCCCGGCGCCCACTTCTTCGTCGTCGGTGATGACCACGCGAGAACCGGAGCCTACCGCCGGGATCTCGCAGCCCGGGCGACTGCCCTGGGAGTCAGCACGCACGTCACTTCACCGGCTGGAGATCTGACATACCCAATGTCCTGGCCGGGCTCGACGTGGCTGTCAGCGCATCACTCGAGGAGTCTGCCTGCTACGCGGCGGTCGAGGCGCTGCTGATGAGGTGCGGGGTGGTGGCGACCAACGTGGGCGGCCTGCCCGACACGGTGTGTGACGGCCACAGCGGGATACTCGTCCCGCCGGGCGACCGCCATCGGCTGGCCGCCGCGGTCGTGGAGCTGCTCGCCGATCCGGCGCTCCGGGAGCAGATGGGCAGCCGTGGGCGCGAGCACTGCCTGCGCCGTTTCGACATCGCGGCCACGGTGGCCTCGGTGGACGCCATTTACCGCAGCGGTCTCCAGCAGCTCCCGCGCCACCGGTCGGCGGGGCTATCGTCGCGTGGGCGGGCTCCGTACCGGCCCAGTGAGCAGGCCAGCAGCGGGTGAACGCGAGCCATTGACCATCGTGCTGCTCGCGAGCGCGAGTTCCGTACACACCTCCGGATGGGCAGCGGCGCTCAGCCGCGCCGGGCACCGTGTGGTCGTGGCCAGCCTGCAGCCCAGAGCAGCGATTCCCGGTGCCGAGCTCCGGGTCGCACCAGCCGAAGCCGCCAAGCCCGTGGCCCGCCTGCCGCTGGCGGCATTCTGGCTGCGCGGGCTTGTTCAGGACGTCCAGCCGAACGTCGTCCACGTGCTGTCCCTTGGCACCTACGGATTGCTGTCGCTGGCGTTGCCCCGTAACACCGCGCGCGTGCTGAACCCTTACGGCGGTGAGTTCCGCGCCGCCCGGCGCTCCCGGGCACGTGCCGCAGTACTGCGGCAAGTCCTGCGGCAAGGTGACATGGTGTTGCCCGTCTCGGAAGAGATAAGAGCAGAAATCCTCCATCGGTATGCCATTCCTGCGCAGCGGGTGCGACTGCTGTCGTGGGGAGTGTCCGAGGAGCTGATCGAAGCCCAGCCCAGCATAGACCCCGGAGCCGTCCGGGCGGCTTTCGGCATCCCTGCCAATGCCACGGCAGTGCTTTCTGTCCGCACCACCTCGGCGACGTACCGCACCTTGGAAATCGTTTCCGCCTTCGCCCAGGCTGCCGCGAGCAGGCCAGACCTTTTCCTCATCGTGCTATCCGGCGCCCGCGTGGACAGTCAGCCGGCGCGCCTGGCCCAGGGTACGTACCTGGAGCGGGTATGCGATGCCGCCCGGCCCATCGCCGGCCGCATCGTGGTCCTGGAGCGAACCCTGAGCCGGGACGAAACCTTCCGCTTGATGTGCGCGAGCGATGTCATCGTCTCGGTACCGCCTGCGGATCAGCACAGCTTTTCCGTCCTGGAGGCAGCCCTGGCCGGCCCCCGGATATTCCTCTCAGATATTCCACCCAACCGGCAGATGACCAACGATGGGCTGGCCGCGGACCTGCTGGAAGAACCCATCACCGACGTGCTGGCCCAAGCATTGCTTGAGGTAAGGCCGGATGAATCGGCCCGGCTCAGGAACAGGCAGTACATCCTGAGCAACGAACACGGGGGAAAGCGGCTGGCCGAACACGAACGGCTGTTCCGCTCCCTGTCCGCCCGCACCTGACGTTCGCGCAGGCCACGGTCACCCCAGCGCAACCCAGGCTGCGGTAACTGGCCCTGCCAGTTACGGATTGTAATTGCATGACTACTAATTGCCTTCTCTGGCGCGATCCTCGCCAGTTCTCATTCATTTGTGTTACTCCCATCCCCCAACGAGAGGAACCAGCCTCCCACGATCCTGCCTAGGCTGCCGCACAGCGGCCTAGGCCACCAGGAATCGCAGCTGTATTAGCAAGCCGGATTCTGACAGACCTGGGCGGGACGAAATCAATTCCCACCTCAGGATCTGCCATGACCGAAACAGTGATTAACGAGCGATGCAAGAAATCCATTCGCGGGGTTTTCATAGCCGCTGCGGCGGCCAGCGTCGTACTTGGCGTACTTTTCACCGGCCGGTCGGCCCAGGCGGCCAGCAAGGGTAATACGCCTGCCTCCGACACAGCCAGGATCCAGGCACTGCTGAACGCGCCCGCGAACAACACGGTGAACCTTCCATCCGGTACGTTCACTGTCCAGCCGACGCTTCAGCTGAGCCAGGGCGTGCGAATCATCGGGCATAACACCACGCTCAAAGTCGCCAAAGGCGCGGGCGATTACAAGGCGATACTCTCCGCCGCCACACCGGCAACCAGCCTGTCCGGCCTGAGCATCACAGGCGTCACCTTCGACCAGAACGCCGCCGGTAACCCGATCACTAACACATCGGCCCTGTTCCAGGGTAAGCCAAGGTTCGTTATCTGGGCGCCCGTAGGAAGCAGCATTACCATCACCGGTAACAGCTTCACCGGCCTTGACGGTGTCGATGCGATCGTGACCGGCGGGGCAACCAGCAACGTCACGGTCAGCAAGAACATATTTCAGGCCAGCAACCCGCTTGGCCACGACACGTCAACCATCTACACTTCCGGCACGGGCACGACCATAAGCAACAACACCATGGTGGGCACGTCGATGTGTGCTTCCGCCGCCATCGAAGTTCACGGCAGCCAGGTCAAGGCAACCGGGAACAGTATCCGCGGCTACCTGAAGGCGATAAATGTCGTGGCTTCCCAGACGAATTTCTCGGGCAACAATGTGACCGGCGCGCTCAGCCCGGTCAACCTCTGGTCGATCGTTGCACCCGGGCTAACTGACGTGACCATAGCGAACAATTACCTGGGCCGCGATCTCCCTTACTGGAGCAAGATCTATGGCGCAAGCATGCCGGCTGCCCAGTACACCCAGATGGTGGTCAGGGACCCATCATCGAAGTTCCCGTTCAGCAACATCACGGTCAGCGGGAATCGCGGGTGATTCCTCGCGGAGGACCTGACCGGTCTGCACATACCAGGCACCCGTCTGCGGGCACTGGAACCGTCCATCACCGACCGCCGTAAGCGCGACTCCGGCCCGCCCAACCCATCGCACGAACCGTGCGGGCACGCCGGCGACGAGAGCGAAGTCCGGAACGCCAGTGGCCACCACTGAACCGGCCGCGACCACCGCCCACCTGCCCACGGTGACCGGCGCCACGCATACCGCGCCCGCTCCGATGGAAGCCCCATACAGCACGGTGACCCCAGCCTGCTCCCAGTCCATGGCGGTCTTGATCGAACCATCCGGCGTGATCGCCCGGGGATAACGATCATTACTAAGGACGGCGGCCGGACCCACGAAAACTCCGTCATCGAGCCGTGCGGGCTCGTAGATGAGTGCGTAGTTCTGCACCTTGCAGCGCTCTCCCAGCCGCACCCCGGCACCTATGTACGCACCGCGGCCGATGATGCAGCCGGCCCGATCTCGGCGCCCTCCCGGATCTGGGCGAGATGCCAGACGGACGTCCCCCGCCCGAGGCGGGCTCGCGGGTTGACGTTCTGCGCCAGGCATAACCCGGGGATCTGCCTGTCGCTCATCAATCACCCTGCGAGCATAGTGAATTACTTCTAGTTACTGCACCTCTTCAGCGAGGCTAGCGGCGCGAGTCTCAGTCACTCGCGGGTGAATCGGCATCGGTGAGCGTCTGCTCCTTACGACCGCACCGGCCGGGCTCAGACAGTCACTGCGGAATGCGGGCCAGGACCAGGGTGACGTTGTCTTCGCCGTGCGGCCCGAGCGCCTGGACGACGGTCTCGCAGCAGCTGTCCAGCGTCCCACCCGGGTGGGCCAGCGCGGTGCTGAGCTCGTCCCGCAGCGCGGTGATGCCGTCCTCCAGCGACCGGGCCCGGGTTTCCACCAGGCCGTCGGTGTACAGCGCGAGGACCGCTCCGGGCGGGAGCGCGACCTCGGTGGTCTCCACCGGGCCGGCGCCGAGGCCGAGCGGCAGCCCGGCCGGCAGGTCAAGCAGCCGGGCCGGGCCGTCCGGCCCGGCCACCGCGGGCGGCGGGTGGCCAGCCGCGGCGATCACGCAGTTGCCCCGCACGGTGTCCACCACCGCCGCGACACAGGTGGCGAACGGGGCGCCGGGCAGGCTGGCCGCCATCCGGTCCAGTTTGCTCAGCACCTCGCCGGGCGGCAGGTCCAGCTCCGCCAGGGTGTGCGCGGCCGTGCGCAGCTGCACCATCATCGCGGCCGCTTCCGGCCCGTGCCCCATCGCGTCGCCGACGATCAGCGCGGCCCGGCCGTCCGGCAGCGCCACGGTGTCGTGCCAGTCCCCGCCCACCACCGACAGGCCCACCGGCAGGAACCGGTGGGCTACGTCCAGGCCCGCCGGGACCTTGGACTCGGCCGGCAGCATGCCCTGCTGCAGCGCGATCGCGGACCGCCGCTCCCGGTCATACAGCCGGGCGTTGTCGATCGACACGCCGGCCCGGGACGCCAGCTCGCCGGCCGCGGCGATGTCCGCGGGCCCGAAGCTCGGGCTGCTCGGCGCCCGGCAGAACGTCATGCACCCGAGCACCACCCCGCGCGCGGTCAGCGGCATGGCCAGGAACGACGCGTAGCGGGCGGTGAACTCCAGGCCGCCGGGGCGGCGGGCCAGCCGTTCAGTGGTATCGGGGTCGAGCTCGTCGAACACGACCGGGCTGTTGCCGTCCATGGCCCGGTAACTGGGCGAGTGCGCGCTCAGCACCAGCACCTCGTTCGGCGGCAGCAGGCGGTCGGTGTCCTCCGGGGGCTGGCCGACCACCCGGGCCACGATCCGCCGCACCACGTCCGTCGGCCCGGCCTGGTGCCGGCCCGTCTCGTCCGCGGCCAGCAGCCGCTCGGCCACGAATATGGCGGCCGCGTCGGCGAACGCCGGGACCGAGACGCTGACCACCTCCTCGGCCGTCCGGGGCAGATCCAGCGTGGTGCCGATCAAGTCTCTCGCGTGCCGCAGCCAGTCCGAGCCGATGACCAGGGTGGCATGCTGCGCGATGACCAGCACCCCGGAACCCGGCCCGGCCAGTGGCTCACACCGGATGGCGACCGGCCCGCTGCCGCCCGCGAACGCCATGGCCAGGGTGGACGTCCAGACCCGGCCCGCACGCACCTCGGCCAGCGCCTCGCCGGCCAGCTCGCGCTGGCCTGGCCCGGTCAGCAGCACGTCGCGCAGGTCGCGCCCGGTGATCGCATCCGCGCGATGGCCGAACAGCCGCTCGGCCGTCATCGGCCAGGAGTCCACCCGCCCGTCCGGGTCCATGGTGAACGCGGCCAGGCCAGCCAGGTCCGGCCCACGCCGCCGCGGCAGCACTGGCCGGTCATCACCGGCCACCCATGACTCCACCAGCACCTGCACCATTCCTGCCGACAGGCCCTGTCGGCGCCGGGTGGCCCGCCCCGGCAATGACCACGCCCATTCCGGCCCGCGGTGCGGCGGACGGGCGCACCCATTGCCAGACCGTGCGCTATCGTGCAAGCGGAAATGTACCGCACCACCCTGGGCAAATAGGGCCAGTACGGCACGATGTGGCGCCGGAATCGTGGCCGGGGAACACCGCAGGCGTGAGGAGACCGACAGATCATGACTGGCCAGCCGGACTGGGTCCCACCGGGGATAGACACCAAGCGGGCGAACATCGCCCGGGTCTACGACTACCTGCTCGGCGGCACCCACAACTTCCTGGCCGACCAGGACCTGGCCCGGGCGATCACCGCCGTTGACCCGAACATCCGGGTCGGCTGCCGGGCTAACCGGGCGTTCCTGGGCCGGGCGGTGCCCGTCCTGGCCGCGGCCGGGATCCGCCAGTACCTCGACATCGGGTCCGGCATCCCCACCCAGGGCAACGTGCACGAAGTGGCCCAGCAGGCCGCGCCGGGCGCCCGGGTGATCTACTGCGACGTTGACCCGGTGGCCATCGCGCACAGCAAGGTGCTGCTGGACGGCAACCCGGACGCCGAGATCATCGATGCCGACCTGCGGGAACCGCAGGAGATCCTGGCCCACCCGACCACCCGGCAGCTGATTGACTTCAGCCAGCCGACCGCGCTGCTGCTGGCCATGGTGCTGCACTTCATCTCCGACGCCGAAGATCCCTGGGCCATCGTGGCCACGCTGCGCGACGCGCTCGCACCCGGCAGCTATCTGGTGCTGGGCCACGTCTGCAACGACGCCCGGCCGGAGAAGTCGCGGGCCGCCGAAACGGTCTATAACCGCAGCGTGGCCGGTGGCATGCAGACGCGCTCACGGGCCGAGATTCTGCGCTTCTTCGACGGATTCGAGTTGCTGGATCCGGGCCTGGTCTACATTCCCGAGTGGCGGCCTGACTCACCCGACGACGTGCCTGACGACCCGAGCCAGGTCTGGGCTCTGGTCGGGGTGGGACAAAAGCCCGTCCGCTGACCGGCCTGCCCGCCACGCGAAATGGCCGTTATGCCGGGCCCCGCCCAGCCCGATTGCGTACACCGGAAGTTAGCCCGGCAGTGATTGACTGGCCTGCGGCAACGCTCCCGCCGGCCCGGAGGGCATGTCATGGACGCAGCGGCACTGGCCGGGCTCAATTCGTTCGGAATCTTTGATGTGGAAGCGGACCGGCTAGATCATTTCTTCGCCGGGCTGGACGCGGCGGGCTGGGCCAAGCCGACCCGCTGCGCCGGCTGGTCGGTACAGGACGTGCTGGCCCACCTGGCCGGCGCGGAACTGTACAACCACGCCTGCCTGAACGCCGACCTGGACGGGTTCCGGGGCATGCTGCGCGCGGCGGGCATCGCCGGCGGCTACCGCGAGTTCAACGAGTGGTGCGTGCGGCAGCGCCGCGGCCTGCCCGCGGCCGAGGTCCTGGCCGAGTGGCGCGAGGCCAACCTGGAGACCCGGCAGCGGCTGGCCGACCTGGGCCGGGACGCTCCGCTGCTGACCGTGGCCGGCCCTTATCCGGCCGGCCTGCAGGCGTTCCACTGCAGCTCCGACTACGCCACCCACGCCGACGACGTGGGCGCGCCGGTGACTGCGGGCGAACAGCCGGGCCGGACCGCGTGGCGGGTCAGCGTGGGCCGGTTCGCGCTGGCCGAGCAGAACTCACCAGTCAAGATCATTAATTCTGAACGCTCGCTCCTGGTGGAACTCGGCAGCGTGTCCGCGGAGTTGCCCGCGGCGGACTTCGTGGCCGCCACCGTGGGCCGGCTGCCGCCGGGCTACCCGCTGGACCCGGTGCTGACTGACGCCCTGTGCTGCCTGGCCTGACGGCGCTGCCTGGCCTGACGCGCCTGGCTGGGTCAGCCCGCCCGGCGGCGGGTGCGCCTGCTCAGCAGGTAGGCCAGGCCGCCGAGTAGGAGCAGACCCAGGCCGCCGAGGGTGAGCCGTAGGGCCGGGCCGCCCAGGGCCGGGGACGGGGCCAGGTTGGCCGCGGCGCACACCGAGGTGGCCAGGATCAGCTTCTGATGGTGGTCCAGCAGGCGGATCCGCATGGCCTGCACGGTCAGCGTGCCGCGGGCCCCGGTGAACTGGCGGTTCAGCATGATCACGGCGACATCCGGGACGACGATCCGGGTGTTCGGCGCCGCGCTGGCGGGCAGCGTGATCGTCTGGTGCCCGGCCTGGGTGATCCGGCCCTGGTCGATCCGCGAGGTGCCGGACGCCGCGCGGGCCCGGGTGTCGAACCGGCATGAGGATGCGGCCAGCCCGGCCCGCAGCACGGCCTGCCCGGGCAGCGTGACGGCCAGGCCGGGGATCCGCGACGAGGCGCTGGCCGGGCCGGCCGCGTCGGTGATCAGCCCGGTATCGAGCAGCCCGGCCGCGTCCGCGTTGGGCAGGATCACCGGTGAGCCGCCCGAGTAGGACGCCTGGCCCACCGGCTGGGTGCTCATCCGGCCGGTCGCGTAGACCGCGTAGGACTGGTTCATCGGGGTGCTCGCGGCGGCCGGGGCCGCGCCCGCCACCGCCGTGCCCAGCGCGGGGCCGGCCAGCGCAGCCGCGCATCCGGCCGCCCGCACAGCGCGGCTGAGCATCCGGCTCATCGTTATCCCCCCGCACGGCCCCGCCCGGCCGTCGTCACGCCCCGTCCGGGTTCATACCCCGCACGGCCCTGTGGACGGATCTAACTTTAGGTAGTGGAACCATAGCCCAAAGTTATCGGTCAGCAGGCGTGGACGGCAGACGGAATGCCCGGGGCATACCGAGGGCGCCGGCCCCCGGACCGGCGCCCTCGTCGCCCTGCTGCGATGCTCCCGCCCAGCGGTGGCGGACAAGACGAGCAGGTCAGCTCGGCATGTGCGGCCTGCAGGTGGACACCCCGAGGACAGGCTCTCCGGCCCGGAGACACCTTGATCGCGGCCACGGTGAGCTGACCCATGTGAAGTGCTGCGCGTTGAACGACGATCATCGCCCCGAAGATGTGCACGACGGTGTTCCGCCCCGGGTTCTGGATCGGGTTGAACACGTTCGAGCCGTTCTGCGTCACCGACCCGTTGTAGATGTACGACCCGCCGAATGCGTGGTGGCCGATGATGTGGCACCACGAGCTGATCTGGCTGGCCTGGATCCTGGCCAGGACGAAGTTGAGCTGCACCAGCGGGGAGTTGACCAGGGAGTAACCGGTGGTGAAGCTGGCCCGGTTGACGATCATGCCGGTGGTGAGGAAGTTGGTGTAGTTCGCGTTGGACGCCACGCCCGGGGTGTTGAAGGAGTTGGCGTAGGCGACCGGGCCGAAGTGGATTGGCCCGGTCGCGGAGGCCCCCCACGACTGACCGGATTGGAGGGCGCCGCGCTGGCCGGCAGGGCGGCCAGCGCGATGCCACCGACCACGCCCAGCGAGCTGGCCGCCACGAGCGCACGGCGGAAAATTCGCTTCATAGCTGTCCCCGTTTCGGAGTCTTGAGAGAGTGAGTAACCCGCATGTGACTTTGGGTAATCGAGTCGGAGCATACAGTTACCGCTGGTAGGGCGGCAAGTGCAACGCGGCTTCACCGGCCCCGAGGGCCTGCCAGCCCATCCCGCCGCCAGCCGCCACACTGGTGCCATGAACGCTCCGGTGAGCTACCCCGAGCCCCCGACCCCGGTATTCCTCTTCGACCTCGACGGCACGCTGATCGACAGCGTGTACCAGCACGTGATGGCGTGGCATGCGGCGCTGCTGCGGCTGGACATCGACCTGTCGGTGTGGCGGATCCACCGGCGCATCGGGATGAGCGGCGGGCTGTTCGTGTCGGCGCTGATCCGGGAGACCGGGCTGGCGCTGTCCGAGGCGGACATCGAACTGCTGCAGCAGTCCCACGCCGAGGGCTATCTGGCCCAGGCGGACACGGTCCGGGCGCTGCCCGGGGCGGCCGAGCTGCTGCAGGCGCTGACCAAGCGCGGGGTGCGCTGGGCCATCGCGACCAGCGGCCGCCGGGCCACCGCGGGCCACGCACTGGGCCTGCTCGGGCTGCCCGAGGACACCCCGATGATCACCCGGGACCTGGTCCGCCACGCCAAGCCCGACCCGGACCTGTTCCTGGCCGCGGCGGCGCTGCTCGGCGTGGCACCGCAGCACGCGTTCGTGGTCGGCGACAGCGTATGGGACCTGCTCGCCGCGCGCCGGGCCGGCGCCATCGGGGTCGGCCTGATGTCCGGCGGCTACGGGCGGGAGGAACTGGAGCGGTCCGGCGCCTACCGGGTCTACGCCGACCCGGCCGACCTGCTCGCCCGGGCCGACGAACTCGGCGTCCGCGACCTGGTCAGCTAGCCAGGCCTGCCGCCCGGCCAGCCCGGTCGCCGCGCCGCACCGCTCCCCGGCCGGACCAGCCCGGCCCCGCGCCGCCGGGCCGCTCGCCGCTCCCATCAGCCACCGCGCCGCTCCGCAGTGGACCACGCACCCTCCCGCCACCGGCCGCCGCGCGCTCCTCGCCACCACCCCGCTACCCGGTGCATACGTTCCGCTCGCGCGCATGGGTTCTGTTAGGAACCGCTAGCGCCGCGCATGGGTGCTGTTTGGACCGGGCTTACCAGTCTTTTCTGGGGTTTCACTGAGAAGCGCCAGAGCGTCAGCTACGCCCTGGACGCCCCTGATGCCCGTGCGAACGGGCCGCCCGCCGCCTGTCCCACCACCCCGGGGCGGGCGGCGGGCTCAGGGGGCGCACGCAGTGGAACGCCTAGGAGGGCACCGTGTGGGACCTCTTCTATATCGGACTGACCATCGTGGTTTTCGCCGCGCTCTGGCTTCTGGTCAAAGGGGTTGAGCGCTTTGAGCGTTGAGAACTGGATCGGGCTCATCGGTGGCGTCCTGCTCACCGTGTACCTGTTCATCGCCCTCGTCCTCCCGGAGAAATTCTGATGAGTAGCACTGCTGCTGGCTGGCTGCAGTTTGCCCTGCTGTTCGCCGCCCTGGCCGCCTGCTACATCCCCCTGGGCAACTACATCGCGCACATCTTCACCAGCGACAAGGACTGGCGGGTCGAGCGCGGCTTCTACCGGCTGATGGGCATCGACGCCAAGGCCGATCAGAAGTGGAGCACGTACGTCCGCAGCATCCTGGCGTTCTCCGCGATCAGCGTGCTGTTCCTGTACGGCATGCAGCGACTGCAGCACTACCTGCCGCTGTCGACGAACATGGTCGCCGTCCCGGCGAACACCTCGTGGAACACCGCCGCGTCGTTCGTGACCAACACCAACTGGCAGAACTACGCCGGTGAGTCCACCATGGGCTACCTGACCCAGATGACCGGGCTGACCGTGCAGCAGTTCATGTCGGCCGCCGTCGGCCTGGCCGTGGCCATCGCCATGATCCGTGGCTTCACCCGGTCCCGCACCGACAAGCTGGGCAACTTCTGGGTCGATGTCACCCGGGGTGTGATCCGGCTGCTGATCCCGCTGTCGATCATCGTCGGGCTGGCCCTCATCGCCAGCGGTGCCATCGACAACTTCAACGCGTACCACACCTACACGACGCTGTCCGGCGCCCACCAGACGATAGTCGGCGGGCCGGTGGGGTCGATGGAGAGCATCAAGGACCTAGGGAACAACGGCGGCGGGTTCTTCAACACCAACGCCGCGCACCCGTTCGAGAACCCGAACCCGTTCACGAACTGGCTGATCATCTTCAGCCTGCTGCTGATCCCATTCGCCACGCCACGGGCGTTCGGCAAAATGGTCGGAGACAACCGCCAGGGCTACGCGCTGGTCGCCATCATGGTCATCATCTGGATGGCCGCGGTCGGCGGGATCAGCTACTTCGAGGCGCACACCAGCCTCGGCGGCACCGCCACGGTCCTCGCGCACCACGCCGCGGAAGGTACGGAGACGCGGTTCGGCACGCCCGGCTGCTCGGTGTTCGCGGCGTCCACCACCGTTACGTCCACCGGGTCGGTGAACTGCTTCCATGATTCGCTGACCCCGTTCGGCGGCGGCATCGCCCTGTTCGACATCGCGCTGGGCGAGATCGCGCCGGGCGGCATCGGGGCCGGTATGTACGGCATCCTGGTCCTGGCCATCGTCACCGTGTTCGTGGCCGGGCTGATGGTCGGCCGCACGCCGGAGTACATCGGCAAGAAGATCCGGCCGGTGGAGATGAAGTATGCGGCGCTGTACTTCCTCACCCTGCCGGTGGTCATCCTGACCGCGGCCGGCCTGTCGATCGGCACGCATATCGGGCAGAGCGCGATCTTCAATCCCGGCCCGCACGGGCTGACCGAGATCGTGTACGCGTTCGCCTCGGAAGCCAACAACAACGGGTCGGCGTTCGCCGGCCTGGGCACCGCGGCCACCTGGTACCAGACACTCGGCGGCATCGTCATGCTGCTGGGCCGGTTCGCGCCGGAGATCTTCGCGCTCGGCCTGGCCGGCTCGCTGGCCAGACAGCAGCCGGTGCCGGCCAGCGCCGGGACGCTGGATACCCGGACACCACTGTTCGTCGGGATGGTGGTCGGCGTGATCCTCGTCCTGGTCGGCCTGACCTACTTCCCGGCTCTCGCACTGGGACCGTTCGCTGAAGGGCTGCACTGATATGTCCGTCTCAACCACACCGGAGACCGGGGGCCGCGCCCCCGAGCAGGTGGCCGGCCGCGAGCAGAGCCGGATCGGCGGCGGTCTGCTCGACCCGAAGATCCTGCTGAAGTCCACCCCGGACGCGTTCAAGAAGCTGGACCCCCGGGTCCAGCTCAAGAACCCGGTCATGTTCGTGGTCGAGGTCGGCGCGGTGCTCACCACCGGCACGGCCATCGCCAAGCCGACGGCCTTCAACTGGACCATCGTGGTCTGGCTGTGGCTGACCGTGGTGTTCGCCAACCTGGCCGAGGCGGTGGCCGAGGGCCGCGGCAAGGCCCAGGCGGAGACGCTGCGCCGGACCAAGCGGGACACCATGGCCCGGCGGCTCATCGGCTGGCAGCCCGGCCAGGCCGACACCCACGAGGAGGAGGTCCCCGGCACCGGGCTCACGCTCGGCGACTTCGTGGTCGTCGAGGCCGGGGAGATCATCCCCGGCGACGGCGACGTGGTCGAGGGCGTCGCCTCGGTGGACGAGTCGGCCATCACCGGCGAGTCGGCCCCGGTCATCCGCGAGTCCGGCGGTGACCGGTCCGCGGTGACCGGCGGCACCAAGGTGCTGTCCGACCGGATCGTGGTGAAGATCACCTCCAAGCCGGGTGAGACCTTCATCGACCGGATGATCGCCCTGGTCGAGGGGGCATCCCGGCAGAAGACGCCCAACGAGATCGCGCTGAACATCCTGCTCGCGTCGCTGACCATCATCTTCATGCTGGCCGTGATCACGCTGCAGCCGATGGCGTTCTACTCGAAGGCGCCGCAGAGCCTGGTCGTCCTGGTCGCCCTGCTGGTCGCGCTGATCCCGACCACGATCGGCGCGCTGCTGTCCGCGATCGGCATCGCCGGCATGGACCGGCTGGTGCAGCGCAACGTGCTGGCCGTGTCCGGCCGGGCGGTGGAGGCGGCGGGCGACGTGAACACGCTGCTGCTGGACAAGACCGGCACGATCACCATCGGGAACCGGCAGGCCACCGAGTTCCTGCCGGTCGAGGGGGTCACGGCGGCCGAACTGGCCGACGCCGCCCAGCTGTCCAGCATGGCCGACTACACCCCGGAAGGCCGCTCGATCGTGGTGCTGGCCAAGGACCAGTACGGCCTGCGCGAGCGTGCCGAGGGTGAGCTGCAGGGCGCGGAGTTCGTGGAGTTCACCGCGCAGACCCGGATGAGCGGCATCGACCTGGCCGATGGCCGCCAGGTCCGCAAGGGCGCGGCCTCCTCGGTCGCCCAGTGGATCCGGGACAACGGCGGCACCCCGCCGGCCTGGGCCAGATGGTGGACAGCATCTCGGGCGTCGGCGGCACTCCGCTCGTGGTGGCGGAGAAGGCCAATGGGACAGCGCGGGCGCTGGGCGTGGTCTACCTCAAGGACATCGTCAAGGAGGGCATCGCCGAGCGGTTCGCCGAGATGCGCAAGATGGGCATCCGCACCGTCATGATCACCGGGGACAACCCGCTGACCGCCAAGGCCATCGCGGACGAGTCCGGCGTGGACGACTTCCTGGCCGAGGCCACGCCGGAAGACAAGATGGCGCTGATCAAGAAGGAGCAGGAAGGCGGCAAGCTGGTCGCGATGACCGGGGACGGCACCAACGACGCCCCGGCCCTGGCCCAGGCCGACGTTGGGGTGGCCATGAACACCGGGACGTCCGCGGCCAAGGAGGCCGGGAACATGGTGGACCTGGACTCCAACCCGACCAAGCTCATCGAGATCGTGGAGATCGGCAAGCAGTTGCTGATCACCCGGGGTGCGCTGACCACGTTCTCCATCACCAACGACGTGGCCAAGTACTTCGCCATCATCCCGGCCATGTTCGAGGGCGTGATCCCCGGGCTGGCCAAGCTCAACATCCTGCACCTGCACAGCCCGGCCTCGGCGATCACCTCGGCGATCATCTTCAACGCGCTGATCATCGTCGCGCTGATCCCGCTGGCGCTGCGCGGCGTGCGCTACCGCCCGGCCTCCGCCTCGTCGCTGCTCCGCAGGAACCTGCTGATCTACGGCGTCGGCGGGCTGATCATCCCGTTCGTCGGGATCTGGGCCATCGATCTAGTCGTTCAGTACATTCCAGGATTCCGGTGATCTGATCATGAACCGTCTTCCCAGCATTGTCCGGCAGCACATCGCGGCCTTCCGGCTGCTCCTGGTGTTCACCGTGCTCACCGGGATCATCTACCCGGTGTTCATGTGGGGGGTGGCGCAGGGAGCGTTCCACAACCAGGCCAACGGCTCGCTGGTCAGCTATCACGGCCGGGTGGTCGGCTCCAGCCTGCTCTGCCAGGAGTTCGTGGACGCCAAGGGCAACCCGCTGCCGCAGTACTTCCAGCCGCGGCCCTCGGCGGCCATCCTGGCCGGGGCCAAGAACGACTACGGCTGCGACCCGCGGTACTCGTCGGCGTCCAACTACGGGCCGAACAACCCGGCCCTGATCACGGCGATCAAGCAGCGGCAGAAGCAGATCGCGGCGTTCGACCACGTCAAGATCTCGCAGATCCCGGCGGACGCGGTGACCGCGTCCGGCTCCGGCCTGGACCCGGACATCTCACCGGCCAACGCGGCCATCCAGGTGAACCGGGTCGCCGCGACGCGGCACATCAGCCCGGCCGCCGTCCGGGCGCTGGTCAGCCAGTACACCACGGGCCGCACGCTCGGCTTCCTCGGTGAGCCGGTGGTGAACGTGCTGCTGCTGAACCGGGCTCTCGACCAGCAGTATCCGCTGCACTGAACGGAGGATGATCGTGGCAGCCAGCGCGGGCGCACCGGACAACGAGACCGGTGCGCCCGCGCCTGCGGCTGCGCCCGTCCCCGCGGCGCGGCCCCGGATTCTCATCGTGGAGGACGAGCCCGCGCTCCTACGCGCGCTGCGGATCAACCTGCGGGCACGCAGTTACGAGGTGTTCAGCGCGGCGGCCGGGCCGCCCGGCCCTGGCCGAGGCCGCCCAGCATCCGCCGGACGCGGTCATCCTTGACCTCGGCCTGCCTGACCTGGATGGGGTGCAGGTGATCCGCGAGCTGCGCACCTGGTCCCAAGCCCCGGTCATCGTGCTGTCCGGGCGGACCGGGTCCGGGGACAAGATCGGTGCGCTGGACGCGGGCGCCGACGACTACGTGACCAAGCCGTTCTCCATGGAGGAGTTGCTGGCCCGGCTGCGGGCCGCGCTGCGCCGGGAGGAGACGGCGCCAGCCGGCAGCGAGGTGATCATCGGCTCGTGTGCGGTTGACCTGGCCGCGCGGACCGTGGCCCGGGACGGCCAGCCGGTCCGGCTCACCCCCACCGAGTGGCGGCTGCTGGAGATTCTCGTCCACCACCCCGGCCAGCTCGTCGGCGGCCAGCGGCTGCTCACCGAGGTGTGGGGACCCGGCTACGAGCAGATGGGCCACTACCTGCGCTTTCACATGGCCGGGCTGCGCCGCAAGCTGGAAGACGACCCAGCCCGGCCGCAGCACCTGCTGACCGAGCCCGGCATGGGCTACCGGTTCCAGCCGTGACCAGGCCGAACGTGCAGGCACCGGCCCAGTCTGGGCACACTGGTGATGAGCGCACCACAGTGGACAGGAAACCAATGAGCGAGCAGGAGCCAGAACCAGGCGCCGCACGGGCCAGCGTGCCTGAGGAGGAACCTGGGCAGCTGCGTATTTACCTCGGCGCCGCCGCCGGGGTGGGCAAGACGTACGACATGCTCTGCGAGGGGCACCGGCGCCTGGAACGCGGCGCGGACGTGGTGGTGGCGTTCGTGGAGACGCACGGCCGGAAGCACACCGCGGCCCTGCTGGACGGCCTGGAGGTCGTCCCCCGCAGCACAATCGAGTACCGGGGCGCCGAGTTCGAGGAGATGGACCTCGACGCGGTGCTGGCCCGCCGCCCGGAGATCGCCCTGGTCGATGAGTTCGCGCACACCAACGTGCCCGGCTCGCGGAACGAGAAGCGCTGGCAGGACGTGCAGGAACTGCTGGCGGCCGGCATCGAGGTCATCTCGAACGTCAACATTCAGCACCTGGAATCGCTGAACGACGTGGTGCAGAAGATCACCGGCGTGCCGCAGCGGGAGACCGTGCCCGACGCCATGGTCCGCGCGGCCGACCAGGTCGAGCTGGTGGACATGACCCCGGAGGCGCTGCGCCGCCGGATGGCGCACGGGAACATCTACCCGCCGGAGAAGATCGACGCCGCGCTGACCAACTACTTCCGCACCGGCAACCTCACCGCGCTGCGCGAGCTGGCCTTGCTCTGGCTGGCCGACAAGGTGGACGAGGGCCTGCAGCGCTACCGCGAGGCGCACGGCATCCACGGCACCTGGGAGGCCCGGGAGCGGGTGGTGGTCGCGCTGACCGGCGGGCCGGAGGGGGAGCAGCTGATCCGGCGGGCGGCACGGATCGCCGCCCGCTCGGTGGGCGGCGACCTGCTCGCCGTGCACGTGACCCGCTCCGACGGGCTGACTGGGGCTGACCCGGCGGCGCTGGCCGCGCAGCGGCGGCTCACCGAATCCCTCGGCGGCACCTACCACCAGGTCGTCGGCGACAACATCCCGGAGGCGCTGCTCAGCTTCGCCCGCGCGGAGAACGCCACCCAGCTCGTGCTGGGCGCGAGCCGCCGGTCCTGGGTCGCCACGGTGCTCACCGGCCCTGGTTCGGCGGCCCGGACCATCCGCGGCTCCGGTGACATCGACGTGCACATCGTGACCCACTCCCGGATGGGCCGCGGCCGTGGCCTGCCGCGCTCACGGGGCGGGCTGACGCGGCGCCGCCAGATCATGGGCTACGTGCTGGCAGCGCTGCTCTGCCCGCTGCTCACCCTGGTGCTGGCCAGCCTGCGCGGCGACCTCAACCTGACCAGCGAGGTGCTGGCGTTCCTGGTCGCGGTGATCGTGGTCGCCCTGGTCGGCGGGTTCGTACCGGCCATCCTGGTCGCCGTGGCCGGCTCGCTGCTGCTCAACTACTACTTCACCCCGCCGCTACATAAGTGGACCATCGCTGAGACGAACAACGTGCTGGCCCTCGCGGTGTTCGTGGCGGTCGGGCTGATCGTCAGCACGGTGGTGGACCGGGCCGCCCGGCGCACCCGGCAGGCGGCCCGGGCCAGCGCCGAGTCGGAACTGCTGGTCACCACGGCGGGCAGTGTGCTGCGCGGCCAGCGGGCCGTGGCGGCGGTGCTGGACCGGGTCCGCGAGGCGTTCGGCATGCAGTCGGTGACGCTGCTGGAATGCGCGCCCAGCCAGACCACCGCGGCGCGCAGCCCGAACGCCGGCTGGCATGCGGTGGCCCACTCAGGCGAACCGCCGGTGGGCAGGCCCAGTGATGCCGACGTGGAGGTCCCGGTAGGCGAGACGATGTCCCTGGCGCTGCGCGGCCGGACGCTGCCCGCCACGACCGCCGGGTGCTGGGCGCGTTCGCCGCCTATGCGGCGGTAGCGCTGGAGCAGCAGCGGCTGGCCGCGGAGGCCGAGGCGGCCCGGCCCATCGCCGAGGCGGACCGGATGCGGACCGCGCTGCTGGCCGCGGTGAGCCACGACCTGCGCACCCCGCTGGCCTCGGCCAAGGCCGCGGTGACCAGCCTCCGGTCGGCGGACGTGCAGTGGAATGAGCAGGACCGGGATGAGCTGCTGGCCACGGCGGACGAGTCACTGGACCGGCTGACCCATCTGGTGGACAACCTGCTCGACATGAGCCGCTCCAGGCCGGCGCGCTGTCCGTGTTCCCGCGCCCGGCCGGCCTGGACGAGGTCGTGGCCCGCGCCCTGGACGACCTCGGTGCGGTGGGGCACACGGTGAAAGTGGAGATCCCGGACTCGCTCCCGGCCGTCCGGGTCGATCCGGGCATCCTGGAGCGGGTCATCGTGAACCTGACCCAGAACGCGCTGCGCTACTCCCCCGAGGGCCAGCCCCCGCTGCTCATCGCCAGCTCGCTGGGCGAACTGGTGGAACTGCGGGTGGTCGACCGCGGTCCGGGGGTGCCCAGGGCACAGCGGGACCGGATCTTCGTGCCGTTCCAGCGGCTGGGCGATACCGACAACACGACCGGTGTGGGGCTGGGGCTGGCATTGTCCCGTGGGCTCACCGAGGCGATGGGCGGCACCCTGGAGCCGGAGGAGACCCCAGGCGGCGGGATGACCATGACGCTGTCGCTGCCCGCGGCGCCCGCGCCGGACGGCGCGCCGGTGGCCGGGGCCGGCCACCGGGAAGCGCAGGACGCCGGCCTGCGCGCCGCAGGGGGACCGGGACCGGATGCGCCGTGACCCTGGCAGGCTGGTCCGGGTGACCCGAGTCCTGGTCGTCGACGACGAGCCGCAGATCCTCCGCGCACTGCGGATCAACCTCCGGGTGCGCCACTACGACGTGGACATCGCGGCCACCGGCTCGCAGGCGCTGGAGGCCGCCGCCAAGCACCCACCCGACCTGGTGATCCTCGACCTCGGCCTGCCTGACCTGGATGGCGTGGAGGTCATCGAGGGGCTGCGCGGCTGGACCCAGGCCCCGATCATCGTGCTGTCCGGCCGGGCCGACAGCACCGACAAAGTCGAGGCGCTGGACGCGGGCGCCGACGACTACGTGACCAAGCCGTTCGGCATGGACGAACTGCTGGCCCGGATGCGCGCGGCGGTGCGCCGGACTGCGCCGGGCACCAGCGAGCCGCGGGTCCGGCTCGGCCACCTGGTGGTGGACCTGGCCGCCAAGCGGGTCATCCGGGATGACGCCGTGGAGGGGGACGGCCAGGCGGCGGACGTCCGGCTCACCCCGACCGAATGGCATCTGCTGGAAGTGCTGCTGCGCAATCCGGGCAAGCTGCTCAGCCAGCGTCAGCTGCTCACCGAGGTATGGGGCCCGGGGTACGCGGACGCGTCCGGGAACCTCCGGCTGTACATGGCCCAGCTGCGCCGCAAGCTGGAGCCTGATCCGGCCCGGCCGCGCTGGCTGCTGACCGAGCCCGGCATGGGTTACCGGTACCAGCCCAGCCCGGACGGCGAGACCGGCTAGCGCTCGGTACGCTGCCCCGGTGAGCCGGGAGCAGATCGAGGTGCGCTACACCAAATGGGGCGGTATCGAGCACTGGCATTTCGCCATGGACGTGCTCGGCCAGGATGAGCATGGCCGGTGGTTCTTCGGCCGGGCGGGCATGCCGATACAGCGGGGCAGCGAGCCGGCCGTCCGCCAGAAGCGGGACTTCGCGCTGCTGGTGCCCGCCGCCGGGTGCTGGACGGCCTGCTTCAACGCCGACGGCGATCTGGAGATCTACGCTGACGTGACCACCCGGCCCGAGGTCAGCGCGGACCAGGTCACCGCCGTTGACCTCGACCTGGACGTGGTCCGGTTCTGGGACGGCCGGGTGGCCGTGCTGGACGAAGACGAGTTCGCTGAGCACCAGGTCGAGCTGGGTTATCCAGCCGAGCTGATCAGCCAGGCCCGAGCCACCTGCGACTGGCTGGTCGGCGCGGTGTCGGCGAGACACGAGCCGTTCGGCCAGACCGGCGCGGCCTGGCTGGCCCGGGGTCAGCGGCCGGGCTGACCACGTGGCTGGCTAGGCAGCCTGGCTCCACTCGCGGATGGCCCGGTCCACGGTGAGTTCCCGGTGCCGGAATGCCCAGCTGCGCAGGCCGGCTGGGCCGCTCAGTGCGGCCGGTGGCACGGCCAGCACCGGGCAGGAGGCATGACGCAGGCAGTACCGGGTCACCCGGCCGCCGACCAGCCGGGACCGCAGACTGCGGCGGCCGGTGCCGAGCACCAGCAGATCATCGCCGGACTGGCCTGTCGGCCAGGACGGGACCGGGCTGGCCGCGGGCGACGATGGCCCGGACGCTCAGCCCGTCGGGCATCCCGCCCCAGGCCGCGTCCATGGCGGCGCGCAGCCGGTGCCGGCCGCATCGGCCCAGGCCCGGCGCAGTTCGAGCGAAGGCGCCCGGCGCTCGGCCATTTCACCCCCGGGCGGCGTCCACGCGATGACCGGCACCAAAGCGGCGCCACTGAAATGGGCCAGATCTTCCGCAAACCGCAGCGCCCGGATGCTGCCCGGGGACCCATTCGCGCCAATGATGATCCGACGCGGGCCGGACATGGTCAGCCTTCTTTCCGCATTGCACGACGACAGACACTGTCAGGTAACCCGGCCGGGCCGCGCCAAACCTGGTTACTTACGAAACTCTATGCAGATCCGGGCCCAGTTCAGGCGAGACCCATATGGCCGGGTGACATGCCAGCCGGCCGAGCCTAGTTTCGAAGTGTGCAGATCCTGTTCGGGATCTGGGTGGCGGTGGCCGGCGGTGTCGCATCGCTGGCCGGCCTGGCCAGGACCTGGCCGGCCTGGCCGGGCTGCACCGGGTCCGGCGACTGCGCCGCGACGGTGTGACGGCCTGGGCCCTGGCCGTGCCCGAACCCGCCCAGGCCGCTGAGCCGCCCGATCGTGATGGCCGCCAGGCTCCAGTCCAACAGGCCAACGCCGCTTAACCAGCGCAGGCGGTGGCAGGCACCGTGCGAAGGAAGGATTGCTGTAGTCAGGTGTGCGGCAAACCTTCATTCACGGGGCGGTCAGGAAGACTACGACCAGGACCGCGCTTGGGGAACCCGGGAAGGCGACAAAGGGGGCGTCGGACAGCTAGCTGGCCGCCGTGCCGGGTGATTAACGCGGTGCGTTTTAACAGCGCGGTGACTTATAGGCGCTATGAGTGCCAAAACTCACCGCGCTAACACAATGCACCGCACTGATGCGGCCCGGGCCGCGCCAGGGCGCTAACACCAGCCACATCACTACCGCCAGCTTCGCGCGGTCGCGGGATGCCGGGGAAGCGGGAGCGCGGCGGTGGCCGAGCGCCCGGTCGCATGGCCGCCCGTACTCAGCTGGCTTCGGAGGCGAAGGCGGAGAGCTTGTGCAGGCGGGTCACGATCTCCTGGTGCACGGCATCGGGCGGCTGGGACCCGTCCACCGCGAACATCCATTCCCGGCCCGCGTAGTACTCCAGCAACGGCACCGTCTGGTCCAGGTACACCTGCAGCCGGTGCTCGATGACCTCTTCGGTGTCATCCGAGCCGCGGCCACGGGCCAGCAGCCGCCGGACCAGTTCATCCCGCGGGACGTTGAGGTGGATCGCGGCCTGGACCTCGGCGCCGAGCGCGTGAGCGGTGGGGAACGACGCCTGGGCCTGCTCGACCGTGCGCGGGAATCCGTCCAGGACGTAGCCGCCCGCCTCGACCGCGGCGACCACCGGCTTGCGCAGCATGTCCAGGACGATGCCGATGGGCACCAGGTCGCCCCGGTCCAGGTACGACTTGATCTGGCGGCCCAGCGCGGTCTGCTCCCGGACGTGCTGGCGGAGCAGGTCACCACTGGAGATGTGCGTGATCCCGTATCGCTGGACCAGGAACTCGGCTTGCGTGCCCTTGCCGGAGCCTGGCGCGCCGATCAGCAGCAGCCGCATGGCAACGTCCTCATGGCGAGATAGTGCTACGGTTCCCCGCTGCTCGCAACGCTTCCCTACCAGGACATTCCCGGTAAGTCAGCCGCGGATCTGGTCCCGGATGGCGGCGGTGATCCGGCCGGCCCGGGCGATGATGTCGTCCGCTTTGCCGGTCTCGGCGATCATCTCCATGCTGGTCTGCTCGTCGCTGATCCCGGCCAGGTTCGCTTCCACGTTGACCCGGGCGGTGGCGGCCGCGGCCCGGGCCGACTCGGCGGCCGCCGCCACGTCGCTGAGCACGTTCCGGTTGCCGATCACCGCCAGCGCCTCGGCCAGGTCCACCACCATCCCGGCCACGCTGATCACCTGGGCCGGCGGCCAGGCCGCGTTGGCCAGCGCATGGCTGATGGCCCCCTTACGGGCGGTCTGCTCTTCCTCGGTGGACTGGGGCAGCCGGTAGGCGTCGGTTACCGCGCGGAACGCGTCCGCGTCCGCCTCGGCCAGCCGCAGCGCGATCGCGCGCAGTTCGTCCACCTCGGTGATGATCCGGCCGATGGTCAGCTGGTGCTCGGCGTACTTCTCCCCGGTGGTGTACCTGGCCACCATGCCGAGCAGGGCCGCACCCTGGGCGGCCTGCAGCGCGGAGGCGGCCCCGCCACCCGGAGCGGGCACCCGCTCGGCCAGCTGGTCCAGGAAGTCACCGATCGTTTCGTCAGGGATGGGCACGCGTCCTCCGGTCCAGTGGGCTTCGTCAGGCAACGCCGTGGCTATATTCTCAGCACACGATTCTCTGCACACCGCGGGTCCGCGAGACGACAGGGTGCGACCACGTGACGATCAGCGCGACGCAGCCAGGCCGGCCCCGCGATCCCGATGTGGACCGCCGGGTCGCGGACGCAGCGGTGGCGCTGTTCGGCGAGGCCGGCTGGGCGGGCTTCAGCATGGAGGCGGTGGCCCGGCGGGCCGGCGTCGGCAAGGCCTCCATCTACCTGCGCTGGCAGGCCAAGGAGGACCTGCTGGCCGAAGCGCTCAGGCAGCGGATCGGGATGATCGCCGACGTGGACACCGGCACGCTGCGGGACGACCTCATCCAGCTGGCCCGCCAGGTGCTCGACCTGTACCTGGGCAGCGCGGGCAAGGCCGCGCTGCGGCTGGCCCTGGACGGCGACCTGATCCCCGGCCTGGCCGAACGGCTCAGCGCGCTGCGCACCTCGCAGGTCCGCGCGGCCCGGGGCATCGTGCACCGCGGCATCGACCGGGGCGAGATCCCGGCGGGCACGTCGGTGACCCTGCTGCTGGACACGCTGGCCGGCGGGGCGACCACGCACGTGCAAGCCACCCCCGCGGACCTGCGCCCGGCGCTGCGGGCCAACACGACGCAGTACGCCGAGCAGCTGGTCGATTTCCTGCTGGCCGCGGTGGAGTCGTCCCAGCCGGGCGGCTAGGCCCGCTCGGCCGGGACGGTGCCGGGCTGCTCGTCCGGGGCCAGATGGGCCAGCCGGAACCGCAGCCGGCAGATCACCACGTTGTCGGTGCCGTTCATGATGGCCCGGTTCAGCACCGCGCCGCGCTGGTTGTGCAGGAACCACCGCCACCAGTGCTCGGGCTGCACCTCCGGGATCAGCACCACGATCCGCCGGTGCGGGTCCTCCACCTCCTTGGCCCGCAGGTAGTCCACGATCGGCGGGCCGAGCGTCCGCTTGGGGGAATGCAGGGTGACCAGCCGCACATCCGGGTCCCAGGCGTGCCACTCAGCATCGAACCTGGCGTGATGCTGCTGGTCCTCCACCTTGTCCGGGTTGTCGTAACACACCGTGACGGCGATGACCTTGTCGCCCAGCGACAGCCCCGCGGACACCCCCTCCCGGGTCAGCCGGGACAGCCCCTGGACCGGCACCACCACCAGCGACGGGATCTGCTGCGGCGGGGGTAGCGGCTGGCCGATGCCAAGTTCCGCACCGATCTGGCGATACGCGCGGTGGATCCGCTCGAAGAACAGCACCAGCAGCGGGATGACGATGACGACCAGCCAGGCGCCCTCGGTGAACTTGCTGACCAGCTCGATGCCCAGCGCGGCCGTGGTCAGCACCGCGCCAAGCCCGTTGATGAACGCCCGCCCGGCCCAGCCCGGGCCGTGCTGCTCGTGCCAGTGCCGCACCATGCCGGTCTGGGACAGGGTGAACCCGACGAACACCCCGATCGCGAACACCGGGATCAGCGCCTGGGTGTTACCCCGGGCCACGACCAGCAGCACCGCCGCGAACACGGCCAGCACGCTGATCCCGTACCGGTACACCTGCCGCTCAGCCTGCAGCGCGAACATGTGCGGCAGATAGTTGTCCTTGGCCAGCAGGCTGGCCAGCACCGGCAGCCCGCCGAACGACGTGTTGGCGGCCAGCGCCAGCAGCACCGTCGTGATCAGCTGAATACCGTAAAACAACGCATTTTTCCCAACGCCAGCTGCCGCGAGCTGAGCCAGCGTCGTGGTGGTGGCCGACGGGGTGATGTGGAACTTCTTGATCAGCA
This sequence comes from uncultured Actinomycetes bacterium, assembly GCA_963747705.1. Classification (GTDB taxonomy): domain Bacteria; phylum Actinomycetota; class Actinomycetes; order Streptosporangiales; family Streptosporangiaceae; genus RYN-230. The sequence goes on along the minus strand of CAVVGF010000027.1, from coordinate 76,440 downwards.
GCGCGATGCCGATCAGCATCAGACCGAGGATTATGCCCAGCATGATCTCGGTGTGCTGGGCCCGGTGCGCCCGCGGCCGCTTGAACTCGGGCACCGCGTTCGCGATGGCCTCCACCCCGGTCAGCGCCGAGCAGCCAGAGGCGAACGCCTTGAGCAGCAGCAGCAGGCCGACCGCCTCGACGGTCGAGGGCAGGTGGCCGACCGGCGCGACCACCGGGTGGGAGCGGAACAGGCCGCTGACGATGACAATGGCGATGGCCAGGATGAACAGCAGCGTCGGCACGATGAACACCCGGGCCGACTCGGCCACCCCGATCAGGTTGATCCCAGTGATCACCGCCAGCACGCCCAGGCACAGCCACACCCGGCCGCCGTACAAGGCCGGGAAGGCGGACGTCAGCGCGGCCACCCCGGCCGATACGCCGACGGCGGCGTTCAGCACGTAGTTGACGGTGAGTGAGGCGGCCGCGACCAGGCTGGCTGGCCGGCCCAGGTGCCGCTTGGACACCGCGTAGGCGCCGCCGCCGCTCGGGAACGCGGCGATGACCTGCCGGTACGAGATGACCAGCACGACCAGCAGTACCACGATGGCCAGCGTGACCGGCAGCGTGTAGTCCAGCCCGACGGTGCCCGCCGCGGCCAGCACGATGACGATGGCCTCGGGACCGTAAGCGACGGAGGAGAGGGCGTCGAGCGAGAGGGCGGCCAGGCCCTCGAGTGCGGTCAGCCGGTGCGCTTCCTCGGCGTCTTGCTCCGCTTCAGGCGGGTGCGGCGCAGCGTCGCGGACTGTCATGTCTGCTCACCCTGCCCCTGTCGCTCACCAGCACTCACCCGGGACACGTATACCCCCGTTATCCGCGGAGGATTTACCCAGCCACGCTGCCGCGAAGCGTTAATAGGAGGGCCGGGCGATAGGGCTACCCGCAATAGCGCGGCTGAGCAGATATGTTGCGTTCCGGCTAGCCGATGACCAAGAGGGCGATAAGGAACAGCACCACCGCCACGCCGATCACTACCGCGGCCAAGATGGCCACCCGGTTACGGGGGGCCCGCATCTGCCACGGCGCGGAGTCAGCACCGGAGCGCCCGTCCGCGAACGCGCGGAACTGGGCTGTGCTGGCGGACGGGTCCAGGTCACGGTCAGGCATGGCCCTGACTGTAGCGGCGGTGACCAGGACATCGCCGGGTTTATTACGGATTCGAGGCGAATTTGGCACAGCGCCGCGCTTTGCCGGGCGATCTGTGCTTACCCCCCGGCATCACCTCGTGGCTGGATGTCGGTGCGGCTGACCAATCGCGATAGCACGATTACGCTGCGAGTGCGGACGACGAACGGTTCCGCGACGATCTGTTCCACTACCCGCTCGAAATGCTGCACGTCGGCCGCCCGGATATGCAGCAGCGCATCCGCCTCGCCGGTGATCGTGCAGGCCCCGGTAACCTCCGGGTACTTGCTCAGCGCGGCCCCGATGCTGCGCGGCGACGTCCGGCCCAGGCAGAACAGCTCCACGTACGCCTCGGTGGTCCAGCCCAGCGCGGCCGGATCCACCGTCACCGTGAACCCGGTGATCGCGCCGGTCGCGCGCAGCCGGTCCACCCGCCGCTTGACCGCGGACGCGGACAGGCCCACCTGGGCCCCGATGTCGGCGTAGCTAGCCCGGGCGTCGGCTACCAGGGCGGCCACGATCCGCTCGTCGAGCTCGTCGAGGGGGGCAGCACGTCCGGGCACGATCCGATCCTGCCAGCCCAGCTCGCAACCCGGCCACGCCGGCCCGGCCAGCCCGGGACGATACCGCGGCGATACGGCTAGCCCGGCATCATTTACGGGGACAGCGTGGCAAATCGCGTGAACTGCCCGTTTCGCGTACCTTACCGCCGGGGGACAGGACCAACGGGGGGAGGGAGCTGGCGTGACGGCATATATCTGCGGCGCGTTAGGCACCAAGCCGCCACGCGCCCGTTATCCGCTGACCGCGGCCCGGTGAGCAGACCCGCACCGGGGACCGGCCAGCGCCCGCCCGCCAGCCGGGCCGGCCTGCGCCACCCGCGAGCCCGGCCCGGCGGCCAGCCACGCCGGCGGCACTCTTCATGGTCTGATCGCCATCACGGACTGGGAGCAAAGGGATCGTCATGAGGGTCTGCACCAAGTGCGGAAACGTGGCGACCGGGCAGCAGCGCTACTGCACCCGGTGTGTTGCGCCGCTCGATCCAGCCGAGTCAGCTGAGACCCGGCCCGCGCCATGGTGGGAAGACGACCCTTACTGGTCCGACCCGGACACCGTCAACGACTGGTTCGCCGGCGGCGAGGCGGAGACCAGTGTGATGCCGCTGCTCGTGGATGACCCGGACGCGGATGGCGACGGGGACCAGGCCAGCCGGGGCGGCCGTCTGTACTACCCGTCGGCCGATCCCCGGCATGCCTCAGCCGGGCGCCGGGCCCAGATCATCAGCGCCACCCTCGCCGCGGTGGCATTGCTGGCCGGCGCGGTGACCGCGTGGAGCGCGTTCGGGCATCATCAGCGGATGGGTGCCCGGCTGTCCAGCAGCAGCCAGACCACCGGGACCTCCCGGGCCGCCACGCCCAGCCCACGGCCCGCCAGCTCGGGGCTCCCCCGCACCGCCACCCCGTCCGCCTCGCCGCCGGCCAGCACGCCGGCGGCCAGCCCGGGTGGCGGCTTCACCGTGCTGATCGCGCCCGGGCTGAGCCAGAATCCGGCGGCCCGTCCGGTGGACGGCTTGCTGATCACCTACTTCACGGCCATCAACACGCACAATTTCCGGCAGTACGCGAGCACCTTCCTGCCCAGCGTGCGGCACCAGCTCGGCGCGTCGTCCTTTGCCAGCGGATACAAGACCACCCGGGATTCCAACGCCAGCCTGGTCGGCATCGGCCTGTCCGCCGGGCACCGCCTCGCGGCCACGGTGACGTTCACCAGCACCCAGAAACCAGTGCCCAGCCTGGGCGTGACCGGGTGCACCTACTGGGCCATCACGCTGTTCCTGGGCAAGCATGGGAACGGCTACCTGATCGGGGCGTCGCCGAGCGGTTATCACCCGTTCCATCACGCCTGCGACTGAGGGCTGAGCCCACACCGCGACGGGGCCAGCGCCTTGGGCCGGCCCGGGCCTGGGCCCCGCGCGTACGGGCGGGCATACTGGCGCAGCTGACAGTGCACCGATGACAGAGTGCACCAATGACCTGGGGAGAAGTCATGGCACGGCTAGGCGGGATGTACGGACCGGACGCTACCTTCCTCGGTGTGCCCCGGGCCGATCTGGCCGACCCGTCCTCCTGGTCGGGTACCGACATCATGATCATCGGTGCGCCGTTCGACGGCGGGACCTCACACCGGCCCGGCGCCCGGTTCGGCCCGCAGGCCATCCGGTTCACCGACTACCTGCCGCACGATGGCTCCCGGCCCCACCTGGCCCTGGGGGTGGACCCGCTGACCGAGCTCCGGGTGGCGGACGCGGGCGATATCGAGATGCCGTCCGGGGACACCGAATTGTCGCTGCGCCGCCTGGAGGAAGCGGTGCAGCGGACGGCCGAGGGCGGCGCGATCCCGGTGATCCTCGGCGGTGACCACACGATCGCGTACCCGGACGCGACCGGGGTGGCCCGGCATGTCGGCTGGGGGCGGCTGTCCGTCATTCACTTCGACGCGCACGCCGACACCGGCGACACCCAGTTCGGCTCGCTGTACGGGCACGGCACGCCGATGCGCCGGCTGATCGAATCCGGCGCGGTGCGCGGTGACCGCTTCCTGCAGATCGGGTTGCGCGGCTACTGGCCCGAGCCGGAGACCCTGGACTGGATGGCCGGCCAGCGGATGCGCAGTTTCGAGATGACCGAGGTCGTCGCGCGCGGCCTGGATGAGTGCCTGACCGAGGCGTTCCGCATCGCGGTCGACGACTGCGATGGAGTGTTCCTCTCCGTCGACGTTGACGTGGTTGACCCGGGAATGGCGCCCGGTACCGGTACGCCGGAGCCGGGCGGGCTGACCGGGCGGCAGCTGCTCGACGCGGTCCGGCGGATCACGATGGAGCTCCCGGTGGCCGGGGTGGACGTGGTGGAGGTCGCGCCACCGTACGACCACGCGGAGGTCACCGCGTTCCTGGCCAGCCGGGTGGTGCTCGAAGCCCTGTCCGGAATCGCCTGGCGGCGGCGCCGTGCGGCCGGCGCAGCCCGGCAAGCCAGCCCGCGACCCACGGCGGCCGCTGCTGGAGGACCGCGGCTGACCTGCCGTTCCACTGCGGGAACCGAAAGTCATCCGGCGAGAAAATTACTCGCGAGTAATAATTACGGGCGACTAACATGACGCCGCCGGCTGTTCCGGAATGGACCGAATCGGCACCACAATGGCCACATCAGGCGCAAGGCTTGAGGGAGCCAGTGGGAGCACGCTATGCGGTTCTGCCCGAACTGCGGGATACCGGTCGGCGAGTCTCCCCGCTATTGCGCTGGCTGCGGAACGCAGGTCAGCCCGGCGCAGCCCGGCTCGCCCTCCTTCGGCTCATCCCCGGCCGACTCGCGCCGTCAGCCCGGCGCCTGAGCGCGGGCCGTTCGACAGCGCGCCGCTGCGCCTGGGCTCGGCCGACACCCCGCCGCTGGGCACTCCGCCGGTGGGCATGGTGTCCGTCGCCGAGTCACCGCCCGGCGAACAGGCCGCGCCCGCCCTGGCCCTGGGCATGCCGGAGTCCTGGCTGCCCGAAGAACTGTCCGCGTCCCGCAGCGGCCAGCCCGCCGGGCGGACCGCAGTCGGCGTCGATGATCCGTGGGCGCACCACGAACTGGCCGACCCATGGACCCCGATGGACCCGGCCCGCCCGACGGCCCGGCTGGCGGACGGGCCGGCCTCGCTTTCCACGCCGCCCACCTGGTTCGATTCACTGTCTCCCGTTGGCCACCCGCAGGCTGACGGGCTGCCCGGGGCCGCGCCCGAGGCACTGTCGCGGCGCGCGGCCCTGGGCAACAGGCGCCGGCCATTGTGGTCCGGCCACCGCATGACCATCACCGCCATGGTGGTCACGCTGGCCCTGGTCGGCACGGCCGGGATCGCGGCCTGGCAGGTCAGCCAGCTGCACGGGCAGCCGACGGCGGCCAGTAGCGCGCACCGGCCAAACCGCGGGCTGGTCAGTGGGACCGGGCACCCGGGATCGACGCAGCCCGCGGCGCACGGCCGGGCCGCGCCGCTACCCCGGGCGTCCGGGTCCGCGTCGCCGACCCCGGCCCGGGCCGGGGCGGCCGCCACGGTCGGGAACGCGGTGGTCACGGTCGGCCCGCAGGCCGCGCGCGGTCCGCAGGTCCGCCGGTGGTCGCGCTGCTGACCACGTATTTCGAGTCGATCAACGACCAGAACTTCGCCGAATACCAGAGCCTGTTCGTGCCCTCCATCCAGCGCATGATGACCCATTTCGGCAGCGGCTACGCGGGCACGTTCGACTCCGGGGCCACGCTGACCCAGCTGGTCACCACCGGACCGCACGGCCTGGCCGCGACGGTGGCCTTCATCAGCCACCAGAACCCGGCCAACAGCCCGGACGGCGCCGCCTGCGACAGCTGGCTGATCACCCTGTTCCTCAAGCAGCAGGGCAACGCGCTGCACATCCGGCACCCAAAGCCCGGCTTCCCGCAGTCCGTGCTGGCCTGCGGCTGACCTGGCCCGTGCTGCTGACCCGGCCCTGCTTCTGACCTGCGCCGTGCCTTCGCCAGGAGCAGGGCGGCTACTCCGCGCGGAGTACACCGGGGCGGTCTGACGGCGGTCAACTGCCTCCACCGGCAGGACGTGCCGGGCGGCGCCGGTCGCCAGGATCGGATGAGTAAGCACTCCTCCGGCTCGTAGGAGACCGACCATGCCAGGCTCATCCACCGCTCTCCGCGCCGGCGGCACCGGCACCCAGGGGGCGTTCCGTCCCGGGCTGCTGGGCACCGCTCGGCCGCGCCTGCTTCCGGCACCGTTGGCTCACCCTGGTCACCTGGCTCATCATGGTGGCCTGCCTGATCACGCTGTGGACCAGGTTCGGCGCACCGGCCCAAGACAACTTCAACGGCAACGACCCTGGGCAGACCCTGCTGAACCAGCACTTCCACCGGCAGTCCGGGGACACGCTCACGCTGGCCATCCGGTCCACGGCGCCGGTCAGTTCCCCGGCCGTGCGGGCCCGGGTCACCAGCGCGCTGGTCCCGTTCGGCCGGGCGGCGCACGTCACCGCGGTGGGCAGCCCGTACCAGGTACCGGGCCAGATCTCGGCCGACGGGCACATCGCGTTCGCCACCGTCCAGTTCGGCGTGCCGGGCAGCAGCATCAGCAACGCCGAAGCGCTGTCGCTGATGCACGATGCCCGGGCCGCGTCCGGGCACGGGGTCACCTTCGCCCTGGGCGGCGACGTGGTGGACCAGGCCGAGACGCCGTACGGCGGGCCGACCGAGGGCATCGGCGTGCTGGCCGCCGCCATCGTGCTGCTGATCGCGTTCGGCTCGCTGCTGGCCATGGGGCTGCCCGTGCTCACCGCGGTGCTCGGCATCGGCGCCGGGCTGTCCCTGATCGCGCTGCTCGGGCACATCTTCCCGGCGCCGTCGTTCTCCCCCATCGTCGCGTCCATGATCGGTCTCGGGGTGGGCGTGGACTACGCGCTGTTCATCGTCACCCGGTTCCGCGAGGCGCTGCGCGGCGGCCGCGCGCCGGAAGACGCCGCGGTGCTGGCCATGCGGACCGCGGGCCGGACCGTGCTGGTCGCGGGCACGACCGTGATCATCGGCATGCTGGGCCTGCTGGTGCTGCGCGAATCCCTGATGACCGGGGTGGCCATCGCGGCCGCCGCGACGGTCGGGATGGTGCTGCTCGGCTCGCTCACCCTGCTGCCCGCGCTGCTCGGCTTCACCGGTACCCGGCTGGGCCGGACGTCGCGAGTGCGGCTGCCGCGCTGGCTGGGTGGCCGCCCGGCCAGCCCGGCGGGTACGGGCCAGCCGACCGGCCAGCCTGCGAAGCGCCCGGCCGCCGAACGGTGGGCGGCCTTGATCCAGCGCCGGCCTGCGGTGGCCGCGGTGCTGTCCGCCGGGCTGATCCTGGCCCTGGCCGCCCCGGCGCTCGGCATGAAGCTGAGCATGCCGGACGAGTCCAGCCAGGCCCGCGGGACCATGGGGTACGCGAGCTACGCCACCATGGCCAAGGGGTTCGGCCCCGGATTCGACGCGCCGCTGATCGTGGCGGCCGCGCTGCCGTCGCGCACCGCCAGCACGGCCCAGCTGCGCGCGGCCATCGCGGCCACCCCGGGCATCGCGCGGGTTACCCCGGCGCAGGTCAGCCCGGACGGCAAAGCGGCCATGATGATCGCCTACCCGGTCACCGGCGAGCAGGACGCGGCCACCAACACGCTGGTCAACCAGCTCCGCGGGCACGTGCTGCCGCGGGCCACCGCGGGCACCGGCATCCGGGCCTACCTGACCGGCCCGAACGCGGCCAACGTGTCCTTCGCCAACCTGTTCAGCCAGCGGCTGCCCTGGGTCATCGGCGTCGTGGTCGCGCTGTCCATGGTGCTGCTGCTGATCATGTTCCGGTCGGTCACGGTGGCGGTGAAGGCGGCGCTGATGAACCTGCTGTCGATCTCGGCCGCGTACGGGGTCCTGGTCCTCATCGCGCAGCACGGCTGGCTGGGCCGGCTGTTCGGGTTCCCTGAGCGGATGCCGGTGACCACCTGGGTGCCGATCTTCCTGTTCGTCATCCTGTTCGGCCTGTCCATGGACTACGAGGTGTTCCTGCTGTCCCGCATCCGGGAGAGCTACGACGCCACCGGCGACAACGCGGCCGCGGTCGCCACCGGCCTGGCCCGCACCGCCCGGGTGATCACCGCGGCCGCGGCCATCATGGTGGTGGTGTTCCTGTCCTTCGTGCTCGGCGCGAACGTCTCGGTGAAGCAGGTCGGCCTGGGCCTGGCCGTGGCCGTGCTGATCGACGCGACCGTGGTCCGGATGGTGCTGGTGCCCGCGGTGATGGAGCTGCTCGGCCAGGCGAACTGGTGGCTGCCAGGCCCGCTGGCCCGCATCCTCCCCGGCGCCGCCCTGACCGAAGCTGACCCCACCCCCGAGTCCCCGTCCATCCGGGTCCCCGCCACCCGCTAACCGCCGCCCATTTCACTCGTGATCATGACTTTAGTGTCGTTATAGCAACACTAAAGTCATGATCACGAATTCTTTTTGGGCTGGGGCACGGGGTTGAGCATGATCGCTTATTGCCGATCCCGGAGTTGGTAAATTATCTCTGGCGCGACGGGCCGGGCGTGTTATCTGCCCGATAATCCCGGCACTGGGGAGGGGTCGGCCTATGTGGGAGAAATGCGTCAGCTGTGGTGAGGGGCTGTTCGCCGGTGACGCCTTTTGTGGCAATTGCGGGCGGCCCACCACACCGGCCGTGCCGTCGGCACGCGAGTCGGCCGGCGGCGAATTCACCCGGCCGGACAGCGCACCGGAACCCGCCCCGCCGGTCCTGGCCGGTGATCCGGACGGTCCCCCGCAACTGGAACTTGGCCTGGGCCTGGCTCCCGCGCTGGGCGCACCGGTCCCGGCATCGGCGAACGGCCAGCTAACTCAGGCCGCGGCCGCCGGCCAGCCCGGGCCACCCGCTCGGCTCGACCCCGCCGCCGGCCTGCCCGGCCCGGGTGAACCGCCCGACCCGGGCGTAGCCACCACTGGTCAGGCTGGACCGGACCAGGACCCGCAGCCAGCCACCGAGGCTGACCTGCCCCGGCCAGGTGACCCGCTCAGCGAGCCGGCCGGGGTGGGAGAGCCAGGCGACCCGCTCAGCGAGCCGGCCGGGGTGGGAGAGCCAGGTCACCCGCTCAGCGAGCCGGCCGGGACGGGTGAGCCAGGTCGCCCGTTCAGCGAGCCGGCCGGGGTGGGAGAGCCAGGTGACCCGCTCAGCGAGCCGGGCGGGACGGGTGGGCCAGGTGACCCGTTCAGCGAGCCGGGCGGGACGGGTGGGCCAGGTGGCCGGTTCAGCGGGCGGCTGGAGTGGACGCGCCAGCTGGGCTATTCGGCGGGGCACGGGCCCGGGCTGCTCAGCGGACGCCCGGGCCGGATGGGCTGCTGGCCGGGCCGGATGGGCTGCTCAGCGGACGGCACGGGCCCGATGGGCTGCTCAGCGGGCAGCCCGGGGCGGACGGGCCAGGTCAGCCGCTCAGCATGCAGGCGGGGATGGACGGGCCGGGCGAGGCGGCCGCGGCCGGGCCAGGCCCAGCCCGAGACCGAGATGCTGATCATTCCGGCCCGGCAGGTCGGCGGGCCGGCTGGACCGGGTGGGCGGCTGACCGTACCCGCCCAGCGGCGCGGCCAGCCCAGCCAGCCGGGCCGGCCAGCCGAGCCGGCCAGCCGGCTACCGCACCGCACCCGGCTGACCGGCCAGGCGAATCTGGACCCCGTCGCGAACAGCCGTATCCTGCTCCGGGTCGGGCGGCAGGCGGCGATGTTCGCCGGGATCTACGTACTGACCGAGACGGTCCTGCTGATCGTGTTCCTGGGTCTTCGATTCAACGGGCTGGGCCTGCACAGCGCGCTCCGGCTTGAAGCGCAGAGCCTCTGGCTGGTGGCACTGGTCCTGGCCAGCCTATTCTGGATTATTCCGGTTCCGGCATTGCTGGGGCAATGGAGCATGCTGGTGGAAAGCAGTGCCGATGCCAGCAGCTCGGTATTCGAGCATATTGCCACGGCTTTCCGTGAACACGACGTACCGCTCGATGTACTGGATGTGCGGACGATGTCGCCGCGGCACGAGAGCGCGCGTGACTATCTTGAGCTGCGGCGCGGCCGGTTCAGCGGGTTTATCGCCTGCTTTCCGCACGGCCGCGACTTGTATGTGGGCTGGACATTCTTTCTCCGGATGTCCCCGGCCCGGCTCGTGCTGGTGAGCACCGGCCGCAGCGCGGCCCACCTGACCAGGCGGGGCGGGGACATCCGGCGGGCGCTGTGCTCCGAGTCCACCCGGGCGCTGGTGGCGGCGATGCACAGCGCGACGCTGGCCGGGATCGGCACCGCGGTCAGCGCTCCGGACGCGGCCGCCGAGACCGCCGACAGCGCGGACAACGTCGTCGTCAAGTTCGGCTGACCGGCGATGAGATTCTGCACCGCATGCGGCACGCCGGTGAGCGGGACGCGGAGCTACTGCACGCAGTGCGGCGCCGGGATCCGCCGGGCCGCGGACCCGCACCTGGCCGCCGCCCAGGTCGGGGCGGCCCGCGGCGACCAGATGCAGCCAGCTGCTACTCCCCCGCCCAGCCCCGCTACCGCTTCCGTGGCCAGCCCACCCACCGCTTCCGTGGCCAGCCCAACTGGCCCTCCGGTCATCGCCCAGGCCACCGCGCCGGTACGGACGACCGCCGGACCGGCCAGAGCAGAACCGGCCAGAGCGGAACCGGCCAGCCTGGCGCAGGCCGACCTCTCGCCAGCCAGCCCGGAGCAGGCCATCTGGGAGCCAGCCAGCCCGGAGCCAGCCAGCCCGGAGCAGGCCGGGCCAGAGCCGCCGAGCATCTTCCTGCCCAGCACCTGGATGGCCGACTTCGACCAGCCGCCCGAACCGCCGGAGCACGGCGAACCCCAGCCACTCCCGGCCGCGGCCCCCGCCTCTGGCCGCACGCTGCTGGCCGTGGCCCTGGTGGCCGTGATCATCGCGGCCGGCACGGCCGCCTGGATGGCGGGCAGCAGCCAGCCGCGGGCCGGCCGCCAGCCGGACGCGGCCATCGCGGTCAGCCCGGGCTCGGCCCGTCACGTGGACAGCGCGGCCCGGTCGGCCTCGCCGCGGCCGTCCACGCCCACCCCCATCCCCAGCAGCAGGCAGGGCATCGTGTCGGTCAGCCCGGCGCTGGCCCACCGGCCCGACGCCCAGCAGGTGGCGGGCTTCCTGGACAGCTACTTCGCGGCGGTGAACCACCGTGAGTACCTGGAGTACTCCAGCCTGTTCGAGCGCTGGCACCACCTGACCCGCGCGGAGTTCGACCGTGGCTACCGCACCACGCACGACTCGTCCGCCCTGCTGGTCGGCCTGTCCAGCAGCAAGGACACGCTGACCGCGACCGTGACGTTCACCAGCCGCCAGGACCCGGCGGCCAGCCCGAACCACGCCACGTGCACGAACTGGCGGATCGTCCTGTACCTGCGCCGGGTCGGCGACGTTTACCTGATCGGCCCGCCCCCGGCCGGCTATCACGCCACCTATCACGGCTGTAGCTGATCAGGTCAGATAGGCCCGCTACCGGAAAAGTGCCGTACAAATCGAGCGGATCTATACTTGCTGGATGCTGGACGTGACCAGGCTGCGTGTGCTGGTCGCGGTGGCCCGGCACGGTTCGGTAACCGCCGCGGCGCGGGCGCTGAACTACGCGCAGCCCTCGGTCAGCCACCACCTGTCCCGGCTGGAAGCCGAGACCGGTGCGCTGCTCACCCAGCGGGCCGGCCGTGGGGTCCGGCTCACCGACGCGGGCCGGCTGCTGGCCGAGCGGGCCGAAGAGATCCTGGGCCGGCTCGACGCGGCCGAGAACGAACTGGCCGCCCATGTCGGCCTGCGGGCCGGCCGGATCAGGCTGGCCGCCTTCCCGTCGGCGCTGAGCACGATCGTGCCCGCCGCCGCCACCCGGCTTGAGGCCGAGAACCCGGGGCTGGACCTCAGCCTGGCCGAGGCCGAGCCGCCGGAGGCGCTGCACATGCTGCGCGCCGGGTACGTGGACGTGGCGCTGGTGTTCCGGCACTACCAGGACGGCGCGGCGGCGGGCCCGCACGGCGACCCGGAGGACGGCACCCGGTCCCGGCTGATCCTGGACGACCCGATCCACCTGGTCACCCGCGCCCCGGCGGGCGGCGATGCCGAGCCGCTGCCGGAGCGTCCGGACCTGGCCAGGTACGCGGACCAGCGGTGGATCGGCGGCTGTGAGCGCTGCCGCAGCTATCTGGTCTGGCAGTGCGAGCTGGCCGGCTTCGCGCCGAAGATCGCGTTCACCACCGACGATTTCGTCGCCGTGCAGGCCCTGGTGGCGGCGGGCCTGGGCGTCACCACGCTGCCCGGCCTGGCGCTCCGCGCGGCCCGCCATCCAGGCATCCAGACCGCGGTGCTGCCCGGATCGCATCGTGAGGTGCTGGCGGTCACCTACGGCGAGAGCCCGGAGCCGCCGGCCATCGCCCGGCTGCTGGACGTGCTCAGCCTGACCGCCGGGACGGACCGCGGCGCCGGCCCCGGCTAGATCGACCGGCCCGCGGCCTGCCAGTACGGCTCGCGCAGGCGCCGCTTGAGCAGCTTCCCGCTCGGGTCGCGGGGCAGTTCGGCGGTGAAGTCGATGGCGGCCGGCCACTTCAGCCGGGCCAGCTTCCCGTCCAGCGAGGCGAGGATGTCGGCGGCCAGCGCCGGCCCGGGCGACAGTCCCGCCGCAGGCTGCACAACGGCCAGTACCCGCTCGCCCCATTCATCGTCCGGGATGCCGAACACGGCCACGTCGGCCACGGCCGGATGCATGATGAGCTCCGCCTCGATCTCGGCCGGGTAGATGTTCACCCCGCCGGAGATGATCACATCCGACTTGCGGTCGCAGAGGAACAGGAACCCATCATGGTCCAGGTAGCCGATGTCACCGGCGGTGAAGAAGTCGCGCAGCCGGCCCGCCGCGGTCTTGGCCGGGTCACCCTTGTACTCGAAGTCCAGGCCCATCTTGAGGTACACCGTCCCGGGCTTGCCCGGCGGGCACTCGTTCCCTTCCTCGTCCGCGATCATCACCTCGCTGACCGGCCAGGGCCTGCCCACCGTGCCCGGGCGCTCCAGCCAGTCCTGCGGGGTGGCCAGCGTGCCGCCCCCCTCGGTGGCCGCGTAGTACTCGTACACCACCGGCCCCCACCAGTCGAGCATGGCCCGCTTGAGCGGCACCGGGCAGGGCGCCGCGGCGTGCAGCAGCCAGCGCATCGAGGACAGGTCGTACTGGCGCCGGGTCTCCTCGGGCAGCGACAGCATCCGCTTGAAGTGGGTGGGCACCATGTGCGTGCTGGTCACCTGGTACCGCTCGACACAGGCCAGCGCCTCCGCCGCGTCCCACGCATCCATGTAGGCCAGCGTGTGGCCGAGGTGAACAGCAGACGCGCCGAACATGGTGACCGCCGTGTGATAGTTCGGCGACGTGACCAGGTGCACGTTCGGCTGACCAGGCGGAACGCCAAATAGTTGCAGCAGCATCGCGGTCAGCTCGGCCGCTTCGTCCGGGTCAAGCCCGCTGAGCGGGCGGCGGACGCCCTTGGGCCGGCCGGTGGTCCCCGAGGTGTAGTGCATGGACGAGCCAGCCGTGCGGTCCGTGGGCACGCTGGCGGGCTGGCCGGCCAGCAGGTTGCGGACCGGGGTGAACCCGGGCACCTCGCCGTAGCTGAGCCGGCCGCTGGCCGGGATCCCGGCCTGGTCCGCCGCGGCCACGCCCACCGCCGCGTACCGCTCGTGCACGAAGAACGCTTTGGCCTCGGAGTCAGCCACGATGTAGCCGATCTCGGGGACGGTGAAATGCCAGTTGATCGGGGTGTAGTACCAGCCGCCCTGGAGCGCGGCCAGGTAGACCTCCAGCGCGGGGGAACCGTTCGGCAGCACGCCCGCGATGCCGTCGCCGGGGCGCAACCCCAGTGCGCGCAGCAGATGGGTCAGCTGATTCACCCGGGCCAGCAGCTCGCCGGCGGCGACCCGGGTGCCGTCCGGCTCGATCAGCGCGGTCCAGCCCGGATCCTGTTCCGCGCGCCGCCAGAACGCGAGCGCCATGGCTCACCTCCCCAGAAACCCTACTCTGGAGTAGATCACGGTCGGCCGCGTCCGCCCAGCCCTACCGGCACTTTGCCCGATAACCGGCACTCAGCCGGCCGCCGTACGGTACAAGGGAGCGGATGCCGACGACGGCGGATGAGAGGTGGGCATGGGGCGGATGCTGGCACGGACTGGCCGCGCGGGCGCAGCCCTGGCCGCGGCGGTCATCCTGGCCGGCTGCCACTTCGCCGTCGTCCCGCCGAAGCACCCGGCCAGCGCCCGGGCCAGCGCGAGCCCGACTATGGCCGACCCGTACGGGGCGCGGGCCGCAGACGCGCCCGCGCTGATGGTGCAGTGCGCGGTGGACCAGGCCGGGCTGCGCCCCGGAACCGGGCAGGACTGGTTCAGTCACGGCCAGGTCAGCATCAACACCACCGACGCCAGCAACTTCACCAGCTGGTGGACGGGGCACAGCCACCCGGGGCCGTACTCGCAGACGTTCACCATCGCCGGGCACCACACGCACTACCTGGAGTTCGGCACGTCCTGGAAGAAACAGGGCGCGCTCTGGGTGCCGGTCAACACCGGGAACACGAAGGCGGGGCAGTACTCGCTGACCGCCTGGGCCAACTGGACCGCGGTCAACGACAAGCTGCCCTCGACGGTGTGCGGCACGTCGGCCAGCGCGCGGCAACTGCAGGACCAGGTGTACGGGAATTCCACCGCGAACCCGTGGTGACCTGCCGCCGGTAGGGTGGCGGCAGGTGAGCCGGGAAGTCTGGTCGGCGCTCCTGCCCGCCTGCGGAAGGAACGCTGCCCGTGCCCGTCGCCGCCGAGGTTGCCGCGTTCTGCCTCGGCGCAGCCACCAGCCTGGCGGCTAGTTATCTGCTGGTCACCCGGCTGGAACGGATCGGGGCACGGCTCGGCCTGTCCGAAGCGCTGCTCGGCATGGTGGCCGCGCTGGCCGCCGACGCGCCCGAGATCACCTCGGCGGTCAGTGCGCTGGCCGCGCACCAGCAGAAGGTCGGCGCGGGCGTCATCATCGGCTCCAACGTGTTCAACCTGGCCGCGCTGCTCGGGCTGGGCGCGCTGGTGGCGGGCCGGATCGCGCTGCACCGCAAGGTCGTCCTGCTGGGTGGGACGGTGGCGGTGTGGGTGGCCGTGATCTGCCTGGTCACCACGACCGGCAGCATCCCGCCCGGTGCCGGGCTGGCCGCGGTGCTCGCCGTGCTGCTGCCCTACCTGGTACTGCTCGGCGTGGGCAGGGACCGGCTCGGCCGGCTGCCGATAGCCCGGCGCTGGGCGGACTGGCTCGCCGTCGCCATCCACGAGGAGGAACAGGAACTCGAGGAGGTCATCCGCCCAGCACCCGGCCGCCGCCGGGACGTCGTGGCTGGCGCGGCCGCGCTGATCATCGTGGTGGCCGCCAGCGTGGTCATGGAACGCTCGGGCAGCTCGCTGGGCGACCACTTCGGCGTGCCGCAGATCGTGACCGGCGGCGTGGTGCTGGCCGGGGTGACCAGCCTGCCGAACGCGGTGGCCGCGGTGTACCTGGCCGCGCGCGGCCGCGGCGCGGCCATGCTGAGCACCACGCTGAACAGCAACACGCTGAACGTCACGGCCGGGCTGCTGCTGCCCGCCACGATCATCGGGCTGGGCACCCTGTCGGTACACGCGGTGCTCATCGCGGTCTGGTACCTCGGTCTGACCGCGGTCTCGATGGCGTTCACCTACCGCGATGGCGGGGTGCGCCGGGCCACCGGCGTGCTCATCATCGGCTCGTACCTGGTCTTCCTGGGATCGCTGCTGGCGACCGCGAGGCAGAGCGCGCCCGGGGTGGCGGGCACTGGCGTTCCGCTCATCGTGACCGCGGCGGGATGGGCGGCCGGCCTGGCCCGCCGCCCGGGCCGGCATCCTGGCCGGGGCCATCCGGGCGGGTGACCTCAGCTCGCGGGCTCGACGGAGACCTCGGCGGCGAGCAGGTCGTAGCCGTCCAGGTCGACCTCGCCCGCCGGGTCGGCGGCCGCACCCAGCGCGACCGCGTGCCGCAGCGTGTCCGGCCAGGTCCAGTCGCGCACCACGGCGGGCAGCAGGCCGGCCACCACCGCCTCGCCGGACAGCGACAGCCCGGGAAGGCCGGCCAGCGCGGCCCGCCAGCCGCGGCCGTCCGCCGCGGCCAGCACGGCCGGGCCGGAGACCATGGCCGCCGCGGTGGCCCCGCGGTCCACCAGCCCGGCCGGGCCGGCCGAGATCCCGGCGCCGGGCGCGCCCGCGGTGGACGCGGCCAGCACCAGCGCCGGATGCCGGTCCAGGCTGTGCCACAGCGCGGGGCCGCCGGCGTGCACGATGGCCGGGACGCCGGCCTCGGCGGCGTAGCTGGCCAGCGAGGCGTAGACGTCGACCGGCAGCCCGGCGGGCAGCCCGCCGCTCAGCACCACCGCGTCCATGCCGGACAGCAGCTTGCGGTACTCGCCCGCGAACCGGCCGAGTTCCTCGGTGGTGATGAACGGCGGCGGCTCGGCCAGCCGGGTGCTCTCCTCCCGGGCCGCATCCTGCACCTCGACCACCCGGCGCGACTCGTGGCCGATCCGGGTGAACGCGGTGGCCACCCCGGACCGGGCCAGGTCGGCCTCGATCAGGTCGGCGGCGCCCCCGCCAGCGAAGCCGGCCGCCACCACGTCCTCACCCAGGCCGGTCAGCACCCGGGCCACGGCCAGGCCGCCCCCGCCGGCCCGGGTGAACATCCGGCTGACATGGTTGGCCGCGCCCCAGGCCACCCGCGGCGTCTCGTAGCTGACGTGCAGGCTGGCGTTCAGTGTGACGGTGAGGATCACGTGACCAGTTCCGCGGCCACCGTGGCGCCCAGCTCCCAGCAGGCCTCGCGGTCCGCGGGCCCGGGATCACCCAGCACGGTGACCGGTGGCCGGGCCCGCCGCCAGCCCAGCCCGGTGGCGATCGACTCGACCGCGCGCACCGCGCCGCCGGTGTCACTGTTCCCGTGCACGTACAGCGCGTACGGCCGGCGCTGGGTCGCGGTCAGGCAGGGATAGTAGATGGTGTCGAAGAAGTGCTTGAGCGCACCGGACATGTAGCCGATGTTGGCCGGCGTGCCGAGCAGGTAGCCGTCCGCGCCGAGCACGTCCACCGCGGTCGCGGCCAGCGCGGGCCGGACCACCAGGTTAACGTCCTCGATCTCGTCGGCGCCCGCTCCGGCCAGCACGGCCTCCAGCATGGCCTGCGTGGACGGCGAGGCGGTGTGATGCACGATCAGCAGCCGGGCCATCGCCCACCGGGACCCGGCCGGCCTGGTGTTAGCACCTGGCGAGTGTACGCCCGGCTGCGCCGCCTGGGACCGGGCACGTCAGGCCACATTGTCGGCGGCGGCCTCGGCGGCGACCTGGCGGATCGCGCCGGCCACCACGTCCGGCCGCTGCCGGTGAATCGGGTGACCAGTGCCGTGCACCAGCATGTGGCGGCCACGCGGAGCGGACGCGGCCAGGCCGGCCTGCAGCTCGGTCAAGTGTGACCGGAACCGGCGCGGGAACCCCCGGGTGGCGCTGAGCACCACGACCGGCACGTCGGGAAATGGGGGCTGGGTACGCCGGAGTTCGCGCAGCCGGGCCTGGCTGGCCGCGGTGTCGCCGCCGCGCAACTCGTCGGGCCGGCCCAGCCGCAGTACTCCCCGGCCGGCCCGGGGAGTACTCCGGTCGTCCGCTCATCGGCCGGATCGACCAGGACCAGCCCGGCCACCAGGTCCGGCCGCTGCACCGCCAGCAACTGCACCAGGATGCCGCCCCAGCTATGCCCGGCCAGCACGCACGGGCCGGTGGTGGCGCTGGTTATGACGGCGGTGAGGTCGGCGACCTGACGGGCCAGGATGTCCGGATCGGTGGCTGGTGGGCTGGCGCCCAGCCCGGCTCGGTCGTAGGCGACCACGTGCAGATACGGTGCCAGCCGGTCCATGACCGGCTGCCATGAGACGGCCACGTCGTTCCGGCCGGCCTCCAGCACCACATCGGGGCGTCCGGTCCCCGCCTCGATCCGGCGCAGCGTGCGGGCAGCCACACCCAGGAGCCTATGTGCTGCGGATAGGTTGGATCCGCTACCGAGGAGGGTCATGCGTTCTGCTGCTGGGGCCGCCGCCGCGGATCTGGGCTGCGTGCTGCTGTTCGTGGTGATCGGCCGGGCGAATCACCACGCAGGTGGTGGGGCGGACGGGCTGTGGGACACGTTCTGGCCGTTCGCCACGGGCGCCGTGGCCGGGCTCCTGGCCACCCGCTGGTGGCGGCGCCCGGCCGCGCTGCTGCCGACCGGCGTGGGCGTGTGGCTGGGCACGGTGGTGCTCGGGATGATCCTCCGTGTGCTGGCGGGCCAGGGCACGGCGTTCGCGTTCATCCTGGTCGCGCTGGCCTTCCTCGGCCTGTTCCAGCTCGGCTGGCGGCTGCTGTGGCAGCGTCTGGCCAAGCCCGGCCGCCGCGCCCCGGCCACCCCCGGTGCCTCATGATCGTGGTCGATCAGTGCCAGATAGGAGGACGGGTTAAAACCGAAACGCTGCTCGGCGACGGTGGTCCGGGGACCGGTGGTCGTGCCTGGGGTGCCGGTGTCGTCAAGGATGGCGGCGACGGTGAAAGATGCTGTCGGCGATGGCGGCGTAGAGTCTGGCCTATCTGCAGGTCGAGCGCGGCGAACAGTGTTCCGGAAGGCGGCGGGGTCCTGGTCAGGATGTCGCCCAGGCTGGGCAGGGCGTCGAGCAGGCCAGGCTCGGGAACGCCGGCCTGCTGTTCCTAGGCGCGTCCATCTTGGCGCATTCGGCTTCGAGTTCGCTGAACCGGGCGATGATCCGGGACCTGCAGTGCGGTGATGGCGGCGGCGTGCGGGTCGTCTGCGTGGGCCGAGGGATTCGATTTCGCGGGCGTGGGCGTTCTCGGCCGCGTCGATCTGCCGTTTCCGCTGCTGCAGCGCGGCGGCCTGGTTCGGCGCGCTGGGCGGCGTCTTCGGCGGTGGTGGCGGGGATCAGGCGGCGAGCAGGGCGGCGCGTTCGGGTCCGAAGATCCGCTCAGCGGAGAACTGGCGGATGGCGGCCAGCAGGTAGTCCTCGCGGACGGACAGGTTGCGGGGTTGGTCCGGGGTGGCGGCTTGCTGGCGGGCGCTAGCGTGGCTGTGCGGGCAGGCGTAGTAGATCGTAGGTCACCTCGGGGCTGGCGGCGTAGTAGCGGGTGAGGTGCGGGTCATGCCGTACATGCGCCGTTGGCAGGCGCGGCAGCGGATGCGGGAGCGCAGCAGGTAGATGCCGGCGCGGCCGGGTGGCTGCTCAGGCCGGTGCCGTCGCGGCTGGAGGCGGGCTCGGCACCGATGCTGGGCGGCGTCCCAGGTGGGGCGGCTGATGATCGCGGGGTGGGCGGGCTGCGTCGCTTTGGGCGAGATTGGGAACGGCGGAAGCGGTGACCCACTACCAAACCCTCAGGCCGACGTGGCAGTGGCCCTCGGGGGGGGCCTCGCTGCACCCGTACGGCATGTATCGGGCATGTGCGGGAAGTGTGCGATCAGCGCGATACCGCTGTGGTTCCGGGACCGGCTGCGAAACTGGCGTGACCTGGGCCAAGATGACTGCTCATGCTATAGGGCGGTGGTGCGCAGCCCCTAAGCATGTGGCTATTGAGGCGGCATGGATCGGGGCCCCGTGGGCGCATCCGGTCTGCCAAGTGCCCACATGGAAGTTCGGTTCGGGGCGAAAGGTCTGCCGGCGACAAGGCTGCAGGTCGAGGTAGTCGAATTTTTGTTCGACTACGTCTAGACGAGGGAGAGCTGGGAGGCTACTCATGGGAGATCGCAGTGCTATCGAGTGGACCGAAGCAACGAGGAACCCGACACAGGCATGTGATCGGGTCTCGCTGGGTGCGACCCGCTACGCCTCGAGTCCCGCGACGCGACTCAAGGCTATGGGGCAACCCAGCTGCCAGGGTCGACCCCCGCGCTCCGGGTTTCGGAGTAACAGTCCACTCGGACACGCTCACTCTACCGCTGTCGTGGTCGCTGGCCCCCGACCGGTTTTCGTCAATTCTATGAGCTGACCTGTTTCACGCGAAGGTACCACTTTTTATTTTTGTACAGCAAGTCTTTGATGTTATGGCGGCGACACCGCAACACACTTACCAGCTGCTCACTAAGAGGGCGAGAAGGCTACGGCGGCTGGCACCCGGACTTAGCTGGCCACCGAATGTCTGGATGGGGGTTTCAGTCTAGAGACTCTCTCAGTCCTGGAACGCATCGAAGATCTCCGAACGGTTCCGGCCGCCGTACGGTTCCTCTCTTCTTAACCTCTACTCCGGGCCCCCAGCATGAATTGCCGCACCACGGCATCCACTGGGTATCGCTTGAGGCGAGAGCGGCGCAAATGCGCGGCCCCCGACGAAGCCTGGGCTGGAGGATCTACGGGAACCAGTGCGTGGCTGCTGGTACCCCGTTCTTCTTCAAGCAGTGGGGAGGGCGGACGCCGAAGCTCTGGAGGACGATAATCTCAGTTTTGGCAGGTCTCGTGATGATATGCCCACAACGGCCGGAGCCGCCTAACGGTAAGCGATAGTTACTCCGACCGCCACTTGCTCCCGGGGTCCCTTTGGTCCGGTGCTTGACCATGCGCTTCGCGCTCTCCAATCCTTTGAGTAACTGGCCGGACATGCGTTTTGCGATATGGCGTGTGCTGGATTGCGTAAGTCTCAATTTCTGAAACCGGGACATTCCCCGACCAGCGAACTCTCGTAGCAGGCCGTCGCCGGAGAGGTATCAGATCCGGATCTGGCGTGAACAGTACATCCTGCCCAGCCATGCGGTCCGAAAATGTTAACCCGCCTCCAGGATCGACTTTCCACATGACATCTTTCATAAGTTCGACGCCCTTTGGGTGACGTGTGCCATGGAAGAGGTAGTAGCCGATGTTTCCAGTGTTATTTATCATTGCGAATGACTGAACACTGGGAAAACCTATGCGCTCCCGGAGTTGCCGCTCGTATACGGCCCGAAGATGCTCGACCCTGTCGGATTCTTCGGTGTATCCTCCTTCAAGAACGTCTCGCACGTCCATACCAAATAGTGATCGCATAGCGTCTTCCTGGCCGTCACGTCTTTATGAAACGCATGACGATGCCCGACTATGAAATTTACAAGCAACTCGCTTTGAGGGGTATGAGAGCAGATCGCCTAGCTGGCCATGAAGCACCGCTTCGTAACCGACGTCGATGAACGCAAATCGGCAGCCAAGTTTCGCTGCTGCTCGCGTGGATGCGGGAGCATGGCCGTCGCCGTGGCATCAAACTTATCATTAATTACGTGCGGTTTAACCGTTTCTGGCCACGGCTGATGAGCCGCCTTGAAAGTATCGATCTCCTGTTCGCAGTGAGGCGAGCGTTTGCCTGGTTGGCCTCTACAAAGTAGAAAACGAATACCTTGTTCTGCATCTGCGGAAAGAACCTATGGGATAGCAGGTGCCCAAGTGCGACGAGGGGGGACCCCTCGGCGCCGTCGTTATAGCGACCTCTGCCCGCGAATCCGTCCAGGGACAGGACGCGACCGTTCCAGCGGGACATGATTGGGTACCAACCGTCGAGATAACGTCCAAGAATCTCCAGTTTCGCTCTAGTATGTGGTGGACAGTCCCATTTGGATGGGTCTGAGTCGTCGGCCATTCGATTCTTCCCTTGATTGCTGGGGTGAGATAAACGAGTCGGTCTCTGGGGCTAAGGCCGCCGGGGCACGGTCTTAGAAGACCCGGGCCCCGATCTGCCGGGCGCTCCCAACCCGGGCACATGGTCGGCCGGGGTATCTGCTCCCATTAGCGGTAGCCAGACTGGTTCTGGCTACCAACGATTCAGTCCGCCGCGCGAGTCGGCACCTTAGTTGCTGTCATGGCATCGGCTGAGTAGTAGGGGCCAGTGCCGGACGCGCAACGTCCTGCGGTCAGTCGTCCTCAATGGAGGCCAGCAGGAGGCCATTTCAGGTCGATGGGTGACCCGTCGCCTCGGTGTCCTGGCTGCGGGTTAGCCGCTGAGGATCAGTTCTGGGCGGCGTTGGTCACCCGGGTGCCGGGTCAAGACGACGAATGCGGGCGAGGTGCTGCCGCAGGCACTCCATGGGTACATCCGTGGAGACGGAGAAGAGGGGGGATGTTATGCAGGTCAAGCTCGTCACGGCCTGACGTGGCGATCCTGTTGGGTCGTAACGGAGTAACTCTCACAATTGCTGACAATGACGGCAAGCATGTAGGACACCTTCGGGTGGGCCAGGCGACAGTGGAGTGGCGTAAGGGCCGGGTCGCCCTGGCAACGGCAAGAAGTTGCGCCTGGAAGAACTCATCGACCTCATCGATCAGCGAGGCAAGTGATTCAGTGAGCGGTGGTCGGCGGCGGGTGCGGAGTGTCAGACGCGCGCCGGGCTGTTGAGTCCCCGAAGGGTGCTGCTTGAATGGGTTGACGGTGCAGGTGCGCGGAGTGGCGGCCATGGGGTGGGTGGGCCGTGTCGCCACGGGCGGGTTGCTGGCACGCTGACGGCACCCAAACCCATGATCTTAGAATCTGGGCGCGCGGGGCCTGAGCGTTCCACTCGAAGATCGGTTGTCGAGTGGGCTTTGGGGCTGCCTGCAGTTTGTCGTGGCTGTTCTGTACCTAAAGTGCGACACGCCCGCATGGTTCCGCCGTGCGAACCGGCGTGCCGACTAAATTTCTAACCGGATGGCTCCGGTGGGGGCTTACATCACAAGCTTCGATTGCCAGGGGGTAATCGAAGCGGCGTGAAGGGCCCCGGCCGCGAGGGAGGTGGTGCTGATGCAGCACCCCGACGGGGAGGAAGACCCCGTCTCATCTGGCAGGACGAGAGCTGACCGGCTCATCGAGGTGGCAGAGACCGCCTGCATTTGCCACGGCTATCGTCATTGCCTGGACCGGGCAGGGGGCCACCTGTAGCCTACCGCGACCCGGCGGTCGGCCGCCCTTCAACCGGGCGGTCTACCTGTCTGCGGCGTGACCAGCATGCGCATGTGATTGCGCCACTGAACATTGTCTATCTAAGAAGGCAATCAACGGCAAGCACCGACGCACTTGGCGGTATGGCTTACATACCTTGCGTATGTTTCAGGCGAGTTGAGAGCACTCGGGTCGAGGGCTGGGCGCCGGGTACTGCCGTCATCGCCGCGAACGGTGGCCCGGCGGCGTCCTGGAGATTACTGTGGGCCTCTGACCAAGCCCAGCAGCGGGCCGCAGAACTGGCCATCCGCCCGCAGCCGTCCCGGAGGCCGCATGCGTGTCAGCCTCGGTGATGTGTCCCTCTGGTTCGACGTATCCGGCCCATCCGTCGTCCCGCAAGGAGACACGACGGTGGAGCGCCCGGTTCTGGTGGCCGTCCACGGCGGCCCCGGCCTGGACCACATGACGGTGAAGCCCGCACTAGAGCCACTGGCCGGTGATTTCCAGGTCCTGTACTTCGACCTGCGCGGCCACGGCCGCAGCGACCGCAGCAGCGCCGGGTCCTGGAACATGCGGACCTGGGCCGATGACCTGCGCCGGCTGTGCGACGCGCTCGGGCTGCGCAAGCCGGTCGTCCTCGGCAGCAGCTTCGGCGGGAACGTTGCGCTCACCTACGCGGCGCTGTTTCCCGATCACCCTGGCGGCGTCATCCTGGCCAACACGACTGGGGGCCACTGGGGCGGACCGCGCGTCATCGAGGCGTTCGGCCGCCTCGGCGGCCCTGAGGCGGCCGCCATCATCCAGCGCATCTACGCCAAGGACCCCGAGGATCTGCAGGCTGAGTTCAACCGCGTCTGCTACCCGCTCTACAGCGCCTCGCCGGGCTGGGCCGAGGAATCTCGCCAGTTTCTGGCCCGGATGATCAGGAACCCGGACCTCGCCGCGCACTACGCCAGTCACGAGGTCTCAAGCTTCGATCCCTGGAGCCTGCTCGGTGCCGTCCGGTGCCCCATCCTGGTCCTCGCTGGCGAGGATGACCCAGTCTGCCCGCTGCCCGTGGTCGAGGAACTAGCCAGCCAGCTGCCGGAGGGAACCACTCGCTTCGTACGCCTTCCCGGAGCGCGTCACACCATCTTCCGCGACCGCCCGGACCTCGCTTTCCCCGCCGTCAAGGACTTCGTCTCCCAGATCAGCGAAAGCCAGCCCGCTAGCTGAGCCATTCCAGGGGGGCGCTTTCGCTAAGTGCCGGCATAACGCCCCTTTTTGACCACGATCATGAGGAGGGGCGGCGCACGCCCGGCACCGTGGCCAGCGGCGCGCGGCTCGCGCCTGGGGTCGCCGGCCGGCGCTAGCCCGGTGCTAACGAATTGCTAAGCGGCTAAGCCACGCTCTGATCACCGATGCCAGGGGGCAGGTGCCAGCCGACCCGACATATGTAGCTGGCCTGCGGCCCGGCCGGGTCGGAGGGAAGAGCCATGCGTCGTGGGCCGCTCATTCCGGTCATCGCTGCGGCAGCGGTGGTCCTCGCGCTATCCACGCCCGCGGCCGCGGCCACCCCGGCCGCCCCCGGGACAGCAAGGGCCGCCACACCCGGTAAGCCGCGCCCGCTTCCGGCCACCCCGCACGACGGCCGGAAGCTGGCGACGTTAGGCGGAACGCCGCTCAGCACCGCGGGCCGCGAGCAGCAGGCGGCGGCGCGGCTGGCGGCCAAGACCGGGCGGCCGGTCACGGTGGCCGGGCTGACCACCGGGACGACCACGGTCACCGCCGAACCCGGCGGCGGGCTGAAGCTGCGCGAGACCGTGCTGCCGGTGCGGGTGCGGCACGGGTCCGGCTGGGTGCCGGTCAGCACCCGGCTGGCCCGCACCGGCAGCGGCCTGTCCCCGGTGGCGGTGCCCGGCGACACGGTGACGTTCTCCGCGGGCGGCCGCGGCCCGCTGGCGGAGATCGAGGCCGCGCACACCAGCCTGGCGCTGCGCTGGCCCACCGCCCTGCCCGCCCCCACGGTGAACGGTTCGTCGGCCACCTACCGCAGCGTGCTGCCCGGGGTCGACCTGGTGGTGTCGGCCACCTCGGCCGAGGCGGGCGGGTTCAGCGAGGTGCTGGTGGTGCACAGCGCCGCGGCGGCCCGCGATCCGCGGCTGGCGCGGCTGGCGCTCACGGTGCGCACACAGGGCACCGAGCTGAAGCAGGCGGCGGGCGGCGCGCTGTCCGCGCTGGTGCCGGGCCGGGGCGGGTACCTCGCACCGGCCCCGCGGATGTGGGACTCGGCACCAGCGGCCCGGGGCACGGCCGCCCAGCGGGCCGCCGCCGCGGCGGCCCGCCGCGAAGGGGCCAGCCTGGCCCCGGCCTGGTCCGGGCCGCGCTCGACGGTGGCCGGCCCGGGCCGCGGCGCGCGGATCGCCGGGGTGGCGGCCCAGGTGTCCAGCGCCGGGCGGGCGCTGGCCCTGGTGCCAGACCGGAAGCTGCTCACCGCGCCGGGCACCCGCTTCCCGCTGTACATCGACCCGTCGTTCGAGTGGTGGCCGGCGGATGGCGGCACCGAGGCGTTCGACCCAGTGCAGTCGGACTGCCCCAGCTCGCATTTCAACGACAAGACCGACTACCCGGACACCCCGGTCGGTTACGACGACTGGCAGCAGAGCGACTGCAGCTCCGAGCTCCACCGACTACTCGTACTACCGGGTCCAGGTGCCGTCGGAGATCTCCGGCGCGGGCGTGCACCTGCACTCCGCGTCCCTCCAGGCCGCCGAGGCCTACTCGTCGAGCTGCTCCGACTCGGCCACGGTGACTCTCACCTGGACCGGCGGCATCAGCAAGGGCACCGGCTGGAACAACAAGCCCGGCGCGACGGCGGAGAACACCGACGTGTCAGACAGCGTCGGCCCGGACTACTACAGCTCGACCGACTACAGCTGCAACACCCAGGAGGTGACCGGCGACGGGGTCACCACACCGGCCCCGTTCAATGTGCTGTCCGACCTCAGCGACCTGCGGGGCAAGGCCTCCGACTTCACGTTCAAGCTGTGGGAGCCGGGCAACACCGACGAGGACGATCTCAAGCAGTTCACCGACAACCCGACGCTGCAGGTCACCTACAACGACACGCCCTCGGTGCCCAGCGGGCTGAAGGCGACCGCGGTCGGCATCCGGCACCGGCAGCGTGGGCTGCGACACCGGCTACACCGGCGGCAGCTCGCCGCTGCCACCGCCGATGGGCAAGACCGCGTCCGTGCACGGGCCCTACCTGTGGGCCACGTACAACGACCCGGACGGCGACGACGTGCAGAGCACCGTCGAGTACTGGCAGTACAGCAACGCGGCCAACAGCGGCAGCGTGTCGGCCGGGACCGACCTGTCCACCGGCAGCACCCCGGTCGCCGCCGAGATACCGGCGTCGTTCACCTCCGGCATGGCCAACGGCACCGTGATCGCCTGGAAGGCCGACGCCAGCGACGGAACCTACACGTCCGCGTGGTCGCACACCTGCTACTTCGCGGTGTACCCGACCGATCCCGACCCGCCCACCCTTACCGCGGGCTTCACCCAGTCCACCGCGCAATCGGTGGGGACCACGCTGACGTTCACGCTCACCCAGTCCGCCTCCGACACGGTCAAGAAGTTCATCTGGGGCGTGGACCAGCCACCGCCCACCACCGGCACGATCCCGGCCGCCCAGACCTGCACCACCACCGCGGCCACCGCGGCCTGCTCGGAGATCAGCGGCGGCAGCGCCACCCTCAAGATCACCGTGCCGTCACCCGGCCCGCATGACCTGTGGGTGTACGAGCAGGACACGGCCGGCAACGACTCCGGGATGACCAACGCCGCACCGGCCGGGACCACGTTGACGTTCAGCGGCGCCGGGGACGCTCAGGTGACGTACAACAGCGGCGCCAGCCTGAGCGCCAACTTCGCCGCCGCGCTGGCCGCTGACGGCAACTCGCTGATCTCCTCGAGCGCGGCCAAGAGCTGCGGCGCGGCCACCGGCAACGGGACCGGCAGCGGCCTGGACGCGGCCGACCTGACCGCGGCCGGGTGGACGGCCGGCCAGGCCGTCACGGTGGACGGCGCCAGCTTCACCCTGCCCAGCTTCGGCAGCTGCGCGGCCGGACAACCTGCTGTCCGCCAACCAGGAGATCAGCACCGGGCCGAACGCCGCGCAGGGCAGCGCGCTGGTCTTCCTGGCCACCTCGACCGACGCCTACGCCCAGGTGCCCGGCCTGGTGACCGGGCAGCCCGGCTCGCTGCTGGCCAGCGACTACACCGCCCCCGCGGTGCCCGGCGGCGTCGCGGTCACCGGTGACGGGTGCTCCGCCGCGGTCGCGTTCGACAACGACCAGGCCGGGTGCGTGGCCGCCTCGGGCACCATCCACTACGGCAGCAGCTGCCCGCTCAGCCAGACCTCCTACGACCTGACCGTGCCGGACTGGCAGAGCGGGCCGTCCGACATCGCCGCGGTCACCGTGCCGCACACCGTCACGGCCAGCGGCGCTACGGCCACGACGGCCAAGATCTACGCGTTCGCGGTGCCGCTGGACGCCTCGTGCACGGTGACGTCGGTGGATCTGCCCGACGTCGGCGCCGCGATCAGCGCCCAGCTGGCGGGCACCGGGTCGACCGCGGTCACCGAGGCGCTGCCCGGGCTGCACATCTTCGGCATGGCGCTGCGCAACACCACCACCGCCACGCCCACGGTGAACGGCACGCCGACGGCCGCGCCTGCCGGGCAGGCCTGGACCGGGGCATTCGAGTCGCCCATCGAGGACGCCTTCGACCCGCCGTCCGGCACCACGACCTCGAACCAGACGATCCGCATCTCGCTGGCGCCCACGATGAGCGTCCCGGCCGGGTCGGACCTGCGGATCCGGCTGAGTAACCCGGGGTTCCTGAGCACCGACGGCACCGGGCCGCTGAGCATCGGCGCCGCCACCATCGACCTGCAGGCCATCGACGGCAACAACGGCGCGGAACCGGCGCAGAGCCAGCCCCTGATCCCGCTGACGTTCAGCAACGCCACGTCGGTGACGGTGCCGGAGGGCGGCGATGTGTACAGCGACCCGATCCAGCTGCCGTTCGCGGTGAGCCCGTCGCGGGAGCTGATGGTCAGCCTGTGGATCAAGAACACGACACTGCCCGACCTGCCGCTCAATTCCTACGCCAGCGGGGCGGTGACGTTCTTCAGCCCGGCTGGCTCAGGGAACGAAACCGCCGACACGACCGGGACGCCGTTCACCGGCACCGGCTCGTGGTGGATCGGCGCGGTCCCGCTGCTGGCCGGGCTGGACGTGACCACCCCCGCGGTCAGCAGCGGCGGGGTGACGACCAGCCCGGGCCAGCCCACGGTCGTGGTGGCCGGGGACAACGTGATCGACGGCTTCAGCGCGACCCCGCAGGCGGACGCGCTGCACGACCCCAGCCAGCGGCTGGCCGGCCAGCTCATGTCGCAGCAGCTGGCCACCGGGTACGGGGTGGTGGACGCCGGGGTGGAAGCCAACCAGGTGCTGTCCGACGGGACGTCGTACGGCGGGGTGAGCCTGCTGGCCCGGCTGGACCGGGACATCCTGGCCGAGCCGGACGTCGGCACGGTGATCATCGACGAGGGCCTGGAAGACCTGCTGCGGACGGCGTCCAGCACCACCTCAGGCAGCGCCGACCTGGCGGCCGGCAACCTGGAAGACGCCTATCAGGCGCTGGAAGGCCAGCTCAACGCGTTCGGCATCAACGTGATCATCACCACGCTGACGCCGTGCGCGGGGTACACCGGCGCCGGGCTCAGCGACGCGTGCACCACCGGGGCGGGCACCACCGTGGACGCCAGCCGGATAAACGTCAACTCGACCACGGTCGAGGACACCCCGCTGCCGTACTGCTACGCCGACTTCGACGGCGAGGTCAGCAACGGTGCCAGCCCGGAGGGCCTGGCCACGGCCGACAACGCCGGTGACGACGTGAACCTCACCCTGGGCGGCGCCACGTCCGGCTACGGCGTGCTGGCCGGCGCCGTGTTCAGCAGCGCGGACGCGTGTTCGCTGCTGCCACCCGATTCCCCGCTGCCCACCGTCCCGTGATGCGCTGAGAGGGCACTGCCATGACCTGGACCCCAGTCAAGTTCCCCCGGCACCACGCAGGCGGCCGGCGGTGGCCGGCGATCCGCCGCTGGTTAGCGGCCAGTGCGGCCGCCGCGGTGGTGGTGCCGCTGCTCACCGCGATGTCGGTCCCGCCGGGCGGCGCCGGGCCCGCGCCAGCTCAGCTCCGCCCGCTGCCGGCCGCCAAGCCGGTACCGGTGCACCCGGTGCGGCCCAACGTGGTGCACGTTCCGGCGGCCCACCCCTGGCACCGGCCCGCGGTCAGCTGGCCCGCTACCGGTAGCGCGGTGGTCCGGCTTTCCACCCCCTCCAGCCGCCCAACGCCATCAACCGCAGGCGGTGCCATCCTGGGCGCGCGGTCCAGCCGGGCGGGGCGGGGCAACGCGGCACTGGCCCGGCCGTCAGCCGGGTCGGTGCGGGCCGGCCCGCTGCCGGTGTGGGCGGGCCCGGCTGATGGGGCCAGCTCCACGGCCAGCCCCAGCGCGGTGCGGGTGACGATGGCGTCGCGGCCGGCCGCCGCGGCGGCCGGCGTGAGCGGGGTCATCTTCACGCTGGCCCCGGCGGACGGCCAGAGCGCCGCGGCCCGGCTGCACGTCAGCCTGGACTACCGCTCGTTCGGCTACGCCGACGGCGGGGACTACGCGGCCCGGCTGCACCTGGTCGAGCTGCCGGCCTGCGCGCTGACCACGCCGCGGGTGGCCACCTGCCGGAAGCAGACCGCGCTGCCGTCCGCCAACGACGTCGCCAGCGACCAGCTCGGCAGCGACCTGACCCTGCCCGCGGCGGCCGCCGGGGTGGTGCTGGCCGCGACCACCTCGACCTCAGGGTCGGCGGGGAACTACTCGGCCACCCCGCTGTCCGAGGCGGGCAGCTGGGCCGAAGGCGGGTCGAGTGGGGCGTTCACCTACTCCTACCCGATCAGCGTGCCGCCGGTGCCGGGCGGCCTGGCCCCGCAGGTCAGCCTGGCCTACGACTCGCAGGCGGTGGATGGGCTGACGTCGTCCACCAACGACCAGGCGTCCTGGATCGGCGACGGCTGGGACTACCAGCCGGGCTACATCCAGCAGGACTACCAGACCTGCTCACAGGAGACCTCGCTGCCCAGCGCGGAGCAGACCGGGGACCTGTGCTGGTCTTCGGCCAACAGCGTCACCCTGGCGCTGAACGGGCAGCAGACCACGCTGGTTGACGACCCGTCCACCGGATGGCACGCCGAAGCCGACAACGGCGAACGGATCCAGTACAAGACCGGGACCAGCAACGGCACGCACGACGGCGACTACTGGGTGATCACCGACCCGGACGGCGTCAGCTACTACTTCGGGCTGAACGAGCTGCCCGGTTACGCGTCCGGCGACACGCAGACCAACAGCGCATGGACGGTGCCGGTGTACGCCACCGCCTCCGGCCAGCCGTGCTACAAGGCCACGTTCTCGACCTCACAGTGCCCGCAGGCGTGGCGGTGGAACCTCGACTACGTCACCGACCCGCACGGCGACGCGATGGCGTACTTCTACAACACCGAGACGAACTACTACGCGCAGGACGGGGGGACTACCGCCAGCACCACCGGCTACACCCAGGCGGGCGCCCTGTCAAAGATCGAATACGGGCTCCGGGCAGGCAGCGTCTACGGGAGCACCCCGGCCGCGGAAGTCACGTTCACCTCCGCGGCCGACCGGACCGACATCCCCACCGACCTGGCCTGCTCCTCCGGGGCCAGCTGCGACGTGCAGTCACCCACGTTCTGGGGGAAGTACCGGCTCACCACCATCGCCACCGAGACGCTGAAAGGCTCGTCGCTGGACCCGGTGGACTCCTGGGCGCTGACCCAGCAGTACCCCGACCCGAACGACACCACGACCACGCCGTCGCTCTGGCTGCAGACGATCACCCGGACGGGCGAGGACGGGACCGCGGTGTCCCTGCCGCCGGTGACGTTCAAGCCCAAGTTCCTGGCCAACCGGGTGGAGAGCACGGCCGAGCTGAACGACGGGTACTCGATCATCACCCGGGCCCGGATGGCCGTCCATCATCAACGAGACCGGCGGGACGACCACGGTCGCCTATGACACCTCGCCGTCGTCTTGCACGTCGGGGAACTTCCCGGCCCCCGACGCCAACACCACGCTGTGCTACCCGGACTACTGGACCCCGCCGGGCACCAGCGTGCCGATCGAGGACTGGTTCAACAAGTACGTGGTGACCGGGGTCACCGAGCAGGACACGGTCGGCGGCGGGCAGCCGGTGCAGACGACCTACAGCTACGCGGGCGCGGCCTGGCACTACGACGACGACACGCTGACCCGCTCGTCCCAGCGCACCTGGGACCAGTGGCGCGGGTTCCGCACGGTGACCACCGAGACGGGGACGGCCCCGGACCCGGTGACCGAGGCCACCGCCACCTACTTCCAGGGCATGAACGGCGACTACCAGTCCGGTGGCGGCACCTCGTCGGCGTCGCTGACCAGTTCCGAAGGCAACGACACGGTCACCGACTCGGACCAGTTCGCCGGGCTGCAGTTCGAGAACGTCGTCCACGACGGGGTGGGAGGCGGCGTGGTCACCGATACCGTCACCGTGCCCTGGACCAGTCGCGGCCACCGCGACCCAGACGCAGGCGTCCCCGTTGCCCGCCCTGCAGGCGTTCATGACCGGCACCCAGGAGACGAAGGTGTTCACCCCGCTGGCCCTGGGCGGGACGCGGGAGTCGGACACCAGCTACACGCACGACTCCTACGGCCGGGTGACCAGCGAGTCGAGCATCCCGGACACGTCCGACGCCGCCGAGGACACCTGCACCAGCACCAGCTACGCCACGAACACCTCGAACTGGCTGCTGGACCTGCCGTCCGAAGTGACCGTGGTCTCGGTGCCGTGCGGGGCCAGCGTCATCCTGCCCGCCGACGCGGTGTCGGACACCCGCAGCTACTACGACGGGTCCACCACGCTGGGCGCCGCCCCCACGACGGGCAACGTGACCATGACCCAGCTGGCCACCTCGTACAGCGGCAGCACGCCCTCCTTCACCACCGAAACCACGGCTACGTACGACGAGTACGGCCGGACGCTCACCTCGACCGACGCCGACAACCGGACCACCACGACCAGCTACACCCCGGCGACCGGGGCGGAACCCACCGCCGAGTCGGTGACCGACCCGATGGGCCTGGTCACCACCACCACCTACGACCCGGCCCGTGACCTGCCGCTGACCGTCACCAACCCGGCCGGCTGGATCACCGCCGAGACCTACGACGCGCTGGGCCGGCTGACCGCGGTGTGGAAGCCCGGTCACCCGCAGGGCACCGTCCCGGCCGATGAGACCTTCAGCTACACGGTGAGCGACACCGCCCCGTCCGTCGTCACCACCAACACGATCAACGCCACCGGCGCTTACCTGCCGTCGGAGACGCTGTACGACTCGCTGGGCCGGCCGGTGGAGACGCAGACCGAGACGCCGGACGGCGGCCGGGACATCACCGACACCTACTACGACTCCGACGGCTGGAAGCTGCTGGACTCCAACTCGTACTACACCACGGGCGTGCCCAGCGGACACCCTGGTCGCCGCCCCCGACGACGAGGTCCCGTCACAGACCGGCTACGTCTACGACGGCGACCGGCCGGGTCATCAAGCAGATCTCCTACAAGTTCGCGGCCGAGACCTGGGAGACCGACACCTCCTACGGCGGCGACTACACCACCGTCGTCGCCGCCGGCCGGGCGGCACCACGCGAGACCACGTTCACCGACGGCGAGGGCAACACCTCGGCCATCTACCAGTACCACTCCGGGCGTCACGGCCAGTCCGTCCGACCCGGCCAGCGACTACGACCAGACCAGCTACACCTACACCCCGGCCGGCCAGCTGGCCAGCATCACCGACGCGGCCGGCAACCAGTGGACCTACCTCTACAACCTGGCCGGGGACCAGACGTCGGCGACCGACCCGGACGCGGGCACCACCACCAGCACCTACGACGCCGCCGGGCAGCTGATGAGCACGACCGACGCCCGCGGCAAGCAGGTCTCCTACACCTACGACGCCGACGGCCGGAAGACCGCCGAGTACGACACCACCGGCGGCGCGGCCGAGAGCGGCGCCGACGAACTGGCCTCGTGGACCTACGACACGCTGGCCAAGGGCCAGCTCGACCTCCTCGACCAGCTACGTGGGCGGCACCGGCGGGTCGGCGTACAAGGAGGCCGTGCTCGGGTACGGCACCTACGGGCTGCCCACCGGCACCGAGACGGTCATCCCGTCTTCGGCGGGCGCGCTGGCCGGCACCTACAAGCAGGGCTACGCCTACACGGCCTACGGCGACCTGCTGGCGTCCTACTACGACTACGCGGCGGGCGGGCTGCCCGCCGAGCAGGTGGACACCGGCTACGACGCGGCCAACGACCCGGTCAGCCTGGGCTCCTCGCT
Source organism: uncultured Actinomycetes bacterium (assembly GCA_963747705.1). Classification (GTDB taxonomy): domain Bacteria; phylum Actinomycetota; class Actinomycetes; order Streptosporangiales; family Streptosporangiaceae; genus RYN-230. The sequence continues at coordinate 43,220 of CAVVGF010000027.1, read as the reverse complement.
GTGGTCCTACGTGGCCGCGCTGTCCTACACCGAACTGGGCCAGCCGCAGGAGTACGCGTTCGGCACCACCAACGAGCCAGCCTGGCTGCTGGACAGCTACGACCAGGAGACCGGCCGGCTGACCAGCAGCGAGGTGCAGACCGGGGTCAGCCCGGTGACTGTCGGACGCCACCTCGTACAGCTACGACAACGACGGGAACATCACCGCCGAGGCCGACACCCCGGCCAACGGCCCGGCCCAGGTGCAGTGCTTCCACTACGACTACCTCGGCCGGCTCACCCAGGCCTGGTCCCAGGGCTCGCGCCGGCTGCGCCAGCTCACCGTCTCAGTCCGTCGAGGGCGGCGCCGCCCCGTACTGGGAGAACTACACCTACAACGCCGAGAACGACCTGACCTCGCAGACCTCGACCCCGGCGTCCGGCGCCGGCCACCACCTACACCGACAGCTACCCGGCCGCCGGATCGGCCCAGCCGCACGCGCTGACCAGCCAGGCGGTCTCCGGCCCGGGCGGCTCGTCGACCACCAGTTACGGCTACAACGCGGACGGCGACACCACCTCGGTCAGCCGGCCCGGCACCACGCAGAACCTGACCTGGAACGACGCCGGGCAGCTCAGCTCGATCGCCAGCACCGGCACGAACGCCGGCACCACCGGCTACGTATACGACGCCAGCGGCAACCTGCTGCTGCAGTCCGACCCCGGCTCCGAGACCCTGTACCTGCCGGACGAGCAGCTGGTGCTGAACACCTCGACCGGGCACCGTGTCCGGCACCCGCTACTACACGATCGGCGGCCAGACGGTCGCCGCCCGCACCTCCAACGGCGACGTGCAGTACCTGGCCGGCGACCAGCAGGGCACCGACACCCTGGCCATCGACTACGCCACGCTGGCCGTGACCCGCCGCTACTACGACCCCTACGGCAACCCGATCGGCACCCCGCCATCGTCCTGGCCCGGGACCAAGGGCTTCGTCGGCGGCACCACCGACACCGCCACCGGCCTGACCAACCTGGGCGCCCGCGAGTACAACCCCGCCACCGGCACGTTCATCTCGCCCGACTCGCTGATCTCCCCCTACGACCCGCAGGACCTCAACGCCTACGCCTACGCCACCGACAACCCGTCCACTGACTCCGACCCATCCGGCCAGATGTTCTGCGACGGCGGCGGCTACTGCGGCGGTGGAGTCGGCAGCAGCAACGGCCACCCCACAGTCAAGTCCGGCCCCGCCCCGAACCCGCCGCCCTCAGGACGCGGCGGCAACGGTAACACGGATACCGGAACTCGCAACAACAGCAGCGCGCCCGGCAGTTCGGTTCTGCCTCCCCGACTTCGGCCGGCTTACCAGCAGTTCCTCGCCGGCTTCAGAACGTCTACTGGGCAGCAGGCGCTGAAGGGGTTCTTCAGCCGGCTCGACGCGTTCTGCGGCAACAACATGAGCCTGTGCGGCACCGCGTTGACTGTTCGCATTCTCGAGGCCTACTGGGGCAGACCCACGGTCCTCGCTGGGAGAGAAATATTCAGCCCGCAGCTCAGTCTGGATCTACTGGCGTGCGGTGGCATGAGTTTCGCCGCCCGAACCAAGGTTCTGACCGCTTCCGGCAAGCGGGTGGCGATTAGCAAACTCAAGATTGGCGAGAAGGTTCTTGCCACCGACACGCAGAACGGAAAGACGAGTGCGGAACGCATCGCCCGGGTTCTAGTCCACTTGGATAACAGCCGGTACGACCTGGTCATACGGGATGGGCCCCGGAAGGCGGTCATCGTCACCACTAGTAATCACCTTTTCTGGGATCAGACCACACGCCAGTGGACCAAGGCCGTCTCGCTGCGGGCTGGCGACCGACTGCAGGATATGGATGCCGGGCGGGCTACCGTAGCCGGCGGCCACCCCGCGAAGATCCGGCGCGGGTGGATGTGGGACCTCAACATCCCCGGCGACCACGACTTCTATGTTGCCGCCGACGGCCTAGCGGTGCTAGTCCACAATGCCCCACCGCCGGGCTGCTCTCTGATCACAAGTCCAGATGCGCCGATGCTAAAAACCAGCGTAAATATTGGGCCCAGGTTTAGTCAGAGCCCGAAATGGAGGGTGGAGATCGAGAATCCAAATCCAGGCAGTGGGGCCGCTAACATGCACTTCCAGATGGAGGGTCAAGGTTCCACCAAGTACTACTACAACTGGGAGACCAGCGAATGGATCACCGAATCCGGTGATGTCCTTTCACCACGGGTAGCCAGACAGATCCCGGATTATGTAGTAGATAGGGCCCTTCGGTACTTTGGGCTTGACTCCCCAGACCTTGGGGGACAGGAACCGCCGGCCGACGAAGAGGAACCGCCGTGAGGGCCAACGCCGCGATGCGCCGACTGCAGCCGCGTCCCAGCCAGCAAGCAGAATCGGGAGATCTCCCAGCCGCACTGGAGGAGCTGGTAGCGGCTGGCTGGCGAGAAGGCCCGGGTGGGACCTTGCTCCTTGCCACCACCGATGAATTCCTCCGTAGGCACACCCACGTTTCGCCAGCCGACATCGGCACCTTCGAGTGGGAGAACAACGATTTCGCCATACCCGACGAGGATCTGGCTAGGGCAGTGACTCGCTTCGCGCGGAGACTCGCCAAAGGGGACCCCGTCGTGGACGAACCGATCGATTACCGCCCGGTAGGTGACGGGGAAGAGGATGTGCTGAAGTTCCTGCGTGGTATGGCATGCAGAGGCTTGGATTTCGCTGTAAAGGCACTGGCACGAGCACGTGAGCAGCGGTTCAGCGCGGCGGGTGCGCTTATCGCCGTAGTCAGCACGGGAGCCGCCGGCGACGTGCTGAGACATGGAACCACCGCCAGGTTCACCACCGGCAGGGGATCCCCGTCACGCAACTTCGACATGCGCTGGTTCCATGACCTGGAGGATTCAAAGCTCCAGGCCATGGCCGTGCTGACCATGGATGATGCGGCGCAGCCCTGATCCCTGCCCAGATAACGGAGGAGCAGATCATGCGAATGCGCATCGTCGCCGTGCTGGCCGCGATCCTGGCCTGCTGCGGTCTTGGCCTGACACCGGCCGCAATGGCGTCTCCCAGACCTGCCTCAGCGCCGGGCACGGGTCGCCAGGCGCCGTCCTGCGGCTGCCGGACGGGCCGCACGACACCATCAGCCGCAAAAGCGCTGCGGGCAGCTATCGCACCTTGCGGCGTTCCGGTGGCCCATCAGTCCCGGCCGCGCCTTTCGGGCAGCAGTACTACAGCGGCTATGGCGTTACCACAGACTCCGGGGTGGACATATACAAGATCACCGGAGATATAACCCTGCCGGCGGTCAGCTGCACCGAAACGTACATTGGGTCCAGCGGATTTTCCATGCTCTACAGCTGGATTGGCATCGACGGCTATGGCACCTGGGACGTCGAGCAGACTGGCGTCGAAGCGTACTGCTCGGGCACGCCCGGAGATCTTGGCACCGGCACCGCCAGCTACGCGGCCTGGTATACGATCTGCTGCTATTCCGGCTGGAGCCAGACCTACTTCAGCCCCCCGGCCGGAACGCTGGCCGCGGGCGCCAAACTGCAGTTCACCGTGCAATGGGATGCGGCCACCGGAAAGTACAACTTCACCCTGGGATACGGCACCAACTATGCCGATACCATGACCGAGAGCCTGGCCTGCCCGGCCTCGCTCACCTGTGGCTTCGGCACGGCCGAGGCGACCATGGAACAGCCCGGCGGTGAGATGCCCCAGTTCCCGCTCCCGGAATGGAGCGGCGGCGGTGGCTGGAGCAATGTCGCGCTGACCGCCAGCGATGGCACGCCGGGCACACTGGCCGCGCTGCCCAGCTACTGGAACTCGGTCACGTTCAACATGACCGAAGGCAGTCCCGTCGTCCTGACCGGCAACTCCACCGACGGATACGGCGATCCAGGCGCGCTGAACGCCAGCGGTAACACGTTCAGCGAGGACTGCACCTACTACGGCAGCGAGAGCACACTGAACTGGAGTTCGTGCCCGGCCAGCCCCTCCCTGGGCGTGGACTGGGACGCGCCGGTCGGCAATGATGCGCCTGACTACATCGTCGGCAACGCTCATAACAACCGGGTGACCTGGAGTTCCGCGCAAACCAGCGGCACGCACTGGATGATCCTCTATGACGGCCAGGCCAGTAATGGCGATGACATCCTGACTTTCTTCGATGGGCCGCGCAACATATGCCTGGATGACCCGGGCAGCAGCCACAGCTACGAGATATACGAGGAGAGCTGTTCTGGCGGCACACCGGAGGAATGGGACGCCGAGCCCGGGGACAGCAGTTACGCGGGCTACTACGTGTTGCGCAACGTCGGCACCGGCATGTGCATGGCGGCGGTGGCCGGCACCGGAGATTACCTCAACGATGTGACCTGCCCAGCGGAGAATGCCAGCGACAGCTGGAACCCGCTCTGGTTCACCGGCTAGCGGAGCCAGTCTTCGGTGAGCGGGGGTTCGGGCGGGCCGGCCAGGAGCCAGGCGTGCAGGGCGTCGATGAGCGGGCCGGGGTTCTTCCTGGACCGGGGGAAGGCCCGGCTGGTGGTGAACAGGAGACTGGCGACCCGGGCGCCGGACTGCAGCGCCTGCAGCTGGATCGGGCGGAAATCCTTGACGTTCTCGGTCAGCAGCCAGCGGCCCTGCCCGGCGGCCCAGGCGAAGACACCATCATCGGTCATGGCCCGCAGAGCGGTGTGCTCGGCCAGCGCAACCACATCATGACCGCGGTCGCGTAGCGCTCCGGCTATGACCGGCGAGAACATCTCGTCAAGGGCCAGGGCGGTGCGATAGCCCGCACTCATCCGATGAGCCGCTGCTGCACGCGCCAGGCCTCCTCGGCCCGGGCTGGACGCTTCGTCCGCCGCCGCGATCTCGGCGTCGATCTCCGCCCGGTAGTCGCCGTAGTAGCTCACTGCCGCGGCGATCCGGCTGGTGTCCAGCGCGAATACCTCCGCGGCCGCATCCAGCGCGGCCGGGCCACGCTCGTCAACCTCACCCAGGAATTTGATGACTTCCCAGATGTCCGGGCCGAATGCCAGCGCCGCCCGGCGGCCGGACGGCCCGTCCTTGAAGGTGATGCCCGGATGGTCGGCCATCCGCAGCCCCTCGTCGATGAGCCGCTGGGCCAGCGCCGAGGCACTGGCGCCCGGGATAGCCGTCGCACGGCGGCGCAAGCGCGCCAGCAGGGCGGCCTCGAAGCGGATCGAAAGCGGTGTGCTCATGCACTACATTGTAGTCGATGCGCTACAGCCCTCAGCCGGTCACCAGGGGAAGGCGGCCACCATCACGTGGCCTTCCGGGCAGGCCGACGGGTAGTAGTACGGGGTGGCGGCCGGGTTGAAGTAGGAGATCAGCAGGTCATTGTCGTTGCTGAGTTCCGGGTGGCCGATGATGGCCCGGCAGAAGCTGTCGCCCTCGGTGGTGCAGGGCACGGTCCCGGTCAGTTTCTGCTGCCACGGGCCGTCCGGGTGGCGGGCCTCGTAGACCGTGAACCCGCCGACCGCGTTGGTCTGCTCGATCATCACCAGGTGCTGGCCGACGGCGGCGAAGTCGCCGACATTGACCGCCAGCGGCGTCGCACCGGGGAGCACCGAGGTCGCGGCACTGGCGTTCGATATGAAGCCCGCTGAGCCAGGCGTCCCAGGTGTAAGCCGCGGGATCACCCCAGGCGGCGGGACTGGCGGGGACCCGGGCCAGGTAGACCGCGTTGCCGCTGCTGGACAGGCAGGTCACGTCGGATTCGTCGGCGCACTGCGCGGCGTACAGGTACAGGTAGGGGCCGGCCACGATGGGCGAGCCGAGCAGTTCGGGTCCGCCCAATGACTGGCCCGCCGGTAGAGGTGAACACGGTCACCTGGCTGTCCAGGGTGTTGCTGGCCGGGTCGTACTCGGCCAGGCCGGATCCTTCGGCCAGCGGGCTATCGCTGCCGATCGGGACACAGTAGTTGTTGAAGCTGATCAGCACGTCCGAGGCCGGGGCCGGGTCCTGGGTGACCCCGGTGATCCACGAGGCCGGGTAGGCGTCGTCGGCCGCGTCACACGGCTGACCGGCCGCGGTCACCAGGCCGGCCGGGCGGGCAGGAACTGGGCCGGGCCGTCGTGGTTGGGCAATGTGGGCGCGCCGCTGCCCGGGCTGGGCACCTCGCTCAGCCCGGTAGGCACCTGGCCGGCCGTGGCCGGCCCCTCGGCGGCGGTGGATCCGCTGATGATGTTGGACAGCGCCCACTGGCCCTGGGCGTTGAAGCCGTACACGTCGGTGTCGCAGAACAGCCACAGGCTGCTCGACGGGTCGGCGGGCAGCGGCTGGCTATAGCCGCAGTCCCGGACGATGTTCGCGGCGAAGTAGTTCTCGAAGTTGGACAGGACCTGGCCCGGTGGCGGGGTGTCGGCCTGCGCGGCGGCGGGGCAGAGCGCGGTCAGGCCGGCCGCCAGCAGCAGCGCGGCGGCTGGCTTCGCGAGGCGGGGTCGCGGCATCTGGGGCTCCTCTGGCTAGCTGGGCTTGGTGGCGGCGGGCAGGATCCAGGTCTGGTCGGTAGCCGCGGTGCACGTGTCGGCCCGGAGCTGGACCGCGGCCGTACCGGGATCGGTAAGGCACAAGCCGGACTCCGGGTTGACCAGGGTGCCGTCCGGCAGTTGCTGCCACTGCTCGGAGTCGCTGCCGTTGCAGTTGTAGATGTCCACGGCGGTGCCGCTCACGTCGCCGGAATGGTAAACGTCCAGGCACCAGGTCGAGGCGATCCGGATGGTGCCGTCCGGCTCGGCCGTCCACTGCTGAGTGGTGCCGCCGTTGCACGGGTAGGCATCGACCAGATTGCTGTCGGCCAGCGTGCCTTTGTAGTTGTCCAGGCAGTGCCCGGTGTCCACCGCGGTGATCTCCCCGGCCGCCGATGGCCGCGGATCGGGCAGCGCCCATTGCTGGGAGAAGTAGTCGCCGCAGGTCCGGATCTGGATCTGGGTGCCATCGGTCAGCGACCCGTTGGGATCGGTCAGGCACAGCCCCGATTCGGGGTTGATGATCTCCCCGTCGGCCTGCGGCCGCCACTGCTGGGCGCCGCTGGCGTTGCAGGGGTCCAGGTTGACCGGGGTGAAGTCGGCCGTCCCTGAATTGGCAACGTCCAGGCACCAGTCCAGCGCCGTGCCGCTGGATGACAGCAGGTGGATGCTGTCTTTCGGGAGCACGATCCACTGCTGGTAGTCGTAGCGCGCGTTGCAGGTGCTGATGTTGACCACGTTGCTGTTGGTGAGGCTGCCGTCGCTGTTGTCCAGGCACTTGCCGAACTTGGCCGAGTGCACCACCCCGGCCAGGCCGTCCGTGCTGGCCAGCGCAGTGGGCGTGGCCGGGCTGCCCAGGCCGGTGGGGCCGTCGTAGCCGGTGCCCGCCGTGCACAGGTAGGCCGGGCTGCACGCGGCGCCGGCCGGGAGGTCCGTCCCGCTGGCGATGTCGTTGATGCTGGCCACGTTCCCGTACAGATAGGGGTAGGAGGCCGGGGAACCGGACGACGGGCCAGCCAGGGCGTAGGCTCCGGCCACGATGGCGGCGGCCACGGCGGTGCCGCCCAGGCCGCTGCCGGGCTGCCAGCCGCTCTCCCCGTAGCTGTCGTAGACGGCCACGCCGGTGCTGGGATCGGCGTCGGCGGATAGGTCATTGTCGGTGCGCAACGCGCAGCCGGTGTCGCTCTGCCAGGACGGCTTCGGTTCGTAGGCCGAGCAGCGGGCCCGGTGGCGCCGCCCGGCGGGCTGCTGGCGAGATCGTTCCAGACGGCTTCGCACCAGCCCCTGGCCCCGCCGGCGCAGCTGGTGCCCGATGGGGTGAGTGTGGTTCCGCCTACCGAGACCACGTCCGGCGAGGCGGCGGGGTAGCTGATGCCGTACCCGTTGTCCCCGGCCGCGGCGGTGATCACCACCCCGGGATGGCTGAAGTAGGTGCTGTCGTAGCCGGTGTCGGCCGAGGTCTCCGCCGTGGCCACGCCCACGGTGACCACGTCGGCGCCCAGCGCGACCGCGGTATCGACCCCGGTGCCCACGTCGATCAGCGAGGTGCTGTTGGTCTCCACGAGCAGGATGCGGCAGTTCGGGCACGTGGCCGAGATCGTGTCCAGCTGCGCTGAGGTCTGCAGCGCCCAGTTGGCGTTCGCGGCCGGCGGGCCGCCGCCGGCACCGCCTGGCCGAGCTGGTTGACCTCGGTGAAGCAGCCGCCCGTGGGATTGGGCGGGCTGGTGGTCGTCGCTGGGCAGGCGGGCAGCCCGAACTGGGCCCGGTACTGGCACAGGTCGCTGGCGGCGTTGGGGTCGTCGTAGGGCGCGACCACCGCCACCAGCATCCCGGCGCCGGACGTGCTGGCGGGCAGCTGGTAGGCGTCCTGGAGCTGGGTCGGGTTATACCCGGGCGGCGGCGTGGGGCCGGCGGTGCAGGTGGTCGCCGCGGCGGCGGACGAGCCAGCGTCGGCGGACCGGCGCGGCCGCGGCGCGCGGGACCGGACCTGGCCCGCGGGCCGGCCACCTGGTGGCTGGACGCGACGATCAGGCAGCGGGTCATCCCGGGCCGCGGCGACCGCGCGCAGCCCGGGCCCGCCCCCGTGGCGGCCTGCGGTGCGGCGGCCTGCGGTGCGGCGGTGGCCTGCGCGGTGGCCGCGTGGGCCGCCGTGCCTGCCGCGCTGAGGGCCAGGGTGGCCAGGGCGGCGGCCACGACGGCGCCAGCGAGCCGCCTGGTTCTGCTGAGGTCCATGAGCGTCCTGCCCTTATCCGGCCAGCGCCAATAACGTCCGATTCCGGCTCAGTAAATGACCATGGTGTGAGCAGCGTCAACAGAATCGAGGTGGCCCGGGCCGGAGTGCTAGCGAATTGCTAATGGCGCGCTAAGGAGGACCCAGGCCGGATGGTGACATTCCTGTAGCGGCCGCCTTTCCGGGCGGACACGACCCGGCAACAGCGGGAAAATGGCCGGTACGGGGTAACGAGCAGGTGGGGGCCGCTCGTCGAGTTGGTACGGGGATGTCACCGCAGCAGTTGATCACCAAGCCTGGGCAGCAAAGTGCCGGGCTACCGGAGACCGCACCGGCCCAGGCTGGCCAGGACGCGGCCGGTCACCGGGGACGCCGGACGCTCTGGCGGCTGGCCGGCCTGGCCGCGTGTGTGCTGGCCGCCGGCGGGACAGCAGGTTACGCGCAGGGCCTGCGGGTGTGGGCGCACCCGGCGCGACCGGGGCCTGCGCCCCGCACGGCCGTTGCCCGGCCACGGCCTGCACCCAGGGCTCAGCCGCAGCCGCTGCCCTCGCCCAGCCTGTTCCGAGGCTCGCCCGGTGCGCCGCCAGTCCTTCTGCATCCGGTGCCAGGCCGCAGCACCCAGCCGAGCACCCGGGCCGCCACGGCCCCAACGGCCACGGCCGTGCCCGACCCGGACACGAACCTGCCGACACCGGTCTTCTCCACCCCAGCGCCGTCCCTGAGCCCGAGCGCTACTCGCTTCCGGCACACCGGGTGCGACCCCTGACCCGACCGGATCGGTGCCGGGCTAGGGCTGGCCGCCCGGCCGGCCGACGGTTCAGGCGGTGGATCGGGCCCGGGCCAGCTCACCTGGATCCAGGCCGGCCTGGTCCAGGCCGGCTCCAGCTCAGCCACGTCCGCCGGCCCGGCCGCGCGCAGCGCGTCGCGGTGGGCGGCGCAGGCCTCCGCCGCGCCGGACTCGTCGCCCAGCGCCCGCAACAGCGCGGCGGCCTGCGCGTAGTGCCCGGCCGCCTGCCGCTGCTGGCCCTGCCACCGGGCCACCGCGCCGAGATTGCTGAGCGCCTGGGCCTGGCCGCGCCGGTCACCTACCGCACCCGAGACGGCCAGTGCCTCCCGCAGATGGCCAGCCGCCGCCGGGTAGCGGCTCTGCCACCACTCCACCACTCCGATGTTGACCAGGATCCCAGCCTCCCCGTGCCGCTCGCCGAGCTCACGGTAGATGGCCAGCGCCGCGTGCTGGTACCGGGCCGACTGCCGGTAGTGCCCCAGGTGGCATAGGTCGATGCCCAGGCTGTCCAGGGCCCGGGCCTGGCCCAGCCGGTCACTGGCCCGGCGGAACATGAGCAGGGCGTACCGGTGGTGCCGGGCCGCCGTGGCCGGCCGGCCGCGCGCCGATTCCACCGTGCCCAGACTGCTGAACGCCCGGCCCTGGCCAGGCCGGTCGCCCAGGTCGCGGAAGATGGTCAGCGCTTCCCTGAGCTGCTCAGCGGCCTGGTCGTGCTGGCCCAGCCGCCAGGCGTCGCCGCCCAGCGCCTCCAGCGCGGCGGCCTGGCCGGCCCGGTCGCCGGTCAGCCGGGCGGCGCGCAGCGCCAGCGTGGAAACCATGACCCCGTCCTGGTAATGCCCGCTGAGATCGAGGTAACGGGGCAGAATCGCGGCCAGCAGGCGGGCCTGGCCAGGCCACCCGTGCGCGGCGCCATAGACGGCGATCGCGACCAGGTTGGCGCGCTCGTCGTCCAGCCACCGCTGCGCGTCACAGGCACTGGGCATCGGCGGGGTCGCGATGCCGGACAGCGGGACGGCAGGCCGCCGGTGCCGGTCGGCGGGGAACAGCGTGTCCAGCGCGGTCGCCGCACCGCCGAGGTAGCAGTCGAACAGCCGGGTCAGCGCCGCGGTCCGTTCGGCCGCGCTGTCCTGGCTGGTGGTGAGTTCCTGGGCGTACGCCCGCAGCAGGTCATGCAGGCCGTACCGGCCTGGGCCGGTGCCATGCACCAGGTGGGCCCGGGACAGTAGGGCGAGCAGCCGGTCAGCCTCGCCGACCGGGCCCCCAGTGAGCGCGGCCGCGGCGTACCGGTCCAGGTCAGGGCCCGGATGCAGGCCGAGCAACCGGAAGGCGCGGGCCGGGGCCGGGGCGAGCTGCCGGTAGGACCAGGAGAACACCGCCCGCACCCCGGTATCCCCATCACCGCCGGCTTCCAGCAGGTCCAGCCGCCGCTGCTGGTCGGCCAGCTCAGCGACCAGGCTTGGCCAGCGGGACAGCCGGGCGGGCGGTGGCCAGCTCGGCGGCGACCCGCAGCGCGAGCGGTAACTGTGCGCACTGGCCGGCCAGGGCCACGGCGGCACCAGGATCGGTGTCCGCCTGCCTGCCGATCAGCTTGCGCAGCAGGCCGACCGCATCCGGCACCGGCAGCGGGGCCAGGTCCAGCCAGGCGGGCGCCGTCCCGGGCGACCAGGCCGGAGCAGCGTGTCCCGGCTGGTGACCACGGTCAGGCAGCCGGGGCCGCTGGGCAGCAGCGGCCGCACCTGCCGCTCCGATCCGGCGTTGTCCAGCATGACGAGCACCCGCCGCCCGGCCAGCAGGCTGCGGTAGAGAGCGCGGCCCGCTCGGCCAGCCTGCGCCGGGATGCACGACCCGGGCACACCGAGCGTGCGCAGGAACCGCGGCCAGCGCCTCTGCCGCCTCGGACCGGGTACCCCAGGGTGGTATCCGCCCAGGTTCACATACAGCTGGCCATCGGGGAAGCGCGCCGTGATCTGGTGGGCCCAGTGCACGGCCAGCGCGGTCTTCCCGACTCCCGCGGTGCCGCCGATCACGGCGATCACCGGTGCGTCATCCGCGGCATCCGCGCAGGCTTCGTCCAGCAGCGCGGTCAGCACGTGCAGCTCGCCCGACCGCCCGGTGAACCGCCGGGCGGCAGCGGGCAGCTGCCGCGGCACGACGGGCTGGGCGGAGGCCACGGCCGGGCTGCGGCGGCGCGGCCAGGGCCGGATCCGCGTTGAGCATCCGCTGGTGCAGCTCCTGGAGTTGCGCTCCGGGTTCGGCGCCGATCTCGTCGATCAGCAGCCGCCGGGCCAGCCGGTAGGTGGCCAGCGCTTCACCTTGCCTGCCGTCGCGGTAGAGGGCCAGCATCAGCAGCCCGTAGAGCCGCTCCCGTAGTGGATGGACGCTGGTCAGGTGGCGCAACTCCGCGATCACCTCGGCGTGCCGGGCGAGATGCAGGTCGGCGTCGATACGTGCTTCCAGAGCCTGTAGCCGCATCTCACGCAGCCGCGGGGCTTCGCGCTGTTCCAGCACTTCGGAGGGCACGTCCGCGAGCGGTTCACCACGCCAGAGCGCGAGCGCCGTGCGCAGCCGGGCCGCGGCCTGGTCCCAGAAGCCCGCCGCAGCCAGCTCCCGGGCGGTATCCAGCAACGCGCCGAACTGGGTTACGTCCAGCTCGCTGGCGTGTACCCGCATCAGGTAGCCACCGGGCTGGGTGCTGATCCTGGCCCGGTCTTCGTCGGCCAGCGTCTGCCGCAGCCGCTTCACGTAGTTCTGCAACGTGACCCGGGCCGACGGCGGCGGCTTGCTGCCCCACAACGTCTCGGCCAGCTCATCCAGGCTGACCACCCGGTTGCCATTCAGCAGCAGAGCGGCAAGCAGCGCGCGCTGTTTCTTTGTCGGCACCGGCACCGCAACCCCGCCGCAGCGCACCAGCAATGACCCTAGTAAGAAGAACTGCATCCCCGTCTGCACAGGACGTTGCCACCACCCCATATAAGGCTCGTCGCGCGCTTAGGGGATATTAACAGCGCGGCCTGGCCTGGGCAAGGGAGATTGTCGGCGGCATGACAATGGCCGCCGGAAAGGCGCGGCACCCGGCCGCACCATTAAAATTAATACCCGGGCAGCGGGCCATACCCAGCCGCCGCAGCGGCTGGGGCGGCCGGGCCTGGCCGCCCGGACGCGAGCCGCCGGGCCAGCCGCTGCCGGGCCGCGTCGGCGTTGCACTGCAGCCGGGCCGCTTCCTGCTCCAGCACCCCGGCCCCGGCGTCGGTCAGCCGGTAGTACCGGCGCAGCCGGCCCTCGATCACCTCTTCCCGGTCCGCCTCGAGCAGCCCTTCAGCGGCGAGCCGGTCCAGCGCGCCGTACAGCGTGCCGGGCCGCAACTCCAGCCGGCCCCCAGACAGCGCGCCCACCTCACCGATGATCGCGTAGCCGTGCAGCGGCTGGGGGGCCAGCGCGGCCAGAATCAGGAAGGTGGGCTCACGAAGCGCATCGCCCATGAGCGCAATGTAACGGTGATCAATGTATCTTGGCAAGGAGTCTGTTACCGGCCGTCGCAGGTAACGCGGTCGCCGCCAGAGGCCCGCGGCCGCTAGTGCAGGCATCGATAGTTTTCGGCATCCGTGCCCGGCTGCCTGGCGGTGAAATTTTCCCGCCCGCCCCCACCGCCCCGGCCACTTCCAGCGCGTCGGCCATGCGCATGTGCGCTGGTCAACCGGCCTGCGAGCGGACCAGCGCGAGCAAACCTCCAGCGAGCCGACCGGCCGTCATTGACCAGTCAGAAAACCGGCCGCACGATTCGAAAGATTTCGGATATCTATCGAGGAGGGGTTATGCGCAGACGGATCCAGGTGCTGGCCGGCCTGGCCGCGGTCCTGGTGGCGGCGGCAGGTCTCTGGCTGCATACCGTGGCCCCGGCCCAGGCCGCCGCCCTGGTGCAGGTGACCAACTTTGGCAGCAACCCGGGCGGTGACCAGATGTACATCTACGTCCCGGATACGGTCAGCGCCAACCCGCCGATCCTGGTCGCGCTGCATCAGTGCACCGGATCCGGGCCCGGGTTCTACGCCAGCACCGAGTTCGCCTCGCTGGCCAGCCAGTACGGGTTCATCGTCATCTACCCGTCGGTGACGCGGAGCGGCAGCTGCTGGGACGTGTCCTCGTCGCAGGCGCTCACCCGCAACGGCGGCAGCGACCCGGTCTCGATCATGTCCATGATCACTTACGCGGAGCAGCACTACAACGGCAACCCGAACCGGGTCTACGTCACCGGCGCCTCGTCCGGCGCGATGATGACCGACGTGCTGCTGGGCGACTATCCCGACGTGTTCCAGGCGGGCGCGGCGTTCATGGGCGTGCCGTTCGGCTGCTTCTACACCGGCACCGTCGACGGTTGGAACTCGGCCTGCGCCGAGGGCCAGGTCACGATGACCCCGCAGGCCTGGGGGGACCTGGTCCGGAACGCCGATCCGGGGTACACCGGCCCGCGGCCCCGGGTCCAGCTCTGGCACGGCACCGCGGATACCACGCTCAGCTACGTCAACTTCGGCGAAGAGATCAAGCAGTGGACGAACGTGCTCGGCGTGAGCCAGACCCCGGCCAGCACCGACACGCCGGTGGCAGGCTGGACCCGGACCCGCTACCCGAACAGCGCGGGCACGGTGGAAGTCGAGGCGTACAGCATCGCCGGCGCCGGGCACGTGCTGCCCGAGGCGGGGATGGCGGCCTATGCCATCCACTTCTTCGGCCTGGACTCCAGCAGCCCGGCCAGCCCGCCGCCGACCACCCCGCCGCCGACGACCCCGCCACCGAGCAGCCCGCCGCCGACCAGCCCGCCGCCGGGCCTGGCCTGTCACGTCACCTACACCACGTCGAGCCAGTGGGCAGGCGGGTTCGTGGCCAACCTGACCATCAGCAACACCGGGACGTCGGCCATCAACGGGTGGACGCTCGGCTTCACGTTCCCCGGCGACCAGAAGGTGACCAGCTGGTGGAATGCCACGGTCGCGCAAAACGGGGCGGCGGTAACCGCCAGCAACGCCAGCTATGACGCCACGATCAGCCCGGGCGGTGCGGCCACGCTCGGCCTGCAGGGCACCTGGGCCAGCAGCGACGCCGCCCCCACCACCTTCACCCTCAACGGCACCGCCTGCACCTGAGCGCCGGCCACGTGAGCGCGGTGCATCGTGCCTTACCGGCAGGGCACAATGCACCGCGCTGATGACTGCCACTCTTGCCAGCACTTGGGCCCCGCTCGTAGACTGAACGTTCAGTCAGCCACCAGAGGCGCCGGGGTTGCCATGACGGCGCCAGGCCAAAGGAGCACGACCGTGCCGAGCCCACAGCCAGGGCCTTCCGCCAATCTCCACGACATCATCGCCGAGCAGGAAAAGATCTTCGTCGAGCGGCAGCCGGAGTCCGCCCGGATGGCCGGCCTGGCCAGCCACACCCTGGCTGGCGGGGTCACCTCGAGCTGGCAGATCACCGTCCCGCAGGCGGTCTGGCTCAGCCACGGCAAGGGTTCCAAGATCTACGACGTGGACGGCAACGAGTACGTCAACCTGCACGGTGGGTACGGGGCGGCCATGGCCGGCCACGCGCACCCGGCCATCGTGGAGGCGGTGCGCAGCCAGGCCGGCCTGGGCACCCACTTCGCCCAGCCGACCCGCAACGCGGTCGCCGTCGGCGAGGAACTGGCCCGCCGGTTCGGCCTGCCGCTGTGGCGTTTCGCCAACTCGGGCACCGAGGCGACCATGGACGCCATCCACCTGATGCGGGCCATCACCGGCCGGGACCTGATCATCAAGGTGGAGGGCTGCTACCACGGCCACCACGACTCGGTCCAGGTCTCGGTGGCCCCGGAGCCCGAGAGGCCGGCCCGGCCGACGACCCGGCCCAGGCCCCGAGCAGCACCGGCATCCCCGAAGCGATCACCAAGCTGACCCTGGTCGCCTCGTTCAACGACCTGGATTCGGTGCAGCGCCTGCTCGGGCGGCACCCGGGCCAGGTGGCCGGGATGATCATCGAGCCGGTGATGATGAACGCGGGCATCATCGAGCCCGAGCCGGGCTTCCTGCAGGGCCTCAAGGACCTGCTGCACTCCCATGGCGCGCTGCTCACGTTCGACGAGGTCAAGACCGGCCTGACCGCCGGGCCGGGCGGCGCGACCCGGCGGACCGGGGTCACCCCGGACATCATCTGCCTGGCCAAGGCCATCGGCGGCGGCGTCGCCATCGCCGCCATCGGCGGCTCGGCCGAGGTCATGGCGCACGTGGCCAACAACGACTACGAGATGGTGGGCACGTTCAACGGCAACCCGCTGGCCATCGCCGCGTGCTGGGCCATGCTCACCGAGGTGGCCACCCCGGAGGCATACCAGCGGATCGACCTGCTGCGCGAGCGCGCCGTGGCCGGCATCGAGCGGGAGATCGCCCGCACCGGCCTGCAGGCGCACGTGGTCGCGGTCGGGGCCAAGGGCTGCGTGGTGTTCACCCCCGAGCCGGTCCGTAATTACCGCGGCTTTCTCGGCCTCGACGACCGGTACAGCCATGCGCACTGGCTCTTCCAGCACAACGGCGGGGTCTTCCTGCCGCCCTGGGGCAAGATCGAGCAGTGGCTGATCTCGGTGCAGCACGACGAGTCCGATATTGACCTGCTGGTACAGAACTTCGCCGCGTTCGCTGCCGCGGTAACCAGCTGAGCTGCAGGTTTCGGTCGTGTTTCGCCTGCTAGCTGACCCTTTTGCCGAAGAGGGCTTGCGCCTAAGCTGGCGCAGTAGTACCACTTACTGACGGACCGTTCAGTCAACGTCCAACGACCACCAGAGGGACCCGCCCAGAGGAACTCGGAACCAAGGAAGGGGCGACCTGGTGCATCCGCGCGAAGGCTGGCCGAAAGATGGGTCCCGTCCGCCCCTGTTCTCCCGCCCGGTGTCCCGGCGGAGCTTCCTGACCCGGACCGGCGGCGCCGGGCTGGCCGCACTGGCCGGCGGGGCGCTGCTGGATGCGTGCGCGCCTGGACTGGCCGGGACGGGCTCGGTGCCACTCCCCCGGCCGGACAACCCGGTCACCTGGCCGGTCTTCCAGGACAACAAGCCGATTGCCAGCGGCCTGCAGCCGGAGACCGGAGCCACCCTGCAGATCTACAACTGGGTGGCCTACGTCAACCAGGCCTGCCTGAACCACTTCGCCAAGAAGTACAACTGCAAGGTTCAGGTGACCACGTTCAACACCATGAACGAGGCCATCTCCAAGCTGCGCAGCGGCCTGGCCTTCGACGTGTTCATGGGCGTGACCGTGGACGTGCTGGGCCAGCTCATCGAGTCCAAGCTGATCAAGCCGCTGAACCACAGCTACATCCCGAACATCAGCCAGGCCTGGCCGGACTTCACCCACCCGTTCTACGACCGGGGCTGGCAGTACACCACGCCGTACACGATCTACACGACCGGCATCTCGTGGCGCAAAGACCTGGTGCACGAGAACCCGTACGCGATGCGCAACCCCTGGGCCATGCCGTGGCAGCCCAAATACAAGGGCAAGGTGGCCATCCTGGACGACTACCGGGAGGGCATCAGCCTCGGCCTGATGAAGAACGGCATCTTCGACCTGAACACCACCAGCCGGAGCCAGATCGCGCTGTCCCGCAACTCTTTGCAGGACCTGTCCAAGCTGGTCAACGTGCGGATCGACAACAACGACTACACCGAGATCCCGACCGGGCAGGTGTGGATTCACCACGCCTGGTCGGGCGACATGGCCGCGGCCCCGTACTACATGCCCAAGGGCGTGCCGGTGGAGACCGTCGGCTACTGGTTCCCCACCGACGGCCGGGGGCCGGTGGCCAACGACACGCTCACCGTGCTGAACAAGGCCACCAACCCGGTGCTCGCCCACTTGTTCCTGAACTACATGCTCGACCTGCCCAACGTGCTGGAGAACATCAGCTACAACGGCTACATGCAGCCGCTCAACGCGGTCACCCCGCAGCGGCTGGTCCAGGAGAAGCTGCTGCCCAAGAGCCTGATATCCACCGCGGTGCTGCCGTCCTACTTCCGGCACGGCGTCGGTGAGCTGCAGCTGCCGGTGGACGCGGACGCGCTCTGGCAGCAGGCCTGGCTGGTCGTCAGCAACGGACTTTAAGGGATCGCCATGGCAGTGCACACAGAGCAGGCCACGGGACCGCAGCCCGCGCGGCAGAAGGTGGTCAAAGAGCCTGGCGGGCAGAGCAAATGGTTCTGGATCATCCTCGCGCTGCCCGGCATCATCTGGCTCATCGTGCTGTTCATCGTGCCGTTCTACGCGATGCTGGCCATCGCCATGGGCAAGCTGGACCGGCTGTTCGAGTCGCCCATCGCGGTCTGGAACCCGTTCTCCTGGAGTTCCTCCAACGTCATCAACGTCTGGCATGACCTGTTCGGCAGCACCGCGTTCGCCCTGCCGATCGTGCTACGGACGGTCTGGTACGTGGCCCTGGCTTCGCTGCTGTCGCTGGTCATCGCGTACCCGGCGGCCTACTTCGTGGCCCGCTTCGCCGGCCGGCGCAAGGCGCTGTTCCTCATCCTGCTGATCGCGCCGTTCTGGATCAGCTTCATGATGCGCATGCTGGCCTGGATCGACCTGCTGCAGACCAACGGCTACGTGAACAAGGTGCTCAGCTCAGTGGGGCTCATCTCGCAGCCGATCAACTGGCTGGGCGGCCATTGGTACACCGTCATCCTGGGCCTGGTCTACGGCTACATCCCCTACCTGATCCTGGTGCTGTTCGCCGGGCTGGACCGGATCGACCCGGCGCTCATCGAGGCTGGCCGGGATCTCGGGCTGAACCGGGCGCGCACGTTCGTCCACGTCACGCTGCCGCTGTCCCGGCAGGTGATCCTCACCGGCATGCTGATCACGGTGCTGCCGATGCTCGGCGACTTCTACACCAACCAGCTGCTGTCCGGCGCGGCCAGCACCTCGATGATCGGCAACCTGATCCAGGGCCAGCTCGGCACGCCTGGCCTGGCCGCCCAGGGCGCCGTGCTGTCCATGCTCCTGCTGCTGGTCCTGCTGGTGCCGATGATCTACTACGTGATAGCCACCAACAGATCGACGCAGGAGGCATCATGAGTGCCACCAGCGCCCCGGCCAAGGCTACCGGGCAGCCCGGCACCGCCACCGCTGGCGGGGCGCGCCGCAGGCTGCCGCGGCGCAACCCGTGGGGTCACCCGTGGTTCCTCGAGGGCTTTACCTGGCTGTACCTGATCTGGTCGCTGGTGCCGATCGCCATCGCCGTGCTGTTCTCGTTCAACAACGGCAAGTCGCAGGCCGCCTGGCAGGGCTTCTCCTGGCGCTGGTACTTCTCCGACCCGGTCAACTCGGTGCTGCACAACCCGCAACTGCACGCGGCGGTCATCCAGACGGTGCGGCTGTCCGTGCTGACCACGGTGATCGCGGTGCCGCTCGGGGTGGCGTTCGCGCTCGGCATCAACCGGTGGAAGGGGCTCACCTCAGCCTCGTTCAACTTCGTGATGCTGCTGTCCTTCGTGGTCCCCGAGCTGATCTTCGGTGTCGCGATGTTCTTCGTGTTCACCGTGCTGTTCACCAGCGTCTCGCTGGGTACCTGGGCCGAGGTGCTGGGCCTGGTCAGCTGGAACGTAAGCTGGCCCGCCATCATCGTGCAGGCCCGGCTGGTCGGCCTCGGCCCGCAGTACGAGGAAGCCGCGGCCGACCTGGGCGCTAATCAGTTCCAGACCGTGCGCCGGGTGCTGCTGCCGTTGCTCGGCCCGGCCATCTTCGCCAGCGCCGTGCTGGTCTTCTCCGGGGTCATCGACGACTTCGTGATCGTGGACCTGCTGTCCTCGAACGCCGGTAACACGCCGATGTCGGTGTACATCTACTCCACCCAGCGCGGCGGCAACGGCGGCCCGGCGCTGAACGCGCTCGGCACGATCATGCTGGTGATGTCCCTGATCATCGCGATCCTCGGGTACATCGGCTATCGCTGGATGACCCGCGGCGAGCGGGGCAGCCGGCTGGAGGCGCTGACCACGATCGCCGGCACCGAGTGATCGTCAGCCGGCGCCTGACGATCAGCCCGGCGGACGCTCAGCCGGCGACGATCAGTGGACCTGGGCTACCCCGCAGTACCCCCAGCGGGAGCTGTCGCTATCCGCCAGCCGGGGGTCCTCGCAGCCCCACAGGCCCAGGTGGGTGACCTCGGGGACGGCCCCCTGGTACGGCGGCACCAGGTCGAGGCCGTCGAAGAACCGGCTGACCCCGCCCCGTGAGCGCGGGTGGAACTGGACCGGGGCGTCCGCGTACACCTCCTGCCAGCGCTGCACCGCGATCGGCGGCACCCCGTCGGAGGTGGCGTGGGACAGCGCCAGGTAGCTGCCCGGCGCGAGCTGGTCCAGATAGGCCCGGGCCAGCCGCCACGGGTCTGAGCCGTCCGCCACGAAGTGCATGACCGCGGTCAGCACCAGGCCGACCGGGCGGGCCAGGTCGATCAGCTCGCCCAGCCGCGGGTCGGAGATTAACGGCGCCGGGTCGCGCAGGTCAGCCTGGATGAACGTGGCGTCGGGGTCGCCGCGCAGCACGGCGGCCTGCTGCGCCACCAGCGGGTCCAGGTCCACGTACACGACCCGGGCCTCCGGCCGGACCTCCCGCACTACCTCGTGCGTGTTGCCCACGGTGAACAGGCCGCAGCCGATGTCGAGGAACTGGCCGATGCCGGCCTCCGCGATCCACCGGGCGGCCCGCTGATGGAAACCGCGGTTGGCCCAGGCGATCTCGCCGAACTCCGGCACCACGTCCATCACCTTGGCCGCGGCCTCCCGGTCCACCGGAAAGTTGTGGCAGCCGCCCAGCATGAAGTCGTAGATGCGGGCCGCGCTCGGGCGGCTCGTGTCCACGACGGGCAGCACCGGGGGGACCTCGGTCATCATTCCTCCAGACACCCCGCCCGGCACCGCAATGGCGCCCGCCCGAAAGGCGGTAAACCGGCCCAAAACTCATTCAAAGCTGTTTCGCAAGTACTTCGCAGATCCTACCCCGGCCGGTCTTCCCGCTGGTCTAGTCCGCGACCCGCACGGTCTCAGGATGAGTCAGCGGGCCTGCGCCGGCGCGGTGGTCACCCGCAGCTCGTCTTCATCGGCGCCCAGCGCGCTGCCGCGGAGCACCCGGAGCGCGTCCGGGGCCAGGTACACCTGCACCGGGGTGCCCTGGGCCAGGTGCTGCGGATGCTCGCCGTCGTTCTGCACCAGGGCCTGCAGCTGGGCGCCGGGCGCCAGCCGTACCAGCACCTGGGTGGCCGCGCCCAGGAAGACCAGCCGCTCGACCATGCCCGGGATCCGGTTCGGCCCGGCCGCGCTGTGCTCCTCGATGCGCACCCGCTCCGGGCGGATGACCACGTGCGCGGTGCCCAGCTCGGCCACGTCGGACTGCTCCACGTCCAGCGCGGATTCGCCGACCTTGACCGAGCACCGGCTACCCGGGCCCCGCTCCACCACGTCCACTTCCATCAGGTTGGACACGCCGAGGAAGTCGGCCACGTAAGTGTCCGCGGGCTCCTCGTACACCTGCCGCGGGTTGCCGATCTGGACGATCTTGCCTTCGTGCATCACCGCCAGCCGGTCCGACATGGTCAGCGCTTCCTCCTGGTCGTGGGTGACGTAGAGGAAGGTGATACCGACCCGCTCCTGCAGCGCCTTGAGCTCCACCTTGAGCGAGCGGCGCAGCTTGGCGTCCAGCGCGCCGAGCGGCTCGTCGAGCAGCAGCACGGCGGGCCCGAGGACCAGCGCACGGGCCAGCGCGGCCCGCTGCTGCTGGCCGCCGGACAGCGTGCCCGGCCGCCGCTTCGCGTACGACCCCAGCTCGACCAGGTCCAGGGCCTCGTTCACCTTGGTGACCATCTCGCGCTTGGGCAGCTTCTGGTAGCGCAGCCCGAACGCCACGTTGTCGAACACGGTCATGAACGGGAACAGCGCGTAGCTCTGGAACACCGTGTTCACGTTGCGCTTGTGCGGCGGCACCCCGGACATGTCGGTGCCGTCGAGCATGATGCTGCCCGCGGTCGGCTGCTCGAAGCCGGCGATCAGCCGCAGCGTGGTCGTCTTGCCGCAGCCGGACGGCCCGAGCAGCGAGAAGAACTCGCCGCTGTCCACGGTGAGGTCGATATCGTCCACCGCTACTTCGGTGAACCGCTTGGTCAGCGAGACGAGCTGGATATGTCCACCGGCCACCGGGGCCTCCTTAACGCCTATCTGCCGGGCGACCGCCCGGACCATTCGAAACCAAGTTGGCCGGCCGCGAACCGCATGCCCACGTCGAATGCGCGGGCCGGGCCGACCGACGGGTCCTGCAGCGCGACCTGGACGGCGAGCCCGTCCAGCAGCGCGGACAGGGCCAGCGCGAAATCATCCTCGTCCACCGCACCGAACTCGCCGGCTTCCTGCCCGGCCAGCACGACAGCAGTGATCGTCTCACGCCACCGCTCGTCGAACTTCTGCCGCACGCTGGCCACCTCGGGCAGCCGCACCGATGCCGCCCACAGGTCCAGCCAGAGCAGCCACGACGTGGTCGGGTAGGTGTCCGCCTCGGGCAGGAAGTTCATCGCGACGAGCTCTTCCAGCCGGCCGGCCGCGCTGGGGATGGCGGCCATCCGGCGGGTGCCTGCCTCATACCAGGTGTCCTCGGCGTACCGCAGAGCCTCGGTCAGCAACTGGTCTTTGGTCTTGAAGTAGTAGATGACCAGGGCCGGGCTGGTCCCGGCCCGGGCCGCGACGTCCGCGATCCTGGTGTCAGGGAAGCCACGTTCCTCGATCACGTCCAAGGCGGCCCGCAGCATCTGCTCGCGGCGCTGGTCGGCGGTGTCGGCTACAGCGCCAGCACGTTCAGTCATGCGAACATCCTCGCCCACTATGCGCACCGGGGTCGCTGACTCCGGTGCGTTCATCCGCCGCCTCCACGAGACCGATTGGGCGCCGGCCCCTTGTGGCAACGGTATCAGGTTTCTAGACTGAACATTCAGTCAATGTCGCGGGAAATTCCCCACGATCGTCTTAGCACACCTGCATGGAAGGCGGACAGATGGCCGCAACACAGGCCGGAACCTACGATGCGATCGTCGTCGGCGGTGGGCACAACGGGCTGGTCGCGGCGGCCTACCTGGCTCGCTCCGGTGCCCGCACGCTCGTACTGGAGGGCCGCGGCAAGACCGGCGGCGCAGCCACCACCGAGGCACCCTGGCCGGACGCACCCGAGTTCAAGGTCACCCGGCTGTCCTACGTGATGAGCCTGCTGCCGCCGACGATCATCAAGGACCTGGACCTATCACGGCACGGCTACAAGATCTACCCGATGGGCCCGTACTACCAGGCGTTCCCGGAGGGCGGCTCGATCAAGCTGTACGCGGACGACGCCAAGCGCAACCACGAGGAGGTGTCCAAGTGGTCCAAGAAGGACGCGGACGCCATGCCCCGCTGGGACGCCTGGCTGGCCGGCCTGGCTGACGTGCTCGGCCCGCTGCTGCTCACCGTGCCGCCGAACCTGGGCTCGCGCAAGCCACGCGACCTGTCCGAGACGCTGCGGCTGGCCTGGCGGAACCGCGGCCTGGACGTGCGCACGATCGCGGACGTGACCCGGCTGATGACGATGAGCATCGCCGACCTGCTCGACGACTGGTTCGAGTCCCCGCAGGTGAAGGGCGCGCTGGCGGTCAACGGGGTGATCGGCACCTGGGCCGGCCCGTACGAGCCGGGCACCGCGTACGTGATGGCGCACCACTCCATCGGCGACGTGGGCGACGGCCACCTGGGCAACTGGGGCTTCCAGGAAGGCGGCATGGGCGCGGTGTCCAGCGCGATCGAATCGGCCGCACGCGAGCACGGCGCCGAGATCCGGCTGAACGCCAAGGTGGCCCAGGTCATCGTCGAGAACGGCCGGGCCCGCGGCGTGGTGCTGGACAACGGCGACGAGCTGCGCGCCACCGTGGTGGTGTCCACCGTGCACCCGAAGATCGCGTTCCTGGACCAGATCGGCCGGGAGCACCTGCCGCCCGACTTCATCACCGACATCGAGCACTGGAAGACCCGCAGCGGCGTGGTGAAGATCAACCTCGCCCTGTCCGAGCTGCCCGACTTCACCGCGGACCCCGGCTCCAAGCTGCAGGAACACCACACCGGCTCGGTCGAGATGGCACCGACCATGGAGTTCATCGAGCGGGCCTTCCAGGACGCCAGGGAAGGCCGCCCGGCGGCCCGGCCGTTCAGCGACGGGGTCATCCCGACCGCGTTCGACAAGACGCTCTGCCCCGAGGGCACGCACATCATGTCGCTGTTCACCCAGTGGGTGCCGCAGGACTGGAGCGAGGAGCCGCACACCGCGGAGCTGGAGGCCTACGCCGACCGCATGATCGACTGCTACAACGAGGTCGCACCCAACTTCAAGGCGTCCATCCTGCACCGGGACATCGTCGGCCCGTATCAGATGGAGCAGGAGTACGGCCTGGTCGGCGGCAACATCTTCCACGGCGAGCTGTCCCTGGAGCAGCTATTCCACATGCGCCCGGCGCCCGGCTACGCCGACTACCGCACCCCGCTCAGCGGCCTGTACTACGGCAGTTCGGCCACGCACGCGGGCGGCGGGGTGTGCGGCATCCCGGGCTGGCAGGCGGCCCGGGCGGCCATCGCCGACCAGAAGGCGGCCAAGCGGTCTGGGCGGGTGCGCCGCTCACCCGCCGGTCATGACGGCAACCCTCATCCAGCTCACGCCGGCTCCCGTAGCAGCGGGGCCCCAGCCGGGCC
This sequence comes from uncultured Actinomycetes bacterium, assembly GCA_963747705.1. Lineage (GTDB taxonomy): Bacteria > Actinomycetota > Actinomycetes > Streptosporangiales > Streptosporangiaceae > RYN-230. The sequence continues at coordinate 18,930 of CAVVGF010000027.1, read as the reverse complement.
ATACCCCGCGCACATGCTTCAGCCACGGCGGCCGAATGACGCACGGCAGCGGCCGCGGCCGACGAGCGGACGCGCTACGGCGATGCTGGAGGCGCGCAGTGTAGCGCTGGTCGGGGCCAGCCCGCGGGACGGCAGCCTGGGCCAGCGGATGATCAGCGAGATGGCCCGGAGCCGCCCGGCGCCCCGGACCTACCTGGTCAACCCGCGGCACCCCAGATCGCCGGACGCCGTGCTACCGCTCCTTGGCCGAGCTGCCCGAAGAATCCGTCGACCTGGTACTGCTGGCCGTGCCCGATCCGGCGCTGGAGGACCAGCTCACGCTGGCCGCGCGGCGCGGTGACCGGTCGGCGGTGATCTTCGGCAGCGCGTTCGACCCGCCAGGCCCGCGCCCGGCGGGCCAGCCCAGCCTGCGCGACCGGCTGGCCGCCACCGCCCGGGCCGCGGGCATGGCGGTGTGCGGGGCAGGCTGCATGGGGTTCGTCAACGTGACCCGCGGGCTGCGCGCGGTCGGCTACGTGGAACCAGACCCGCTGCCCGCCGGCCCGGTCGCGCTGATCACCCACTCCGGGTCGGTGTTCTCGGCGATGCTGCGCACCCGGCGCGGGCTCGGCTACACGGTGGCGGTGTCCTCCGGGCAAGAACTCGTCAGCACCGCCGCCGAGTACGCGGAATGGGCGTTGGGCCAGGAAGAGACGCGGGTGCTGGCGCTGGTGCTGGAAGCGGTCCGCGACGCCGGCCGGCTACGGGCCGTGCTGGCCGCGGCCGCGGCCCGTGACATCCCGGTGGTGCTGCTCACCGCGGGCCGCTCGGCGCGCGGCCGGGCCATGGTGTCGGCCCACTCCGGGGCGCTGGCCGCCGCGGACGGCGGCTGGGAGGCGCTGGCCCGCGGCTACGGCGTGCACCGGGTCGGCGACCTGGCCGAACTGGCCGACACGCTGGAGCTGTTCGCGATCGGCCGGCGCACGGGCGGCGGCACCGGCATCGCCACCGTGCACGACTCCGGGCTGGAACGCGCGTACGTGGCCGACGTGGCCGACGAGCTGGGCGTGCCGTTCGCGGCCATCGGCGCGCCGACCACGGCACGGCTGGCCGGGCTGCTCGACCCCGGGCTGGAGCCGGCCAACCCGCTGGACGTTTGGGGCACCGGGGCCCGGGCGCAGGAGCAGCTGTCCGGTGCGCTGGCCGCGCTGGCCGATGACCCGGCGGTGGCCGCGGTGGCGCTGGCCGTGGACCTGGTGCACGAGTACGACGGCGACCAGTCCTACCCGGACGCGGTGACCGAGGCGGCCCGGCAGACCAGCAAGCCGGTCGTGGTGCTGAGCAACCTGCCCGCGGCCATCGATCAGGACGTTGCGGCGCGGCTGCGGGCGGGCGGCATCCCGGTGCTGGAAGGCACCAGGACCGGCCTGCTCGCGCTCGGCCATCTACTGCGCCGCGGGCGCGGCCTGGCGCCCGCTCCGCCGGGCCCGCCCATCGATACGGCCCGGCGGGCCCGCTGGACCGCGGTGCTGGCCGCGGGTGAGGCCCGCGGGCCGGTGCTGGCCGATCTGCTGCACGACTACGGCATCGCGGTGGCCCGTACCCGGGCCGCGGTCAGCGAGGAAGAGGCGCTGGCCGCGGCGGCGGAACTCGGCTACCCGGTCGTGCTCAAGACCGCCGAGCCCGGGATCGCACACAAGTCGGACGTGGGCGGGGTGGTGCTCGGGCTGGCCGGCCCGGCCGCGCTGGCCGCGGCCTACCAGGACCTGGCCGAGCGGCTGGGCCGCCGGGTGCTGGTCAGCCAGACCATCCCGGCCGGCCCGGAACTGTCCCTGGGCCTGGCCCGTGATCACGAGCTGGGCCCGCTGCTGGTGGTCGGCGCGGGCGGGGTGCTGGTGGAACTGCTCGCCGACCGGGCCGTCGCACTGCCCCCGGCCGGGCCGGAGCAGGCCCGGCAGCTGATCGGCGAACTACGGGCCGCGGCGCTGCTGGCCGGGGCGCGCGGCCAGCCCGCGGCCGACTGGGACGCGGTGGTGGCCGCGATCACCGGCCTGTCCCAGCTCGCGGCCGAGCTGGGCGATGTGCTGGAAGCGCTGGACATCAACCCGCTGATCTGCGGCCCGGACCGCGCGGTGGCCGTGGACGCCCTGGCCATCCCGCGCCAGGCCAGCCAGCCGGGGGCGGATACCCTTCGGTGACCGTCTATCCTCGGCGGCCTGAGCCGGAGGGTGTACATGAGTCACTTGATCCGCCGGGGCACGGCCATCGCGGCGCGGCCTGCTCGGCACCTGCTTGTTGCTCGCGGCGGCCGCCTGCGGAACGGCCCGGCCAGCCGCTGGTGGCCACCGGATGGCGCTCCGCAACCAGGACCCAGACAAGATCGTGCTGGCCCGTGGCCGGATGGCCAGCGGCCAGCGCTGGAAGCTCGTGGCCTTCGAGCAGGACCATCGGCTTGGCCTGGACCTGGACAGCCTGTCCGGGTACAGCTATTCCGGTCAGGTCAGCTTCGCGGCCAGCCGCGACTACAGCTACTACTGGGGCGAAGGGCTCGGCCCCGGGGGTTCAACCTTCTACTACGGGCCGGTGCCCGGGTCAGCCATCATGGTCCGGCTGACTGCCCCCGGGCACCGGCCGTTGCTGGTCCGGACGGCGCCGCTGCCGGCCCGGCGCGGCTTGCCCGCCGGACGGTTCTTCATTGTCCAGTCGCCCAGTTCCGTCTCGGTGAGCTGGTGGGTCACCCCCCTCGACGCGGACGGGCACCGGGTGGCGTTCCGCGACTTCTGACCTCAGATGCCGGACACTGGCCCGTGCGCGCTGATGACCTGCTGCAGCGCTTGCGGCCGCTTGGACTGCGAGCACCGCCCCTTTTTCGTGCGGTTGAGCACCGCGAGAATGTGCGCGACGTACCGGCCGTGACCGGTGAGATGGGCATATTTGCCGGTGCCGTGGCCGAGCCGGTAGGTACCACGCTGCACAATGGTCAGCAGGCAGGTGTGCCGGTTGACCTGAGTTACCGTCGCCTTGGCATGCGGGAATGCCGTGACGGCACCGCCCGGGAAGTGCAGCACCCCGTTCGGGGTATTCAGGTTGGTGCGGCCGCCGGCCGTGAACGCGCCGGTCGCGACCACGCTGCCCGCGCCGGAGATCACCCCGGACACGAGCCGGAACGACTCCATCTTCGGGCTTGCGTGGCTCACGGCCGCGCTGGCCGCTGGCAGGCTGCTGCCGGCTATCACCGCGGCGGCCGACAAGGCCCCGGCCGCGGCCAGAATTTTCCGCATAATGCCCCCTGTAATTGTGCGGTTGATCGAGCTGGACGTTAGCACACGGAATGATCAGCCAGCTTTCATGCACTAATTACCCGGAAATGCCTGAGCCGTCATTGCGGTGACGCCGCACAGATGCCGGGCCGGGCGGATCCTTACCGGATCCTTACGAGTCCGCTGGGGCGAAACCAGGGTTCTGGTCCGGCCGTGTTCCCGGGTGGAGGGGATCCCCCGTGGGAGGGAGCGCACGTGGCCAGCATCGCCAACCGCAAGGCCGTGACCCGGCACGGATGGGACCGCACGCTGCGCCTGCCGCCGGAGACGGTGCTGGCGGCCATCGCCGCCGGGGCGTTGGCCATTCTGCTGATGTGGTGGCATGACGGGCCCGAGCTGGACACCCCCGGCGACGTGATCACCACCGCCGGGGACCTGTGCGGCCTGCTGGCCGGGTACGGGGTGGTGGTCCAGGTCGCGCTGATGGCCCGGCTGCCACCGTTAGAGCGCGGGGTGGGCGCGGACCGGCTGGCCCGCTGGCACGCCAGGAACGGGCGCTGGGTGGTGTGCATCCTGATCGCGCACGCCCTGCTCATTGTCTGGGGCTACGCGGTCAGCGCGAACACCCCGGTGACCACCGAGGCCTGGTCGGTGGTCACCACCCAGCCGGACGTGCTGATGGCCACGCTGGCGCTGTTCCTGCTGGTCGGCATCGGCGTCGTGTCGCTGCGCGCGGCCCGCCGGCGGCTGCGCTACGAGACGTGGTACTACCTGCACTTCTACACCTACCTGGCCATCGCGCTGGCGTTCAGCCATCAGTTCGCGGTGGGCCCGGACTTCGCCCCGCTGGCCAACCGGATCGGCTGGTCCGTGCTGTACGCGACGGTGGGCGCCCTGCTGCTGTGGTACCGGGTGCTGGCCCCGGTCCGGCTCAGCCTGCGGCACCGGCTGCGGGTCGCCGGGGTGCGCCGGGAGGCACCGGACGTGGTGTCGGTCATCCTGTCCGGACGGCGGCTGGCTGCGCTGGGCGTCGAGCCCGGGCAATTCTTCCGCTGGCGCTTCCTCACCCATGACCTGTGGTGGTCCAGCCACCCGTACTCGGTGTCCGGGCTGCCGCAGAAGGATCTGCTGCGCATCACGGTAAAGGACAGCGGCGACCACAGCGGCTCGCTGGGCTGGCTACGGCCCGGCACCCGGGTGATCGCGGAAGGTCCGTACGGCGCGCTCACCGCGGCCACGGGCCGGCCGAGGCGGAGGATCCTGCTGCTGGCGGGCGGCGTCGGCATCACCCCGCTGCGCACGATGTTCGAGCGGCTGCCCGGCCAGGTGACCCTGGTGTACCGGGCCAGCAGCCCACGCGACGTGGTGTTCCGCCGTGAGCTGGACGCGGTGGCCCGTGCTCGCGGCGGCACCGTGCGCTACCTGCTCGGCTCGCGGGCCGAGCTGGGCTGGGACCCGCTGTCCGCCGGGCACCTCAGGGAACTGGTGCCCGGACTGCACCGGCACGAGGTCTACGTGTGCGGGCCCCCCGGTATGACCACGACGGCCATCGCGGCGCTGCAGCAGGCCGGGGTGCCCCGCAAGCGTATTCACCGGGAAGCCTTCGACTTCTGAGCATCCGATCTCGAAACAGGGGCCGTCATGCGCCGTGCCGCGTTCGCCATCGCGCTCACCATCGCCGGGCTGATCGTCGTGCTGTCGTACCGGACGCCGCTGGCCTCGATGATGGCCGCCAGCAGCCGTAGCAGCCCGGTGACCGAGGGGACCGGGACGGTGACCGGGACCGCCGACGGGCCGGTTCAGGTCCAGGTCACGCTGTCCGGCGGCAAGATCACCAGGATCTCGGTGCCGGTGCAGCCGGACCCGCCGCGGCGGCCTCGGGTCCGGGCCCGTGATCGCACCGCGCTGGAGCGGCTGATCCTGGAGACGCTGACCGCGCAGGGCACGCAGATCCGCAAGGTGGCCGGCTCGGGCTCGCTGAGCGCGGGCTACATCGCGTCGCTGCGCAGCGCGCTGCGGCACGCGCAGGGCGGCCGGGCTGGCCAGGATGGCGCGGGCCGGGCCAGTGCCGGTCAGGCCAGTGCGGGTCAGGCCAGTGCGGGTCAGGCCAGTGCGGTCGGCCAGTGCGGGTCAGGCCAGTGCGGGTCAGGCTAGTGCGGGCCGGGCTGGCCACGGCCGCCACGGGCGGCGGAAAGCAGCCCGGCAGCACGGCGGCGGCGCTGATCAGCCCGGCGGTCAGTGAGCACCTGGTGCACGACGTTGCGGCCCGGGATCCCGGTCACGCCGCCACCGCCGTGCGTCGCCGAGCCAGCCTGGTACAGGCCAGCCACGGGCGTGCGCAGGTCGGCATAGCCGGCCGCGGGACGGGCGTGGAACAGCTGGCCCAGGCTGAGCTCGCCGTGGAAGATGTTGCCGCCGATCAGGCCGTACTCCTGCTGCATCTGCTGCGGCCCGATCACCTGCCGGTGCAGCACCGAGCTGGTGAAGCCGGGCGCGACCGTCTCCATCCGGGCCAGCACCCGGTCCGCGTAGGCAGCCAGCTCCGCCTCGTCCGGGGCGGCCGCGTAGCCGTGCGGCACCCACTGGGTGAACATCGACATGACGTGCTGGCCCGGCGGGGCGAGTGAGTCGTCGAACACGCTCGGGATGCAGATGTCGGCGAACGGCCGCGCCGACGGCTGGCCGCTGACCGCCTGCTGGAACGCGGTCTCGATGTCGTCCAGGCTCTCCGCCAGCACGATCGTGCCGCCGTGGATCTGCGGGTCAGGTTCGGGGTGGCTGGTGAACACCGGCAGCCGGTCCAGGGCCAGGTTGATCTTCACCGTGCCGCTGCGGGTCTGCCAGCGCTGGATCTCCGCGACGAAGCCCGGCGGCAGCACGGCCGGGTTGACCAGCCGGAGGAAGGAGATCTGCGGGTGCGCGGTGGTGATCACCGTGCCCGCGTCGATCTCCTCGCCGCTGGCCAGCGTCACCCCGGCCGCCGCCGGCGCGGCCCCGCGGCCGGGCCGGGTGCGGATCTGGGCCACCTCGGCCCCGGTGCGCAGCTCCGCGCCGAACGAGCGGGCCGCGGCGGCCAGCGCGCCGGTCACCCCGCCCATCCCGCCCCGCGGGAAGCCCCAGGCGCCGGCCTGGCCGCCGGTGTCGCCGATGTGGTGGTGCAGCATCACGTACGCGGTGCCCGCCGAACGCGGGCCTGCCCAGGTGCCGATCACCCCGGACACCGAGAGCAGGCCGAGCATCGCGTCGCTCTCGAAGTACTCCTCGATCAGGTCGGCGATGCTGGCCGCCATCAGCCGGGTGACATCGACCAGGCCGCGCTCGTCAAGCCCGCGCAGGTGGCGCAGCAGCAGCGCCTGCCGCCACAGGTCGGCCGGGCGGCGGGAGCCGAGCCGGGGCGGGATCTCGTCCAGCATCGGGCCCAGCACCTTGGCCAGGCCGGCCAGATGCGCCTCGTAGCGCGGGTAGGCGTCCGCGTCCGCGGCGGAGAACTTGGCGATCTCGGCGTGCCGCTCCGCCGGGTTGTCCGGCAGCCGCAGGTAGCGACCGTCCGCGCGCGGCGCGAAGTACGGGCCCTGCGGGTAGACGTGGTAGCCGTGCCGGGTCAGCTCCAGGTCCTTGACCAGGTCCGGCGGCAGGAGCGAGACCACATACGACAGCGAGGTCACGGTGTAGTCCGGGCCGAATGGGTGCTCGCTCACCGCCGCGCCGCCGAGCACCGGGCGCCGCTCGCAGACCAGCACGTCCAGCCCACTCCGGGCCAGATACGCCGCCGCCACCAGCCCGTTGTGCCCGCCGCCGACCACCACGACGTCCCGCTTCTGAGCCATCAGCACGCTCCTTCCAACTGTCGCGTTCCGGCCGACCCTAGTTCAGCCACACGACTGAACCCGGGACGGCCCAGCTGAGGAGCTGAGCGCCGTCCCGGGATCCAGTTCGCGGGTATTAGCCGTTCAGAAAAGAACGTAGAGCTTGCGGATCGTCTCGTGGATCTGCCACGTCCCAGCCCAGCCGCGGGGGAAGACGGCACTGTCTCCCGGCCCGATGTCCTGCGGCTCGCCGCCGTCCGGGGTGCAGGTCATCCGGCCGGACACGATGTGGATGGCCTCGTTGGTCTCCAGCTTCCAGTAGGACGGGCCCGGGGTGCACTCCCAGACGCCCACCTCCAGGTCGCCGTCGGCCCAGGTGGTGACGCCCGAGGTGTGCATGGGCTCGCCGGTAGCCTCGGCGAGCGGGCCCCAGTCCTCCAGTTCGCCGTGCAGCGCGGCGGCGGACAGGAACGGGGTAACCGGCATGGTTTCAGTCATGATGCGGGTCGGTCCTCTCGATGGCGGGTCTGGTCAGGGGATGGTCAGCGGGTCCGGGTAGGCCTGTTCCGGGAACGGCAGCGCGATCGGGTCGGCGGACAGCTTGCTGCGGCCCTGCTCGTCGAACCGGTCCAGGCCAAGACCGGCGGTGTCCACTACGTCGGAGAAGCCGGTCAGCATCAGGTCGGCCGCGGTCCGGGCGACACCCGGGCCGCACATCATGCCGTGCCCGGCGGCGGTGGCCACGAACACGCCCGGCAGCGCGCCGCCGTCCGGGCCGAGCGCCGGGCCGACGATCGGCAGGTGGTCTGGGGTGTACTCGATGGTGGCCGCCCACACCCGGCGCAGCCCGAGCCCGGCGGTCACCGGCACCAGCTGGTTCAGCCGGGCCCGCATCCGGGCCAGGTACGGCTCGTCCACCGCCTGGGCCCAGCCGGGCGGCTCCTCGGGGTTGCTCATCCCGAACAGCAGGCCGCCTTCCTCGGGCCGCCAGTACAGGCCGGAGGGCAGGTCGAAAACCATCGGCAGCCGGGATGGGTGCAGGTCCGGATGCGGCTCGGTCACCGCGACCTGGTGCCGGGCGCCGCCGACCGGGATGCGCAGCCCGGCCAGCCGGCCGACCTCGGCCAGCTTGGGCCCGCCGGTCAGCAGCACCGAGCCCGCGGTGACCGGGCCCGCGCTGGTCTGCACGCCGGTGACCCGGCCCCCCTCGCGGAGCAGGCCGTGGAACCGGACCCGCTCGCGCACGTCCACCCCGCTGCTGGCCAGGGCCACGGTGTAGGCGGTCACGTTGCGCGGCGGGGGCAGGTAGCCGTCGGCCGCGTAGAACGTGCCGCCCAGCGTCTGCCCGGGGGCCAGCGTCGGGTTGCGCTCGTCCACCTCGTCCGGGCTCAGCCACTCCACGTCCAGGCCCAGCGAGTTCTGCATGACCATCCGCTGGTGGGCCACCGGGACCTCGGCCTCGGTAAAGCAGGGCAGCAGGTAACCCTGGGGGATGAACCCGGAGTCGATGCCAAGCTCGTCCCGCTGCCGCAGGTAGAAGCGCTGGGTCCAGTGCGCGAGCCGGACCGCCTCGGGGGTGCCGCCCTGCGCACGGACCACGCCCGCCGCCCGGCTGCTGGCGCCCTGGCCGAGCACACCCTTCTCGATCAGGGTGACCCGCAGGCCGTCCCGGCGCAGGAAGTAGGCGCACCAGGCGCCGACCGTGCCGCCGCCCACGACGACGATGTCGCGGCGGGTGGCTGGCCAGTGGAGGGCATTGGCACGAGACCGATGCTGGCATAAACTGAACAGTCAGTCAAGATAGGGTGAGTGGTCCTGCAGGCGGCGCGATTGTGCGCCCTGGCCAGCCAAAGGAGAGCAGCGTGTACGGGTTGTCGGACGAGGACTTGGTCATACAGACGCGAGCACGCGGCTTCGCGGACGAGCTGATCCCGTTCGAGGTCCAGGCCGAGATGGACGGCGGCGAACTGCCCGCCGACGTGACCGCCGGGCACGCCAAGCGCGCGCTGGAACTCGGCCTGCACTCCACCAACATGCCGACCGAACTCGGCGGCGGCGGGTGCAGCATGCTCCAGGTCGTCCTGGTCCAGGAGCAGATGGGCCGGGTGACGAACGCGCTCGGCTGGGTGGCGGCCACGCCCCCGTCCTGGCTGCCGCCCATCGCGACCGAGTACCAGATCGAGCAGTTCCTCCGGCCCGCGGTCGCCGGGGAGCGCGAGGAGTGCTACGCGATCACCGAGGAGGGGGCCGGCTGGACGTGGCCGGCCTGGAAGCGAGCGCCCGCCGGGACGGTGACCACTTTGTGCTGAACGGCGTCAAGTGGCACGTGACGTCCTACAACACGGCCGACTTCGCGTTCTTCCAGGGCGTGCTGGCCGATGGGCCGCACGCCGGGGAGCACGCCATGTTCCTGGTTGACCTGCCCAGCCCGGGGGTGACCGTGCTGCGCAACCCGGCCTACTCGCACACGATCAGCCACCATCACCCGATCGTCGAGTTCGCTGACGTCCCGGTGCCGGCCAGCCACCTGATCGGCGCGGAGGGCGACGGGATGGCGTTCGCCTACGAGTGGTTCCGCTTCGAACGGCTGATGGTGGCCGCCCGCTGCCTGGGCGCGGCCGAGCGGCTGACCGCCGAGATGACCGCGTTCGCCAAGGAGCGGCGGGTGTCCGGCCTGCCGATCAGCGAGTTCGGCGCCGTGGCGGCCATGCTGGCGGACAGCCTGACCGAGCTGTTCGCGGCCCGCTCGCTGGTCTACGAGACCGCGCGTGGCATCGACCGCGGCAACGACGTCAAGATCGCCCACGCGCAGTGCTCGATGGCCAAGCTGTACGCCTCGGAGATGGCCGGCCGGGTGGCCGACCGGGCCGTGCAGGTCTTCGCCGGCCGCGGCTACATGCGGGAGAACGTGGCCGAACGCTTCTACCGTGAGCTGCGCGTCGAGCGGATCTGGGAAGGCACCAGCGAGGTGCAGCGGGCCATCATCGCCGCCCAGATGGCCAAGCGCGGCCCCGCCGCCCTGGCCTGAGGCGGGCGGGCCGCCGGTTACCGGTGGCCCGCCCGCGCCGACCGCGCCTCAGGCGGCGCATGGTGCCTCGCCAGCGGCGCTAACGCACGGGCCGGCGTGAACCCGAGTTATCCGCCAGAGTTGACTGGACGCGATTAGTCGTGCAAGAGTAATCGCGTGTCATCGATTCGGGTATTCATCCTCGGCACGCTGACCGCCAGCGGGCCGCTGCACGGCCACCAGATCCGCCACCAGGCGCAAGTGGATCACACCGAGCTATGGGCCGATGTCCACGTCGGGTCGGTGTATGGCGCGCTGAAACGGCTGGCCAACGAGGGCCTGGTCCGCGAGGTGCGCACCGAGCGGGTCGGCAACCGGCCAGAGCGGACCGTCTACGAGATCACCCGGGAGGGCCGCCGGGCCCTGGCCGTGGTCCGGGACCAGGCGCTGCGCCAGCTCGACAGCCACCACGACCCGTTCGACCTGGCCCTCACCCAGTCCCGGGACCTGCCCGAGGAAACGCTGGCCCAGATCGCCGAAAACCGGCTGGCCGGGCTGCGGGTGGCCGAATCGTCACTGCGCAGCCGGGCGGAAAGCGCCGACATCTACCTCAACGAGGCCGAGCGGATGGTCCTGCGGCACCAGCTAGAGCGCGCGGCCGCGGAGGTCCGCTGGCACGAGGAGCTGATCGCCCGGCTGCCGAAGATCGCGGCTGACTTCCGCGAGGGAGTGGGCGGCCCCGTGGTCAGCCCGCCCATGGTCAGCCGGCCACTGGTCAGCCCAGAGGAGGAGACGTGACCACGAGCACCGGCCCGGACCGGGCCACGGCCGCCTCGCCTGCCGGCCACGGCTGGCGGGCCGTCTCGATCGTGCTGGCCGGCGCGTTCATGGCGCTGCTCGACACCACGATCGTGAACGTCGCGCTGCCGTCCATCCGGACCGGCCTGCACGCCTCGTCGGCCAGCCTGGAGTGGATCGTGGCCGGCTACGCGCTGGCCTACGGGCTGGCCCTGGTGCCGGCCGGCCGGGCCGGCGACCGGTTCGGGCACAAGTGGATGTTCCTCATCGGCCTGTCCGTGTTCACCCTGGCCAGCGTGGCCTGCGGGCTCTCGCAGGAACCCGGCCAAATCGTCGCGGCGCGGATCGTGCAGGGCCTCGGCGCGGGCCTGTTCTACCCCGCCATCTCGGCCACCATCCAGCTGTCGTTCACCGGCCCGGAGCGGTCCAAGGCGTTCAGCATGCTGGGCGCCACGATCGGGGTGTCCACCGCGCTCGGGCCGCTGCTCGGCGGCCTGATCATCGCGGGCGCCGGCACCGACCAGGGCTGGCGCTGGGTGTTCCTGGTCAACTTGTTCATCGGGGCGATCACCGTGCCACTGGCCGCCCGGCTGCTGCCCCGCTCGACGGCCCGCGCCCGGCGCGGCTTCGACCCGGTCGGGCTCGGCCTGTTCACCGCGGCGCTGCTGTTGCTGCTCATCCCGCTGGTCGAGGGCGAGCAGGTGGGCTGGCCGACCTGGTGCTGGGCCTGCCTGGCCGGCAGCGTGCCGGTTTTTGTGCTGCTCGGCTTCTGGGAGGTGGCCGAGGACCGGCGCGGCGGCGACGCGCTGCTCAAGCCGGCCCTGCTCGGGCAGATGTCGTTCTCGGCCGGTGCGATCTTCGCGGTGGTCTACTTCGCCGGGTTCGCCAGCGTGTTCTTCACCCTGTCCATCCTGTGGCAGGAAGGCCTCGGGCACAGCGCGCTGATCACCGGGCTGGTCATCGCCCCGTTCTCGGTCGGCAGCCTGGTCGCCGCGGCCAACAGCGACAAGCTGTCCGCCCGGCTGGGCCGGATGGTCCTGGTCACCGGCTGCCTGCTGGTCATCGCCGGCCTCGGCTGCACCGCCCTGGTGGTGCACCTCACCGCGCCCGCGGTCAGCGGCTGGTACCTGGTCGCCCCGCTGCTGCTGGCCGGCCTGGGCACCGGCATGACGATCGCGCCGAACCAGGACTTCGTGCTGGCCACGGTGTCCCGCCGGGAGGCAGGCACGGCCAGCGGCATCCTGGGCACGGCGCAGCGGATCGGCACCGCGCTGGGCATCGCGGTGATCGGCACCGTGCTGTTCGGCAGCCTGCACGTGCATCCCGGGCCCGATGCGGTCGCCGTGGCGTTCAGCCACAGCGCCCAGCTGGCCCTGCTGGCCAACCTCGGGTTCGTCGTGCTCGCGCTGCTGCTCGTGCTGGCCCTGCCCCGCCGCATCCCCGGTCACGACTGACCGGGCCTGGCTGGCCCGGGCCCAGGCCCGGGCCAGCCGGGGCCTACCGGGCCTCGGCCGGCTGCGGCTGGTAGTCCCCGGCGCTGCCCGGGTTCCACGGCCGCTCGCCCAGGTAGCCGCGGGCCACCATGGTGACGAACTGGTAGACGGCGTCCTCCTCGGCGGACAGCGGCCCGGGGATGGCCCGCGGCGAGGACAGCCCGCGCTGCACCGACTCACAGGCATGCCAGTCCTGCTGGTTGGTGATGTCCCAGAAGTCCACTGCGTAGCCCGGGTCGAAGTCCGCCCGTTCCACCGCCTCCGGGGCGAACGCCCAGGTGCACTCGATCCGGGTGCGGCCCGCGGCCAGTGGCGTCAGCCGGTGCGTCATCACGTAGTCCGGGTGCAGGCTGAGCAGCACGTTCGGCCAGAGCTGGACGTAGATGACCGTCCGTAGGCCCTGCTCGTCCAGATTCCGCAACGCCACTCCCCGGCTGGTGCCGTCGAGTGACATCGTGGTCATCCCGTCGCGCAGGTCCATCCAGCCGCCGACCCAGGTGCCGGGGGCCGCGTAGTTCTCACCGCTCTTGGGCGGGCTGACCTTGCACAGTTCCGGGTGGATCTGCGGGCAGTGGTAGCACTCGTGGTAGTTCTCGGTGAGGATCTTCCAGTTCGCCGCGACCTCGTAGTCGTGCTGGCCGCGGACCACCAGCCGCTCCATCTCGTACCCGGCGATCAGCTCGTCCAGCGCGCCGAGCGAGTCGGCCAGCGGGCCGGCCTGGCCGGAGCCGTCCACGAACACCAGCCCGTGCCATTCCTGCACCGGGAGCTCGACCAGCCCCCACTGGCTGGCGTCGAAGCCTGGCTTGTTCTTGAAGCCGGCCGCCGCGCGCAGGTTCCCGGTCAGGCCGTAGGTCCACGAGTGATAGGGGCAGATGATCACTTTCTGCTGGGCAGCCGCGCCGCAGGGCAGCAGTTCGTGACCGCGGTGCCGGCAGAAGTTCGCGAAGCCGCGCAGCACCCCGTCGTCCCCCCGGACGATCAGCACGCTGCCCGGCCCGATCTGCTCGGCACGCATGTCGCCGGGCTCCGGGATCTGCGCGCTGCGTCCCACACACATCCAGCCGCCGCCGAAGAAGTGCCGCTGTTCCCAGGCGAACACGTCCTCGTTCACATACGCGGCCGGGGGCAGCATCGTGCTCTGGCCGAACGGGCGGAGCGCCTGGCGGACCCCGGCCAGGTCCAGCGGGGCGGGCGGGTATCCGGTGCGGCTAGCAGGCGGGGTGGCGGTGGGCACGGCCGTGCGAAGATCTTGACTGACCATACAGTCAAGGATAAGCAGCCAGTTCCGGCGTGTCCAGAGCGGCCAGCCGGTCAGGGCATCTCGGCCTGCAGGATCTCGGCCACGGACCGGCGGGTGCCGATCCAGGCCGGGATGACCGTGAGCCCGGCCACCGCGAGCAGCATCCCGGCCACCATGGCCAGCAGCCACCAGGCCGGTGGGCTGCCCACCGGCCCGCCGCTCTGCACGGCCCGGTACAGGGCAGTGCCCGCCGGGATGCCGAGCAGCGCGCCGGCCAGCGCAGGCAGCAACTGGGTGAGGGACAGCGCGGTCGTGGTCTGCTCCGGGGTCGCGCCGAGCGAGCGCACCACCGCCGAGAACCGGCGGGTGTCCAGCACCGCCGCCCAGGTGGTGAAGATCGCGTTAGCCGCGGCCAGGATGGCCATCACCACGGTGACCACCAGCATGACCAGGCTGATCATGGGCTTGTCCGGCGGCGGCGGCCCGGCGAATGGCCCGAACCGGACCTGGTTCATCGTGGCATGGAACGTCAGCACCGCGACGAGGGTCGCGGCCGTGACGGTGCAGCTGACCGCGCTCAGCAGGACCCGGCGCGGCCTGCGGGTCACCAGCCGCAAGCCGAGCAGCAGCGGCACCGGCAGCCAGCCAGAGACCCGGATCAGCCAGGCCGCGCGGCGCGGCGGCCGGGCCGCGCCGGCCAGCGCGGCGACCGTGCTGATCCGGGCCGCGCGCAGTGCTGGGATGAGCGTGGACGTGAAGGCCACGGCGGCTGCCGCCGCCACCACCAGCGCCACGGTGGCCGGGGTCAGTGCGGGCGCGCCTGGGCTACCCACCAGCGAGGCGCCCGGGCTGGTCAGCAGCGGGGCGGCCAGCCGCCCGGCGAACAGCCCGGCCACCCCGGCAGCCAGCGCCACCAGCAAGTGCTCAGCCAGCAGCACGGCCGCCGTCAGCGGCGGGCCGCCACCGGCCGCCTTCAGCAAGCCGACCCGCTTCTCCTGCTCCGCCATGCGCGCACCGGCCACCACCGCGACGGTGGCCACCGCGAGCAGCGCGAGCAGCCAGCTCGCGGGCATCAGGACTTGCTGTTCGGTGCCGACCAGCCTGGCCGCCGCACCCCGCAGGCTCGGCCAGGCGGTCAGCGGCTGCACACCGGACGCCAGCCGGGGCTGGTGCGCACGCACGAACGCCGGCGCGGACGCCGGATCGGCCAGCCGCAGGTTCAGGTAGTAGGTCAGCGGGTTGCCGGGTGCGGCCAGGCTGTGGGCGGCCGCCCGGGTGACCCAGATCAGCCCGGTATCAAAGGACCGTGGGTGCCCGCCCGGGCCGCTGCAGGCGCCGTAGAAGCACACCTGCGAATACACCGGGACCGCGGCGGTGACGGCAATCCCGGTCACCCGGAACGGCCGGCCACCCACCGTGATGTGCTCGCCGACGTGCAGGCCGAGCGCCTCGGCGAACGCCCGCTCGACGACCACCCCACCGGTACGCACCCAGCTGCCCTGCAGCACGTCCGGCTGGTTGACCGGGGCCGGGGCCGCGTCCCGGCCTTCGGCCAGCACGTCGGCCGTCATGCCATCCGCCTTGAGCACCGGCCAGGCCACCGGGTAGGGGCCGCTGTGCGCGGCGACACCAGGCGCATCCGCCAGAGCGGTGAACCGGCCCAGCTCGACCGGCCCGGACAGGCCCGCGCTGTCCGCCACCACGTCCGGCCCGGCGGTCGCCGCCCTGGTCTGCGCGAACGGGTGGCTGGTCACCCCGTGCACGATCAGGCCGAGCGTCAGGGTGGCCATGGCCACCGAGATCACCACCAGCAGCAGTGCCGACTGGGCCTGCCGGTGCCGCAGGTCGCGCCCGGCCAGCCGGCCGATGAGCAGGATCCGGCCCATTCGCTCAGCCCGCCCGGCCCGCGCGGATCGCGCGGATCGGCGTCGCCATGGTCTGCGGCACGTGACCTCCTAGCTAACGGTTATC
The DNA here is from genome assembly GCA_963747705.1 of uncultured Actinomycetes bacterium. Classification (GTDB taxonomy): domain Bacteria; phylum Actinomycetota; class Actinomycetes; order Streptosporangiales; family Streptosporangiaceae; genus RYN-230. Next base: position 3,373 of record CAVVGF010000027.1, on the reverse strand, counting down.
CACCTTAGATAACCGTTATCTACGACGGTCTGTCAACCCCTTCACGGCCACCGAGCCAGCCACCACCCGGCGCCCCGGCCACCACCCGGCCGCCCAGCCACCACCCGGCGCCCCAGCCTCCGGCCAGTAGGGTGATCGCCGGACCTGGAGGTGACGTGATGTGGACGCGCCGGCTGGCTGGCGGCCTGGTGCTGGCCGGGTGCCTGGTGACCGCCTGCTCGGCACCGGCCAGCCCGGCCGCCACCGCGACCGGCACCTCGCCGGCCAGCAGCCCGGCCGCCGCGCCCGCGGCCACCAGGACCTGGCCGCCGGATCCGCCGACCGTGGCCGCACTGCTGCGCATCGCCCAGGTGTTCAACACGGACTATGACAGCGGCCAGTACGGCGCGGTCTACGACCGCTGGGACGCCCGCAGCCAGGCGATCATCTCCCGGGCCGAGTACGTCCGGCGCCACGTGGAGTGCCCGACCGCGCCCACCGGGGCCCCGGTCCAGGTGGAGACGGCGGCCCGCGGACCGCACGGCCGGTGGCTGGTCCGCTACGAGGTCCAGGGATCCCAGGCCGTGGACACCTGGTTCTACCTGGACCGCCGCTGGGCGTTCGACATCATCCTGAGCAACCCGGGCGCGGCGGCGCAGTACCGGATGGCGTTCCGCCAGTACGCGGCCGCAGTCGGCTGTCACCCGCAGTGACCGGCCGGGGTGGTTCGCTAGGTTGGTGGGCGTGAGCAGCCCACTCGTCGTTACCGCGCAGGTCCGGGTGCCGGCCGACGCCGCGCGGGTGTGGCAGCGCGCCATCGACTGGTCCCGGCAGCGCGAGTGGATCTGGGCCACCCGGGTGCACGGCGGCCAGGGCGTGGGCGCCGCCGTGACCGGCCGAACCGGGCTGGGCCCGGTCGGCTTCACCGACACCATGGTGATCACCGAATGGGATCCGCCGCGCCGCTGCGTGGTCGAGCACACCGGCCGGCTGATCCGCGGGGCCGGTATCTTCGAGGTGCGCCCGGCCGGCCCGGCGGCCGAGTTCCGCTGGACCGAGCAGTTGCGGCTGCCGCTGCCGCCCAGGCTGGGCGGCCTGGTGGCCCGGGTGGTCCGGCCACTGGCCGAGCGCGCGCTGACCTCGTCGCTGCGCCGGTTCGCCCGGCAGTTCTAGCCCCGCCGCTCAGTCCCGGTTACGGCTCGAGCCGAACCGCAGGTAGACGGTGAGCGCCCCGATGAAGATGGCCACCCCCGCGCCCAGGTACAGGACGTTCAGTTCGTCCTCCTGGAACTCCAGCAAGACGTTGGTGAAGGTCACCGCCGTGACCAGGATGATCATGGAGATGACCCGGGCCTTGAGGTCGTCCAGGTCCTCCATCTCCAGCCAGGCCGGCAGCGGCAGCGGCCGCCGCCCACCCGCCCGGCCGACTTTGGAGACGAACAGCTCGTAGAAGCCGAACGCGGCGATCATGAGCGTGGCCCCGATCAGGTACAGGTCGATCTCGGTGAGGAACAGCCGCAAGTTGTGCACGGCGAACGGCTCGCTAGCGATGTTCTCCACGAAGTGGACCACGACCACGGTGCCGTAGATGAACGCACCGAACGCGGACAGCAGCAGGACCACCACCGGGAGCAGCACGGTCAGCTGGGCCAGCGACAGCCCCTGCTCGAAGCCACGCTGCAGCCGGCCGCCGCTCGGTACGTCCCGGCTGGACCCGGGCCCGTCTCCCGGTTCGGCCGATCCCGGCTCAGTCACATGGACATACTTCCCCATCCGCCCGCACCGGCACCGGCCGGGCCGCCTTTACCTGGGGTTTGCCTTATGCTCGCTAGACATGGCAGGCCGTAACCCGGGCCACTTCGGCGAGTCACTCAGCCCACGCGGCAAGTGGGTGCTGGGCGTGATCGGCGTCGTCCTGGTGGCCGTACTGGCCGGCGTGGGCGTGTGGTCGGCCGTCGGCAAGAGCAGCTACGGGCCGTCGCGGGACGGCTGCGTCACCTTGAACGTGGTCAGCTCCATGGGCGGTGCGGTGACCCACGCATGCGGCGCCAAGGCCCGCGCCCTGTGCAAGAGCGCGTTCAGCCACAACGACCTGTCCCCGGCTGACCCGCCCCCAGTGCCGCCTCTGGCCTGGCCCCCGCCACCCAGTCCTAACTGCCACGACCCAGTTCGCGGCGGGGGGTTGCGCCAGAGAGTCGGATCAGTGGGCAGCCGGGCTAGCTGCAGTGCAGGGTGAGGGTTAGGTCGTGCGGGGGGCGTGGTAGCTGCCCGCGGCCCAGACGTTGCTGGCGGAGCTGGCGGCGACCGCCTCCAGGTCGCTGTAGGCGCCGGGGCCCGGCGTCGGCACGGCGGTCCAGGCCGCGCCGTCCCAGTGCTCGATGACGGCCTGGTCCGCGCCGCCGCCGGCGCCCAGGCGTTCTGCGCGGAAATCGCCGTCACCCCGGACAGCACGCTGGTGCCAGCGTCCGGGATGGGCACCCGCGCCCACTTCCGGCCGGTCCAGCGGACGGTGAAGGCCGGGCCGACGTTGGTGCCGCGGATCGTGTTGCCCACCGCCCAGACGTTGGTTGGCGAGACCGCCGACACCGCGGCAGATAGCTGCTCCCAGCCGGGCCCCGGTAGGCCGCCCGCCGCCATGACCGCCCGTTCCAGTGCAGGATCATGACCTGCCGTCACGGCATTCTCGGCGGAGACCCACCGCCCAGACGTTGCTCCAGGCGGTGGCGGCCAGGCCGGACAGGACGCCGCTGCTGGTCACGGGGACCGGCACCCGCTGCCAGGTCTTACCGTTCCAGTGCACGGTGAAGGCCTTGTCGTTGCCGCCGACCTGAGCCGCGTAGACGCCCACGGCCCACGCGTTGCGCGCGTGAAATGGCGGCCACGGCGGTCAGCCAGCTCACCCCGCCCGGGTGCGGGCTCGGCACAGAGGTCCACGACCGGCCATTCCAGTGCTCGATGAGCGCCTGGTCCGCGCCCAGCGTGGCGCCCCCGTAGGAGCCCACCGCCCAGGCGTTCCCGGCGGCGGCGATGGCCACTCCGCTGAGCGCGCTGGACTGCCCCACGGCCGGGCTCGGTACCACCTGCCAGGAGGTCCCGGTCCAGTGCTCGATCAGCGCATGGATGACCTCGTCAGCGCCCCGGGTCCGGCCCACGGCCCAGGCATCCGTGGCCGACCGGGTGGCGACGCCGCCGAGCAGGCTGTCGGCCGGCGGGCTCGGGGCCGGGACCAGGTCGCATCCGGCCCGGAGGCCCGCCGCCGCCGCTCCCCCCGGGCTCACCACGAGGGCTCGGCCATCGCCAGCACGGTGAATACCAGCGCCGTCCATTGACGCACAGCCATGGCCCACTCCCTGTGGCTGGGCGGAGGATCCCCAGTCACAGGTGTGACGCTTCA
>CAVVGF010000026.1:0-42230 GCA_963747705.1 uncultured Actinomycetes bacterium | reverse complement strand
GGCCGCGACCAAAAGGTACGAAAGCCATTGCTCGGCGCCGGCCGGGTTGAACGCGTGCTTCTGGCCCAGGTCCACCACGGGCAGCAGCAGGTCCAGGGTGTAGACGACCGGGTTGAAGTGCGGCGCCTGACCGGGCACCAGAGACGGCGGCGGGGCCAGCGCGAACGTGATGCTGCCCACGGCGAGCAGCAGCGCGAGCCAGGCCACCGCCCGGCGCGGCTGGTAGCCGTAGCCGACGGTGACGTCCTGCAGCAGGCTCCAGGCCCGGGCCAACGGTGGCATGGCCTGACGCTGGACCCGTTCCCTGGCGTACATGACGTCGCGGGCCTGGCCCGGCTGGCCGATTGCCGTGTAGTGCGCCGCGAGCTGCTCATAGGGCTGGGTCTGGTGGCCGCGGGGATCCCGGTTCAGCCAGTCCAGCCGCTGCCGGGCCGGCAGCCGCGGGTCCAGCCCCTGGTAGGTCAGGCCGTCCAGACTGAGCTGATCCGGCCAGCAGCTAGGGTCGTCCCGCACCATCCCGATCTCGGCATGGTTGAGAACCACCAACCCCTCCACTGGGTTCCGCGGTGTGCATCGACAGTTCGGCCGCGTGCAGCCCGAAGGCATCAAGCGCGGTGCCCCCCGGGTGCCGGACCCGGGCCCGGGGGAAGGCGAGCTTGCCGCCGACCGTTGCTCCGGTGACCCATATCCCGCCGTCCGCGGTCAGCTCGTCACAGCTCACGTCCGCCCCTACCTGAGCCCGGGATAGCTGGAGCGCGATCCCGCCCGGGTTGGCCAACTGGGCGCCGATCAGCAGGATGCGCTGGCCGACCCGGGCAGTGCGCACCCGTACCTCGCCCTGGGCCCGCAGCCCGCTGAGGATCAGATCGCCGTCGATCGTGCGCCTGTTCCGCGAGCAGGGCTGGGTCTGCCGCGTTCCCGGTCAGCTGGGCGTCCGTCAACTCGAGGTCGCTGGCGATCCGCACCCCGGTGAGGATGACCTGGCCGGTGCAGCTGAGCGCCGGGCGCGTGGCAGACGCCGACCCTCGCCCGGGCCAGGTCCAGGGCGGTCCCATCCGGGTTGCTCAGCACCGCACCGGGCAAGCTCAGGTTGGCGCTCAGCTGTGCGCCGACCAGCCTGATCTCGCCGACCGCCGAGAATCCCTCGGTCAGGAACACACCGCCGTCCACGGTCAGCCCGCCCGCGTTAAGCGCCACGCCGCCCTGGTTGGCCAGGCTGGCCGCGGCCAGACCAGGCTCGCACCGACGTGGGCGTTGTGCATTCGGGTCTCGCCCTCAACGGTCAGGCGGTGGCCGTCCAGCCTGCCCACCGATGACCGCGCGATCCACCAGCAGCGCACGCTGCCCGGGACAGCTGATCCGGCGCCACGGCAGGTCCAGGCCAGCCGGTGATGGTCGCCACCTGCATGCCAAAGGTCCGTGCGTGGTCAGCGCGGGGCATTCCACGCCGCCGTCCACGGTCAGCCCGGATGCCGCCACCGCCTCGCGGGCCGCTCGGCCCGGTGGCAGCACCGATGATCGCGTCCCGCAGGCGTACCTGCCCGGTCACCTTGGCCTGGTCCAGCCGGAGCACGCCGGTGATCTCGCAGGCCCAGAGGTTGAGGATGCCGTCCAGACGCATCCGGGTGCCGTTGAACGCGGGCAGCCGGCTGTGCACGATGCGCACCGTGCGGGTGACCGACTCGACAAACCGGAGCTCCTCCTCGAAGTAGCAGTACTCGCAGACCAGCGGCCAGGTCACGGTGGCGCCCATCAGGTCGAGCCGGCCGGTGACCCGGGCGCCCCGGATGCGCACCCCGGGCGTGTGCCCGGGTTCACGGTCGGCCGCGCCGAGCAGCAGCGCGCTGATCACCTCGGCCCGGATGGCCCGGTCCCGGTCGCTGTCCCGCAGGTTGACCCAGGCGCCGCGCGGGAACGCCTGCCACAACGCTTGCTCCGGCTCGGTCAGTTCGGTCACCGCCACGGCGACAAGTTATCGTGACATTGGTGCGATTCCAGGTGCGGCGGTGACAGCCCGCCGGTTCCGCCTCGGGGCGGAACGACCCGGCGCGATTCCGGGGCCGCGCGGTGATACCCCGCCTTCTCTCGGACTGGCCCAGTCCCTGATATCCCAGGCGCCGCGGGTGCGTGCCCGCGGCCGGATGCCCGTGGTTTGGGTGAAGGGGTGGTGAACCATGTTCACCGGGCGCATCCAGGAAATCGGCGAGATCGAGTCGGTCACCGGCGAGCGGATCGTGCTGCGCGCGGCCAAGACCGCCGGGCAGGTGCAGGTGGGCGGGTCGCTCAACGTGGCCGGGGTGTGCGTGACGGTGGAGCACGTGGCGGGCGCCGCGGTGACCGCCACGGTGAGCGCGGAGACCTGCCGGCGGACCACGTTCGACAGCTGCCTGCCGGGCCAGCCGGTCAACCTGGAGCCCGCGCTGGCCGCCGGTGACCCGCTGGACGGGCACCTGGTCCAGGGACACGTTGACGCGGTCGGCAAGATCGCCGGGACGGACGGGCAGGGCGTGGCCCGGCGGGTGTGGATCCGCCCGCCCGCCCGGTTCCTGCCCCGGGTCGCGGCCAAGGGCTCGATCGCGGTGGACGGCGTCAGCCTGGCCGTGGCCGAGGTGGTCCGGGACCGCTTCTCGGTGGTGCTGATCCCGGCCACGCTGGACCGGACCACGCTGGGCCAGCTGGCCGCCGGTGACCGGGTCAACCTGGAATCGGACCTGGTCGCGCGGCTGGCCTCGGCCCGGCCTGCGGCGGCCAGCGCGGATGTGGCCCGGGCGATCGGCTCGCTGGGCTGGGCCGGGCACATCGCCGGCCGGACCGGCGCGGAGAAGGCCGTCGCCCAGCTGGCCGCGGGCGGCGGGGTGGTGGTCTGGGATCCAGACCGGGAAACCGAAGGCGACGTGATCTTTGCCGGGGCGGCCATCCGCCCGCACGCTTTCACCTTCCTGCTCACCCAGGCCTGCGGGCACAGCACCGTGCCGTGCGCCCCCGAGGTGCTGGACCGGCTGGAGATCCCGCCGATCCCGGGCGAGGGTGACCGGCACGGCACCCGGCCGCACGTGCCGGTGGACCTGGCCGCCGGGACCGGCACCGGGGTGTCCGCGGCCGAGCGCGCGGCCACCGTGCGCCGCTGGCCAGCCCGGACGCCCGGCCCGCCGACTTCCTCCGGCCCGGGCACGTGTTCCCGCTGGCCGCCCGGCCCGGCCTGCTGGCCGAGCGGGCCGGGCACACCGAGGCCACCGTGGCGCTGTGCCTGGCGGCCGGGCTGCCCCCGGTCGGGGTGTGCTGCGAGGTGATGAACCCGGACGGCACCATGGCCGGCCCGGCCGACCTGGAAGCCGCCGCGCTGCGCTGGGGCCTCCCCCTGGTCGACGTTGCCGACCTGCGCGCCTGGCTATAACCGCGCCGTCGCCCACCGCACCGACCAGGACACCGGAACCTGAGCCACCGCCACGGGCAACCGCATCACGCCAGTATCCCGGCGATACGTTGGGCGGTGTGACAGAGGAAACCAGGGTGGATAGCGCAGTGCCGCCGGTCACCATCACCGGCCTGGACCATCTCGTGCTGACCGTGGCCGATCTGGACCGGACCATCGCGTTTTACCAGCAGGTGCTGGGCATGCAGCCGGTCACGTTCGGCGCGGGCCGCCGCGCGCTGGCGTTCGGGCACAGCAAGATCAACCTGCATCAGGCTGGCGACGAGTTCACCCCGCAGGCCGCCCACCCCGTCCCCGGCACCGCCGACCTGTGCCTGGTCACCAGCACATTGCTGGACGACGTGGTGGTCCACCTGGCCGCCACCGGGGTCACGATCGAGGAGGGCCCGGTGCTGCGGACCGGCGCGCGGGGCCCGATGACCAGCGTCTACATCCGCGACCCGGACCAGAACCTGATCGAGATCGCCAGTTACCCGCGCTGACCTGACGGCCCGCCCGGCCCGGCTAACCGCCGTCCATCTGGTTCAGCAGCTCGGTTTCGACCGCGTCATAAGTGGGATGCTGCGGCCAGCCGGACGGGGAATCCTCCCAGTCCTCCTGCCGCCCGTACGGGCACAGGTCGAGGATGTTGTGCAGAACACCACCCGGTCCACCCCCGCGCCGTGGTCGAGTAGGTCCGGTACACGTCGGCGCCGTCGCTCAGGAACACGCTCAGCATGAAGCCGCCGCCAGCGCCGCAGTCGGCCGCGAACGTCGTGCCGTGCGAGGACACGAACGGCAGTGTCCAGCCCATCTGGGCTTTGTACGCCTCGATCTGGGCCAGCGGCATGTTCGACACGGTGACCCAGGTGACCCCGGCGTCGGCAGCGAGCCCAGGTCCGCACATTGTCGGTGAACCTGGTGCAGCCGGGGCAGTACGTGTCCGGCCCCAGATCCATGAACTGGTAGATCGACGAGCTGGTCCCGGCCATCGAACAAGCTCGGCCAGCGTCTTTGGGCCGGCGGGGTGTCAAACAGGTAGTGGTCGCTGACCTTGACCATCGGGCAGCCGGCGGCGCCGCGCCGCCAGCGCGTCCAGTGCGCGGGTGGCTTCTTTCTCGGCCGTGAGCAGCTCGCTGCGGGCCTGCTCCCACTCCACGGCCGACACGATTGGTGGGTTTCGCCATACTGTCTAGACGTGCGGCGGCCACGGGATTCATCGCGGGCCGCACGGCCGGCTTAGCGCAGGCGGCGGAGCAGCTTGATCAAAGCCTTGTAGACCTCGACGGCCTCACGCAGGCCGAGGATCCGCAGCAGCCACCGGAACAGCGAACGCATACCGTCCATCGTGGCGGGTGCGGGCTGGCCGCGCCATGGACCCTGCACCCGTATCCGGTGGGGAGCTAGCCCTACCGTAGGGTCCATGGGCGTCAGGACGGCGTGGCCAACCGGGTGGACCGGCGAGCATCTGCGGCATGCCGCCACCATGCTGCGGCAGAGTGGCAACCCGGTGGCCCGGGTCTACGAGAGCATCGGCACCGACTTCTTCCTGGCCATCTCCCCCGGCTGGCTCAACCTCGGCCTGTGGCACGGGCCGGGCACCGAAGACGAGGCCGAGGCGGCCTGCCGCCGGCTGGTCCAGACGGTCGCGGCCGCCCTGCCCGCCGGGGGCGTGATCCTCGATGCCGGGAACGGGCTCGGCACCCAGGACCCGCTGATCGCCGAGCTGGCCCGGCCGCGCCTGCTGCTGGCGGTGAACATCACCGAGTGGCAGCTGGCCGCGGGCCGCGACCGGCTGCGCCAGGCCGACGCCGCGCCGGTGGCTGGGGACGCCGCCCGGCTACCGGTGGCCGGCGGGTCGGTGGACGGGATCATCAGCGTGGAAGCCGCGTTCCACTTCCACTCCCGGGCCGAGTTCTTCGCCGAGTGCGTCCGGGTGCTGCGCCCGGGCGGCGTGCTGACCACCTCGGACATCGCGGTGCAGCGCTGGCCCTATACCCCGGCCGAGGCGCTGGCCGGCCTGACCCAGCTGCGGGTGTTCGGCATGCGGGCCAGCGCGGCCCTGACCGCCGCTCAGATCGCGGCCGCGGCCCGCGCGGCCGGCCTAGTGGATGTGCAGGTCACGCTGCGCGGCGCAGAGGTGCTCGCCCCGGCCATCCGGCTCACCGCGGCTCGGCTTGCCTGCCCGACCGCCGCGCCCGCCGGCCAGCACGCCGCCGCCCGCCTGCTCCTCCGCCAGATCGACCTGCTCTACCGCCGCCACATCATCGACTACCTCCTGCTCCGCGCCACCCGCCCCTAGTCCCCGCCCGTGATCATGGCTTCAGTGCTCTGAGCATTCAGCACTGAAAGTCGTCGATCACGGATTGGTGATCAGCGGCGGTCAGCTGTCGTGACTGTTTGGGGGCCTGGTGCGGCGCTGCCTGATCAGGTAGATGATGACGCCGATGACGATCAGGGCGAGGAGGATCGGCAGGCCCGGGCCTATGTTCCAGCCTGCCGACGTGGAGCGGGTGGCATGCGTCGCGGCTGCGGGCGCTGCGGCGAGAACGACGGTGATTACCGACCGGCCATGGTGGTGTTTCCTTCCTTCGGGGAGTACGCACGGGTCAGGCGTCGCGGGTGGCCATCTGCCATTCGCCGAGGGCCAGCCAGCCGATGATCCAGCCCGCGATGACGGTGGTCAGCGCCCAGGTGGGCATGGGTGGTATCTGCAGATAGAGGCCGCCGGTCGGGCCGACGTGGGCCGCCGGCCAGGACTGCCGGTTTCAGCTGGTCCATCGCGACCCCGACGACGAGCCGCTCGACGTTGACGAAGTGGGGCAGGGCGTGGTCGGCCAGCGCCGGGGTGATGATGATCTCCAGCACGATGAGCAGCACGACCGGCACGGTCCGCTGGCCCATCAGCACGCCGAGGCCGAGGCCGGCGGTGAACCCGATGACCAGGTACAGCTCGAGCCACAGCCCGGCGCCCGCCAGCGCACCGGCCGACGGGATGAGCGCGCCTGGCGCGTGCGGGCTGTTCAGGAACCCGGTCGCCAGGCAAGCCACGGTGAAGCCGGCCGCGCCGAGGGAGAGCAGAATGGACAGCCCGGCCGGGATGCGGGCCAGGTAGAGCGCGAGCCTGGACCGGCCGGTGATGACGAGGTGGCGGAACATGCCGTCGGTCAGGTCGGCGGTCCCGGCCGTGGCGCCCAGCACGACGGCCACGATGAACCCGAACTCGGCCAGCAGGGTGCCGACGGTCGCGAACGCGCCCGGGGTACCGGCCGGCCCGTAGTGCGCCGGGGCGCTCAGGTGGTAGATCAGCCTGATGCCGTAGAAGATGACCGGCAGGCCCACGAGGAACAGCACGGTGACGGTCATCAGGACGCTGCGCTTGCGTAGTTCCAGGAACTTGGCGCCGATCAGGGTCATGATTCCTCCCCCAGACGGCTCGTCACGGACAGGAACCAGTCCTCCAGGCTGGGATGAGTCAGCCGCAGGCCATGGACGGAGATCCCGGCCTCGACGAGGCAGCGGTTGATCTCGTCGGCCTGCGCACGGGCGGGCCCGGGGGCCAGCGTGACGGTCAGCCCGTTTTCGGTGCGGGCGATGCGGGACGCGATCGCGCACTGGGCCAGGGCCCGGGCCGCCGCGGGCGGATCGGAGCATTGCACCTCGACGGCCGCGCCGGCCCCGCCGATCAGCTCACCGATGGGTCCCTGCCGGATGACCCGGCCACGGTTAACGATGGCCACCTGGTCGCAGGTGCGTTCCACCTCGTCGAGGAGGTGTGAGGACAGCATGACCGTCCGGCCCTCACCGGTCAGGCTGCGGAGCATGTCCCGCATCTCGTGCATGCCGGCCGGATCGAGGCCGTTCATCGGCTCGTCGAGGATCAGCAGCAGCGGGTCGGCCAGCAGGCAGGCGGCCAGGCCCAGCCGCTGCCGCATGCCCATGGAGTAGGCGGAGACCTTGTCGCCGGCCCGCTGGGCCAGCCGGGTCCGGTCCAGCGCCGGGCCGATCCGCTGGCGGGCGCCTCCGCCCCGGGCCGCGGCCAGTATCTCCAGGTTCTCCCGCCCGGTCAGGTGACCGTGGAACCGGGGCTCGTCGACGATCGCGCCCACCCGGGCCAGGGCCCGGCCGCGTTCGGCCGGGACGGGGCGGCCGAGCAGCGACATCGTGCCGCTGTCGGCTCTGGTCAGGCCGAGCAGGATCCGGATCAGCGTGGTCTTGCCCGCGCCGTTGGGCCCCAGGTAGCCGAACGCGGAGCCCTGGGGCACGAGCAGGTCGACGTGGTCGACGGCGGCCCGGTCGCCGAAGCGCTTGGTGAGCCCGTGTACCTCGACAGCCCACTGGCTGTCCGGGGCGGGCCTGCCGGCGGACCCGGGCGGCCGGCCGCGGAGGAAGTAGTCGTCATCTGCGTCTTCCTGGTTAGGTGGTTGGCTGATGCGACTGTCCCTGGCGCCGCCCCCGGCTGTCTGCGCCCGCGGGAGCGAACCGGTTCATCCGCAAGGATGATCCCGGGCCGCCTCGGGACTGATGAACGCGGGCTGGCCAGGCGATACGTTCGGTGCATGCAGGCAGTCCGGCGCTTGGTGCGCGGTGACCCCGGCGTGCTCGTGGATGCCGGGATGGGGATCGCCGCGGCCGGGCTGACCGCGGTCGCCGCGTGGGGGCCGCCCGGCTTAGCTGGTCACGCGATCTCCGGGCCGCCGTGGCTGCTGGCGCTGCTGGCCCTGCTCAACGGGGTGGCGCTGACGCTGCGCCGCCGCGCGCCGCTGCTGATGTGGACCATGATCTGGGCCGGCGTGGCGCTGCTGGACCTGATCACCCGGCAGCCGCCACAGGACCTGGCGTTCATTCTCGTGCTGTTCGCCGCCAGCTACTCGCTGGGCGCGTACGCCAGCCTGGGCCGCGCGGCGGCCGGCCTGGTCATCAGCGCGGTCATGATCCTGGCCAGCGAGGGCGCGCTGCTGGCGTTCTCGCGGCATCCGGGCGGCGGCGGCCTGGGCCTGGGCACCATCCCGGTGCTGGCCTGCTGGCTGGCTGGCGTGCTCGTCCGCGCCCGCAGGCAGGCCGCCGCGCTGACCGCGCGTAACGCGGCGCTGCGCCGCCTGGCCGAGCAGGCCGCGGCGGCCGAGCGAGTACGGATCGCCCGTGAGCTGCACGACATCGTCGCCCATCACCTCAGCGTGGTGGTCCTGCAGGCGGCCGGCGCCCGGGCCTCGGGCAGGCCCGCCGGGCCCGGCCCTGGAGAAGATCGAGAACAGCGGGCGGCAGGCGCTGGCCGAGACCCGCCGGCTGCTGGGCGTCCTGCGCGACACCGCCGAGGAAAGCGGCTTCGCCCCGCCACCCGGCGTCGGCGAGCTGGACGCGCTGGCCGGCACCGTCCGTGCGGCCGGCCTGCCGGTGAACCTGGTCATCGACGGCGACCCGGCGGCGCTGCCCGCGGCCGTGGACGTGTCGGTCTACCGCATCGTCCAGGAGGCGCTGACCAACGTGCTCAAGCACGCCTGCCCCGCCCGGGCCGAGGTGACGATCGGCTGCGCGGAGGAGGCCGTCACGATCGAGGTCACCGACAACGGAACCGGGGCGCCCGGCACCCAGGCCCCGGCCGGCGGGCACGGGCTGGCGGGGATGCGCGAGCGGGCCGCGGTATTCGGTGGCGAGCTGTGCGCCGGGCCGCGGGCCGGCGGCGGTTTCGCCGTGACGGCCCGGCTGCCACTAGCCGACGGCTCGCCGCCACCCGACGGCCTGCCGCCAGCCGACGGCCTGCCGGAAGCCTGCGGCCTGCCCCCGGCCAACGGCAGCGAGCCGTCGTGATCAGCGTCCTGATCGTTGACGACCAGGATCTCGTCCGCGAGGGCCTGCGGATGCTGCTCGAAGCCGAACCGGATCTGGCCGTGGCCGGGGAAGCCGGTACCGGCGGCGAGGCGCTGGCCCAGGCCCGGCTGCTCGACCCCGACGTGATCTTGATGGACGTGCGGATGCCCGGCATGAACGGCATCGAGGCCACGACCCGGCTGGTCCAGGCCGGATGCCGGGCGCGGATCCTGATGCTGACCACGTTCAACCTGGACGAGTACGTCTACCACGCGCTGAAGGCCGGCGCGAGCGGCTTCCTGCTCAAGGACGCCAGCCGCGAGCGCCTGACCGGCGCGGTGCGCGCGGTGTCGGCCGGCGAGACCCTGCTGGCCCCGGCCATAACCCGGCGGCTGATCGAGGACTTCTGCCGCGGCCCGGCCCCCGGCAGCACGGCCGCGACCGCATCCGGGCGGCTCAGCGAGCGCGAGCTGGGCGTGGTGCGGCTCGTGGCGCAGGGCCTGTCGAACGCCGAGATCGCGGCCAGGCTCTATCTCAGCGAGGCCACCGTCAAGAGCCATGTCGCCCACATCCTGGCCAAGCTGGGGCTGCGCGACCGGGTGCAGGTGGCCGTGTACGCCTACGAACAGGGCATCGTCAAGCCGGGCCAGGGCACTAACGGGCCAGCCGCCGGCGGCAGCTAGCGGCGGTCAGTGAATGTATTCGAGCACCTCGCGCAGGTCCTCGCCGCCGGCGCCCTCGCGGGTGGCGGCGCGGAGCCAGTCCCGCGCGGCGGCCAGCTGCGGCAGGTCGGCCGCGTCGGTGGCCAGGCCGAGGTCCTTGGCCGCCAGCGCGATGGCGAAGTCGCTGCCCGCGCTCCGGGCCCGGTTCACCGCGCCGGCCAGCGGCCCCGCGGCCAGGCCGTCCAGCGCGGCGTCGCGGGGCACGCCGAGCGCATCGGCCACCGCGAGCACCTCGCCGACCAGCGTGACCCCGGCTATCGCGGCGCTGATCAGCACGACCTTGCGGGCCGCGCCGGAGCCGGCCGGGCCGCAGCGGACCACCCGGCCGAAGATGGACAGGATCTTCTCCACCCGGTCCACGTCCCCGCCGGCCAGCACGACCAGGTCCCCGCTGGCCGCCGGGCCCACGCTGCCCATGACCGGCGCGTCCACGAACCCCACCCCGGCGGGCAGTAGTGCCCGGGCGGCCAGCGCCGCCGGCGGCCCGACGGTGGACATCTCCACCAGGGTGGCGTCCGGCCGGATGCCCGCCACCACGCCGTCCGGCCCGTCCAGCACGCCGGACAGGGCGGCTGGATCGGCCAGCATGGTGATCACGACCTCCGCGGCGGCCGCCGCCTCGGCGGGCGTCGCGGCGGCCCGTGCGCCGTCAGCGACCAGCGGCTGCGTCCGCGCGGCCGTCCGGTTCCACACGGTCAGGTCGTGGCCGGCGGCCAGCACGCGGCCGGCCATCAGGCTGCCCATCCGGCCCAGGCCGAGGAAGGCTACCGAGGTCATGACTGCTCCAATCTGGTAGGTCGCGAGGGGCACCGAGACGCGCGCTGATCTGGGCGGCGGCCGCGGCGCACGGTGGCCGCGATGGCGGGGATGCTGGCCGCGTCGATCCGGGAGTCGGGCCCGGACACGCTGATGCTGGCCACCACCGCCCCGGTGCGGTCGAAGACCGGCCCGGCCACGCAGCACAGGTGCGGCTCCAGCTCCTCCTGGTCCACCGCGTAGCCAAGCCGCGCGCACGCCGGCCAGCTGCGCCCGCAAAACGCCTGGGTCGGTGATGGTCCGGTCCGTCCGGGCCTCCAGGGGGTGGCCCGGGTAACGCGCCGCGAAGTCGGCCGGGCTCAGCCCGGCCAGCAGCGCCTTGCCCATCGAGCTGCAGTGCGCGGGCGACCGCTTGCCGACCCGGGAGTGCATCCGCACCGTCTGCCAGCCGTTGACCACCTCGACGGTCACCGCCTCGGTGCCCTCCAGCACGCCCAGGTGGCCGGTCTCGCCCAGCTCCCGGACCAGGCCCTGCAGGTAGGGCAGCGCGGCTGCGGCGCACATCGCCCTCGGCCGTGGCCAGCTCGCCCAGCGCGGCCAGCCTGCCGGACAGCCGGTACCGGCCCGGTTCCCCGGCCGGCTCCAGGTACCCGGCCACGGCCAGAGTGGCCGCCAGCCGGGATGTCGTGGAGCGGTGCAGCCCGAGTTGCTGCGCCATCTCCCCGATGCCGATTTCGGGCCGGTCGCGCTCGAACATGTCCAGGATTTCCAGGCCATGCAGTAGCGAGCCGATCAGCCCCCTCCCCGCCTCCACCGTCATGCACGTCAGCGTACGTTCCTTCCGGCATGCCGCCCCGCGCGGTATCCCATGGTCATGCCGACGGCCAGCGTGGCCCCCGGCCCCGGGTAACCGTCCGCGGTCCAGAACGCGGCCACGTTGCCGGCCGCGTACAGCCCGGGAATGGGGCTGCCGTCGGCCCGCAGCACCTGCCCGTCGGTGTCGGTGACCGGCCCGCCCTTGGTCCCGATCGTCCCGGCCAGCACCTCGACCGCGTAGAACGGCGGCTGGTCGAGCGGGCCCAGGCTGGGGTTCGGTCGTGACACTTGGGTCGCCGCAGAACCGCTGGTAGGCGCCCTCACCACGGCCGAACTCCGGGTCCGTACCGATGGCACAGGCCGCGTTCCACCGGCGCACCGTCTCGGTCAGCGCCACCGTGCTGGCGCCGATCCGGGTGGCCAGCTCGCCCAGCGTCCGGCCGTGGCCGACCCAGTCCGGCACCGGGCCGCTGGCGGGCAGCCCGGGCATCGGGTACCGGGCCCGGTAGCCCTCGTCGAAGATCAGGTGCACCGGCCCGTCTTGCCGGTGAAGTGCCTTGCCGATCTCGTTGTACGGCAGCGCCTCGCTGACGAACCGGCGGCCCGCGCTGTTGACCATGATCTGCCGTGGCAGCCCGCGCTCCCGGATCAGCGACCGGTAGAACTGCTCGCCCAGCAGCGTCTCGCCCGGGATGGCCAGCATCGGCATCCACCAGCCCTCGGCCAGGTTGTCCAGGCCCGCGCCGGCGTCGGCGGCGATGCGCAGCCCGTCGCCGGTGTTGGTCGGCGGCGCGCCGCTGGCCCGCTGGGCCGCGGGCTGGTAGATCACCCGCAGCTCCTGGTCCCAGTCGAAGCCGCCGGTGGCCAGGATCACCGCCCGCGCCGCGACGGTGCTCACCCTCCCGTCGTGCGACAGCTCGGCCACGCCGTCCCGGATCGCGGTCAGCCGGGTCCCGGTCCGCACCGCCGCGCCGGCCCGCACCACCCCGTCCAGCAGCCCGGCGACCAGTGCCATCCCGTTGGTCCTGATGCCGCCCCGGTCCCGCTCGCGCAGCAGGTCCCAGTCGAACTGGTCCGGGTAGCGCCAGCGGTCCCACTCCGCGAACGACATCGGCATGTAGCCCGGCGGCCGCAGGATGTCCGCGGCCAGCGGGGTGAGCTGGTGGGTGTCGACCGGCATCATGTCCAGCGCCCGCCCGCCGTCGGTGGCGCCCGGCCGGCCCGGGTCGTAATCCGGGTAGCCCGGGCACGCCGCGAACCGGTGCGCCGAGTGCTCCTCGACGAACCGCAGCATCTCCGGGCCGGCCCGAGCACCGCCTCGGTCATCTCCGGGTACCGGCCGCTGTACAGGCCGGCCAGGTATTTCGCCCCTGCGGCCAGGCTGTCCCCGTGCTGCAAGTGATTGCCGGGCACCCACACCCGCCCGCCGGACAGCGCCGAGGTCCCGCCCAGCTGCTCTCCTCTTTCCACCAGCAGAACGCCAGCGCCCGCGACTGCCGCCGCCAGCGCCGCGGTGAGCCCGGCCGCGCCGGACCCCGCCACCAGCACGTCGACGTCCTGCGGCAGGCTCATGGCGCCCACCCCGCGGTCGCCAGCGTGGCCAGCCCGGCGGGCAGCCGCGGCTCCGGGTCGAGGCCGTCCACCAGCTCGTACACCGTCGGCCCGGCGAAGCCGACCTCCTGCAGCGCGGCCGCGAAGCCGCCGAAGTCGACCTCGGCGGTGCCCGCCGCGGTGTGCGCCCAGGTGTGCCGCCAGGTGTCGCTGACGTGCGCCAGGGCCAGGTACTTGGCCGCCTGCCGTACGCCCTCGGCCGGGTCCTCGATGGCCAGCGCGTTGGCCACGTCGTAAGTGAGCCGCAGCCGGGGCGAGTCGTAGGCTTCCGCGATCTCGGCCAGGTCGGCGGCCCGGCCCAGGTACCCGTAGGGGCTGTTCTCCAGGGCCAGGGTGACATCGAGCTCGTCGGCCCGGGCCAGCAACCGGTCCAGGCCCTGGTCCAGCACGGCCCGGGCCGCGTCGTCCGGGGCCGGGGCCAGCGCGTGCCGGCGCCCCGGGATGACGACCACGTACTCGGCGCCCAGGTCCGCGGCCAGCTCGATGTTGGCCAGCAACTGGCGCTCGCTCAGCTCACGGAACTCCGGGTTGGTGCTGATCAGGTTGATGTCGGCAAAGCTGGGATTGACCGACAGCACCCGCAAGTCGAGGGCGTTCAGAAGGCGAAGCAGTTCTTGCCGTTCGTATGGGCCGAACGTGGGCGCGGACAGGTGCGGGGGCGCGGTGGTCAGCTCGATGGAGCCGAAGCCGTGCTGGGCCAGTACGCGCAGCGCGTCGGGCAGCGGGGCCAGGTGCAGCCAGCCGAAGCTGCACCCGGACAGCGGCATGGTCATGGCCGCTCCCGCAGGTTGAGCACGATGATCCGGGGGTCGGTCATGTCCTGCACCGCATACCGGGGGCCCTCCAGGCCGTAGCCGCTGTCCTTCACGCCGCCGTAGGGCATGGCGTCGGCGTGGTAGCTGGAAGTGTCGTTGATCATCACGCCGCCCACCCGGAGCTGCCGGGCGGCGTGGAAGGCGGCGTCCAGGTCCTGGGTGAACACCCCGGCCTGCAGGCCGTAATCGCCGCTGTTGACCAGCCCGATGGCCTCGTCCAGGCTGCTCACCCCGGCCAGCGCGACGGCCGGGGCGAAGATCTCCTCGGTCATGAGCCGGCTGTCCCGCGGCGGGTCGCGGAGCAGCGCCGGGGCCAGCACCGGGCCGTCCCGCTCGCCGCCGGCCAGCACCGCCGCCCCGCCGCTGGCGGCCTGCTGGATCCAGCGCTGCGCCCGCTCCGCCTCGGCGGGCGCGATCAGGGGGCCGACCTGGACGGCCGGGTCCCGCGGGTCGCCCGCGTGCAGGCCGGCCACCCGCTTGGCCAGCCGCCCGGATAGCTCGTCGGCCACGGTTTCGTGCACCAGCAGCCGCTGCACGCTGGTGCACACCTGGCCGGCCTTCCGGTAGCCCGCCCGGATGACCAGGTCGGTGACCAGGTCGAGGTCGGCGTCCGCGGCCACGATGGACGCGCTGTTGGAGCCCAGCTCCAGGTGCGTCTTGGCGATCCCCGAGTTCTGCTTGATGGCCAGGCCGACCGCGGCCGAGCCGGTGAACGTGAAGAACCGGACCCGCCGGTCGGCCACCAGCGCCGCCCCGGTGCTCTCCCCCGGCCCGCACACCAGCTGCAGTAAGCCGGGCGGCAGGCCCGCGTCGAGCAGCGTCTGGGCCAGCGCCACCGAGCACAGCGGGGTCTGCTCGGCCGGCTTGAGCACCACCGCGTTGCCGGCCGCGATGGCCGGCCCGACCTTGTGCAGCACTGTGTTCAGCGGGGCGTTGAACGGGGTGATGGCGGCGACCACGCCGACCGGCACCCGGATGGTGAACGCCAGCCGGTTCTCGCTGCCGGGCGTGGCGGCCACCGGGATTTCCTCACCGGCGATGCGCACCGCCTCGTCGGCGGACAGCCGCAGGGTGGCGACCGAGCGGGTCAGCTCGGTGGCCGCGTCGGCCGGGGTGAACCCGGTCTCGGCCACGTACAGCGCGCTGATCTCGTCCTTACGGGCGTCCAGCAGCCGGGCCGCCTCGGCCAGGATGGCCTGCCGCCGGGCCGGTGGCAGCGGCCGCTGGGCCACCGCCAGCGCGCCGGTCACCGCCCGGCCCACGTCGGACGGGCTGGCCTGGGCCAGCCTGGCGATCGGCTCCCGGGTGTATTTGTCCAGCACCGTGAGCTCGGTCCGGGACGGCTCCCACTGCCCGTCGATGAGCAGGCCGGTGGTGCCCGTGAGCAGCCCTGTCATGTGCGCCAGCTCCCTCTTGACGGGGACATCAGGCTGCCATACTGTCGCGCATCATGCAATGGCGTTGCTTAATACGCAATACCGATGCATGGCTCGCACGTGGCTCGGCGGAGCGGTGGCGTGAAGGGCGCGGAGATCATCACCGAATACCTCATCCGGGAGCGGGTGCCGTACGTGGTGGGGCTGTGCGGGCACGGTGATCTCGGCCTGCTGGACGCGCTGTATGACCGGCGCGGGGAGATCAGCACCATTTCCGTGCACCACGAGTCGGCGGCGGGCTTCATCGCCGACGCGTACTACCGGGTCCGGCACCAGCCACTGGCCACGTTCACCTCGGTCGGGCCCGGGTCGGCCAACCTGCCGGTCGCGCTCGGCTCGGCGCTGATGGACTCCTCCGCGTTCCTGGCCATCACCGGCAACGTGCCGACCTCGCAGTTCAACCGGGCGCCGTTCCAGGAGACCGGGCGGCACTACCAGGCGGACACCCCCGGCGGGCTGCGGCCCTACGTCAAGCGCAGCTTCCAGGCCACCCGGGCCGCGCAGCTGCCGCTGATGCTCCGCCAGGCGTTCGCGGCCATGCTCGGCGGGCGGCCCGGCCCGGTGCACCTGGACGTGCCGCTCGACGTGTTCGTGGAGACCACCGAGGAGCCCGTGCCCGACCCCGGCTCGTGGCGGCACGGCGTCTCGCCCCGGTCGGCCGCCGCGGCCGAGGATGTGGCCGCGATCCTGGACCTGCTGCGCGGCGCGTCAGCGGCCGGTGATCGTGGCCGGGTATGGCGTGCTGAACGCCGGGGCGTCGGCTGAGCTGGCCGCGTTCGCTACCGCGGCCGCCGTCCCGGTGGTCACCTCACCGCTGGGCAAGGGGGCGTTCGATCCGCAGTCGCTGCTGCACCTGGGGGCGACCGGGCGGAACGGCAGTTACCAGGCCAACCGGGCGGCGCGCAGCGCCGACCTGATCCTGGCCTTCGGCACCCGGTTCGATGACCGGTCCACCAGTTCCTGGCTGCCCGGCTACACGTACTCGATCCCGCCGTCCCGGCTGGTCCAGGTGGACGTCGATCCCGGCCGAGCTGGGCCGGAACTACCCGGTCACGCTGGGCGTGGTGGCCAATCCCCGGGACGTGCTGGGCCAGTTGCGGGCCGCCCTGGGCGAGCCGCCCGATACCGCGCGGCTGGCTGGCCGACATCGCGGCTGGGCCCAGGACTGGGAGCGGCACACCGCCGCCGAGCGGCACTCGGACGCCACCCCGCTGCGGCCCGCAGCGGGTGCTCGCCGACCTGCGCGCGGCGCTGCCAGAGGACGGCATCCTGCTGTCAGCGACGTGGGCGCGCACCACAACTGGATCGTCCAGGAATGGGTGCCGGGCGGGCCCGGCACGCTGCTGCAGAGCTGGGGTTTCGCGTCCATGTGCTTCGGCATGGCCGGGGTGCTGGGCGCCCGGCTGGCCGCCCCGGACACCCCGGTCGTGGCCGTGGTCGGCGACGGCGGGTTCCTGATGCTGCCCAGCGTGGTGGCCACCGCGGTGCAGTACGGCATCCCGGCCGTCTGGCTGGTCTGGAACAACGGCGGCTTCATCTCCATCCGCGACCAGCAGCGCGGCTACTTCGGCGCGGACCGCGAGCTGGCCACCACGTTCCGCTACGCGGCGGATGGCGCGCCGTACTCGGCCGACTTCGCCGCGATGGCCCGGTCCATGGGCGCCCAGGGCCTGCGCGTGGAGACGGCCGGGCGACCTGGGCCCCGCGCTGAAGACGGCGCTCGGCTCCGGGCTGCCCACGGTGATCGACGTGCCGGTCGCGGCGGACCCGGCCCAGCCGTCCGCCGCCACCTGGGAGCTGCCCCCGCTGCCCCACCCGGAACCCAGCTTCGGCTGGCCCGACCCGCTAAGCGACTCAGAAGATCGATGACCCAGGTGTCCCCACCGCAAGATCCCCCCGCCGGCCGGGCTGCCTCCGGCGGCCAAGAGCGACCGCAGCCCGTGGAACTGGCTGCTGCTCCTGCCCATCCTGCTGCCGTTAATCACCGTGATCTACAACCGGGAGAACCCGCACCTGTTCGGCTGGCCGTTCTTCTTCTGGTTCCAGGTGATGTTCACCCTGCTCGCCGCCGCGGTCACCACCATCGTCTTCGTGGCGACCAGGTCGAGGAGCTGACATGCCGCTGCAGGGCCTCGAGCTCACCATCGTCATCATCTTGTTCGCCGTGGTCGCCGCGATCGGCTTCGTGGCCGGCCGGTGGCGCAAGTCGTCCGAGACCACGCTGGACGACTGGGCGCTGGCCGGCCGCGGGTTCCGCAGCTGGATCAGCTGGTTCGTCGTCGGCGGCGACCTGTACACCGCCTACACCTACGTGGCGGTGCCCGCGCTGCTGTTCGGCTCCGGGGCGATCGGCTTCTACGCGCTGCCCTACGTGGCCATCGAGTACCCGCTCGTCTACCTGATCATGATCAGGCTCTGGTCGGTGTGCAAAACCCACGGCTACGTGACCTCGGCCGACTTCGTCCGGGCCCGGTTCGGCTCGCCCACCCTGGCGCTGGCCGTGGCCATCACCGGCATCGTGGCCACCATGCCCTACATCGCGCTCAACCTGCTCGGCATCCAGGCCGTGCTGATCACGATGGGCATCAACGGGTCGTGGCCGCTGATCATCGCGTTCGCGGTGCTGGCCGCGTTCACCTACAAGTCCGGCGTCCGCGCCCCGGCGATGATCTCGTTCATCAAGGACGGCCTGGTGTACCTGGTCATCGCGGTGGCCATCTTCTACATCCCGGCCCGGCTGGGCGGCTGGACGCACATCTTCGACAGCTACAACGCGCACTTCAAGGCGACCCCGCCGGGCACCGCCAACCTGCTCACGTCGGCCAACCAGTGGCAGTACATCACGCTGGCCCTCGGCTCGGCGTTCGCCATCTTCCTGTACCCGCACTCGGTCACCGGCGTGCTGACCACCCAGAGCCGGGGCGTGGTCAAGCGGACCATGGCCGGGCTGCCCATCTACAGCTTCGTGCTCGGGCTGATCGCGCTGTTCGGTGCGATGGCCATCGCCGGCCACATCGCGCCGCTGAACGGGGCGAACGGCAAGCCGAACACGAACACCGTGGTGCCCAACCTGTTCCAGCACCATGTTCCCGCACTGGTTCACCGGGCTGGCCTTCGCGATGATCGTCATCGGCGCGCTGGTCCCGGCCGCGTTCATGTCGATCGCCGCGGCCAACCTGTTCTCCCGCAACATCTACAAGGAGTACCTGCGCAAGACGCCTCGCAGCAGGAGCAGACCCAGGTCAGCAAGATCGTCTCGCTGCTGGTCAAGGCGGGCGCGCTGCTGTTCATCCTGCTGATCAACCCGCAGTTCTCCATCGACCTGCAGCTGCTCGGCGGGGCGATCATCCTGCAGACGCTGCCGTCGGTGATGCTCGGCCTGTACACCCGGTGGCTGCACCGCGGCGCGCTGATCGCCGGCTGGGCTGGCCGGGATGGTCGCCAGCGTCTGGACGTTCTACCTGACCCCCAACCCGGTGGAGCATGAGCTGCACTGGGGCGGCACCGCGTTCGCGCTCAGCCATCTCGGGCTGAACACCGACGTCGGCATCTACATCGGCTTCGTCGGCGTCGTCGTCAACCTGGTCGTCTGCGTCGCCGGGACGGCGCTGCTCAAGGCCCTGCGGGCCAAGGACGGGGTGGACCAGACCGCGGCGGCCGACTACTTCACCGACGTGCCGGAGCAGCCGCAGGCCGAGCCGGCCGTCACCGCGGGAGGCCTGGCCTGACTCTCGCCGATAGCTGGGACGTCGTGGTGATCGGCGGCGGCAACGCAGGACTGGCCGCCGCCCTCACCGCGGGCCCGGCTGGCCCGCTGGGAGGCATGTACTCCTGCTGGACCGCGGGCAGGCCGCGATGCGCGGCGGCAACACCCGGCACACCCGGAACATCCGCTGCGTCGCACAGCTGGGCGGACGCCTACAGCCCCGGCACGTACCTGTTCGCCGAGCTGTGGCAGGACCTGTGCGGGGTGGGCACCGGGCCGAGCAACGAGAAGCTGGCCGAGCTGACAGTCCGCGAGTCCGAGCACCGTGCCGGCCTGGATGACCGGGCAGGGCGTGCACTGGCAGCCGCCGCTGGCCGGCACGCTGCACCTGGGCCGGACCAACCGGTTCTTCCTCGGCGGCGGCAAGGCCCTGGTCAACACGTACCACCGGGCCGCTGGCCCGGCTCGGCGTGACGGTCCGGTACGGGGTGACGGTCCTGGACCTGCTCCTGGACGGCGACCGGTGCACCGGCGTGCTGACCCGGGATGGGGTCGTGACCCGCCCGGGCGGTGATCTGCGCCAGCGGCGGTTTCGAAGCCGACATCGGGTGGCTGCGCCGGTACTGGGGAGACGCCGCGGACAACTACCTGATCCGCGGCTCCGCGGACAACGACGGCCAGGTGCTCGCCGCGCTGTACGCGCACGGGGCCGCCCGGGCGGGCGAGGAACGCGGCTTCCACGCGGTCGCCATCGACGCGCGGTCGCCCCGGTTCGACGGCGGCATCGCCACCCGGCTGGACTCGATCCCGTTCGGCATCGTGGTCAACCGCGACGGCCTGCGGTTCTACGACGAGGGCGAAGAGCTGTGGCCGAAGCGGTACGCGATCTGGGGCCGGAACGTCGCCGAGCAGCCGGGCCAGATCGCCTACTCGCTGTGGGACGCCAAGGTGCGCGGGCTGTTCCTGCCGCCGATGTACCCGCCGGTCTCGGCCGGCTCGGTCCACGATCTGGCGGTGGCGCTCGGCCTGAACCCGGACGCTGTGGCCGCGACGGTGCGCTCGTTCAACGCCGCGATCCAGCCGGGCGGCCGGTTCGACCCCGGCGGCCTGGACGGGTGCGCGACCGGCGGGCCTCAGCCCGCCGAAGAGCCACTGGGCGCAGCCGCTCGACACCCCCCCGTTCTACGCGGTGCCGCTGCGCCCCGGGATCACGTTCACCTACCTGGGCGTGGCGGTCACCGAGCAGGCCCGGGTGCTGCGCACCGACGGCTCGGTGCTGCGCAACGTGTTCGCCGCCGGGGAGATCATGTCCGGCAACATCCTGTCCACCGGGTACCTCGCGGGCTTCGGGCTGACCATCGGGCACGTGCTGGGGCCGCATCGCCGGGACGGAGGCCACCCGTGCTCGATGAGCTGTTCACCGAGGCTGAGCGGCAGCTGAACATCTGCAACTCGTGCCGGTACTGCGAGGGGTACTGCGCGGTGTTCCCCGCGCTGGAGCGGCGCACCCTGCTGGCGCCGGGTGACCTCACCCAGCTGGCCAACTTGTGCCACGACTGCCGGGCCTGCTTCCACGCCTGCATGTACGCGCCGCCGCACGAGTTCGCGGTCAACCCGCCCCGGATTCTGAGTGCGGTCCGGCTGGCCAGCTACGACCGCTACCTGCCGCCGGTGCGCTGGCTCCGGCCCGGCTGGTCGCGCGGCTGGCCGGCCCGGGCGGCGGCCGCGGTGCTGGTCGGGCTGGCCCTGCTGGTGCTGGTCGGGGCAACAGAAGGGCTCGGTGCGCTCTGGCGGCACGGCCGCCCGTACCAGGTCATCCCGTACCCGGCGCTGCTGGTCATCGTCCTGCTGCCAACCGCGTGGAGCGTGGCGGTCATGGTGCGCGGGTTCGCCCTGTACTGGCGGGACGTGCATGGCCCGCTGCGCGGCCTGGCGCTGTACTGGCGCTGCGCTGGGCACCGCGCTGGCCGCCGCGGCCCGGCTGCGCAACATGCGCGGCGGCGGCGAAGAATGCTATGCGGCGGGCGACGACCCGTCGCCCGCCCGGCGCCGGCTGCATGGCGCGGTGGCCTGGGGCTTCGCGGCGTGCTTCGCGGCCACCGGGTCGGCCGCGTTCCTGCAGGACGTGCTGGGCAGCCCGCCGCCCTACCCGCTGCTGTCGGCCCCGGTCATCCTGGGCACGGCCGGCGGGCTCAGCATGCTGGCCGGCTGCGCCGGGCTGATCGCGCTGCGACGGCGCGGCGGGCCGGCCCGGGCCGCCGGGGTAGTCGAGCAGGAGGTTATTGGACAGGAGGTTATTGGACAGGGTGTGGCGGACTACGGGTTGCTGTTCGGCCTCGGGCTGCTCGCGCTGACCGGGCTGCTCACCCTGCTGCTGCGGGCCACGCCCGCGTTCGGCCTGATCCTGATCATCCATCTGGCCACGATCGTGGTCTGCTTCGCCATCGCCCCGTACACCCGGTTCGTGCACGCCGGGTACCGCTTCCTGGCCCTGGTGGCCGACGCCATCGAGCAGCGCCGGGCTGGGTCTGTGGTGTAGACGCAGCGGCTGTGGCATAGTCGCTGCCATGGCCATCTTCGAGGACTTGGCGGCCGAGCAGGACCGGCTGGACGGCATCCTGGCTGGCCTGGATGACGCGCAGTGGGCTACGCCGTCGGCCGCGGCCGGATGGTCGGTCGCCGACGTCGTGCTGCACCTGGCCCAGAGCGACGAGGCCGTGGTAGCCAGCGCGGCCGGCGCTGATCTGCGGGCCGGCCTGGACGCCCGCGCCACCACGGGCGCCGGCGCCGGCGTGGACGAGGCCATGAACCGGCTCGTCCAGGCCGAGCGGGCCGCACCGGCCGAGGTCTTCCAGCGCTGGCGGCAGGCCCGGGCCGCCGCCCTGGCCGCGCTGCGCGCGGCCGACCCGAAGCAGCCGATGGCCTGGGTCGAAACACCGATGAAGCCAGCCACGCTGGCCACCACCCGGCTGGCCGAGGCCTGGGCCCACGGCCTGGACATCACCGGCCCGCTGCACATCGCCTTCCCGGACACCGCCCGGCTGCGGAACGTCGCCTGGCTGGCCCACCGCACGCTGCCCTACGCGCTGTCGCGCAGCGGCGGCGGGCCATACGACGTGTTCTGCGAGCTGACCGCCCCGGACGGAGCCGGGGTCTGGCGGTTCGGCCCGGAGACCGCCGACTCCGCGATCACCGGCCCGGCCGGCTCGTTCTGCCGGGTGGCCGCGCAGCGGCTCGCACCGGAGGATTCCGGCCTGGCCGTGCGCGGCCCGCACGGCGGCGCCGCCCTCCGCGTCCTGCGCACCTACGCCGCCTGAACGAGCTGCTGCCGCCGCCTAGCGCAGGGAGCGGAAGGAGGCCCGCATCTCGGCGGCGAACAGGTCGGGCTGTTCCCATGCCGCGAAGTGACCGCCCCGGTCGAGCCGGTTGTAATGGATGAGGTTGCGGGGGTACGCGCGCTCGGCCCAGCTGCGCGGGGCTTGATAGAGCTCGTCGGGGAAGACGCTGATGGCAAACGGGATCGTGATGGGCTTGGCGTCGAAGAAGTCCGCCTTGTTCTCCCAGTACAGGCGGGCCGAGGATACCCCGGTGTTGGTGAGCCAGTACAGCGTGATGTTGTCCAGGATGTCGTCCCGGGTCAGGGCGGTGTCCAGGGTTCCCTGCAGGGCCTGTTCCACCAGCCCGGGCTGGCCGGTGCCGTCGCCGTGGTCAAGCATGAACGCCGCCAGGTCGGCGGGTGAGTCGGCCAGTCCGTACAGGGTCTGCGGGCGTGTGCTCATGATCAGGGCGTAGGCCACGTGCTTGGCGTAGAACGTGCTCAGCTGCTCGTATGCGCGCCGTTCCTCGTCGGACAGGTCCGCTGGCGGCGGGTCACCGCGCTGTACCGCCTTGTCGATGGCGGCCGGGGCGGTCCCGGGCATGTTGGAGTGGATGCCGGCCAGCTCGGGTGCCGCCTGGATGCCCATCGTCTGGGTGACGGCCGCGCCCCAGTCGCCGCCCTGTGCGACGAACCGGGTGTACCCGAGGCGCTTCATCAGCACGACCCAGGCCCGGGCGATCCGGGTGGGATCCCACCCGGTGCTGGCTGGCTTGGCGGAGAATCCGTGACCCGGCAGCGAGGGAATCACTAGATCGAATGCGTCCGCCGCGCTGGCGCCGTGCGCGGTGGGATTGGTGAGCGGCTCGATGATCTTCAGCTGCTCGATGATCGAGCCGGGCCACCCGTGTGTGACGATCATCGGCAGCGCGCCCTGATGCTGGGAGCGGACGTGAATGAAGTGAATGTCCAGCCCGTCGATCTCGGTCACGAAGTTCGGCAGGGCGTTCAGCTTCGCCTCGCACTTGCCCCAGTCGTAGCCGGTCCCCCAGTAGCGCACCAGGTCCTGGATCATCGCGAGCCGCACGCCCTGCGAGTCGTCGGCGACCGTCTCGCGCTCGGGCCACCTGGTCGTGTTGACCCGCCTGCGCAGCTCGGCGAGATCCGCCTCGGGGAAGCCAACCTCAAACGGGCGGATAGCGGTCTTGTCCCTGGTTGACTGCTGTGCGCCTTCGGTCATGGAGATGCCCCTCCGCGTGTGGACCAGACAGTGGCCGCGCTGCGGATGACGCTAACGCGCTTACCGCTTCCTGACATCACCCGCCACTGCCGAGACGCAATTAACTTGCCGCACGTTGGCCCGGTTGCATCTAATACCAAGATGCCCGAAGCCCCTCCTGAGTCGCTCGACGTACCGGGTGGCCTGCTGTCCCGGATCAAAGAGTCTGACGGCGCCCCGATAGCCCAAGCGGCCGGGGCCAGCCTGGATCATCTGCGGCCGTGGATGCCCTGGGCTACCAGGGCAGCCGCTGACGCACAGGCGCAGCGTGCGCGCTGCCGCGAGGCCGAGCACAGCTGGGACGATGGCTCCGAGTACATTTACGCGCTGCGTGCTGAACCATCGGGGCCGGTGATCGGCTCCTTCGGGCTGCATCGGCGGATCGGCCCGGGCGCTCTCGAGATCGGCTACTGGATGCACGCCGGCTTCACCGGGCGCGGCTATGCCACCGCGTGCGCGGGGGCGCTGACCCAGGCCGCACTGGCCCTCCCCGATATCACCCGGGTTGAGGTGCACACCGACGAGGCCAACACCATCAGCGCGGCCATCCCACGCCGGCTGGGCTACCGGCTGGACCGGGTTGACGAGCGTGCCGCCCGATGCCCCGGCAGAATCCGGCCGGCTGCAGATCTGGGTCATGGAACGCGTGCAGCCGAAGCACCCCGGTTAACCGGCCCGTCCGCGCATCGGTCGGCTGGCGCTGCCTGGGCGTGGGGCTGGGGACGTGCCGTAGGCCCAGGAAGCCCACCAGACCGGCCGCGGCCAGGATGGCGCTGGCCAGCACGAGGGCAAGCCCGAAACCACGGTGGAAGGCGGACGCCGCTGGGTCCAGGGCAAACCGGCCCACCGATGCGGCGACCGCGTGAACCTGGCCGCCCGCCACGTCGCCGCCGGCCTGCGCCGCGCTTTGCCGCTCGGCTCGCGGGAAAGACCCGGACTGCCGGTGCCAGTCGGCCAGGATCACGCTGGCGCCGATGGAGCCCAGGATGGCCAGTCCCATCGCGGTGCCGATCTGGCGGCAGGCATTGAACAGGCCTGACCCGATCCCCGACGATCCCTCGGGAACCTCGGCCATGGCCGCTGTCGAGCCCGCCGGGACCATCAGGGCGAAGCCCACCCCCACCAGGACATAGCAGGTGGCCGGCCAGGCAAACGGCGTCGCCGTCGTCAGCCGGCTCATGCCGAACACGCCCACGGCGGCGATGAGGCAGCCCCACCCGACGGCCGAGGCCACCGGCAGCCACCGCCGCAGCCATTTCCACATCTGGGCCACGAGAAAATACGGAATACAGAAGAAGAGCCAGGATAGGCCGGTGTGCAGCGGAGACCATCCCTCGATATTCTGGAAAAATAGCGTGACGTAGTAGATGAATCCCGAGAACGCCAGGTAGGCCAGCAGGTATACGGCGACGCCCGGCCAAAACTCGGGGTCCGCAGCAACGACGGGGGGACCATCGGAGACGCGGCCTTGTGCTCCCACACCCAGAAGGCAGCCAGGACCGCCACCCCGGCGGCGACGCAGGCACCCACCACGGGTGAACCCCACGTGGCGTCCGCGGAATCGACGAACCCAAAGGTCAGCAGGAGAAGACCGGACGTACTCAGCCCGACACCCACGCGGTCGAAAGGACGAGGCACCGGCTCGCGGGACTCCGCGACCGCCACCACCGAGATGACCACGGTCAACACCCCGATCGGGACGTTGACCCAGAAGATCGATGACCAGGGGAAGACGCTGAGAAGCAGCCCGCCGAGCACGCTGCCGCCCGCCACCGCCAGGCCGCTCACCGCAGCCCAGAGCCCGATCGGGCCCGCCCTTGCCTCCGGCGGATAGGCCTCGGAGATCAGCGAAAGGGTCAGGGACGACATAACGGCGCCGCCAATTCCCTGGACCACCCGGAAGCCGATCAGCATGCCGCCCGAAACCGAAAGAGCACAGCCGGCCGAGGCCAGCGTGAAAACGACGACACCGGCCAGGAAAACTCGCTTGCGCCCGAAGTGATCCCCCAGTGCGCCCCCGAACGGGATCAGCGCGGCCAGCGCCAGGGCATAGGCACTGACCACCCACTCCAGACCCGCAGGCGAGAGGTGGAGCTCGTGCTGCATAGACGGCAGGGCCACGCTCACGATCAGGACATCGAGCACCATCATGACCTGAGCCGCGCACGCCACCGTCAGGGTCAGCCGCTGCCTCGGCCTTCCCCCCACCACCATGACCCGCCCGCCTCCCGCGACCGCCCGCCGCAAACCGCCGTCTGCGCCCCGGCGTAACCAGTACCCACGGGTGGCCTGCCGCGCACGTGCCACCCCCACGGTGGTCCCGTCGGGTCTGCGAACAGGCGGCGCGCCCGTACCGGGCGGGCGCCTGGCGCAGCCTAACCTGCGAGGAGGACGCCTCCACCAGCTAAAGGCCGCTGTGGCAGGCTCTCTGCTACTGAATGTGCAGATGTTCGCCGGAAAGGCGCGTTGCATGAGTGGAGACGCACCGGAGCTAACCGCGGAGCTGGTGGTGGACGGGGCCGTGCCGTCGCAGCCGGTGATCTCGCCTGATGGGTGCTGGGTTGCGTATGTCGTCGCTCCGGTCGGCCGCGCGGGAGAGCGTTGTATGTGCGCGCTCTGGGTGGCCGCTGCTGACGGCAGCTCACCGCCGTGGAAGCTGACCGCGGGTATGGCGGCAGATTCTGATCCGCGCTGGGCGCCGGATTCGGCGTCGGTGTTTTTCTTGTCAGATCGCACCGGCTCCCGTCAGCTGTACCGGGTACGGGTCGGTGGCGGGGAGGCCGAGGTCCTGACGGACTGGCGCGGCGAGATCTCTGATGCCTGGCCGCTTGCGGATGGGCGGCTGGTCGCCGTGGTGGCCACGGACGAGCCGACCGAGGAGGACAAGCGCAGGCGCGCCGAGCGCGACGACGCGTTCGTCTGGGGACAGCAGCTGCGCTGCGGCAGGCTGCGGGTGCTTGACCTAGCCACAGGCGAGCTGCGTACGGTGGACGGCCTCGGCCACCGCCACGTCGTGGAACTGGCGGCGCGGCCGGACGGGGGCGCGCTGGCGGCGATCAGCTGGGCGGGCCCGGAGAAGGATCCGGGCGTGACCACCAGCGAGTTGCATGTGGTCGATCTGGAGACAGGGACGGCCCGTGATCTGGGCCGGATCGGGACCGAGGCGCGGTCGCCGGTCTGGTGGCAGGCCGGCGGCTGCTGGCACCTGGCCTACCTGGCAATGCCAGAACCGTACGGCGGCGACGCCGTCTACGATGTCGCCGTCTCCGCGGCTGCCGCTGTGCATCGTGACCTGACCGCGGGCATGGCCGTCTGCCCGATGGAGCTGGCGCAGGTCGCGGACGGCCCGCCGCTGGCCTTGTTCGCGGACGGGCTCGACACCGCGATCTTCCGGCTCGACCCTGACCTGCTGCGGTTCGGGTGCGTGTCCGCCCTGGACGGCCTGGCCGGCTCGCTCACCGCGTGTCGTTCCGGCGAGGTGATCGCGGCGCTGGCCAGCACCTCCTATGAGCCGGTGAACGTCCATGCCGGACCGCCCGGAGGCCAGCTCATCCGGCTCAGTGACACCCGGCCTGCCCTGCGCGCGATCAGATGGGGAGGTCAAGAACGCCTGTCCTATCGGGCATCGGACGGCCTCGGCCTCGACGGCCTGCTCGTATTGCCGCCCGGCCGCAACCGCGCGGACGGCCCGTTCCCGCTCATCACATTGGTGCACGGCGGCCCTGATGCCCGGTATGCCGACCAGTTCATGCTCGCCCCGCATCCTACGGGACAGTGGCTCGCGACCGCGGGATACGCCGTGTTCCTGCCTAACCCGCGGGGCGGGGTGGGTCATGGCCGTGATTTCGCGGCGACGGTCGCGCGCTCGGTCGGCGGCAGCGAATGGAGCGACATCATCAGCGGGATCGACCTGCTGATTGCCGAGGGGGTCGCGGACCCGGACCGGCTTGGAATCGGCGGTGCCAGCCATGGCGGGTTCATGGCCGCCTGGGCGATCGGGCAGACCGACCGGTTCAAGGCCGCCATGATGGCCGCCGGGATCAGTGACTGGGGGATGCTCGTCGCGACCGGCGAAGGGGGAACCCTAGAAGCTGAGCTCAGCGGCAGTTGCGGCTGGGAGGGCACCGGCCCGCACCCCCACGACCAAGTCAGCCCAATCTCGTTTGCGTCGAAGATCCGCACCCCGGTGCTGATCGTGCACGGCGAGGACGACACCAACGTGCCGGTCAGCCAGGCGATCTACTTCCACCGTGCGCTCAGCTGGTACGGGGCCGAGCACGAACTCGTCATCTACCCGCGTGAGGGACACGGGTTCGCGGAGCGCAATCACCAGCTCGACCTGCTCCGGCGCACGCGTGCATGGTTCGACCGGTGGCTTCGCGATGAAGCGTCCGATGGCCGGGGATCACCGGCCTGACCCGCCGGGGTACCACAATTCTCTACTTCACTGCAGCGACGGCTCAGCTCGCTGGCGCCAGGGTGGCGGCGACGGCTTCGGGATCTGCGCAGCCGACGATCCACTCATCCCAGCGGGCACCCGCCAAGCGCACCCGCACGCCGCGGGGCGTGTCGCCGTGGACTGCGACGAACACCTTCTCGCCATGGCCGTGGACAGTGGCCACAGTGGCGACGCCAGGGACGCGCATCCCGACCTTGAACCCGGCCCCGATCCCGGTCCAGCTGTGGGCGTCGTCGAGCACCTCGACACCGCGAATCGCCGACAGCGGGACACGAAGGTCGCCGTGGACTGCCTCGGCCTTCTCCGCACCCGATAGGTGAAGCACCAGTTCGCCGCCCTCTAACCGCAGCTCTGCCACGCCAGACTCCTCGCCGTCGAGTTACCACCTTAGCTGTCGGTGCATGAGGGCCAGTGGTCTACTGCCCACTCTGGCCAGCCCGGCCACCCGGCTGGCGGGGCGGGTATCTCACCGCCGTCGAGTTCGGCGGCGTCTGGCACCTGGAATTGCTGCCGCCACCCGTCCACGTCGGCCTCGGTCATGGGGAATGTCTGGTGTGGTGCCGCTTCCTGGCGGCGCGCGATGCGGGCGAGCTGGACGTTTTTGTCCACGGGCAGGTAGACCACCTGGCACGCGGCCCCGGCCGACCGGGCCAGCCAGCGCAGTGCCGACCGTTCATCGCGGCCCGAGAGCCCGTAGTCGAGCACGACGCTGGTCCCCAGCCGCAGCGCCTGAAGGGCGACCGAGATGAGCCGGCCTTCGAGCACCCAGCGCTTACCGTCGGCCATCGAATCGCCGAACAGCGGGATCATCCATTGATCCGGGGTCAGCCGCAGCGCTTGGTGCGTTGCGGCCAGTTCCTTGGCCCGCGTAGTTTTCCCGGCTCCGGGGAGCCCGACCATCAGGACCAGGGTGGCGGCACGCGGGTTACGCTGCGAGGAAGACATGACTCCCCTGATCAGGCAGGATGGCCCGGCAGCACGCGAATACGCGAGTGACTGCCGGCCGGACACTGATCGGGCGGTACGTCCTGGCACTGCCCCGGCAGGGGCAGGCGATGAGGCCGCGATTACGGCGGCCTCGGTACCGCCGCTAAGCGGCGGTTCGGATAGTCATGGCAGCGCAGCAGCAGCACATGCCTTCACCATAGTGCCGCTTAGTACTCCAGCCATAGATCGTGCGGTGGCGTCGCGCGGATCCTGCGGGCCGGTCAGCGTGACGGCTGGCCTCCTGCCTGTCAGCGGAACTGGGTGAGGGACAGGACGTTGCCGTCCGGGTCGGCGAACCAGGCCACCCGGTCGCCGCCTGGGGTGGTCCAGATCCCGTCGCCGTCCTGGTTCATGCCGTCGTAGTGGTGGATCTCGACGCCCCGGGCGGCCAGCTCACGGACGGTCGCGGTGATGTCGGCCACCCGCCAGCCGAGCACGGTGTACCCGGGGGTGGACACCTTGGGTACCGCGGTCACCCGGAGCATGGTGCCGTGCGCGTCCAGCACGCAGGCGAAGTCATTCTGCTCGGTCACGGTGAGGCCCAGCGTCCCCTCGTAGAACGCCCGGGCCCGGTCCAGGTCGGCCGCGCCCGCGAACGCGATGACCTCACTCGACTCCAGCATGGGACCTAGAGTGCTCGGGTGAGAGCTGTGGTGCAACGAGTGAGCCAGGCCAGCGTGTCGGTGGACGGGCATGTCGCCGGGGCTATCGGTGAGCCCGGGCTGATGGTCCTGGTCGGGGTGACACACGACGACACACCGGCCCAGGCGGCGAAGCTGGCGGCCAAGCTGTGGGGGCTGCGCATCCTGGACGGCGAGAAGTCCTGCTCCGACGTGAACGCGCCGCTGCTGGTGATCAGCCAGTTCACGCTGTACGCGGACACCCGCAAGGGCCGCCGGCCAACGTGGCAGGCGGCCGCGCCCGGGCCGGTCGCGGAACCGCTGGTGGACGAGGTGGCCGCGGCGCTGCGCGAACTGGGCGCCCGGGTGCAGACCGGCGTGTTCGGCGCGCACATGATGGTCAGCCTGATTAACGACGGCCCGGTCACCGTCATCCTGGAGATGTGACGGTGACCCGCCGCCAGTCCCGGGCCGCGTGGCTCAGCCTGGGGCTGGGCCTGACGCTGGCGGCGTGCTCTACGGCCGGAACCACGGGCGGTCCGGGTGGGCTTGCTGCACCGGCCGCGCACTGGGTCAGGTTCCGGCATCTGCCCGGGGTGGTGGACCTGGCCGGGCCGCCAGCGACGGCTCGTTCACCGTGGCGGCCGCGGGCCGGCTGTTCATCCTGAGCCGGGCGGGCACGCTGCGGCCGTTCGCCCAGGGCCCGGGCGGCTACCGCACCGCGATCGGGCCGGAGCCGTACATCGCCCGGCCCGCCTCTGGCCAGGTCGCGGGAACCCGGTGCTCGTTCCCGGGCGGCGCCGTGTTCGCCATCCAGCCGGACCGGCCACCCGGTGTCATCATGATCGGCGCCGACGGCCGGGCCCGCCGGTTCGTCAGCCTGCCCGGCGCGCTCACCCCCGACGGCATTACCGCCGACACGATCGGGCGGTTCGGGCACGCGCTGCTGGTCACGGCGCGGAACGGCACCGGGACGACGGTACTGGCCATCAACTGCGCCAAGGGCGTCCGCACCATCACCGCGCATGCCCCGCACATGGAGGGCGGCATGTCGGTCGCCCCGGCTTCGTTCGGCCGGTACGGCGGCGATCTGATCGGGCCGGACGAGTCCACCGGCCGGGTGTACGCCATCGCGCCCGACGGCGCGGTCCGGACGCTGGTCCAGTCCCGGCTGCCACATGGCGGGGACATCGGCGTGGAGAGCACCGGGTTCGTACCGCCGGGGTTCGGCCCGGACGGCTCGGCCTACCTGGCCGACCGGTTCTCCCGGGGCAACAAGCACCCGGGGACGAACAGCATCCTGCGGCTGCCCGGGTCGGAGCTGAGCAAAGCCGGCGTCCGGCCCGGCGACCTGCTGGTCGCCACCGAGGGCAGCGCGCGGACCATCGACGTCCGCTGCGCCGCTGCCTGCACGGTGCACTACATCGCCATCGGCCTGGCCATCAGCCACGCCGAAGGGCATATCGTGTTCAGTCGTTAAGTTCGCCGCCGGATGGGCGGCGCCAGATGTCCCGCTTGTGCATCAGCTCGATCTGCTGGTCGATCACTTCACGCCGGTACTCGGCGTGCTGGTATGGCGCGCGGTCCAGGTACAGGTTCTTCGGGTAGACCGGCTCCTCGTAGATGATCTGGTACTGCTCGGTGGTCAGGTCCTTGACCCAGTTGTCCCACTGCGCGCTGGCCCGGAACCGGCGCAGCGCCTCCACGTCGATCGTCCCCGCCACCCAGGACGAGCCGCCGCTGTAGTCGTGCCGGCCGACGATCTGCCCGCGGTAGTCGATCACCGCAGACCCCCCGCCGAACGTATCAATCGGTACGTCGGAATCGGCGTTAAGAAAATATGTCCCTACGTTGCAGGCGATCAGATACATATTGTTGTCCAGGGCACGGGCCCGGTTCTGGATCTCGAACAGGCCGTTGCCTACGTGCGGGTGCGGGTACGGGCCGCGGTAGACGACCTCAGCCCCGTTCATGGCCAGGCCGCGTGCGTTCTCCGGATAGGAGCCCTCGTTGGCCATCAGGAAGCCCAGCCGGCCGATCTCGGTGTCGGCGACCGGATAGAACGCGTCGAGGTTGCGGCCGTACAGCTCGACCCAGCGGTCCCAGACGTTGTGCGGGGTGACCGAGTGCTCGACCGGCAGCAGCGGCACGACCTTGTGGTGCCGCAGGATGACTTCGCCTTCCGGGTTGAGGATGAAGCCGACGTTGAAGAACCGGCCGGGGAATTCCGGGTGGCGGGCCTTGGCCTGGCCCATGATGAACGCGTTCCACTGCCGGGCCAGCCCGCCGAGGTAATCCGTTTCCGGGCCGGGAATGTCGATCGCGCATTCCCGCGCGAATTCCTCGTGGTCCAGGTCGAGGACCTCGTCGTTGAAGCCTTGCAGCGCGCCTTCCGGAATGGCGATGAGGCGCACCGGCAGGTCCAGGCTGGACAGCCAGGAGGCGGCCTTGATGAGGTGCGACAGGTGCTCCAGGTTGGTGGCGATCTCCGCGCGGCGGCGGATGCCGCGCATGGTGGGCACCAGGCCCAGGGCCTGGTAAGGCTCGATCATGGCGAATTCCTCCCAGCCCGCGGCGGTCCCGCGCCATGCTGGCGCGGATCCGCGCTCCCCCATGGTCCACCCCGGCCGGGCCGAGGGCTAGCAGGCGATCACGATGATCTCGGGGCTGTCCGGGCCGACCGGTGAGCGGTCCCAGTCGCCATACCAGGAAATGCCGGTCAGGCCGGCGCCGGACAGGAACCCGGCCAGTTCGGCCTGGCCCATGAAACGCAGCGTGTCGGGGACGACGGCCTGCTCGCCGCCCGGGAACCGGATACACATCTCGTACGTGACGAGTTCGCCGGTGACCTCGCTGATGTCGTAATGGACGTCGGCCGGGCCGGCCGCGGTGTCCACCCGCTGCCGGGTCTCACGTGGCGACCAGTACTGCCACTCCCGGGCGCCCGGGTTCCTGGTCTCGAACGC
Organism: uncultured Actinomycetes bacterium; assembly: GCA_963747705.1. Lineage (GTDB taxonomy): Bacteria > Actinomycetota > Actinomycetes > Streptosporangiales > Streptosporangiaceae > RYN-230. The sequence goes on along the minus strand of CAVVGF010000026.1, from coordinate 9,521 downwards.
GATCCGGCCGCCCGGGGCCAGGTGCCGCCGCAGATTGCCGAGGGCGGCGCGGACGTCGCCGTCGCTGAGCAGCAACTGGAACACGTGGCCGGTCATGATGATCAGGTCGAAGCGGGTGGGCTCGGACAGGCCCGCGGCGTCCGTCTCGATCCAGTGCACCTGTTCGCCGCCGGGCCTGCCGCGGGCCACCGCCAGCATGGCGGCCGCCGGGTCCGCGCCGGTCACCCGGTGACCCCGGGCGGCGAGCGCGCAGGCCAGCAGGCCGGTGCCGCAGCCCACGTCGAGAATTTCCTGAGGCGGCTGGCCGGGCAGGCTGAGGTAGAACGCGGTGTCGTCGCCCGGCGGGTTCAGCGCGTCGTACAGCGCGGTCAGCCGGGTGTCGGCGTAGGCGGCGCTCAGCTCGGGGCTCATCCGGTCAGCTGCTCGGCGGCCAGCAGCCGGGCCCGGTTCTCCGCCTCGGACGGCAGGCCGAGCGCGGCCCGCCGCTCGTCCAGCCGGTCCGGATCGCGCACCTTCCACAGGCTCAGCTGGCCGTTCATGATCAGGTACTGGGTGCCGTAGACCTGCGGTTCGCCACGGTGCATCAGCACCCGGTCGGTCAGATAGGCCAGGTCCCGCGGCGCCGCGTCGCCGCGGGCGGCTGCGTCTTCGAGCAGCGGCAGGCACTCCTCCTGGAACTCGGCGGGCGCGTGCTGGACGAGCAGCCAGGCGGCATGCGCGCCATCCGTCCCGGCCAGCGCGGACCCGGGCCAGCCGCATTGGCCACGATCTCCCGCATCCGGGCCGTGTTGGCCCGGTTGACTGGCGCGATGACCTGCTCCCATCGTTCGTCCCGCAGCGCGGGCGGCAGTGACTTCCGGGCGGTCTGGTCCCGCTCGGCTCGTGCCAGCAGTTCGGTGCGGAGTTCCTCGTTCATGCTTCCCCAGCTCCCCGGTTCCCGGAGGGCCACTCCCCACCCGCCACAGTGGCACGCCGGCGGCGGCGCAGCCAGCGAATATCCGGGCATAACCGGCCGGGCAGGCGGTTCGCGGCGGTGCGGCGGTGCTGTGCGACGATGCCTGGATGACCGGCCCCGTGGAACTCCGCCCAGGCTCGCTGGCTGACCTGCCCGCGCTGGAGCCACTGTGGGTCAGCGTGCACCACCAGCACGCGCAGTCCATGCCCGAACTGGCCCCCTACGTGGACGACACGCAGACCTGGGCGGCCCGCAGCCAGCTGTACCGTGAGCTGCTCGGCCAGCCGGGCACGATCCTGCTGCTGGCCAGCGTGGACGGCGGCCTGGCCGGCTATGGCCTGGCGCACGTCATGCCGGCCGCCGAGACGTGGACCGCGGACACCTGGCAGACCGGGGCGCAGATCGGCGAGATCGAGTCGCTGGGCGTGCTGCCCGCCTGCCGCGGCCAGGGCATCGGCAGCCGGCTGCTCGATGAGCTGATCAGCCAGCTGGCCGCGGCCGGCGTGCACGACCTGGTGCTCGGCGTGCTGCCCGGCAACACCGCCGCGATCCGGCTCTACGAGCGCTACGGGTTCCGGCCAACATGGAGTTACCTGTCCCGGTTCAGCGGCCGGTAGCCGCCATCTCGATTGGAGCGTTCATGCCGCACATCACCCTGAACTCCAGCGAACCGGGGATCCGTGGCTTACTGCTGTTCCGGCCAGAGACCGGCCGGCCGCTGAGCGAGCTAGCCGAGGTGCTGCTGCGCGGGCCCAGCACGCTGCTCCGCGGCGAGCGGGAGCTGATCGCGGCCTACGTGTCCGGGCTGAACGACTGCCGGTACTGCTCCGGCTCGCATTCGGCCTGCGCCGCCGCCCAGCTGCCGGGCGGCATGGCCATGGTCGAGCAGGTCCGGGCGGACCCGGCCAGCGCACCGCTGCCGGCCAAGCTGCGGGCGCTGCTGCGGATCGCGGCTGCGGTGCAGCGGAGCGGGCTGGCCGTAACTGCGGACGACGTGGCCGCGGCGCGCGCCGAAGGCGCGACCGAGCTGGAGATCCACGACACGGTGCTGATCGCGGCGGTGTTCTGCATGTTCAACCGGTACGTGGACGGGCTGGCCACGGTGGCCCCGGACGACCCGGAACGCTACGCCGCCGGGGCTCAGCGGCTGATCAGCCAGGGCTACCTGCCGCCCGGCGCCTGATCTCACTGCCGTTGTTGATGTTGAGTTTGGTGCGATTGGACCGCTCATGCCGCCCTTGCTCTGGTGCCCGTCACCCAGCTGAGCCGCTGGATCTCCGCGCTGATTCCTTTTTCATGATTTTTGCTAATACGTGGAATTAAAGACGAGCCGTACCGGATACCGTGGCATCAAAAGGCCAACCCAGCAGGCCGGCGCGGGGGCACCGGGCCTGCGGTCGCACGGGGAGTTCACGTGAGCTTATCGGCAGCAGATTTCGTCACCCGTCCTATCCAGGAGCTTTTCGGCCGTCATCCTGGTTATGGCTTCGCCGGTGTGGGTGTCAGCACGGCAATTGGCAACTACACGGAAATGGATACGGACCTGGCCTTTTCGCCCGGGCTGCTCGGCCTGCTCGACTGGACGCGTGCCTACAACTCCCGGAGCGATGCCGAGGGTGTGCTGGGCCGCGGCTGGACGACGGCGTTCAGCGCCCAGCTGGTGACCGGCGCGCAGGGCACGGTGGCCTTCCACGACGAAGACGGCCGGGTGCTCACCTTCACTCCGGCCCCGGGCGGCGGGTTCACCCGTCCCCAGGATCTGACTGCCGACCTGGCCCGCAGCTCCAGCGGTGCCTTCACGCTGACGTTCAACTGCGGGGAAGTCTGGTCGTTCGACCCGGCCGGGCGGCTGGCCAGCCGGGCCCGGGAAGGCCAGACCGTGACCCTGGACTACGATTCGGCCGGGCGGCTGTTACACGCGGCCCACTCGTTCGGCGTGTCGCTCAGCCTGTCCTACAACGACGCGGGCCTGCTCACGGAGGTGCAGGCCAGCGACGGGCGGACGGTGTCATATGGCTACCCGAGTGACGGAACGCTGGCTACCGTCACGGTTCCCGGCGGCGGCGTCACGACCTATGCCAGCCAGGACGGTCTGATCAGCCGGGTCACCACCCCTGATGGGGAGCTCGCGGTGGCCAACGGCTATGCATCCGGGCTCGTGTCGCATCAGGACTTCCCGGCCGGTGGAGGAGTGGATCTCAGCTACGACACCGGCACCGCGCTGACCACGGTCACCGCTACCCCGTCGGCCGCCCGGGGCACGTTCCAGGCCGATGCTAACGGCCGGTTAACCCAGCTGACCGACGCGGCAGGCAAGTCCGCCACGTTCGGCTACGACGCGGACGGCCAGCTGACCCAGGCCACTACGCCGGGCGGCGTCCAGCGGGCCTGGACGTACGACAGCCGGGGAAACGTGCTCACCAGCACGCTCGACGGCACCACCAGCACCCTGGTCTACGACTCCGCCGACCGGCTGATCAGTGCGACTGACCCCGCCGGCGCGACCACGACCCTCAGCTATGCCGGGACGAGCTCCGTTCCCGCCCGGATCGCCGACGCGAACGGCGGCGTCACCCTGTTCAGCCAGGCGAACGGCCTGATCACCGCGCAGACTGATGCCGATGGCAACATCTCCGGCTACAGCTATGACGCGGCCGGCAACCTGGCCTCGGTCACGGACCCGCTCGGCCAGGTAACCAGCTTCGGGTACGACGATGCCGGGAACCGCACCCAGATCACGCTCCCGTCCGGCGACACCGCCACGTACACACACGATGGCGCCGGGCGGCTCGTCACCGCCACCGATGCGGCCGGCGCCGTGACGGCGTACCGCTACTCGGCGAACGGGTTCCTGACCGGGCAGACCGACCCGGCCGGAGCGAGCACCAGTTACCAGCGCGACGCCGCCGGGCACATCACCAGCATCACCGACCCGCTGGGCCGGATGAGCACCTACGCCTACGACGCGGACGGGAACCTGATCACGGCCACTGACCCGGCCGGCAACGTCACTCGCTGCGCTTATGACGCCCTAGGCCGGGCGACCAGCGTGACCGACCCGGTAGGCGCGGTGTACGCCTACACCTACGATCCCGACGGGCGCATTCTCACCGAGCAGGGCCCATCCGGAACGATGCACACCAGCTACGACACGCGGGGCAACCCAGTGTCGGTCACTCTCCCCGCGGGCGGCACCGCGACGTACGAGTACGACCCGGTGGGCCGGCTCGTCACCGCGACCGAACCAGGCGGCTCGGTCTGGCAGACGGCCTATGACCGGGTCGGCAACGCGATCTCCAGCACCGACCCGCTGCACGCGGTGACGAAGCAGACCTGGACGGCAGGCGGCCAGCTGGCTACGGTCACCGACGCGCTGGGCCGGCAGACCAGCTACACCCATGACAAGCGGGGCGGCGTCGTCGCCGTCACCAACCCGCAAGGTGGCGTGGCCCGGTGCGCGTATGACGCCGACGGCCGGAGAGTCTCGATGGTGACACCGGCCGGGCTGGAGGCCGGGTGCGTGTACGACGCGGCCGGCTGATCTCAACCACCGACGCGCGCGGCTGGATCACCCGGTACGAGTACAACAAGCGCGGCGACAAGACCGCGGTGATCTGCCCGAGCGGGGCGGTGACCAGCTACCGGTACGACGAAGCGGGCCAGCTCACCGAGATCATCGATGCCAACGGCTCGGTCACCCAGTACCGCTACGACAACGCCGGGAACGTCAGCTCCATCGAAGACGCGAAGGGCGCCGTCATCCGCTATGCCTACGATGCGGCCCGCCGCCTGACCACGGTCACCGACCCGCTCGGGCGGACCACCACCTACGGCTACGACGCCGCGGGCAACCTCACCGAGATCACCGACCCGTCCGGCCATGCCATCCAGCTGTCCTATGACGCCGACGGCCGGCTGGTCAAGAAGACGGCCGACCACGCGGTCACCGTCTCCTACACCTATAACGACCTCGGCCAGCGGACCAGCATGACCGACGCCACCGGAACCTCCCGCTACTCCTATGACGCGGCCGGGCGGCTGGTCACGGTCACCGAGCCGGACGGCGCGGAGACCACGGCCGGCTACGACGCGGCTGGGCAGCGCACGTCGCTCAGCTACCCGGGCGGGCTCGTGGTCGATTACGGGTACGACGGCAACGGACGGCTGACCAGCCTGACGGACTCCAGGGCCGGGGCGGCCGCCTACGCGCTGGACGCCGACGGCCGGCTGCTGACCGAGCAGTTGCCGGGCCGGCACGGCCGCCGCTACCACTACCGGGACGGCTTGCTGCACCGGCTCGTGGTGGTCCGCGACGACCACGAGGTCCTGGCCACGTCGCTCACCCACGACCCGGACGGGCGCATCGCCAGCCTGCGCGACCAGGACCATGTCCGCGACTACCGCTACGACCCGGCCGGTCAGCTCGTCTCGATCGTGCAGCGTCCGTGCGGACCACGGCCCGCCGAGCGGCACGCCGAACCGGACGCGCGTGAGCTGCGCATCGAGTACGACGCGGCCGGGAACCGGGTCCGGGTCAAGGACGGCAGCTCGGAGACGCACTACCGCTGCGACGACGCCGACCAGTTGCTGGGTACCGAGACCGAAGGCCGGCGCACCGAGTTCAGCTACGACACGTGCGGTCGGCTGACCGGGCGGGCGGAGGGTGACTGCCGCACCGTGATCGAGTACGACGGGTTCGGCCAGCCCGCCACAGTGACCCGGACTGACCACGGGATGCACGACAAGGCGCAGCCCACGTTCAACGGCGACGGGCTGGTCACCGTGCTCGTGCTCAGCCGGACGAACGAGCGGGACGAGGACGAGCACGCCGCCTCAGTCCGCTACCTCTGGGGCGGCGTGCAGCAGATCCCGCAGATCCTGGCCCAGCATGCCGCGACCGATCTGGACGATGCCGAGCGCGGTCATCGCGACGAGGTCGCAGCCGACTTCAGCTACGGCTACGGGCGGACCTTCGTCAGCTCCACCCACGGCCCCGATCACCACAGCGCGCACGACGCCGCCACCTTCCACCGCGACGTGTTCGGCTCGGCCATCCGCACCGAGGAGACCGAAGGCTGGGTTCAGGCCGAGGGCTACGACGCATTCGGCGTCCCGGACGACGATGACCAGCGCCGTGACCTGCCCCGGTTCGGCTACCGCGGCGAACTGGCTGATGGCGCGCTGATCTACCTGCGGGCGCGGACCTACGACGCGATCCTCGGCCGGTTCACCAGCCGTGATCCGGTCAGCGCGGCGGCCCGGCCGAGCCAGATCGGAAACCCCTACCCGTACTGTGCCAACGACCCGCTCGATCTCACCGACCCGCTCGGCACGTTCATCCTGGTGCCCGGCGGCTACGGCGGCAGCACCTCGCTGAACCCGTGGGCCAAGATCACCACCTTGCACGCCGCGGAGAACCTCAACTGGCAGCAGGCGCTGCTCGGGAAGCTGGTGCCGAACATCGCCTGCGGGACCAGTTCCGGGGATTGCTGGGCCAGCGATTCGTTCATCACCGCCGCGGTGAACTATGCCACGCAGGCCGGGGTGGATCCCGCGCTCGTCCTCGCCATTGCCATGAAGGAAAGCTCAGGCCGGTCAGCCACTATTGGCGCGCTGCCCAACGAGATCCTGAACCAGATCGGGGTGTTCTGCCACAACAACTCGCCTATTAACTGCTGGCCGCGGCCCGGTGGCGCGTCGATCGGGTTCACGAACATAAAGTCAGCCACGTTCGACATCGTCAAGAACGCGTTCCCGTCCCAGTTCAGGGGCATTCAATGGGCTAACCTGGTTGGGAACGCCGACCTGGACATCAAGACGACTGCCTACTACCTGAAGTACCTTGACGAGAGCGTGATACCTTCCGCTTCGCTGCCGATCGAGCAGCGTTACACCCCGACCCAGGTCATTGAAGGGGTGTATAACCTGGGCGTCCAGAACTACAACATGTATGTCGTTCCGGCCGGAAAGTTCGGCCCGATGGTCACGGGTTACATCAATAGCATCGCCCCGGACTACGCCCTGGCCCGGAACCTGATCTGTGGCATTGGCGCCTACACTTGCTCCGGCGGAGGCTGGCACCAGCAGCCGGGCCCCACCGTCCCGCCGTTCATCTCGCCGCTGGGGCCCAGCGTGCCGGTGGGCCCGGGCGGCGGCACGCTGTATCAGGCCTAGGCATAGGGCAGCGAGGGGATCATGGGTCGTCGCGGCCGGCTGGTCGCCGTCATCGGCGGTGCCGCCGCCGTAGTTTTCGCCGTCGGGGCCGTGCTCCGCCTGTACGCGCCGACCGCGGCCGAGCGGTCCCTATCCCAGATCCGGGTCAGCGGCTACCAGAGAACCGGTGAAACCAGCGACGGGAGTGATGGGGACACAAACGCCACTGCGGCGTTCATGGGGCCAGCCATCACCAGGAACGGGATCGCCGCGAAGATCACCGGCCCGGGCGTGACGGCCTGGATATTTCCCCGGCAGTCCCGCTATTCCAGGGTAGTGCCGGTTGCCAACGACATCTGGATAGGCAGGGGAACGGCCCCGCTGGGCTGCGGCCTGCTGATCTACCAGTTCAGGCCGGCCAAGACCCCATATTCCTGGTGGCACGTCAGCCGCCGCCAGCTCGCCCTGGTCCGCGCGGGCAAGCTCAGCATCTTCGAGCTAACCACCGCCTGCGGCAGAAACCCGTGAGCGGGGTATTCGTGGCGATCAGCTAGCCGGTCAGCGCGTACAGGCAGCCATCCCAGTAAGCCTCGACGTGCGGCCGACGCCGGCCGTGCAGCGCGATTTCCAGCACGTCAGGCCGCGCCCCCGCCGGGGCCAGGAACCATAGCTCCAGCCCGGGCGCCGGGACGGGCGCAAAGCCGGTCAGGCCAGCCGGTGGTGTGGTGGCCGCGTGCATGTAAGCCGGTACCTGGGCGCAGCACCGCCGCGGGTGGGCGGCCCATACCCACAGCCGCCCGCCACGGGCGGCCACGAACCCGGCCGCATCCGGACTGACGTCGACCTGCACAGGCCCAGGATAACCGGGCCCAGTACGCTGGCCTGGGTGAGCTTCAACGTCAGCGCGGACGCCTACCTGCGGTTCATGGGGAAGTACTCGGAGCCGCTCGCGGTGCAGTTCGCGGAGCTGGCCGGGATCGGCGCCGGGCTGCGGGTGCTGGATGTGGGCTGCGGCCCGGGCGCGCTCACGGCTGAGCTGGTGCGGCGCACTGGCCCCGGCGCAGTGCGCGCAGTCGAACCGTCGGCGCCGTTCGTCGCGGCCGCTCGGGAGCGGCTGCCGGGAGTGGACATCCAGCAGGCAGCGGCCGAGCAACTGCCGTTCGCCGATCAGACCTTCAACGCCGCGCTCGCGCAGCTCGTCGTGCATTTCATGAAAGACCCGCTACAAGGGTTGCGGGAGATGGGCCGGGTGACCCGGCCGGACGGGATCGTCGGCGCTTGGTATGGGACCATGCGGGCGGCCGTGGCCCGCTGTTAACGTTCTGGCGCGCAGTGCGCGAACTGGACCCAGCGGCGGACGACGAGTCCAGCCTGCCCGGCGTACGCGACGGCGATCTGGCCCGGCTGTTGCGCAGGCCGGGCTGGGCGAGGCGCAGGTTAGCACGCTGACCGTCCGCGTCCACCAGGACAGCTTCGAGCAGTGGTGGGAGCCATTCACGCGTGGCGTAGGACCAGCCGGGGCCTACGTGGCGTCGCTAACCCCGCAGCACCGGGCCGCGCTGGCCGAACGGTGCCGACGCCTGCTGCCGGCCGACCCCATCGAGATCAGCGCCACCGCCTGGGCGGCGATCACCCACGAGCCGAGCAGGTAGGCAAAGCAATCAGGCCGGGGTTCATTTCTGCCCGGGGTTCGGACAGCGCCCCGACGCCGCATAGGGATCTTTAATGCAGCAGCGCCCTTCAATGATGCTATGTGACCTGGCAGACTGCTGCCATGTCCTACCATGCAGATGTTTGGCTAACTGTAGGTGCAGCAGCTCCAGTAATCGCACTTGCGGCTGTTATTTCTAAGGCTGAGACGACCGACTTGCGGAACAAATTATTTACTACCCCGTTCGCCAGCCCTGCCGATACAACCGATGTCAATACCATGGCGTACAAAACGGCCAGATGGCTTAACAGACTGGTTACAGCCAATATACTCCTGCAAGTGGCCGCACTAGCGACAGCACTTCTGTCCCTGGCGGCTGAACATGACCAGGTTCCGCTAGCTGTTCCAATAGTGGTGGAACCTCTTGGGATCCTGCTATTAGCGATGACTGGCTCCATAGCGATCACAGTACGGTCCGCTCCCGCCCGCTATGCCAAGCTGAGGAATGCCCGGGCCCAGTTTGATGAATTAAGAAAGGCTAGGCTTGAAGCCATGCGCGAAGAGGAAAAGCGAGAACACCAGGAAGGGTCCGACGAGAAGTAACCGGCACCCGCGAGGTTGCCGCCTCAGTCCCGCTTACACTGCGTGAAGACGCAGCTGAGCGCCGTCACTGCAAGGTGACTGCAAGCCCCCGCCAGATGATGGCTGCAACGAGGCCCATGCGGAGGCGACGATGACGAGCACAACCGTGGTAGACGAGTT